>DATBIX010000033.1:0-13830 GCA_036556665.1 Acidimicrobiia bacterium
AGTGGTGCATCCCCGGTCGAAGAGGTGACCTTCGAGTTGCCGCAGTCGGCCGCCGAGGTCGCCGCATTGGGTGAGGTTCGCTACACGGTCGCCGGGCCATTCGACTTCGACACATCCGAGCCGGTGGGCTCGGACGTCGACTTGACGATCTCCTGGGCGTCGTAGCCGCCGAGGCGGTGGGTCCCGTGGGACTCGAACCCACAACCAACGGGTAAGAGTGCGGCGAACGTCATGGCGTCCTCTGGCCTCCCGTAGCGTTCTGCGAGGAAGTAGCAGGGTTTCCGGGCAAGTCGTGGATGGGTTCGTGTCCTCTCCTGCGGTCCTGTTTCCTACCCGGCGTTTGCAGATCGGTTTGCAGATCATGCCATCTGCACTCCGCTGCGGATTCACTACCCGCCGAGATCAGGGTTCGCCGACCGACCGAGAGTCCGGGCTCACCTGTCGGAAGTGGCCGCCGTCTCGGTAGATCAGCGTGATCGACAGGCCGAGCAGAAGGTCTTCGAGTTCCGCCCGAGGTCTTTCTGGCAAGAGCACTGCCACGCTCACATCCGGATTCTCGAAGCGGCGATAGTCGGCAAGCTGACCGATTGCCATTCGGATGGCCTGTCGAGCCACAGACCCCTTGGCTTCGATGAGCGTGTTGGTGGTCTCGTCGAATAGGTCGCTGAGAATCGGCTTCGCATACTCGTCGGGCTGGTACTTGCGGAGTACCACCTGATGGCCCTGAGCTGTCAACACGTCTCGATACGAAAGCACCAGCGACTGCTCGATTCGTTCGACGGTTTGAGATGCGGCTTCGCTGACTTGTACGTAAGTCTGGTGTGCTGTGCTTCGACCGTCACGCTGGTTGCCGACCCAGGTGAGTCCGTTGTCGGGGTAGGGTGGGTCGGCGGCTCCACGTCCAACGGTCTGAGGCGGAACACGATCACCTTGCGGAGGCCCGTACCCCCGCTCTCTGGTGCGTCGGTTCTCGTACCAGGGCTCGCTATCGGCCAGGACCGCTGACCTGCGCCTGATGGACGACGCGGTGGCCGTCAGCGACTCTGCAGCGCCCGCCACACCCGCTCGGCGGTGAAGGGGGTCTTCGTAAGCCAGAGACCGGTGGCATCGTGGATGGCGTTGGCGATGGCGGGAATGGGGGCGTTGATCCCGATCTCGGAGACGGACTTCGCCCCCATCGGGCCGGTTGGCTCGTAGGACTCGACCAGGATCGTCTCGAGTCGGGGAAGATCCTGGGGCCCCGGGATCTTGTAGCGGGCATAGTCCGGTGTCCGCAGCCGCCCTCTGTCGTCGAAGATCATCTCCTCGAACAGGGCATAGCCGATGCCGTTGGCGATGGCCCCTTCGACCTGGCCTTCCGCCAGCTTGGGGTTGACCGGTGTCCCGCAGTCCACCGCCGAGACGAAGCGGACCACCACCACCTGCCCGGTGTCCTCGTCGACGGCAACCTCGCAGAAGGCGGCCAGGAACGGAGGGGGCGACAGTTCGGGGGTGAACGAGCTGGTGGCGGCGATCTGGCGCTGGTCCTGCGCGTACAAGGCCCGGAGGGCGACCTGGTCGAGCCGGACCGACTCGTCCCCGGGCCCGATCACCCGCTCGTCCTCCATCTTCAGGCTCGAACGATCGGCCCCGAGCATTTCGGTCGCCACTTCCAGGATCTGTGATCGAACCTCATCGGCTGCCCGCTGCACCGCCATCCCGGAGACATAGGTAGTGGACGAGGCGTAGGCCCCGACATCGAATGGCGTGGTGTCGGTGTCCGACGAGGTCACGACGATCTTCTCCAGCGGGACGGTGAGCACCTCGGCGGCGATCTGGGCGAGGATGGTGTCGGAGCCGGTTCCGAGGTCGGTTGCCCCCACCGCCAGGTTGAAGGAGCCGTCGTCGTTCATCTTGATGGTGGCCGAGCCCATGTCGATGACGGGGATCCCGGAGCCCTGCATGTGGATCGACATCCCCAGCCCGTGCACCCACGACCCGTGGCGCTCCCGCCGGCCCCGCCGCTCCGCCCATCCGATCCGCTCCGCCCCCTGCCGGATGCACTCGTCGAGGGCGCAGGAGGTGATGGTCTGCTCCACGCCTTCCCTCCCCTCACCCAGGGCGACGAAGATCGGCGAGCTCTCTCCCTCGTGGATGTGGTTTCGCATCCTCCACTGCAGCGGGTCCATGCCCAACTCGGCGGCGAGACGGTCTACCGCGGTCTCCAAGGCGAAGTAGCCCTGGGTGGCTCCGTAACCTCGGTAGGCACCGGCCACGGGCAGGTTGGTGTAGACGGCGTCGCCGTAGAAGCGGATGTGAGGGGCCTTGTTGTACAGGGGCAAGGTCTTCGAGCCCACGTTGGAGAGGACGGTCAGGCTGTGCGCCCCGTAGGCGCCGGTGTTGGAGAGGACATCCATCTCCAGGGCATGGAGGAGGCCATCGGCCTTGGCCCCCAGCTTGACCCGGATCCGCATCGGGTGCCTGGTTCGCGACGAGGTGAACTCCTGCTCCCGGGTGTAGGTGAGCTGGGCGGGCCGGCCGGTGCGCAGAGTGACCAATGCCGGCAGGTCCTCGATGAGCACCTCCTGCTTCACCCCGAAGCCTCCCCCGATCCTCGGCTTGATCACCCTGATGCGATGGATGGGCACATCGAGCAGCATCCCGATGATCCGGCGCACGTGGAATGGGACCTGGGTCGAGGAGACGATCACCAGTCGCTCGTTCTCGTCGAGATAGGTGCTCACCACGTGAGGCTCGAGCGGAGCATGTTGCCCGTACTGGGTCTCGGTGGTGACCTCGACCACGGCGTCGGACTCGGCGAATCCCTGATTCACGTCACCACTCGTCGCCACCACATGGGCGGCGATGTTGTGGGCGGCGTCCCACACGTCCAGACAGTCCTCCTCGTCGTGGATGACCGGGGCACGCGCGGCAATCGCCTCGTCGATGGAGAGCACCGGTTCCAGCACCTCGTAGCCGACCTCGATGAGACGGGCGGCGCGCTCTGCGGTGACCGGTGAGTCGGCGGCGACCGCAGCGACCCGGTCGCCCACCCAGCGCAGCTTGGTGTCGAACATCCGGGCGTCGTAGGGAGACGGCTCGGGGTAACCCTGGCCGGCGGTGGTGTAGCGCCGATCCGGGGTGTTGCGGTGATCGAGGATGAGGGCCACACCTGGCACTTCCTCGGCCCGGCTGGTGTCGATCGAGGTGATGCGGGCGTGGGCGTGTGGGCTGGTGAGAAGGAAGATGTGGAGGAGGCCGGTTCGCTTGGGGAGATCGTCGACGAAGACGGGCTTCCCCGTGACCAGGGCCCGCCCATCGACCCGGTGCAGGGAGTTGCCGACCACGGCGAACTTGTCAGCCATCGACTCCGCCCTCCTTCATGATCGCCGCCGCCATCTCGACCGCTTCGATCTGCTTGACGTATCCGGTGCAGCGGCACAGGTTGCCGGACAGGTAGGCAGTTATCTCCTCCCGGGTGGGATCCGGGTTGCGCGCGAGCAGATCGGCGGCAGTGAGGATCATCGCCGGGATGCAGAAACCGCACTGGACTCCACCGGCATCGAGCATGGTCTGTTGCAGGGGGTGATACGGCTGGTGGGCACCGGCCAGGCCTTCGACGGTGGTGACCTCCCTTCCCTCGGCCTGTGCCGCAAAGAGCAGGCAGGAGGCGGCGGCCCTGCCGTCGACGAGCACGGCGCAGGCGCCACAGTCGCCGTTGGCGCAGCCGTTCTTGACGCTGGTGTGGCCACCGGCACGGAGGGCGTCGAGCAGGGTGTCTCCCGGAGCCACGTCCAACGTCTCGTCGTGACCGTCGAGCACCAGGCTGACTCTCATGGTGTCAGCCTTTCCCGCACGTCCTGGAGGCATCGGGCCACCAGGACCTCCACCAGATGGCTCCGGTACTCGGCTGAGGCCACCCACCCGGAACCGGTGGCGATTTCCTCCCGGGCGACCCGGGCCGCCGTCTCGATGGTGTCGTCGCCCAGCCCGGCGCCGACCACCAATGCCTCTGCTTTCCCGGCTCGCTGGGCGACGCGCGGGGTGGCCCCGCACACGATGCGGACGTCGCCCACTTGACCGGCCGACCCGTCGGCACGACAGCACACGTTGAGAATGGGGAAGTCGAAGGCGGTGCGGGAGAGACGATGGAAGGCCGCGGCGGACCCGCCGGGGAGCCCGGGCAGCACCACTCCGGTGAGGATGTGGGGCTGCTCGTTGTGATGTTCGTCGAGGTACCGGGCCAGAGCCATGTCGCTGGGCCCGGAGCCCCGATAGAGGGACACCTCGGCGTCGAGGGCCACGAACACCGGGACCACGTCGGACAACCGTCCCCGGGCCAAGTGACCGCCCATGGTGGCGAAGTTGCGGAGCAACGGATTTCCCACGTGGACCATCATCTCGGTGACGACACCTGTGGCATGGCTAGACAGGGCCTCGTGCTCCAAGACGGCGGTCAGCGTCGCACCGGCGCCGATCCGGATCGACCCATCCTCATCGGGCTCGATCCCCTGGTCGAGGATCCCGCCGATGTCGACCAGGGTGGTCACCTCGGGTGAGGCGCTGATGGTGAGGTCGCTTCCTCCGGAGAGGAGCCGGACGGCGGGATCGCCGCTCGAGACACGCTGCCAGGCCTCCTCGAGGGAGGAGGGCCGCAGGTACTCGGAGATGGCAGGCCGGCTCACGTCTCGCCGACCTTCTCGTTGAACTGCCGGATCAGCTGGTCGATGGGGCCCGCCATCGACTGGATGCCCGTCCAGTAACCGGGGTCGTGCCACTGCCGGTCGAGCTCGGCGACCTCCTTGCCTTGCTGTTCCACCCAGGTGAAGTACTTGAGATTGTGGATGCGACGCCGATCCCAGTGACCCAGCTCCTGGACGTTGGCCGTCGACTCGCCGAGCAGCCATCTGTTGTGGATCACTGCGGCTTCGGTGCCGCCGAGCTGGCCAAGCACCTCGCGCCCCTCGACGAGCCGGCTCATGTACATGTCCATCGAATCGGTGGCGATGGTGAGCACCACGTCGTCGCTTCTCAGCTCGTACCACCGTGCCAGCTTGATCGAGGCGAGGAGATTGGCGGCGGAGGAGATGCCCAGTTCGGGGAGCCGGCTCACCAGCCGCTCGGGGACCCCCTGGCGGAGCAGGTAGTCGACGCCGGCCGGTTCGTTGAACAGGCGGATCAGCGCCATCGGGCCGGCGTCGTCGATCCCGGTCACCAGGTCGGTGGTGCGTAAGTTGTGGATCCAGGGGACGTGCTTGTCCCCGATCCCCTCGATGCGGTGGCTCCCGTAGCCGTTCCAGAGCAGGGTGGGGCACTGCAGGGCCTCGGCGGCGGCCACCTTCACCCCCGGGTGGTGCAGCTTCAGGAAGTCGGCGGAGGCGATGGTGCCCGCCGATCCGGTGGAGTAGACGGCGCCGGCGAGGCGGCTGTGCTCCCCCGCCAGCGCCTCGAACACCTCGAGCATGGCAGGCCCGGTGACGGTGTAGTGCCAGAGGTAGTTCCCGAACTCGTCGAACTGGTTGAAGATGACGATGTCCTCCCCCGAGGCGCGCAGCTCGGCACACTTGTCGAAGATCTCCTTGACATTGCTCTCCGACCCGGGGGTCCTGATCACCTCGCCGGCCACCCCCTCCAGCCAGGCGAATCGCTCGGCGCTCATCCCCTCAGGGAGGATGGCGATCGACTCACAGGCGAGGAGGTGGGCGTCGTAGGCACCGCCCCGGCAGTAGTTGCCGGTGGAGGGCCAGGCCGACTTCTGGGTGGTCGGGTCGAACTGGCCGGTGACCAGCCGGGGCACCAGGCACCCGAATGCCGCTCCCACCTTGTGCGCCCCCGTGGGGAACCACTTCCCGACCAGGGCCACGATCCGGGCCTCGACCCCGGTCAGCTCCTGAGGGAACTCCAAGATGTTGACCGGGCCGAAGCCACCTCCCTTCACCACCGGCTCGTTGTGCCAGCCGATGCGGAAGAGGTTCACCGGGTCGAGGTCCCACAGGCCAACCGATTCGAGGCGCTCGACGACCTGCTCCGGGATGGCCGCGGGGTTGCGCATCTGCTCGAAGGTGGGTACGAGGATGTTCCGCTCCCTCGCCCTCGACACCGCCCGTTCCAGGCCCTGTTGGCGGATGCTCAGGTCGATCATGATCCTTCCTCCAGGGCTGCGGCCACCGAGCCCAGATCAGGTTCGATGCGATGGGCCCTGCCGCCCACAGCGGCAACGGCCCGCATCGCGGAGGGCACATCTTTGAGACCGGTGCCGGTGGATAGCACGACGACGCGGTCCTTGGCGGAGATCAGCCCGCTCTCCCGGGCCACCTCCACCCCTGCCCAGGAAGCGGCGGCGGCGGGCTCGGGGAACACTCCGGTCATCGAGGCGAGGGTTGGGATGGCGGTGAGGATCTGTTCGTCGCTCACGGTGACGAAGGCGCCGTCGCTCTGCGTCACCGCGCGCATCGCCTTCAGGCGGTCCCGTGGGAGCCCGGCCGCGATGGAGTCGGCCACAGTGACCGCTTCGATGCCCGGCTTGTGGAGCACATCCTCCCCTTTGGCCCAGGCCTCGGCCAGATAGTTCGAACCGGAGGCCTGGACGCCGATGAGCTTGGGCAAGCCGCTGATCCAACCGAGCTCGATCAGGTCGGTGAAGCCCTTCCACAGGCTGCCGATGATGCACCCGTCGCCCACGGAGACGAAGACCACGTCGGGGGGCTCCCACCTCAGCTGTCGGGCGATCTCATGGGCCGCGGTCTTCTTGCCTTCGGACATGTACGGGTTGAAGCCGGTGGTGCGGTTGTACCAGTCGAACTTCTCACCGGCCCGCAGACAGAGCTCGACCGCCCGGTCGTAGCTGCTCTCGACCAAGAGCACCTTTGCCCCGTAGGCGAGCAGCTGGGCGATCTTGGCCTCCGGGGCGGTCGCCGGGACGAATATGACCGTGGGCCGGCCCACCGAGGCGGCCAGCCCCGCCAGAGCGGCCGCAGCATTGCCGGTGGAGGCGGTGGTGACCACCCCGGCCCGGCGCTCGGCCGACTTGACGATGGCCATGGCCGAGGCCCGGTCCTTCAGTGACCCGGTCGGCTGCACCCCTTCGTCTTTGACCCAGACCTCACTCAACCCGACCGCCGCGGCCAGGGTGGGGGTCCGGTAGAGGGGTGTGCCCCCGACCCGGAGCGGAGGGAGGCTGGAGTCGGGGCGGATGGGGAGGAGCGATCGGTAGGCCCACATGTCGGCGTCGGCAGCCACGTCACGCCGGAGCGACGCGCCGATTCGGTCGTAGTCGTAGACCACGTCGAGGATCCCATCGTCCCCGTGGTCGGGACACACGTAATCCACCTCCTCCGGCCGGTATGTCTTGTGACATACCATGCAAGCGAGGTGGAAGTTGCTCACCGGTGGATCCTCGTCCCGGTCTCGCCACGCATCGCCCTCTCCAGGTTCTCCGGGTTGGTGATGATTGCCTCGTTTCCCCCCGCCTCGAGGAAATCGATGACCGCCTCGATCTTGGGGGCCATCGAGCCCTTGGCGAAATGGGTGCCTTCGGCGAGGCGCGCCTTCGCCTCGGCCAGGTTCATCTCGGGGATCCATTTCTGCTCGGGGCGACCGAAGTCGAGGGCGACCATCTCCACCGAGGTGCTGATCAGGAGCAGGTCTGCCCCGACCTCGGTGGCCAGCATCGCCGATGCGCGGTCCTTGTCGATGACCGCAGCCACCCCGTGCAGGTCACCGGCCCCATCGGCTACCACCGGGATGCCCCCACCTCCGGCGGCGATGACCACCATCCCGGCGTCGAGCAGTGTCCTTATCGCCCCGATCTCCACGATCCGCTTCGGGATCGGGGATGCCACCACCCGGCGCCAGCCCCGATTGGCGTCCTCGGCGATGTCCCAGCCTTCTTCGTCCCGCCGTCTGATCGCGTCAGCCTCGGTGAGAAACGACCCGATCGGCTTGGAGGGCGTGGCGAAGGCCGGGTCGGCGGCATCGACCTCCACCTGGGTGACCACAGTGGCGACGCCCTTGTCGATCCCCATCTTGCGGAAGTCGTTGTTCAGGTTCTGCTGGAGGATGTACCCGATGGCGCCCTGGGTGTCGGCGCCGCAGACGTCGAGCGGGACCTCGTGCAACTCGTGGGCCGCCAGGTCGGAGCGTCGCAGGATGAACCCGATCTGTGGGCCGTTGCCGTGGGTGATGATCACATCCCAGCCTTCGGCGACCAGCCCGGCGATGTGATGGTCGGTCTCGGCGGCCGCCAGGTACTGGTCCTCGACGGTCTGATGCTGAGGATCGGTTATCAGGCTGTTCCCACCGATCGCCACGACTACACGTTTGCTCATGCGGGATCACATGGTGAGGGCCATGACGGCCTTCTGGACGTGAAGTCGGTTCTCTGCCTGGTCGAACACCCAGCTATGCGGTCCGTCGATGACCCCATCGGTCACCTCGATGCCGCGATCGGCGGGGAGGCAGTGCATGTATCCCACGGAGTCGGATGCCCGGCCGAGCCGGTCCTCGTCGCAGATCCAGTCTCGATAGCCGGCCGCGATCTTCGCCGACTCCTCCTGATCCGAGGTGGTCAGCATGCATCCCCACGACTTCGGGTAGACCACATCGGCACCTTCGAACCCGGCGGTGAAGTCATCGAGGATCTCCAGGGACCCGTGCCCGACCCGGGCGTTCTCTTCTGCCTGAGCGATGATCTCGTCACGGAGGCGGAACTCTGGCGGGTGGGTGAGCCGGACGTTGATCCCGAACCGGGGCAGGAGCAGGACCAGGCTCTGCGGGACGGACAGCGGCTTCTGATAGCTGGAGGCGTAGGCCCAGGACACGTCGACGGTCAGCCCGCCCGGGTCGCCTCGCTTCTCCACGATGGTGAGCAGGTCGGCGAGGGCCTGAAACGGGTGATACCAGTCGCATTGCATGTTCAGCACCGGGACCCGGGAGGCCTCCGCCACGTCCCGGATGTACCGGTTGCCGATCTCCCAGTCCACCTGGCGGATGGCGATCCCGTCGTTGTACCGGCCCAGGATCTCCCCGATCTCGGTGGCGGTGTCGCCATGGGCGATCTGGGTGGTCTGCGACTCGATGAACTGGGCATGGCCGCCGAGTTGTGCCATCCCCGCCTCGAAGCTGGCTCGGGTCCGGGTCGAGGAGAAGAAGAACAGCATCGCCAGCACCTTGTCCCGGAGCAGGGCATGGTCCTCTCCCAGGGCGCGGCGGCGCTTCAGGTCGAGTGCCACCTCGAGGATCGTGTCGATCTCGTCCTTGCTCCACTCCTGGGTGGTGATCATGTCCCGGCCGCGGAGGTGAGTCTGCATGGCTATTCCACCGCTCCCAGCACGAGGGCGAGCAGCGCCATCCGCATCACCACCCCGTAGTAGGCCTCCTGCCAGTAGCGGGCGTGCCGGGTCCCGTCGACGTCCTCAGGCAACTCGTCCATGCGGGGCAGCGAGTGGAGGATGATGGCCCCTGGCTTGGCCGCCTCGGCCAGCAGCTCCCTGGTGACCCGGTAGTTGTCCGGGGTCGTCGGGATCTCGGCGCCCCTCTCGTCACGGCCCTTGGTGTAGTCGGCCTGAACGACGGGCTCCATGTAGATGACGTCGGCCTCACCGATGACGTCGAGGACGTGATCGGCCTCCCGCACCACCAGGTTCTGCTCGGCGAGCTCGGCCTTGAACTCGTCGGTCAGAGACATCTCTGGCGGGGCGATTGCGATCATCTCGGCGTCGAATTGGGTCAGCGCGTAGCCGATCGAGTGCATGGTGCGCATCCGCATGTCGCCGATACAGACGAAGGTGAGCCCGTCCACCGTGCCCAGCTCCCGCTGCACCGTGTATAGGTCGGTGAGCACCTGGGTGGGGTGCTCGCCCCATCCATCCCCTGCATTGATCACCGGAACCGACGACCACTTCGCCGCCTCCTGGGGCGCTCCTTGCTGGAAGTGGCGCATCACGATCACGTCGCCGTAGTACTCCAGCATGTGCACCGTGTCCTTGATCGATTCCTGGTAGAAGTCGCCGGCTCTGGTCATCTTGGCGTCGGCGAAGCCGGTCACCTGCCCGCCGAGGCGGATCATGGCCGACTCATGGGCGAGCCGGGTCCGGGTGGACGGCTGGTAGAAGGCGGTGACCAAGGTCTTGCCGGTGAGGAGATCGGTGTTCCTCCTCTCCCGGGCGATCGGCTCCAATTCATCGGCGACGGAGAAGGCGTGATCGAATTCGGCCCGCTCGAACCCCTTGAGGGACAAGATGTCGCGGCCGGCGAAGCTGCGCATGCGGCCATCCTTTCGTGTGCTTCATCCGCAAGGTACGTGGTGCGCCGAGAGGTGTCATAGGGCCGATTGCCACTCCGTGGCGGGACCCGGCGGCGGACGAGGGACAGCGGCGTCATCGAAGCAAGGGACTTTTGTCCCTGGCCCTGAGCCGCCTCGTTGGTGACCATGGGGGGAGCGAGCAAGGTTCCACACTTGTCATCGACGACTCCGGGCCTGGTCTGCGGGCACCATCACCTGTACTCGACGCTGGCTCGCGGCATGCCCCCGCCCCCGTCCACGCCGACCAACTTCGAAGAGATCCTCGAACTGGTCTGGTGGCGCCTCGACGCCGCGCTCGACCTCGACATGATCCGTTGGTCGGCCATGCTCGGGGCGTTGGAGGCCCTGGAGCACGGGACCACCACCATTGTCGACCATCACGAGAGCCCGAACGCGATCGAGGGAAGTCTCGATGTCATAGCCGCTGCCTGCGCCGAAGTGGGGGTGAGGGTGCTGTGCGCCTACGGGGTCACCGACCGCCACGGGCCCGACGGTGCCCGTAGGGGCCTCGAGGAGAACCGGCGATTCCTCAGCGGGGGCGGCCGGGGGCTGGTCGGTGTCCACGCCGCTTTCACCTGCAGTGACGACACTCTCGAGGCAGCCGCCGCTCTTGCCGCCGACCTCAGGGTCGGGGTCCACATCCATGTCTGCGAGGGCCCCCAGGACTTCGGGGCAGCGAAGCGCTTGAGCCCTCTCGCCCGCCCGGAGTGGCTTCTCGCCCACTGTGTCCACCTCCCCGAGGATCCGGGGCTGCCCGGTACTGTCGCCCACAACCCCCGCTCCAACCTGAACAACGCGGTCGGCTATGCCCGACCGGCCCGGTTCCGCAACACGGTCGTGCTCGGCTCCGACGGGATCGGGGCGGCCATGCTCGAGGAGTTCCAGCTCGCCTACGTCTGCCAGAGGGCGGTCGACGTCACCGCATCGCCGGAGACTGCATGGGGTTGGCTGGAGAACGGTCGCCGGCTGGTGCCCGAGGCCGATGACGACATCGTCACCTGGTCGTATGACCCCATGGAGCCCTGGCACGTCGCCTTCACCCCCGGCATCCGCCCCCTCCGGGTCGAGATAGGCGGCCAGGTGGTGCTCGACGAGGGAAGCCCGACCCGGGTGGACCCTGATGAGGTTCGGGCCAAGGCGGCAGAGCAGGCCGCCCGGCTCCACGCCAGATTGTGAGGATGTGATGAATGATCGAACGCCGCCGTTGACTCCCTATCCGCTTGGCATCCTGCTCGGTCGGATCGCCCACGAGTGGGAGACGAGGCACCGGATCTTCGATCTCCCCATCGCCCGGATCTTCGATGTCGGCGAAGGCCCCGACCTCAGCGCTGAATTCATGGGTCGGCGGGCGGCGACTCCGCTCGGCCCCGCGGCCGGCCCGCACACCCAGCTGGCTCAGAACATCGTGCTCGCCTGGTTGGGCGGGGCCCGGATCCTCGAGCTGAAGACGGTCCAGGTTCTCGACGAGTTGGAGATCTCACGACCCTGCATCGACATGGAGACTGTCGGCTACAACGTCGAGTGGAGCCAGGAGCTCAAGATCCACCAGTCGCTCGAGGAGTACGTGAAGGCCTGGATGATGGTCGAGATCCTGGGGGCATGGCCGGAGCTGCGGCCCTACCTGGGAGCCGATCCCGGACCGCACATTTTCGACATCTCGGTCGGGTACGACCTCGCCGGCATCTCCTCGCCCGAAGTGGCCGGCTACATCGACGGGCTGATGGACGCCACCGAGACCCTGGACCGGCTCCGGGCCGAGATCCCCGAGCCGTTCGCCGACTGGCGGGATCACCCGTTTCCCACCCGGATCGCCGACACGGTCACCCTGTCCACCTTCCACGGCTGTCCTCCCGACGAGATCGAGGCGATCACCAAGCACCTGATGACGAGACACGGCCTCGACGTGGTGGTCAAGCTCAACCCGACCTTGCTCGGATTCGAAGAGGTGGGGGAGATCGTTCACGACCTGCTCGGATTCGATGAGATCCGGCTTCGTCGCCCGGACTTCGATGCCGATCTCCAGTTCGAGCGGGGGGTGGAGCTGATCCAGGAGCTGGCGCGGTTCGCCGGCACGGAGGGCCGGCGCTTCGGGGTCAAGCTGTCCAACACCCTGGTGGTGGACAACCATCGCGGTCACCTCCCCGACACCCCGATGTACCTGTCCGGCCAGCCGCTGCATGTGGTCACCACCACCCTGCTCGGCAAGCTGAACGAGGCGCTGCCCGGGATGCTCGGGCTCACCGGAGTCGGAGGCCCCGTCCAGGTCAGCTTCTCGGCCGGGATCACCAAGGAGAACCTCCCCGCGGTGGCCGCCCTGGGGATGACCCCGATGACCGTGTGCACCGATCTGCTCAAGCCGGGCGGGTACGGGCGGATCAAGCCGATGCTGGAAGGCCTGCTGAAGGCGATGGAGCGAGCGGGATGCCCCGACCTCGTCGCCTGGCGGCAGCAGGCGGGGGCCGCGGCGGTGTCGGAGTATGCCGCCGGTCTGCGCCGGCCCGAGGCGATGGAGCACTACAGCCGGGTGGGGACGAGCAAGCTGCCCCGGTCGGAGGACCGTGTCCTCCAGCGCTGGGGCTGTGTCGCCTGCAACTTCTGTGTCACGGTGTGCCCCAACGATGCCTTCCTGCGGCTGCCCACACCCGAAGGGATGGGAGTGGAAGGCCGCCAGCAGTACTTCTGTTTGGCCGAGCTGTGCAACGAGTGTGGCAACTGCACCACCTTCTGCCCCGAGCAGGGCGAGCCATGGCTGGTCAAGCCACGACTCTTCCTCGACCCGGCGCGATTCGCATCCGACCCCGCCGGTCGTCCGGCGTTCCTTGTCGAGGCTGCCGAAGACGAGTGGAGGATCAGGTCGAGGGAGGGCCACGAGGGGGATGTGGGGCTGCTCACCGGGATCCTCAATGCCGAGGAGGGATTCCCGTTGCGCATCGCCGACCTGTTGACCAGCGCGGACGCCTGACACGACGCGGTTGGCGGCGTATCCAGCATCTGCTCATCTCTGTTTCAAGCTGGTCGAGACTAAAGGGCCGTCACGGGGTGAAGGTGTCACATCCAATCGCCGGCACCGTCGAGGCGCGTCGCCAGAGCCATGCACCGCACGCGTGTTGCCACGCTCGAGGCACGTGCAAGCCGATGGATCCACCGAGGGGTGTTTGAGGCTGCTGACCGCCGCCAACACGCAGCATCCTCCTCTCCGACACCGGGCTTCACCACAGATGGTCGGAGACTCAGGTGGGTCCCGTGGGACTCGAACCCACAACCAACGGGTTAAAAGTGCGTCGGACGTCGTCTCCGTTGGTGTCCCATGGTCAATCTCCGCGAGGGACTGGCAGGAATTCCGACCGGTTAAGCAGCGTTTCGTGTCCCCCCGTGCGGTCCTGTCTCCTCCCTGGCGTTTGCAGATCCGTTTGCACGCCCGTCCCGGCCAGTCCGGTTACCTCGCGCGATGTCTGAGTTCCCACTCCGGGTCGAACGATGGGGGCGCTCGTTGGGCGCGCCTTGTGGGGGATCCTCGTCTGAGGTGGAGCGGTCCGGGGTATCTGGAG
>DATBIX010000034.1:0-65287 GCA_036556665.1 Acidimicrobiia bacterium
GATGGTTACGGGCTACCGGTAGTGCGACCTCGATCTACGAAAACCGCTGACATTCGGAATCCGCGCGCCGAGAGCTCCGGTAGCGTTGGGGTCGAGCGGGGTCCTCGCTCGTCACTGGCCTGAGACTCTGACAGCTTTCGAAGGAGTTCGCGATGGGCGAGTCAACGAGCGGATCAGACTTGATCTCCGCGGCCGGGTTCCACCGGGCGCGGGGCGTCTCCGACTGGCGTGTCACGGGGACAGGCCCGCAGGCCGTGTTCACCGCGACCTCCCTCTCGCACGCGGCAGACCTCATCGCCCCGGTCGTCGCCGCCGCCGAGCGATTCGGCATTCTGCCCGACGTCGACGTGCGACCCGAGGGAGTCGTCGTGCGGATCCCATACCGCAGCCCGGATGGCATACCCGCGGCCGCCGGGGAGTTCGCGGCGGCCGTGTCCCGGGCAGCCGCCGAGCTGCAGCTGACCGCCAATCCCTCGCTCGCGCAGTCGATCGGCATCTACGTCGCCCAGCATTCCCAGGCCGATGTGCGGCCGTTCTTCACAGCCGCACTCGGCTATGAGGCGTTCGGCGACACAGATGCCGTCGATCCGCTGCGCTGCGGACCGCAGCTTGCCTTCAACCCGATCACCGGCGACTCTCCGGAAAGAGGCCGGACACACTTCGATGTCTTCGTGCCGGCCGACCAGGCTCGAGCGCGGGTGGGGGCCGCGCTCGCCGCCGGAGGGAGACTCGTCGACGACTCGCACGCTCCCGCCTGGTGGTCGCTCGCCTCGCCCGACAACCACGGCGTGGACATCGCGTCCTGGACCGACACCTACGACTGAGACGTGATCGCCGGGCGTTGTGTCTCACCATGAGCTGACCCCACAGCAACCGAAGGAGGAGGTCAGGTCCGATCCGAGCTGAATACACCGGCCAGACGTTCTCGCCCGCCCCTCGAGGCGGATCCGAGCCTCGAACACGACAAGACCCGCCCTTGGATCCTGGATCTCGGGGCGGGTTCTCGTTGGTTCGGGTGCCACTCTTTCGTTGGCACCCGATGGTGGAGGTGCGGGGAGTCGAACCCCGGTCCGTCGAGCCGTCGGCGCCGGCATCTCCGAGCGCAGTCGTCAGCGAGCTTCGGCCACGGGAACTCTGACGACGAGTTTTCCTGCGCCTATTCGGAGTTGGCTTGACCCCACGGTCCCGAAACCCCGTGGGGAGCATCCCGCTTTGCGGCGCCCGATCCCTACCGTGCGGGAGTCGGTCGGGCGGACGGGCTGCTTATTTAGGCAGCCAGTGCGAAGTTGTCTTCGGCACTTATTGGTTTTTCCGGTTTGTTGACGGGGCCCCGGAGACCCCGGCTCGCTTCCTACGCCTCAACACTCGACGTCGAAACCGTTTCACCCCCGTGAGGGTTGTGTCGCTCAGTGTAACGGTGATGAACGACTCCCTCTTCCCGATTCAGGAGGCACTCCTGCGTGACCGTGACAGTGCCCGCTCCATCTCCCGGTCATGGTCACGCTCCTTGATCGTCTCGCGTTTGTCATACGACGTCTTTCCTTTGGCCAGGCCGAGCTCGACTTTGGCCTTCCCATCCTTGAAGTAGACCTGGAGCGGTACCAGGGTCAGCCCCTTCTCGGCGATCTGCCCGGCGAGGCGGTCGATCTCACGTCTGTGCAACAACAGCTTCCGCTCGCGCTCGGGAGCATGCCCTCCGTCCCGGGCGAACTCGTAGGGGGCGATGAAGGCTCCGACCAGGAATGCCTCGCCGTCCTTGACCAGGGCGTAGGAGTCCTTGAGATCGAGCTTGCCCTCTCGCAGCGACTTGACCTCCGAGCCCTGCAGGGCGAGACCGGCCTCCAATGTCTCCACCACCGTGTAGTTGCGACGGGCGCGCCTGTTGCTGGCAACCACCTTCACCCGCTCGCCTGCCGCCGGCCGTGCCATTCAGACCGCTCCGGTGGGAATGTCCTCCCCGGTGCCGTCGGCCTCGCGCAGGTAACGGCTGAGACCGAGCAGAGACCCGACCACCCCGGCCAGTGCGCCGAAGAGCAGGAAGAGCAAGCCCCATCGCAGGAAGAACTCGTTGCTGACATCGAGTCGGAACAAGGCGAAACCCTCGCTGGCCTGAGCGAGCCGGGTGGAGCCCAACCAGACGGTGAACACGGCCAGCCCGGCGCCGACCAGGCCTTCGATGAGACCCTCGAGCAGGAAGGGGATCCTGATGTACCAGTTCGATGCCCCCACCAGCTTCATGATCTCGACCTCGTCCCGCCGGGCATAGATCGCAAGGCGGATGGTGTTGGCGATGAGCACCACGGCCGAAACCCCGAGCACCACCGCCATCCCGATCCCGAGCACGTTCAGCACGTTGGAGAGGTTCTGCAGCTGCTCGATCTGCTCGGCCGCGGTGTTGACCCGGAGCACGACTTGCTGCTGTTGTTCCAGCTTGAACTTGACCGATTGGTGGAGCTCGATGGCGACGAGCTCTATCCGGATCGAGGCCGGGAGGATGGTGGGATCGATCTCGAGCAACTCGTCCTGACCGGCAAAGATCTCCTGGTACTCCTCCCACGCCTGCGCCTTGTCGACGTAGAAGGCGTCCGCCACCTCTTCCCAGGTTGCGACCTCGTCGAGCAACGCGGCATGTGCGCCGGGCGGGACCCCGCTGGTGCCCTCGTCCTTGAGGAAGGCGATCACATGGACCCCCTCCTGCCAGGCGAGCGTGTTGAGCCTGAGCACCTCGTTGACGACCAGGGCGCCAAAGGCCAGCGTCAACGAGATGAACACGGCGAGGATGGCCCCCGCCACGACCAGGAAGTTCCGCTTCAGGTTCACGAACGCCTCGCGGAGGAGGAAGAAGAACCGACTCACTCGGGGCCTTGCTCTTCGTAACGCCCGGAGAGCTCGTCGCGCACAACGATCCCCTTCTCGAGTGCGACCACGCGCCGCTGCATGGCATCGACGATGGCGAAGTCATGTGTCGCCATGACCATCGTCGTCCCGGTCCGGTTGATGCGATCGAAGAGCTTCATGATCCCGACCGAGGTCTTCGGGTCGAGGTTCCCTGTCGGCTCGTCGCACAACATGATCGGCGGTCGGTTGACGAAGGCGCGGGCCACGGAGACTCGCTGCTGTTCGCCACCGGAGAGCTGGCGGGGATAGCGATGCCCCATCTCGGCGAGACCGACGAGGTCGAGCACCTGATCGACCTGGGGTGCGATCACCGAGCGGGGCCGGCCCAGCACCTCCAGGGCGAACGCTACGTTCTCGCCCACGGTCTTGTTGGGCAGCAGCTTGTAATCCTGGAAGACGGTCCCCACCGAGCGGCGGAGGTACGGGATCTTCCATTTCGGGAGCGTGGTGATGTCCTTGCCCGCCACCCAGATCTTCCCTCTTGTCACCGGCTCGTCCCGGAGCATGAGACGGATCAGGGTGGACTTCCCCGACCCCGAGGCCCCGACGAGGAACACGAACTCGCCCTTCTGGATGTCGAGGGAGACGTCGTGGGCGGCGACAGTGCCGCCCTCGTACACCTTGGTGACGTGTTCGAGTCGAATCATGGGAACAGGGGGAGTGTCGCAGTCATCATCGGTTCAACTGCGGCAAAGGACGCTAACTACTGCCGTCGGGCTAGTCGGAATCAGGTAGCCGCCTCGTGCCGGGCCCGTCTCCAGCGCAGATAGGCCTCGATGAACCCCATCAGGTCCCCATCCAACACCCCCTGGACGTTGCCCACCTCGTGGTCGGTGCGGAGATCCTTGACCATCTGATAGGGCTGCAGGACGTAGGAGCGGATCTGACGACCCCAGGCCGCCTCGCCCTGCTCGCCTCGAATCTGATCGAGATGGGCCAGCCGCTCCTGACGAGCCCGCTCGGCGAGCCGTGACTGGAGGATGGCCATGGCCCGCGCCTTGTTCTGGAGCTGGGATCTCTCGTTCTGGCACTGGACGACGAGCCCGGTGGGTAGATGGGTGATCCTCACCGCCGAATCGGTGGTGTTGACGTGCTGGCCCCCCGCACCCTGGGAGCGGTATGTGTCGATACGCAAGTCGTCCTCGTCGATCTCGACCTTTGCCTGGTCACCCAGGTCGGGCACCACGTCCACTCCGGCGAATGAGGTGTGACGCCGTGCGTTGGAGTCGAACGGGCTGATTCGCACCAGACGATGCACCCCTCGCTCCGACTCGAGAGTGCCGTAGGCCCGGTCTCCTCTCACGGTGAAGGTGGCCGACTTGATACCCGCCTCTTCCCCCTCTGTCGCCTCCTCGACGGTGAAGGTGAAGCCGTGGTCGGCGAAGAAGCGCTGGTACATCCGCGCCAGCATCTCGGCCCAGTCCTGGGCGTCTACCCCTCCCGACCCGGCGTGCACGCTCAGGATGGCATCAGCCTCGTCGTATTCCTCGTAGAAGAGGGACTCCAACTCGAGCGTGTCGAGCTGGCGTGACACTTCGGTCAGCTCGTCGAGCGCCTCGGTGCGGGCGGAGCTGTCCCCCGCCTCGTCGGCCAGCTCCAGCAGCACCTCGGCGTCGTCGATCTTCGACCCGAGACCCGTGACCATCTCGAACAAGCCCTCGTATCGGGCCAGACGCTGGCTGATGGTCTTCGCCTCGTCCGGATCGTCCCACAGGTCAGGTAAGGCAACCTGCCGACGAAGCTCGGCGAGCTCTTTCTCCTTGGCGTCGAGGTCGAGAAACGAGCGCGCCTCGACCAGCCGGTGACGCAGATCGGCCACTGTCGACTTGGGGTCGGTGATCTCGACGGACATGGCTATGGCCTCAGGACGACGCTACGCGGCGCCGTGGCAGCGCTTGTACTTCTTACCGGACCCACACGGGCAGGGATCGTTGCGGCCGATCTTGTCGGCCACCGTCACCGGCTTCTTGGTGCCGTTGCCGGTTGGGCCGGGCGCTACTCGTTGCGGGGCGCTCTTGGGCTGGGCCAGCTCGACGTGGAACAGGTACCGGACCGTGTCTCGCCTCACGGAGTCCACCATCTCGGTGAACATGTCGTAGGCCTCGCGCTGATACTCGGACAAGGGATCACGCTGGCCCATCGCTCTCAGGCCGATCCCGGCCCGGAGATAATCCATCTCCGAGAGATGCTCGCGCCACTTGTTGTCGATCACCGAGAGCATCACCGAGCGCTCGACTTGTCGGAGGACGTCCGAGCCGAGCTCTTCCTCCCGCCGCTCGTAGGCCGCCGCTGCCTCGTCTGACACGAACTCGATCACGTCTTCGGCTCCGCCGGTGGCCTTCGACTCGTCGATGTCGGTCGGGTAGTACTGGGTCAGCTCCCGGCGCAGCGCCTCCCAGTCCCACTCGGGGCGGGACCGCTCCGCCAGCTCGGTCTCGACGACATCGGTGACCACGGACTCGATCCAATCTCCGATCAGATCGTCGCCGGCGGTTCCCTCCAAGATCGAGCGCCTCCACTCATAGATCCGCTCTCTCTGGACATTCATCACCTCGTCGTACTTGAGGACGTTCTTGCGGATCTCGAAGTTCTGCGACTCGACCTGGCGTTGTGCCCTCTCGATGGCCTTCGACACCATGTTCGCCTCGATCGGCTGGTCGTCCGGGATCCTGAGCCGGTCCATGATCGAGGTGACCCATTCCCCCTGGAACCGCCGCATCAGGTCGTCCTCCAGCGAGAGGTAGAAGCGCGACTCGCCTGGATCACCCTGACGCCCGGAACGACCACGAAGCTGGTTGTCGATCCGTCGGGACTCGTGACGCTCCGTACCCACCACATAGAGGCCGCCTGCATCGATGACCTTCCTCTTGTCGGGCTCGATCTGCGCAGCGAACTCCTCGGTCAGCTTGTGCTCGAGATCCTGGTACGAGGGGTCGTCCGGGCCGATCCCTCGTCGTTTCAGCTCGGTGCGAGCCATGCCGTCGGGGTTTCCGCCGAGCATTATGTCGACCCCGCGGCCTGCCATGTTGGTCGCCACCGTCACGACACCGGGCCGCCCTGCCTGGGCGATGATGTCCGCTTCCCGGGCATGGTGCTTCGCATTCAGCACCTCGTGCTTGATGCCGTGCTTGTCGAGAGCGCGGGAGAGCAACTCGGACTTCTCGATCGACACCGTCCCCAACAAGATCGGTTGACCAGCCTCTGAGCGAGCGGCGACGTCGGCGACCACGGCGCCGAACTTGCCCTCCTCGCTCTTGTAGACGAGGTCGCCCTGGTCATCGCGCGCCACCGGCTGGTTGGTGGGCACCGCTATCACCTCGAGCGAGTAGATCTGAGCGAGCTCGGGAGCCTCCGTCTCGGCCGTTCCGGTCATACCGGCCAGCTTGTCGTAGAGACGGAAGTAGTTCTGGAGCGTGATCGTGGCCAGCGTCTGGTTCTCCTCCTTGATGGCCACGCCTTCCTTGGCCTCGATTGCCTGATGCAGGCCCTCCGAGTAGCGGCGCCCCTCGAGGACGCGACCAGTGAACTCGTCGACGATCTTCACCTCCCCGTGATCGATCAGATAGTCGACGTCGCGAAGGTAGAGCTCCTTGGCCTTGAGGGCGGCTTCGAGATGGTGCACGAAGTCGACCGCGGCGTGATCGAAGAGGTTTTCCACACCGAGGACCTGCTCCACCCTGGCCACGCCCTCCTCCATCGTGAGCACCTGGCGCTTGCGCTCGTCCACCTCGTAGTGGACGTCCTTCTGCAGCCTGTTGGCGATCTTGGCGAAGTCCCGGTACCACTTGGCGCTGTCCGCGACCCGCCCCGAGATGATCAACGGGGTTCGCGCCTCATCGATCAGGATCGAGTCGACCTCGTCCACGATGGCGTAGACATGGCCCCGCTGGACACGATCCGTGGCTCGCATGGCCATGTTGTCCCGCAGGTAGTCGAAGCCGAACTCGTTGTTGGTGCCATAGGTGATGTCGGCGTCGTAGGCCGGGTGGCGCTCGGCGGAAGCCATCCCGTTCTGGATCAACCCGACGCTCACGCCGAGGAAGCGATGGACTGCTCCCATCCACTCGGCGTCGCGAGAGGCCAGGTAGTCGTTCACGGTGACCAGGTGGACGCCGTGGCCCCCCAGGGCATTCAGGTAGGCGGGCATGGTCGAAACCAGGGTCTTGCCTTCGCCGGTCTTCATCTCTGCCACCATCCCTCGATGGAGGGCGGCGGCGCCGATGATCTGGACATCGAAGTGGCGTTGTCCGAGCACGCGCTTGGCTGCTTCCCGGACGACGGCGAACGCCTCCACCTGGAGATCGTCGAGCGGCTCACCCGCTGCTGCCCGGCTTCGGAGCTCAGTTGTCTTGGCGGCGAGGTCCTGGTCGCTGAGAGCCTCGAACTCGGGTTCGGCTGCGTTCACCGCGGCCACGATCCCCTGGAACTGTTTGAGCGTCTTGCCTTCTCCGGCGCGCAGGACCTTGGAGAGAATCGGCATTTGAGTCTCCATCCTACCGGCGGGCTGGAATTGACCGGCCCCGCGCCGGGTCAGCGAAGGTCGATCAGGCCCTCTCTCTGCGCCCAGGTGACCGCCTCGAATCGCGACTTGAGGCCCAGCTTGTCGAGCACGTTGCGCACGTGATTTCGCACGGTGTTCTCGGAGATGAAGAGCTCGGCGGCGATCTCCTTGGACGTCTTGCCGGCGCTGACATGCCCCAGGATCTCCAGCTCCCGGCCGGTCAGCTCGGGGCTCCTCGCCACCGCCTCACCGTGGTGGCGAAGCAGGTCGCGCAGAGCGGCGAACAGCTTCCCGCCCATGGCAGGCGACAGGGCGGCGCCTCCGTCGAGGACGTCGTGCATCGCCGACACCAGCCGGGGCAGCGGCGTGTCCTTGGTGAGGTATCCGGATGCACCCGCTTTGACCGCAGCCAACAGGTCCTTGGCCGATTCGCTCGAGGTGAGCAGGACGACCTTGGTGCTCGGGCTGGCTTTGGCGATGGTCCCCACCACCTCGATGCCGGACATCCCCGGCATGAGCAGATCGAGCATGACCAGGTCGGGCTGGTGCTCCCGGGCCATGTCGATCGCCTTCATGGCGTCGGCGGCCACCGCCCGGACCTCGAATCCCTCCTGGACGAAGGCAGCCTTCAGTGCCTCCCGGAACAGCTCTGCATCGTCGACGATCACTACCGATGCCATCAGCCCCGGACCTCTCTGGCCCAATGCCGGTTCATGAAATCTCCTGGTCGAGTCAACTGACTAGACACCTATCGGCCACATTGGCCGCCACCACAAGTGCTAATCCGTCGATTCCGAGAGATTCTCCTGCAGACCTGACGGTGGCTCCGGTGGTCACGACGTCGTCGACGAGTATGAATCGTCCGCCGATCGTCTGTTTCGCCAGGAACGACGGCGCCGGCCGGGTGTGGTCGCCTCCGGCCCGCCTCCGACTGTGAAGCGGGGGGCGTAGCACTTCCAGGAAGGGCGCGTCGAGGGCGACCGCCAGGCGACGGGCGATCTCGCGGGCCGGGTCGATCCCGTATCGAATCTGGCGGGTCCAGGCTCTGGGGATGGGGACCACCGGAAGCCGGGGCACCTGGGGGCTCACCGTCGCCACCACCAGGTCGGCATAGGCGGTCAGCCCCCTGTACTTGAGGCCGTGGACGAGGATCCGTGCGGTGCCTGCATGCTCGAATGCAGCGACCAGGCGAATGCCGCCGGCCATGATGCGCTCCGGCGCCAGGCGGAGACCAGCCCGGCAAGGTGGACAGAGGAAGCCCAAGGGCGACTGCGAATGACAGGCCTGGCAGAGCATCGCGACCGACGGTACGGCCCCGCTGTGACGTTTCGCCGTCAGCCCTGCGTTGAGCGCAACCTCAGCTGCGATCGGGTCAGGCGGTACCCTCCTGCCATCCGGCCAGGTAGGCGACCTGCTCCTCGGTCAGCGTGTCCAAGCCTCCCCCGAGGTGCTCCAACTTGATGCGAGCCACCTCGAAGTCGATCTCCTCGGGGAGCGTGTAGATCCGGGGCTCTAGCCGACCGGCGTTCTGCGCCAGGTATTCGGCCGCCAAGGCCTGGTTGGAGAACGACATGTCCATCACGTCTGCTGGGTGCCCTTCGGCGGCGCCCAGGTTGACCAAGCGGCCCTCCGCGGCGACGAGGATCCGACGGCCGTCGCCGAGCTCGTATTCCTCCAGGTTGTTCCGGATGCCACGCCGGGCTACCGACTCGGCGCGTAGTGCTGCCAGGTCGATCTCGATGTCGAAGTGCCCCGCATTGGCCAGGATCGCCCCGTCCTTCATCACGTCGAAATGCTCCTTGCGCAGGACGTGCTTGTTCCCGGTGACCGTGACGAAGACGTCGCCGACTCGTGCCGCCTCGGACACCGTCATGACCCGATGACCGTCCATGGCAGCAGTGAGGGCGCGCACCGGGTCCACCTCGACCACGATCACACTGGCCCCGTGCCCGTCCGCCCGTCGGGCCACTCCCCTGCCGCAGTCGCCGTAGCCGATCACCACCACGTTCTGACCAGCGAGCAGGATGTTCGTGGCACGGATGATCCCGTCCACTGCCGACTGGCCCGTCCCATAGTGATTGTCGAACAGGTGCTTGGTCGCCGAGTCGTTCACAGCTACCACCGGCACCCGGAGGGTCCCGTCGGCGGCCATTGCCTTGAGCCGGATCACACCGGTCGTGGTCTCTTCGGTCGAGCCGATCACCTCGATGTCGCGTCTGTCCGTGTGGAGGAGAGTGGCGAGGTCGGCGCCGTCGTCCATGGTTATGGCCGGGGCGTGATCGAGGACGGCGTGGATGTGCTTGTAGTAGGTGTCGGCGTCTTCGCCTCGTATCGCGAACACGGGGATTCCTTCGGCCACCAGCGCCGCGGCCACGTCGTCTTGGGTGGACAACGGGTTGGAGGCGCAGAGCAGAGGGTCGGCACCTCCATCACGCAGGGCCAGCATGAGGTTGGCGGTCTCGGCGGTCACATGGAGACAGGCCGCGACCACCAAGCCCTCCAGCGGCTTCTCCTTGGCGAACCGCTCGCGAACCGTGGCCAGAACCTGCATTCGGCGGCCCGCCCACTCGACACGGCGGGCGCCGTTGTCGGCCAGAGCAGGGTTGGCAATGTCGTAATTCATCCTTCAATCCTCGATCAACAGTCTCTTCAGCTTCTCGATCGTCTCCACCGGCACGGGGTCGGCCCCGGCCACCCCAGCCAGCATCCAGGAGACGAGGTCTCCGGTGACCGTGAGGGACATGAGACGGGCCATCTCCGACCCGCCGACCGACGGCACTTCGGCCAGCCAGGGCACGGCGAGCTCGGTGAGGGCCGTTGAGTGGGCGATTCTCGCACGCACCCTGCGATGATCCGAATCGTCTGTCAGGACGACGATGCCCAAATGCTCCCTGGTGAGAGTCGGGAGCGTCTCCCATCCGACCAACTCGTTGTGGTCCAATTCCGGCAGCACCGACCACCATGCGGGCATCTTCGCGTTCTCGTTGATCTGGGTCTTCCACCGCTGGGCGACCGTCCCGCTGATCGGCCCTCCGCCGTAGACGATGGTGATCCTGCCCTTCAGGGCCTCGGCCAGCGACGCCGCCTGCGCCCACGTCGCCGACCCTTCGGCAGCCAGAGAGTCCACCAGGTCTGCCGCCTCCTCGAGGGCAGACGACTGATCGCCCACCAAGCCGAGAGCGGTCAGCGCCTTGGAGACTGCGCCGACCAGGTAGCCCACCGCAGCGCGTGGTTGCATGCCGGAGGGGACCTCGATGAGTGGCCACCCATGATCGGCGGCCATCGCCCCCAGACTCCCACCGGTGGTGATGACGACGACTGGCAGACCCGCCTCGCCCGCCGCTGTCACCAGGTCGAGTGTCTCCTCGGTGTTGCCCGAATACGAGATGGCGATGACGGTTGGGCCCACCCTCCGCGCCCAACCCGGGAGCGGGCCGTAGCCTTTGTGCACGGTGACGCGCCCCTCCGACCCGATGGTCAGGGCGGAGCCGTAGTCCCCGGCGATCCCGGATCCCCCCATTCCGGCAACGAGCACCTCCTTGCTCGCCCCAAGTGGGGGAAGCTCGATCCCTTGGGCCCATCTCAGTTGATCCCCCAGCGTGCGGATCATCGAGAGCATGTCAGCCATCGTCACCCCCCTCTGCCTCCTCGATCAGCATGATGGGGATGCCATCTCGAACCGGGTATCTGCGGCCGCAGGTGGCACATACCAACTTCGAGGCCTGTGGGTCCTCGACCAGGTCGCCCTTGTCGACCGGGCAGACGAGGATCGCTGCCAGATCGGGATGGATCAGGCTCATGCCGCCCCCTCGACGACTTCCCTCACCCGTTCCACGGTCTCGTCCACCGTGGCGGCATCGACACCCTCGACGTTGAGGCGGAGAAGGGGCTCGGTGTTGGACGGGCGCAGGTTGAACCACGAATTGCCCCGGTCGATGGTGAGCCCGTCCAGCCGATCGATCCCGACCGTGTCGAATTCGTCTTCGACCCTGGCCAGCGCGGCCTGGATGTCGCTGACCTCGAGATTGATCTCGCCCGACGACTGATAGCGCTCGACGTCCTGGCGCAGGAGCGAGAGCGGGCGCCCGTCCTCGGTGAGCACCCTCATCAGGATCAGCATGGCGAGCATGCCCGAGTCGGCCCGGTAGTTCTCGAGGAAGTAGTAGTGGCCGCTGTGCTCCCCGCCAAAGACCGCCCCGGACTCGGCCATCACCTGTTTGATGAAGCTGTGCCCGACCCTGGTTCGAATCGGGACGCCGCCTGTCTCCTGGATGATCTCGGGCACCGCGCGCGAGGTGATGAGGTTGTGGATGATGGTGGCCCCGGGATGTCGTCGCAGCATCCACCGGGCGATCAGGGCGGTGACTGCGCTCCCACTCACCGGTTCGCCCTGATCATCGATGAAGAAGGCGCGGTCTGCGTCGCCGTCGAAGGCCACCCCCAGATCGGGCCGGTCACGTTTCACCTTGGCGATCAGGTCGGCGAGGTTCTCGATCTGGATCGGGTCCGCGGGGTGGTTGGGAAACGACCCGTCCGGGTCCAGGTACAGCCCGTCCAGCGACGCGGCGAGCCGTCCGAAGACCCGGGTCACGGTGACACCGGCCATCCCGTTGCCCCCATCGACCACGACCTGCATCGGCCCGATGGTGGAGGGGTCGACGATCGAGAGGAGATGGTCGACGTACTCCTCGACTGCGTCTACTACGCGAACCTTGCCGACTCGGTCCGTGGCCGTGGTCTCCCCGGATTCGACCAGTTCCCTGATCGTGGCGAGCCCGGTGTCGGCGCCTACCGGGGCGGCACCGGCCCGGCAGAGCTTCAATCCGTTGTACTGGGGCGGGTTGTGCGAGGCCGTTATGACGGCGCCGGGCACACTGTGGCTCCCCGAATAAAAGTAGACCAGGTCGGTGGGGACCTCTCCGAGGTCGACCACATCGGCCCCGGATCCTGTGATCCCCGCGACGAGACCGTCGTGCAGGGGGAGCGACGAGGCGCGACAGTCCCGTCCAGTAGCGATCTCGCCGGCCTCCACCAGTGTCACGAACCCCTGCCCGATCGCCCGGAACAGGTCGGGATCGAGTTCGCCGTTGTCGGTGCGCCCCCGCACGTCATAGGCCTTGAAGACATCGAGACGGCTCATGGGTCGGGCCGAGTCTAGGGATAGGGCTATCCCGGCCCGATTCCTACACTCCCCCACTCCGATGAGGCCAACTTTCTCCGTCGTCGTGCCGGTCTACAACGAGAGTGCCTTCCTTCCCACGGCTCTTCCAGCCCTCATCGCCGAGATGGAGCGTCTGGAGGAGGGCTACGCCATCCTGATCGTCGAGAACGGCTCGACAGATTCCACCGCCGAGGTCGCTCGACGCGGCGGCGAGGGACACCCGGTCACGGTGTTCTCACTGCCCGAGGCCGACTACGGGGCAGCGATGAGACACGGGTTCCTGGCAGCCGAGGGTGAGTGGGTGGTCAACTTCGACATCGACTACTTCTCGGCCGACTTCCTAGAGCGGGTGCTCGACTTGCCCGAGGCCGATCTCGTCATCGCCTCCAAACGCGACCCGGGCTCCGAGGACAGGCGCTCCCTGTTCCGCCGATTCGCCACCCGGGTCTTCAACCTCCTCCTCCGCTTCATGCTCGACTCGCAGGTCACAGACACTCACGGGATGAAGGCGTTCCGACACGCCCTCGTCTCCGACCTGGCTCCGAGGGTGGCGAGCCGCGAGGACCTCTTCGACACCGAACTGGTCATTCGCGCCGAGCGAGCCGGCTACGAGATCGTCGAAGTGCCGGTGGTCGTCGCCGAGATTCGGGAGGCCCGCTCATCGCTGGTCAAGCGGGTGCCTCGCACCATCAGGGGGCTCTGGCGGATAAGACGCATCCTCGCTCACGAGGTTTCAGGCCTGGCGCCGGCGCACGCTCCAGATGCCGACCCCGGCCAGCCCGGCTAGCCCGAGCACGGTCCCGATTCGGCCTCCGCTTTCCGCCCAGGTGTCCTCGAACTCGAGCACGACTTGCTCCTGGGTCGGGACGACCACCATCAGCGAGGGCGCAGCCCTCCATGGGCCATCCGCCCCGGTGGCCACCCAGTTGGGGAAGTAGGACACCTTGACCAGATGCGGGACTCCGACCGCGGTGGTGGTGAACGAGATCCGCTCGTTCTCGACGACGACGTCGGTGACCGCGTCCTCGGGGGTCGCCAGGGGGACATCGGGGCGCTCCTCGATCGACTCGATGCGCGGCCACTCCGCAGGTCCGTCCGAAACCACCCAGCGGTCGAGGTTGTCGACGTCCTCGTACCAATCCAGGGCCATCTCGAAGAAACTGGGAAGCGGCTGCCCATCAGGGCCGGTGACGGTGGCCGTCCCGGTGAGGGAACCGAGAACGCCGTGATCGGGCACGTCGTAAACCGCCGGGAGTTGGGTCGCCGCCTCGACGAGTTGGGTCGGGGGGAGCCGGTAGATGGTGAATGGCCCCGTCGTGGCCAGTTTCGTCAACTGGGGGAAGCCATCGGCGCGCTCGGTGGCCTCCTCCGTGAACGACACGTAGTAACTGACGCCGAACAGCTCGAGATGCTGGATGCCCCTGTCCATCTCGCCGGTGTGGTAGTTGAGCCCGGGAATCGGGTTGGACGGGTGCTCCGACATCTCGGACGAGTTGATGAAGTGGAACGGTGTCGTCAAAGACGATTCGAAGAACAGCCCTTCCATGGACGGATGTGACCCCGAGGTCCAATACGGGATGAGCATCGGCGACATGGGGGTCCCGAAGTCGTTCAGCTCACTGTTGGCCTCCCAATGCACCCGCCCATCGGGAAGCGCGTCGATCTCCTCCATCAACGCCTCGTACTCCGGCCACCGTGGCTTCGACTCGTAGCCCGAGTAGTTCCATTTCGACCAGCCATCGATGTAGGTGACGCTGGACAGGGATCCGAGCACGATCAGCACGACCGTGCTACCGGTGAGGAGGGCCCGGGTGGAGATGGTGGGCTCCCACATGAAGGAGACAGCGATCAGCAGGATCCCGGCGATGGCGACGGGGATCCAAGCCCAGGCCGGGAACTCGACGGAATCGATGACCAGGACGCTGGCGACCACGGTCACCACGGCGATCAAAGCCCGGGGCCAATACGTCGACATCCGTGAGGGCAACCGGCGGGAGAGCCAGATGACGGCAGCACCCGCCCCGACCGTGGCGAAGAAGGCGACACCGAAATACCAGTAAGGGAGAAGGCGGCCGTTCCACAGCTTCCACCGCTCCCCACCGAACATCTCGGGGAACAACTCCGGCAGCAGGTTGGGGAGGGGAAAGTAGATGATGGGGAGGATCGTGGTGGCCAACAACGGGGCCACTCGCGATGTCCTCCTCGCCAGCCAGACGGCGCCCGGGATGGCGAGCGGGAGTAGAAGCCAGATCTCCACCGGGAAGATCTCCTCCCATCGGGAGAGCGGGGTCCAGGCCATGTCCGAGGTCAGCCCGATCCTCGCCAGCAGGGGAAGCGCCCAGAAGGCGGCAATCGAGAATCCCCACACCCAGATGACGACGGTGCGCAGCAGGCCTTTCTTCCACGGCAGGACGAAGAGCGAGGCGAAGATGACCACGATGGTGGTCAGGACGTGGGAGAGGGCGGTGGCGGCGAGGACCACGGCAGCCCATTTCAGGTATTTCCGGTCATCGCGCACCGCCCGTATCAACAGGCCGAGATAGAACAGGGACAGGGCGAACGACCACGAGTAGGCGAACTCCCCGGCCAATGTCGAGGCGACGTTGCCGCCATATATCGAGTAGCTCTCGTAGAAGGCGAAGACCACGCCCGAGCCGGCCGCGACCAGGGAGATGTTCCTGCCGAGACGCATCGAACGCGCCAGGTAGTAGGCGGCAGGCGGTGTGGCGAGCAGACCCATCACCGTCACCGCCTTGAAGGCGACGCCGTAGGGCAGCAGCAGATCGAGGAAGACGATCACCAGCGAAGGGAGCGGGAAGTAGAAGTAGAAGGCGGGGAACCCGGCGAACCAGTCGTTCGACCACCCGAGGAGCTTGCCCTCAGGGAGTAGGAAGTCGCGCAGGAAGGCCGGGCCGAGGACATGGGCGCCCATGTCTCCCCCCGAAGGGGTGGTGGCGGAAACGATCCACCACGGGTTCATCACCACCAGGATGACGAGCGAGATTCCTGCAATGGTGAGAATGACCGGCCAGGGGCTCTCCCTGACCCGGGACCGGGCCGAGCTCACGCCCGGTGCTGTCGGACGATCTCCAGGACGGTCGAGATGTCGATCTCGACTCCGTCCCGATCCCACCACTTCTCCTCGCAGTTGTGACAGGCGAAGAAGTGCACTTCGGTCCCATCCGGGAGGATGTGCTCGATCTCGATCACGTCAGGTTGTGAGCACTGGGGGCAGTCCATGTCGTCTCGACGTCGGGGTAGCCGGGATATCGTAAGGCGGGACGACGGCTACAACAATGCATCCTCTTCCAGCAGCCTGCCGAGGTACCTGCTGCGTCTTCTCCCGTCTTCGGTCCAGTACGCATACCAGTAGGGCCCGTGAGGGCAGCGGGTGCAGCCTCGCTTGCCACATCGCACGGTCTGCTGCCGCAAGCTGACCTCGGGGTGATCGTCTCCCACGAGGGACCCTGAGCGCTGCAGCTGCGCCCTGGTCAGGATGAGAAGACGTCGGAGGTCGTGCTCGTCCAGGTCCCTGACCGCGTCCAGCAGGTCGCGGTCGAGTGCCATCAGGCCACGGAGAGAGGTGCGAACAGCCGCGTGACCGTACGGCGGTCGGTGAGCGTCCAGCCCTGGGGCGGGATCATCCGATCGGCGTGATCGGCGCACATCGCGTACCCGTGCGGGCCCAGGCCGTTGACGAGGTCATCCATCCACACCGCGCTGTCGGGGTAGGAGAAGGTCATGACGGCCGCCGCCGGTGACCCACATCGGACACAACTGAGAACCATTCCGGGCACGCTAGGAGTCGAAGCCTTCCCATTCAAGGATTGAGCCCCCGGCCGCCGCCTCGGGAACACCCCTGACCGCACGGGTCAGGCCACCCGGCGAGACGACGACGGTCGAGGGGACCTCTTCGATACCTACGGAGCGGAACACCTCCGCTGAGCCCTCCCACCCGATCTCGGTGTATCCCCCGGGGCCTAGTCGCGCCTCGAGCAGCCGACGCGCCGGATCGCACGTGTCACATGATCCGGACGTGAACAGATACACCCCCGGCTCCAAGTCGGAGGTGCCGAGCGATACAGGACCGGGCCTGCTCCGCCGACGGATCGTCGCCGAGATCACCATGGCACCAGCCAGGACCACCACGATCACGATCAGCCTGACCCAGACCTCACTCATCGATCAGGGGAACCCCACCCGCGTAGGAGGTAGCCGTCCCGGTGGTCGTCACCCACATCGGGACCAGGAGCCCCTCCCCCGTCACCGTGTAGGCGCTGGCACCGTCGGAGATGGAGGCAAACTCGAGGACCGTCCCCGCCCTCACCGGAGGGCCCTTGACCACGGTCTCCCTCCCATAGGCCGTGATCGTCGCGGTGGCGTCCTCCAGACCGGCGTTGAGGACGACGATCCGCCCCGAACCTCCCGCCATCCCAGCCCCGGGCAGCAGCCATCGTGACGCGGTCACCGTCGACCCGGAGGTCAGGGCCAAACCATCCTCTCCCTCGTGTCGGAGGAACACCCCGACCGGCTGGGTCGACACGACGCGAAACGCCACTGCCTCGGCCGTGGCAGCCGCCGCGACATCGACGGCAACCGAGCCACGGGCCGGGACCATCCCCTGATCGAATGCCTCCACCAGCCCCTCGGGGCCGTAGAGATCCAGCTGATACTCGACGTCGTCGCCTACACCGGTGGAGATGTAGACGCGGTCCACGCCGCCCGATGGGATGGGGAGGAACCAATCCTGCCCAGGTGACACCGCGTTCCAAATCGCGATGCCACCCGAGGAGAGCAGTCGGCCTGCGGCGGTGACGCTCCCGCTGGTCACGTCGATCGCCACGGCCAGCGACTCGCGCCCCGGCAGGACCTCGTCCATGTCGACGATGACGGACGAGCGTGAAGGTACCGCGATCCCTCGGAGCTGCGACGCAGATTCGATCCCCGATTCCGAGCGGACCGTCAGATCGACCGTCGCCTCACCCGAGTACGGGTTCATGAGATGGATCTCGAACTCCCTGTCGCCGGTGGTGTCGCCACCCGACAGCAGAGTCAGGGGCTCCGCGCTCCGCACACAGCTCTCGTGCCCGACCGAGTCCGTGCCAACCATCAACGATGCGGCGGCAGCTTCTGGCCCAGGGAGCTCCACCAGACCGGTGACGACGCCGACGGCGGCGAGATCCGAGGCCGGGACAGTGATGGCACCCGATCCGGTTTCGAACGGGACGGAGCCTGCCATGGCCCCACCCACGAAGGCGGAGACCCGGCCGGTTCCGCTCTGGGTGGAGGCCACCGCGATGGTCGTGGCTCGCCCGCCCCCCTCCTCCACAGGGCACACCGCCACAGCAGGGAGATCGACCGCCGCGCCAGGCGCCGGCTCCGGCGCGGGCAGCACTGGGAGCATCAACGCCGCGACCGCGAGGGCGACCACGATGACGGCGAAGAGCGCCTTGGTCACCGTCGCGCCCTCCCGACGCCGATCAGGGCCAGAGCAGCCAAGAACAGGGCGGCGGCCGCATACGGGGCATACGAGAGATACCCGCCTCCGGTGAAAGTGGCCGACCCATCGGCGGCCGACACCGTCAGATGCCAGTCTTCCGAGCCGGGGTCGGGGCGCCATCCGTCGGAGGCGTTGACGAGTATCGACATGAGCCCGGGACCTGCGGCCCCACCGAATCCGGCACCCCGACGGGCCCAGAGCAGACCATCGTCACCCGAGGCGAGTGGTCGGGCCGCGGGGTTCCCGTATACCTCGGAGCCGGTCAGCAAGGGTGTGGGCACCAGGTCGAGCTGCGACACCAGGATCTCTTGAAGAGGCGACTCGGCCCCGACGATCACCACCCAGTCGATCGCAAAGGGGGCGAGGAGGCTCCCCGGGCGTAGCTCCGCCCCAGAGGCGATGCGGTTCACGGCCGAGTCGAGCGCCTCGTCTCCGCTTCTCGACTCCGGCATCCAAACCTCGTCGATGGTGGTGCCGGCGCCGTCGACGGTTCGGTACCAGAAGCCGGGCCCTGACCTGCTCTCACCGGGGAGGAGGCTTCGGTCGACCGAGATCATCAAGACCCTGCCGGGGCCTCCCTCCCCGGCCAAGGTGGAAGCGAAGCCGAGCTCGTCGTTGTCATCGCCGTCGGGCAGCCCGAGCCGGCCGTTGACCAGGCTCCCCGCCGACAGGGCGAGGATGACCACCGCGCCAAGCGCCGCTATCAGCCGGCGTGGCTCGGCGCTGAGATCATCGAGGGCCGCTGCCACCACTATCGCGGCACCGAAGGATGCGAGCAGCGCTGCCGCCTCCTCGACACCCGGCCCCCCAAAGGGGATGCGAAGGGCGATCAGGCCACCGAGCGCCAGCACCGCTCCCAGGACGCCGAGCCTCCGCGTCCTCGCCTCGATCAGCGAAATGGGGAGCGCCGCAACCGCGATGGCTATCGGCCACCACTCCGAGGCCGTGATCCCGAGGCGCCGATCGAGCTCGAGGAGCCATCCACGGTCGTCATTGATGAATGCTGCCGCCACCACACCTGCGACCAGGCTCACCAGACCGAGCACGACCGAAGATCGACTCCCGCCGAGAAGTCTCCACACCACGGCGACGGCCAAAGGGACCAGCCCGAGAACGGGAGACATCGCGGTCAAGATCAGGGCCCAGAGCAACACGAGGCCGGCGTGCGTGAGCCAGCTCCTCGTCCTGTCCGTCGGGTGGAGGAACACCGAGCGGACCGTCCAAGGCAGCAGGGCGGCCGCACCCAGCGCCATCCAGGAGCCTGAGCCGACCAGCAACGCTGTGCCGGGGCCGGCGAGAAGGACTAGCCCCGATAGATAGCGGCCAGGGCCTCTGAACCCGAGTCGCCCGGCCAGCCTCCCCATCCCGATCACGGCGAGAACCGCGAACAGGATCGTGGCCACGGTCCTCGCCGCTCCCTCGAGCCCGAACCAGAGGAACGACACGAGTGAGGTGACCCCCACAGCCGGGTGGACCGCGTCGGGCGAACCGAGCCCCGAGTCGTTCCAACCGGCGAAGAACCGGTCGGCGCCCACCGACGGAGGTTCGAATGGGAAGCTGAAGCCGGTGTTGGGGACCCCGGAGAAGAAGATCGACCAGGCGCCGACGATGACGGCCACACCGGCGAGGGCCGCCCCCCAGATGCCCGGGCTCGACCAGAGGCGCTTGGTCCCCCTAGCCAAGGCCTGATCGTCGTCGAAGACGGAGAGGATCCGGTCGGTGATCTCGGAGCCGACCTCGCGCAGCGTCACCGATCCCCTTGCCTGGAACCGGAACAGCTCCTCGTCGCCGATGGCGCGCACCGGGCGGAACCTGCGACGTTCAGCGATGGTGGAGGGGAGGTGCCAGAGATTCCAGAGCCACGAAGCGAGGTGACGTGCTGCCGGCCTCCAACGGAGAAGCAAGAGGTTGGCCAGGGAGTCGATCACGGACACGACAAGCCCGAACGGGACGACCCACAGGAGCGTGATGAGACGGTAGGCCTTGAGGATCGCTCTGAGGCGACCTGCCTGCTCTCTCCATCCCCGGCCGCGCTCTCCACACCGGGCCTGGTGATAGACCTCGGATGACGGAACCGAGATGACCTGCCCACCGGCCAGCCGCACCCGCTGGGAGAAGTCGAGACCTGCGGCGACGGGCTCCATCCTGTCATCGAGGCCGCGCAGCCCTTGCGCCAGGTCCCGCCGCACCAGCATCGACACGGAGGACACGAACGCCACCTCGCGGACCACGTCGTACTGCTGGAGGTCTATCTCCCCCTCGTCCAGCCCGGAGTAGGGGTCGCCGAACACGTCGGTGGCGCTGCCGATCGACTCCAACTCGTCGCGGGTGCCGGCAAGGAGCAGCTTCGATCCCCCCAACGATGCCTCGTTGCGCTCCACCTCGGAGACAAGGGCCGACAGCGCATCAGGCCGGGGCCGGGCGTCGGAGTGCAGGATCCACAGATACTCGACCTCGGGCCCGGTCGAGGCGATCGCCTCCTCGAGTGTCGCGGTGCGGGTGACCCCGGACGGCAGCTCCCCGTTGGCCTCGCCGATCACGACCACCTCGCGGATGGCCCCATACACTTGCCGGTCTACCGTCGCCAGTGCCGCCCCGAGGTCTGCGCCCTCGACCAAGGTGACTATCACCTTGACATGAGGCGCGTCGAGGGACGACGCCGTTGTTGGCTCCTCCGCGACATGCGGAGCTGAGGCACTGGTCATGCGGTAGGACATTGTGAACCGGACCGCGTCGCTGAGCAATATCGGGGGACCGATGAAGGTGGTGGAGTTGTCAGGCGGAGTCGGTGGGGCGCGAATGGCACGCGGCTTCGCCTCGATCGACGAGGTCGATCTCACCGTGGTGGTAAACGTGGGGGACGACCTCCCCACCCATGGGCTCCACGTCGCACCCGATCTCGACACCGTGGTGTACACCCTGGCCGGGGTCGAGGGACCCCATGGCTGGGGGCGCGGCGGCGACACATTCACGACAAACGCCGAGTTGGCGAGGTTCGGGGTCGACAACCGCTTTCAGCTGGGAGATCTCGACCTGGCGGTGAAGATCTATCGGACGGAGAGACTGGCATCCGGCGAGCCCCTCAGCGCCATAACCGACTCGATACGCCTCGGGTTCGGGGTCGAATCGAGGGTGCTCCCTGCCACCGACGACGTCGTGCGCACCTTCGTGACCACGACTGAGGGGCTCGGGCTCAGCTTCCAGGCCTACTTCGTGGAACGAGGCCACCGGGACCACATCGAGCGTCTCGACTTCATGGGGGCCGACGCGGCCTCTCCGGCGCCGGGCGTCGTGGAGGCGATCGAGTCGGCCGACTTGGTCGTCATCGGGCCCTCCAATCCCCCCCTCTCGATCTGGCCGATCCTCGCCCTGACCCCCATCGCCCGATCGGTCAGGGCACACCCCAGGGTGATTGCGGTCAGCCCTCTGATCGCCGGCGCCGCCCTGCGCGGTCCTGCCGACTCGGTGATGTCGGATCTCGGCCTGGGAAACGGAACGCAAGCGGTGCTCGCCGCCTACGACGGGCTGATCGACACTCTTGTCGTCGACCACAGGGACCGTGCAGAGGCGGGGACCCACGGTCGGACCAGAGTGGTGGCCATGGACACCCTTATCCCCGGTCGCGGCGAGGCCGAACGTCTGGCCCGGGACATACTGGGGCTATGAGCCTTCAGGTGTGGCCGGTGACCGGGATCGGCGAGGTGAAGTCCGGTGACGATCTCGCCACCATCCTGGCCGGGGCGATCGGGCCGTTGCGCCCAGCCTCCGACGACGTGCTGGTAGTGACCCACAAGATCGTCTCCAAGGCCGAAGGCAGGGTGGTGCCGATCGAGGGAGACGAAGACCATTTCAAGCGCATGCTGGTCGAAGGCGAGGCGGCTTCAGTGATGAGGCGGAGAGGTGACCTGATCATCGCCGAGACCAGGCATGGCTTCGTTTGCGCCAACGCAGGCGTCGACCGGTCGAACGCCGAGCCGGGGACCATGATCCTGCTCCCTGCCGACCCCGATCGATCGGCCCACACCATCCGGATCCGGATCGAGCGGCAGTTGGGGATCGGGCTGGGGGTCATCATCAGCGACACCTTCGGCCGTCCCTGGCGCCGGGGGCTGACAGACGTGGCGATCGGGGTGTCGGGGCTCGATGCGTTGATCGACCTGAGGGGCACTCGGGATTGGATGGGCAGGGAGCTGGAGGTCACCGAGATCGCGGCCGCCGACGAGCTGGCGGCGGCCGCCGACCTGGTGATGGGGAAGGCCTCCGGCGTGCCGGCCGCCCTGATCAGGGGCTACGACGGCCCTCGTGGCGATGGGAGAGGACAGGACCTGGTCCGGCCGGTGGACGAGGACCTCTTCCGCTAGCCCATCAAGCCCCGGGACGGCCCAGGCCCCAATAGTCGAGACCTGCCGCCCGCACCGTCTTTGGATCGAGGAGGTTGCGAGCGTCGACCACCCGGTGGCCGCGCATCACCTCCCGCACCGAGCTCATGTCGATTGCGGTGAAGACGGGCCACTCGGTGGCGATGAGAAGGACATCTGCATCCCTGGCTGCCTCGATCGGGTCGGAAGCCATCGTCACCAGGTCCGTGCTGGCCTCCGGGTCGTATGCCACGACGTCGGCGCCATCGGCCTGAAGCAATCCGGCGATCCTCACCGCAGGGGACTCCCTCACGTCGTCGGTGCCGGCTTTGAAGGCGACCCCCCACATCGCCACCTTTCGCCCGCGCAAACCCCCTCCTGCAGCCTGCCTGACCTTGTCCGCCACGCGCCTGCGTTGGTCTTCGTCGGCGTCGATGACCGCCCGGAGCAGCTCGAAATCGTATCCGGCGTCCTCGGCCACCGCGATCAGCGCCGACGTGTCCTTGGGAAAGCACGAGCCGCCGTAGCCGGGCCCTGGTTGTAGGAAATGGGGGCCGATCCTGTGATCGAGCCCGAGCCCCCGGACCACGTCCAGGATGTCGGCGCCCACCGCCTCCGCCACATTGGCCAGCGTGTTGACAAAGGTGAGACGGGCAGCGAGGTATGCGTTGGAGGCGTACTTGATCATCTCAGCCGAGGTCGGGTCGGTGATCACGATGTCGGTGTCGAGGTCCCGGTAGAGGTCGACGACAGCCGTTGCATCGGCTTCGTCCCAGGCGCCGACGACGATTCGGTCAGGCTGGAGGAAGTCCTCCACCGCCTTCCCCTCACGGAGGAACTCGGGATGCGAGACGATCCGGCCCGGGCTTCCCAGGTCGGCGAGCCGTTTTCTCAAGGCGGCCACGGTGCCCGGTGGGACGGTCGACTTCACCACGAAGATGGTCCCCTCATCGATCTCGTTGGCCAGCTCGTCTATCACCGCATGAACGAATCGCAGGTCCGCTCTCCCGTCGTCGGCCTCCGGGGTGGGCAGAGCGAGAAACACCAACCCGGCACCCTGGACCGCTTCCTTGTTGGACCGATGGAAGCTCAATGACCCTGCGGCAGCCGCCTTGGAGAGCAGATCGGGCAGCCCCTCTTCGAAGATGGGGACTCCTCCGTTCTCGAGCAGTTCCACCCGCTCGGCGTTGGCCTCACCCAGCCGGACTTTGTGCCCCAACCCGGCGAGACCGGCCGCAGTGACAAGACCGACGTACCCGGCTCCGATGATCGCTACTTCCATTGACTGCACATGGTAGGTGGGGGTGGCACTCGATCAGTCTGCGTCGGCGCCCACGATCACGAGGGCGTCATACTCGTTATCGACCTTCCCGAACTCGACTACACCGAATCCGATCCGGGCCAGGATCCTGTCACCGAAGGTGCTCCCCTCCGGGACCACGACTGTGGTCACGGCGAAGTCCTTGGATTGGGCATCGCCTACCCCGACGATGTCGAACCCGGCCTCCTCGAGCGCGGCCGACATCGCTCCCGCCGCCCCGCTGACCCCGTTTCCGTTCAAGACCTGAACCCGCAGAGGCGCCGAGTCGGCCACCTGGCCGCCGGTGAATCGGCCGATCACGTCGCTGGCCTCGGGCTCGGAGGCGCGAACGATGGAAGCCCCTCCGACACTGTCGCCATACACGGGAAGCGTCTCCCCATCGACGCTGCCGGTGAGTAGTGCCCTGAAATCCCACGCCATCGAAGCGATCGACGAGGAAGCGAGCGAGGCATCGATGGTCACGTGGCGGGCAAGCGATCCGGCGATGTCGCCTGCCTCGACGATCGAGGCCGGGGTCTTCAGCTCGGCGAGTATCGCTCGGACCACTTCCTGCTGGCGTTGAGTGCGCCCGATGTCATCGGCATCCACGCTGACCCATTGCCCGTCCTCGAGCTGTTGGTATTTCCTCGACCGGGCGAAGGCGAGTGCGGTCTCTCCGTCGACGATCTGGGTGCCCGCCTCGACGTCGAGGCCCGACGAAACGTCACGGGCCGGGTAGGGGAAGTCGAGCTCGATCCCGCCGAGCTCGTCGATCATGTCGATGAACCCGACGAACCCGACCTCCACGTAGTGGTTGACCTCGATGCCCAGGTTCTCGCGGATCGTCTGCACCAGCAGACCCGGACCGCCGAAGCCGTAGGCGGAGTTGATCTTGTCCTGCCCATGGCCTGGGATGTCGACCCAGAGGTCGCGCGGGATGCTCAGCATGCTTGCCTTGCCGGTCGACTTGTCCAGGTTGACCAGCATGATCACATCGCCCCTCTCACCCCCGGCCGACCCGAAGTTGGTCAGGTCGTCGAGCCCCTGGCGCGAGTCACTCCCGACGAGGAGAAAAACGAGTGACTCACCGACCGGCTCGCTGAGCTCGGTGACCACTTCGTGATCGGTGTTGGCCTGGGCCAGGACGTCCTGACCGGTGCTGAGAGCCCAGAACATGCCGAGCGCGGTCAGGTTGGCCAGCACCAGCACAGTGATGATGCCGGCTTTCAGCCACCGGGGTAGCCCGCGACGGGGCGCAAGGTTCGGAGAGGGAGAGACCATCGTCGTGAGTAGACGCCAGCAGGCTAGGTCCGGTTCCTCGATTATCGGTGGCTCAGATCCACCTCGGGCCATCGACACTGGGCGCAGCATGCAGACGGCTAACCTGCCGCCGTCTCTGGTTGGAGGTTCCCACAGCTTGGCCGTCCTTCCCTTCGAAGGGACCCATCCGATCCTGTACGGCCCCTGGCCGATCCCGATCGGCTCGTCTCTTCGGACCGCATACATCGCACGACCTGACGCCGCGGGGCGGTTCCCGGTCACACTCGTTCTCCCCACCCTGGACGGTTTGAGCGGCTTCGAGAAGGACCTGTGCAGGACCTTGGCGCGTTCGGGGGTTGCGGCAATCGCCCTCGACTTCTATCGAAGGAAAGGGGATCCGCTCGAGGCATACCATGAACTGCCCGACTGGCGGGCGATGACCGACCTCGACGAGGTGCAGGAGTACGTCGCCTCCGACGACGTGACCTGGGCGGTCACCGACCAACTTGGGATCCTCGGCCTCGACATCGGCGGCCGGTTCGGGATCGTGGCCGCAGCGACCCGGCCCTGGGTCAGAGCCATCGCCATCGTCTCCACACCCCTCACCGGTGACGAGGAACGGGAGTTCCAGGTAGCCGAATTCCTCGAGCACCTGCCGATCCCTGTCCTCGGTTTGTACGGCGCCACCGACGACCTGATCGACACGGCGACGGTCGACGAGGCCCAACGCAGGAACGACCATGGGCAGTGGATCCTCTATGAAGGAGCGGGTCACGACTTCCTCGACGTCGACGCCGGGCCCTACCACGCGGACGCGGCCGCCGATGCCGTGGCGCGGATCATCGAGTTCTTCAAGACATCACTTCCCCCGGCGGTGGAGTTGGACCTGGGCTGACAGGACTCAGGTGGGCGAATCGCGCAGGTGACGCACCGCACCTGATCTCACGATGCTCCGTCCCCGCGGGCCGTCGACGACCAGCTCCCCCTCCCCCGTCACGTCCACGGCGCGGCCGCTCCCTTCAGGCTCCCAGGCGACCTCCTTGCCGAGGGTGACGCACATCTTCCGATACTCGTCGACTGGCCAACCCGGCAGGTCCACCAAGCGGAGCAGCTCGGCGGCCCACAGTGCACCCAGCTCGGCGTGGAGGGCCTCGCCGGGGTCGGCCTCGTGCAGGGCGCCCGCCCCCTCGGACGGCTCGGGCCACCACAGGTTGAGGCCCAATCCGACCACCACCCGGCCATCCGATTGCTCGACGAGGATCCCGCCCACCTTGTCCGACCCCAGGAGCAGATCATTGGGCCATTTGAGACCGACGCCCTCGACGACAAGGGCGGCGGCGACGCCCGCCATCAACGAGAAGGGCCGCTCGTCCCCCTCCTGCGGCTCGAAGGCGACCGAGACGGCCAAGGCTCTCGGGGCCGTCATCCACGGGGCGCCGCTGCGGCCCCTCCCCTCGGTCTGGCGCTGTGCGATCACCACGACCGGGAGCGGCCCAACCTCCGCCCGGGCCAGGTCCTGGGTGGATGAGACTTCCTCTCGCCTCAATTGCAAATAGGGTGTAGCCAACTCGTCTCCGTGCGAGTCGAAGGTGTGAGGTTACGGAGGTTTCTTGGGGACCGAGGCGCGAATCGAGCGACTCAGAGAGCTCCGCGATGAGGCGCTGCACGCGGGGAGCCAGCGCGCCATCGCCCGCCAGCATGAGCAGGGGAAGCTGACCGCCCGCGAGCGCCTGGAGGTGCTTCTCGACAAGGGCTCGTTCCAGGAGATCGACCAACTGGTGCGACACCAGTCGTCCGGTTTCGGCATCGAGGACAAACGCCCCCTCGGTGACGCCGTGGTGACCGGTCACGGCACCATCGAAGGGCGTCCGGTCTTCGTGTTCGCCGAGGACTTCACCGTGTTCGGCGGGAGCCTGAGCAAGGTGGTCGCCGACAAGATCTGCAAGGTGCTCGACATGGCCTTGGACACCGGGACCCCGGTCATCGGGCTCAAGGACTCCGGCGGGGCGCGGATCCAGGAGGGAATCGCCTCCCTGGACGGTTACGGCCGCATCTTCGAGCGGAACGTCCGGGCCTCCGGAGTGATACCTCAGGTCTCGGTGATCATGGGGCCCTGCGCCGGTGGGGCGGTCTACTCCCCCGCCCTCACCGACTTCGTCTTCCAGGTCGACCAGAGCAGCCACATGTTCATCACCGGGCCTGACGTGATCAAGGCGGTCACCGGCGAGGAAGTGACCATGGAGGAGCTGGGGGGAGCCGCCACTCATGCCTCCAAGTCGGGCGTGACCCATTTCGTCTACCCCACCGAGGTCGACGCCCTGGAGGCGGTCAGGTACCTGATGTCCTTCCTCCCCCGCAACAACATGGAGCTGGCCCAGTACTTCGCCCCGGCGGACCGGGCCGATCGGGTCGACGACTCGCTCGACGCAATAATCCCCGACTCGGCCAACCAGCCTTATGACATGGTCGAGATCATCCAGACGGTCCTCGACGGAGGAGACTTCTTCGAGGTACACGAGCACTGGGCCGGGAACATCGTCATCGGCTTCGGGCGGCTCGACGGCCACACGGTCGGTGTGGTGGCCAATCAACCCGCGGTGCTCGCCGGCACCCTCGACATAACCGCTTCCGAGAAGGCCGCCCGCTTCGTCAGGTTCTGTGACGCCTTCAACATCCCCTTGATCACCTTCGTCGACGTGCCCGGGTTCCTCCCCGGGGTCGACCAGGAGCACAACGGGATCATCCGCCACGGGGCCAAGCTCCTATACGCCTATTGCGAGGCCACCGTGCCCCGGATCACAGTCATCACCCGAAAGGCATACGGAGGCGCCTACCTGGTGATGAACGCCCGAGGCATCCGCGCCGACCTGGTGTTCGCATGGCCGTCGGCGGAGATAGCCGTCATGGGCGCCCAGGGAGCGGTGAACATCATCCACCGGCGCGAGATCACCTCCACCGACGACCCGGACCGGGTGCGGTCCGAGCTGATCACCGATTACGAGGAGATGTTCAACAACCCGTACGTGGCCGCCGAGCTCGGGTTGGTCGACGAGGTCATCGAGCCACGCGAGACCAGGTACAAGTTGATCCGCGCTTTCGACATCCTGCGGACCAAACGAGAGACGCTGCCACCCAAGAAGCACGGAAACGGCCCGCAATGATCAAGTCGCTTCTCGTCGCCAACCGCGGCGAGATCGCCGTGCGCGTCATCCGCACGGCCAGGGAGATGGGTCTGCGCACTATCGCCATCTACTCCGAGCTCGACCGCGACGCCCGTCACGTCGACCTCGCCGACGAGGCCTGGAACGTCGGGCCGGCCCCAGCCGCCGAGAGCTATCTGAACCAGCAGAGGATCCTTCAGATCGCCCACGAGTCGGGAGCGGAGGCGATCCACCCCGGCTACGGCTTCCTCTCCGAGAACGCCGTCTTCGCCCGCGCCGTGACCGGCGCCGGGATCACCTGGGTCGGCCCGCCCGCCGACGCCATCGAGGCAATGGGCGACAAGATCACTTCTCGACGAAGCGCCGAGAAGTTCGGGGTCCCCACGGTCCCCGGTCTCACCGAGCCGGTCTCCTCCGTCGAGGAGGTGGCTGCCATCGCCGATCGGTTCGGCTTCCCGGTGGCGATCAAGGCCGCCCATGGCGGAGGAGGCAAGGGGCTGCGCGTGGTCAGGGACCCCGGAGAGCTGGCCGAGGCATACGACGGGGCCCGGCGTGAGGCAGATGCCTATTTCGGTAACCCCGAGGTGTACGTAGAGAAGTACCTGGAGCGCCCCCGCCACGTCGAGGCCCAGATCCTCGTCGACAGCCACGGCAAGGGAGTGTTCCTGGGAGAGCGGGACTGCTCTGTCCAGCGCCGCCACCAGAAGCTGATCGAGGAGACCCCGTCACCGGGCCTCAACCCGAGACAGCGGCGCGCCCTGGGCCGGGCCGCTCTCGCAGCGGCCAAGTCGTGTGGCTATGTGAACGCCGGCACGGTGGAGTTCCTGGTCGATCAGCAAGGTGACTTCTACTTCCTGGAGATGAACACACGTCTCCAGGTCGAGCACACGGTCACGGAGATGGTGACCGGTCTCGACCTGGTCGAGTGGCAGCTCCGAATCGCCAACGGGGACCAGCTCACCATCGACACCGTCGAGCCCCAGGGCCACGCCATCGAGTTCAGGATCAACGCCGAGGACCCCTACAACGGCTTTCTCCCCACGCCCGGCCAGGTGGTCGAGTGGCAGGAGCCGTCCGGGTTCGGGGTGCGGGTCGACTCATGGATCAGACCCGGGACCAACGTCTCCCGCTACTACGACAACCTGATGGCCAAGTTGGTGGTGTGGGCGCCCGATCGCACCGCTGCCATCAGCCGTGGCAGGCGGGCGTTGGAAGAGTTCAGGGTCGAAGGCGTCTCGTCCACCATCCCGGCTCACCTGGCCGTTCTCGCCCATCCCGATTTCATCGAAGGGCGTCACCACACCCGATGGATGGAGGAGAATGTCGATCTCGGTGCCGGAGGCCCGGAGGCGGCGGCCACCCTCCCCGGTGAGGAGGACCTCACCCGTCGGGACATCACCGTCGAGATCGGTGGCCGCCGGTTCTCGGTCAGCTACTGGGCCCCGGAGCCGGCCACGGCCGGGGCAGCGATGAGACGACGCCCACCGAGGCTGACCGTATCTGGGCAATCCGGAATCTCCGATGGAGTCATCACGTCTCCCATGCAGGGGACGATCGTCAAGGTCCACGTGACAGCAGGTGCCAAGGTCAAGGAAGGCGACCCGATCTGTGTGCTCGAGGCCATGAAGATGGAGAACGAGGTGAAAGCCCCCAACGGTGGGGAGGTTGTCGATCTCCGGGTTCAGGCGGGGGACACGATCGCCTCCGGGCAGGTGATCGCCATCGTCAAGTGAGGGGGGCTCACTCGGCTGCTTCGCTGATCGCCTCTGTCATCGAGGGGTGGACCATCAAGGTGTCGACCAGTGTGCCGACTGTCACCTCGGCCTGGACCGCCAGGGTGAGGACCCCGATCAACTCCGAGGCGCGGTGGCCGACGATGGTGCCACCGAGGACGACACCCGTGGCCGGGTCGGAGGTGAGTTTGACGAAACCTCGGGTGAAGTGCTGGAGGACCGAGCGTGCGTTTGCTGCAAAAGGGACCTTGGTCGTCCGCACCTTCCGCCCCTGGGCGGCGGCATCGACGTCGACGAGACCGACCGAGGCGATCTCGGGCTCGGTGAAGATGGCCTCGGCGACCTTGGAGTAGTCCAGTGGGTCGACCGGGAGGCCCAATGCGTGATGGGCGATCTTCCTCCCCTGCATCGAGGCCACCGAGCTCAGCGGCATCTGACCGGTGACATCACCTGCCGCATAGATGTGGGGCACGGACGTTCTCTGGTATTCGTCGACGGTGATGAACCCCTTCGAGCTGGCCACACCGGCCTCCTCCAGCCCGAGGCTCTCGGTGAGGGGGACCGATCCCACCGCGAGCAGGGCATGGGAGCCCCTGATCACGCGCCCGTCGTCGCAGAACACCGAAATGCCCTCACCCTCGACGTCGATCTTCTCGGCTCTGGCGCCGATGACCAGTCGCACCCCCCGCTCCTGGAAGTCCTCCTCGAGGACCGCCGCCACCTCGGCGTCGCGATGGGGGAGGATCTGGCGCCGCGACACCACCAGGCTCACCCGTGCCCCGAGACTTTGGAATATGTGAGTGAACTCCACCCCGGTCACACCCGACCCGATGATGACGATGTGATCGGGGACCGACTGGAGCTCGTAGCAGTCACGGGTGGTGAGCACTCGATCGCCGTCGACGGGGGCCCAGTCCGGAATCCTCGGGGCCGAACCGGTCGAGATCATCGCCTTGTCGAACCGGATCCGCCGCTCGCCGGCGGAGGTGACCACGACGGCTTCGCGATCCGAGGCGAACCTGGCCGAGCCGGTGATCAGGTCGACGGATTGGGACGAGAGCAGATTCACCCAGTTGTGGTGGATGTCGTCGGTGATCACCTTGATCCTCCCGGCGAGGATCGTGGTGTCGACCTTGGTCGGCTCGGTGGCAAGGCCGAGTTTGGCCGCGTTGGCCACCGACGAGTGGCGAAGGGCGGCTGCGGCCATGGTCTTGGATGGGATGCAGTCCTTGAGATGGGCGGCGCCGCCCACGATTTCCCGCTCGACGAGTGTCACCCGCCCGCCCTTGGAGGCGGCGATGGTGGCGGCCTGGGTCCCGGCCGGCCCAGCGCCGATGATGAGGAGATGGTTGTCTTGGCTCAGTGTCGCCTCCTCGCCAGGACGGTAATCGGCGAAAGACCTGTCATCCCTGCCGGTGCACGCCGAACACGGCCCTGAGACAGTCCGACACCTCCCCGAGAGTCGCCCCGGCCCGGAGCGACTCGCGCATGGACGGGAGGAGATTGGCGTCGCTGGCGGCCACTTCCGTCAGGTTGCCGAGTGCTCGCTCTACGGCGCCCTGGTCCCGACCCGCCCGCCACCCGGCCAGTCTCCGGGTCTGGTCGGTTTCGACGGCGGGATCGACCTCGAGCACCGGCACGCCTCCTTCCTCCTCCGAGACGAATCGGTTCACCCCCACCACCACACTGCTCCCATCTTCCTGGCGCCGCGCCTCCCGGTAGGCCGAGTCCTCGATCCGGGCCTGCATCCACCCTTCCTCGATGGCAGCGACAGCACCTCCCATCCCTTCGATCTCGCCCAGGATCGACCTGGCCGCCTCCTCGAGCCGGTCCGTCAGATACTCGATGAAGTAGGAGCCGGCCAGCGGGTCGACGGTGTCCGCTACGGCCGACTCGTGGGCGATCATCTGCTGAGTGCGAAGCGCCAGAAGGGCGGAATCGTCGGTGGGGAGACCCAACGCCTCGTCGTAGGAGTTGGTGTGGAGCGATTGGGTGCCGCCGAGCACGGCGGCCATAGCCTGGATCGTGGTGCGAACCACGTTGTTCAGGGGTTGCTGTGCGGTGAGAGTCGATCCGGCGGTCTGGGTGTGGAAGCGCATCGCCCAGCTCTTCGGGTCACGGGCGCCGATCTCGTCCCTCATCAGACGGGCCCAGATCCGCCGTGCCGCCCGGTACTTGGCGATCTCTTCGAAGAACTGGTTGTGGGCGTTCCAGAAGAAGGAGAGCCGGGGTGCGAACACGTCGATGTCGAGTCCGGCGTCGATCGCAGCCCTGACGTAGGCGATGCCGTTGGCGATGGTGAAGGCGAGCTCCTGGGCGGCGGTGGCGCCTGCCTCCCGTATGTGATAGCCACTGATGGAGATGGTGTTCCACTGGGGAAGATGCTCGCTGGCGTACTCGAAGACGTTGGTCACGAGGCGCATCGAAGGTCGTGGCGGATAGATGTAGGTGCCCCTCGCCACGTACTCCTTCAATATGTCGTTCTGGATGGTCCCTCGTAGCAGGCCTGGATCGACGCCCTGATCCTCCGCCACGAGTTGGTAGAGGAGGAGCAGGATCGGGGCGGTGGCGTTGATCGTCATGGAGGTCGACACCTGGTCGAGGGGGATACCGGCCATGAGGCGCCTCATGTCGTCGAGCGTGTCGATCGCCACCCCAACCTTCCCCACTTCACCGCGGGCCAGCGGCTGGTCCGAGTCGAGCCCCATCTGAGTGGGCAGGTCGAAGGCGACGCTGAGCCCGGTCTGCCCGGCCTCGAGCAAGTCGCGAAAACGCCGGTTGGTCTCGTCGGCCGTGCCGAATCCGGCGTACTGGCGCATTGTCCACAGCCTGCCCCGGTACATGGTCGGATATGGCCCCCTGGTGAAGGGATACTCTCCGGGACGGCCGATCTTCTCGGGATCGGCGACCTGATCATGGACGACCTGCACCTCGACGTCGCTGGTGGTGCGCCGGGTTTCCTCCATATCAGCGGTATCCTGGCATCCTCCCGGCGATCGTACGTCGGGAACCTTCAGGACATCCACGACGTCCCTTTCCCCCAATGGCCAGGCAAGCCCTCATCCATCAGATAGAAGCGCGTGAGCGGCGCGGCCGCTGGTTCGGCGCGCTCGCCACGCTGCTCTCCATCTCCCTTCTCATGTCGGGATGGGTGGGGCTGTTCGCGTTCCTCGGCGCCAATTCGGCCTATGGCACGTTCGAAGAGGTCAGAAGGGATTGGGTGCCGGACACGAGGTCGATGGAGCTGACCCTCCCCGACCTGAGCCGGGTGAGCCGGGTCTACGCCGAGACCGGCGAGGTGTTGGCCGAGCTCCACGATGGGCGCAACTCCGAGCCGATCTCCTACGAGAACGTGCCCGAGCTCGTGGTCTACGCCATCCTCGCCGCCGAGGACTCCGAGTTCTTCCAGCACGAGGGGATCGACTTCTCCGCCATCATGTCGGCGGCGATCGACAACCTCCTCACCGATCGGACCCGAGGCGGGTCGACCATCACCCAGCAGGTGGTCAAGAACGCCTTCGTCGGGTCCGAGGTCTCCATCCAGCGGAAGATCACCGAGGCCTTCGTGTCCGCCGAGGTCGAGCGGCGTTTCCCCAAAGAGCGGATCCTCGAGTACTACATGAACTCGGTTTACTTCGGGGCCGGGGCGTACGGGGTCAAGACCGCCTCAGAGGAGTTCTTCGGCAAGCCGCTCGACCAGCTCGAGGTCGACGAAGCCGCCACTCTCGCGGTTCTCGTGCGCAACCCATCCCTCTACAACCCCAGACGTCGGCCCGAGCTGACGCTGGAGCGGAGAGACGAGGTGATCCGTGAGATGCTGGAGAACGGTTGGATCACCCAGGCCCAGGCCGACCGCGCCGGGAACGAGCCCTTGGGTGTGATCGAGGCGCCGTTGCGGCGCGGCCAGGCCGATCACGTCGTGGCCGAGGTGAAACGGGAACTGCTCAACAGCCCCGAGTTCGCCTTCCTCGGGGACACCCCCGAGGAACGCAAGAAGGCCGTGTTCGGCTGCCCGGCCGACGACGTCGCCTGCGAGGGCGGGGGCGGTCTCCAGGTGTTCACCACCATCGACCTCGAGTTGCAGAAGAAGGCCAACGAGATCCTCGCCTCCTGGCTCCCGCTTCCCCCCTACGAGCAAAACGTGGCCCTTTGCAAGGAGATCCTGCCCGGCGAGACCGATGACTTCCTCGCCAAATATGCCGAGACCCACTCCTGCTCCCCCACCGGCGCCATGACCATGGTCGACAACTGGACGGGAGCGGTGAAGGTGATGGCCTCCGGCCTCCCCTTCGAGTTCTCTCAGTTCGACCTTGCGGTTCAGGGCAGGCGAAACCCGGGCTCGTCGTTCAAGCCATTCGCACTCGTGGCCGCTTTGGAGAACGACTACACGATGGGTCACACCTTCAGCGGGAGAAGCCCCATCAAGATCGAGTGCCCCTTCGTCTGCTCCCCGAATGGCTCGAAGATCTGGACAGTCAGCAACGCCGGGGCCTCCTTTGGTGTCATCGACCTGACCCAGGCAACCTACAACTCGGTCAATGCGGTCTATGCCCAGCTCTCGCTGGCGGTGGGCCCGGAGAAGATCGTCGACGTAGCCAAGCGGATGGGAGTCGACGAGTCGGCGCTGGAGCCGGTGCTGTCCATCGCCCTGGGGAGCTCGGCAGTGAGCACCAAGGAGATGGCGAACGCATATTCCAACTTCGCCACCGACGGTCTACACGCAGACGACTACGTCATCTCCAAGATCGTCGACAGCCAGGGGGCGACGATCTACGAGCACCAGCCGGAGACGGTGCAGGTGGCCGACCCGGCCATATTCGCCGCGGCTCACCGGGCCTTGAGCGTGGTGCCTGTCTCGGGTACTGCCCCCCGGGCCAACATCGGCATACCCCAGGGAGGGAAGACCGGAACCCACCAGAGCTACCTCGACGCCTGGTACGTGGGTTACACCCCCGAGTACAGCACCGCGGTCTGGGTGGGCTACGAGGCACAGCAGGTCCCGCTCACAAACGTGGTGATCCACGGCCAGCACTATCCGCGCGTCTTCGGTGGCTCGGTCCCCGCGCCGATATGGGCCGAGTTCATGTCGTACGTCCACGCCGACCTGCCCGTCACTCAGTTCCCGCCGGAGCCGGAGAACATCGAGAAGTACCTGATCCCGCCGCCCACCACCGTGCCGGCCGTGGTCGGGTTGACCGTGAGCGAGGCCAAGGCACGTCTCGCCGAGGCCAAGCTGAATGCATCGGTCGTGGAGATCCCGTCACTCGAGCCCGAGGGCACGGTCGTGAACCAATCGGTCGAGGCGGGGGCGACGGTGCGACAGGGGTCCTTCGTCACCATCTGGGTCTCGACCGGTGAGATTCCGGTGGGGCCCATGCCCGACGTCACGGGGATGACCTTCGAAGAGGCACTCGACGTGGTCAGAGACTTCGAGTTGGAGACCGGTGTCAAGATCTCCCTCATCCAGGAGAAGGTCGGGACCACCGACCAGGGCCTGGTGGGACGGATCGTCGAGACCAACCCGCCGGCCGGCGCCGATCTCGAGGGCTCGGTCCAGGTGGTCGCCTTCGTGGGTGAGCTGGTAGAGGCGCCACCCACCACCACGACACCGCCCTGACCCGGCGCTGCGATCGCTTCCTCGGCCCAGCTTAATGTTTCGCGACCCATCTGACACCACTTGACGGTATTTGACGTTTGGTAGTAGAAGACGAGGATGGGAACCGAAGCGCCCGGGGGTGGCCAGATTGCTCGTCCTCCGCATCTGCGTGCCGTCGGGCCCCCGGGCGCCCCGGTTCGCCCGACCGCCCGGATCCGCCCGGTGGTGCCGGTGCGGATCGAGAGCCGGCCGGCCGGATTCGAGCCGTCGGATCCCTACGTCAGGCGGTTCTGGGTGGCCGCAATCGGCTCCAGCGCGGTGGCAGAGTTGCTCCGCCTGGTTCGGGCGGCCGAGAAGGGGGAGGGGGTGCGGCTGCCCAGGACCCTGCCTGCCCTGCTGCGCGTCGGGCTGGTCAGCGCCGACAGTGCCGGTCTGGTCGTGTTCGACCGGGTGCCCGCCGTCCCTCCCGAGCTGAGGTGGAGGTTTCCGCCCTCGCTTGGCGCCGAGCATGCCCGCTGGCTCACCTAGCCCTCTGTGCATCCACCCCTAGTGCACTTTCTCCTGTGTGCAGCAGCGCACCGTCACGGTGGCTCGATGCACACGAGAACTGCCCATGAGATCCCCTGTGCAGCCATCCACCGTCACGGTGGGCGGATGCACACGACTCAGCGGCGAATCGCCAGCAGCGCCATCAAGAGGAGGGCAACGGCCTCGCCGATGGCGAAGGAGATGGCAACCCGCACGTCGGGCTGGCCACCCAGGGAGACCAGGGCGACCAGGGCGACGAGGAGGCCTCCGGCCCAGGCCCCGGCCAGCCGGGAAGTCCGTGCCTCGGCAACCAGCACCTGACCGGCGATCTGGGCCGAAGCTGCAGCCATCACCCCTGCCGCGGTGAAAGCGGCGACGGCGTCGGACGGCACGAACTCCTCGCCGAAGAGGATGCCCACCACCTCTGGGCCGACCAGCCACCCGACCAACCCGCCCAGCAGGGCGAGACCGGCGCCGGCCAGGACCACACCTCGGGCGAAGCGACCAAGGCGATGGTTGTCACCCGCTCCGGCGATGCCGACGAGATAGGGGAGGATCCGCCCTTGCAGGGCGAAGATCAGGGTCAACGGCGCCCGATAGAGAGTGAAAGTCACGAAGACCACCGACACCAGGGCGGGGCTGGCGCCCAGGGCCGCCACCGCGATCGGCGCCGCCCCGAGCAGGATCTGTGAGGCCGAGGTCGCCCCGACGTACCCGCCGAGGAACTGCGAGGCCGGCGCAGCCGGGGCCCTTGGATCACCCACGTCATGACGCCACCAGCGCATGGCGAGGACGGCGAACCCGCCGAGGACCATTGCCCAACCGAGCGAGATGGCCGATGCGAACAGCTGGATGGCGACGACACCGGCGACGAGGCGGACCAACGTCTCGATGATCAGCACCCATCCGACGTCGGCGAACCGACGCCGGCCGGCCAGGACCCCCTTGGCCACGAAGAGGAGGGCATAACCAGCCATGAGCAAGGCAATCTGCAGGACGTACTGCCAGCTCCCCTCGAAGAGGCGATCGAGGGTTGCGAGCACGAAGCCACCCCCGACTACGGCCCCGATGGCGGCCATGACCGTGGCCGGCTCCAGATCGTGGGGGATGGCCTTGCGCCCCGAGGCCACCTCGCGGGTGACGTACTGCTCGACCGGGACCAGCAGCACGGTGGCCAGGATGAAGAAGGCGGTCCACAGCACGCCGATCGGAGCGAATGCCTCGGGCCCCAATGCCCGGCCCCCGTACACCTGGAACACGTAGGCGCCGACCGCGCCGACCAGGCCGCCGGCGATCATGAAGGTGGTTCCCGGGGCCCTGAATCCTCTCTTCTCGGCCTCGATCACAGGGGCGCTCACCGCGCCCCGGCCCCGGTCAGGACCGTCCAGACGCTCTTCCAGAGCACACGGAGATCCATCACCGGCGACATGTGCTTGATGTAGTAGAGGTCATAGGTCAGCTTCTCGATGGTGTCGGCCTGATCATCGGCATATCCGTAGTTGACCTGAGCCCAGCCGGTGATCCCGGGTCGCACCAGATGCCGGTGGTCGTAGAACGGGATCTGCTTGCGGAAGGCGTGGACGAATGGGACCTGCTCGGCGCGTGGGCCGACCAGGCTCATGTCGCCCTTGAGCACGTTCCACAGCTGGGGGATCTCATCGAGACGGGACTTGCGGAGAAAGGGCGCCCCACGACTCAAACGGACATCGTCTTCGGTTGCGAAGCGCGGGCCATCCTTCTCGGCGTCCTCGTCCATCGTTCGAAACTTGTACATCGTGAAGGGCTGGCCTTCGTGGCCGATGCGCTCCTGCCGGAAGAGCACCGGGCCGGGGCTCGTCAGCTTGATGTAGAGAGCGACCATGGCTCCGACCGCCACCCAGAGCGGCAAGGTCAGGGCGGTGACCAGCGCATCGAACACCCGCTTGCCCGGGAGCCAGGCAGCCACCTCGAGCAGCGGAGCAGAGATCTCCCACCCCTCGGCGAGATGCACGAGCGGGACCCGCCCGGTGTGCTCCTCGTAGATGGATGAGAACGCTCGAATGTTGTACCCGGCGACGTCGCTCGAAGAGAGGAACTGGGCCATTCGCTCCGAGAGCACCGCACGCAGATCGATCGCCATCGTCACGTCGCGATCGGGCAGTTCGAGCGGGCCATCGAACTTGGGGTCCATGACCCAGACGATCTCGGCGTGCGGGGATTCGACCAGATCTTCGGCAAGTTGCTTCTCGGCGGTGATCAGGGCCAGCCGCTCGGTCCAGGGCCTCCGTCGCCGAAGGATCCTGTGGGTGGTGGCGAGCACGATCCAACCGGCGATGGTCAGGGCGAGAAAGGCACGTGAGAAGTAGACGTCGCGGAAGACGACGAGGAGCAGCGCCGTGGTTGCCCCGGTCCCGAGGCCAATCACGAACATCCGGCCGTAGCTGGGGCGGGGCACACCCGGGCCCGACATCTGCGCCGTGAGCAGCGAGTAGGCGATCATCGACAAGCCGAGGAATGTGATCATCGGGAAGACCCGATCGCCCTGGATCGAGTCCCACGGGAGGAGACGCCCGAACACCACCACCGAGGCGACCGCCATGGCGACGGCGAGCGCGGCGAGGTCGCTCAGGCTCGACTGGAGGAGAAAGCGGGTCCGCACCGCGATGATGCTAGGAAATCACCGCTGGTTTAGTCAGCCGAGGCCAGCTCCCTCGCCAGTTCGATCAGGGTGCGGACCGCCACCCCCGATGCGCCCTTCACCTGCTCCCCTGCCGTTTCCCGCCAGCGGGCCGGACCGGCGATGTCGAGGTGGGCCCACGCCGCCTCACCGACATACTGCGATAGGAACACCGCGGCGGTGATGGCCCCGCCATATCTGCTCCCTGAGATGTTCTTGAGGTCGGCGATGTCGGACTCGATCCCCTTCTTGTACTCCTTGAACAGGGGCAGCTCCCAGAACTGCTCTCCGGCCCGAGAGGCGGCAGCCAGGACGCGAGAGGACACCTCGGGATCCGACCCGAACACGGCGGCGATCTTGTCCCCCAAAGCCACCCGGGCGGCGCCGGTCAGCGTTGCCACGTCCACGATCAGGTCGGGGTCGTATCTGCGCACGATCCCGAGCCCATCGGCCAGGATGAGCCGGCCCTCCGCATCGGTGTTCAGGACCTCGATGGTCGGGCCTGTCACCGGCCTGAGCACGTCTCCGGGACGGGTCGCATTCCCCCCGATCGCGTTGTCGGTCAACGGGGCCACTGCTGTCACCTCGACGGGGAGGCCGAGCCTTGCGATGGCGATCGTCGCCGCGGACACGACGGCGGCGCCGGACATGTCGTCCTTCATCTCCTCCATGTAGGGGGCCGTCTTTATCGAGAGACCTCCGCTGTCGAAGGTGATCCCCTTCCCCACCAGCCCGAGATGTGACGCGGCAGACTCGGGGCGGTACTCGAGGATCACCAGTCTCGGAGGTCGCTCGGACCCGGCGGCGACTCCGAGGAGGGCCCCCAGGCCCTCCTCACGGATCCGCTCCTCCTCCCAGATCTCGACGGCGAGCCCGGCTGCTCGCGCAGCCGACTCGATCGAGGAGGCGAGAGTGGCTGGCGCCATGTCGGCCGCAGGCGCATTCACCCAATCCCGGGCGAGAATGGTGGCGTCGGTGCCGATCAGGGCGGCGGCAACCTCGGCCTCGTCGGCCCCGATCAGCTCGATCGTCTCTATGGCGAGCGGCTCGCCCTCGGTCTTGTAGCCACGGTACTGGTAACCGCCGAGGGCGGCCCCCTCCACCACGGCCCTGGTCGCCCCTTCGATCGGCATCTGGTTGAGGTTGGTGACCGCACGGCCGGTCTTGACCGCGCGGACCGCGTTCCCGGCGGCGCTGCGGATCGCCTCGAAGCCAGGTTCCTCACCGAGTCCGACCAGGAGCAACGCGGCTGCGCCGTCATGGGGGAGGGTGAGAACCTGGCCGCTCTTGCCCTCGAATCGGTTCACCTCCAGCTGGGCCGCGTCTACGGATGCCAGATCCTCCTCGGCTCCCGGCGCCGGCTCGTTGTCGGCCATGACCCCGACGATCAAGGTCGAATCGGTCATGTCGCCTCCGGGCGGCACAGTCTTGATGTCCACGATCCCTCTCCTCTAGCTCAATTGGCGAATGGCCCAACCCCGGCGACGAGGACCCGGCCGAGAAAGACGCCTCCCAGCGTGGTTAGCACGGCCAGATATGACAAACCGGTCGCCGCCATGACGCCCGAGTAGGCAGGCTGGCGGAGAGCGGCGATGGCCGCGGCCATGAGGACGATCGAAGCGACCATGAGGGCCCAGTAGGCGATGGTGGCACCGCCGCCGGGAAGACCCAGCACCGCGACGACCCCTGAGTCAGCGGCCAGACCGGCGAGGCCGACCGAGGCGAGCACTCTCAGGATCGATCGCGGGAGCCGCGGGTCGACCAGATACCAATGCGCCAGCATCATCTCCGAGGTGACCGCACCCATGGCGAGTGTCCCGGTGAGCGCAGGGATCCACCCACCGATGGCAGCGGCGTGAGTCAGATAGGCGAAACCGGCGGTCAGCTGGAAGATCCCGGCCAGCTGGTGGTTGCGAGCGAAGACGAGGGCCAGGCCGACCATGATGAGCCCGAACCTCACCCACCAGGTATCAGCACCGAAGGCACCGGAGAGGCTGAGCAGCCCGGCCAGGGAAATCACCATCCAGGTGAATCCCGGGCCGACTAGGCGGGTCAACGCCACCGCTCCCGAGGCGAGAGCGAGGCCGGCGGCCCATGCGACCAGGACGAACTCGGGCTGGGCGAGAGCGATCAGATCGTCGGGCACGCTCGCGCATCATATGGCCGGTCAGCCGGCCAGTCTGAGCACCGTGGCGTCACGACGTTCCCCGTCCACGAGGATGGGCGACCCGTCGGTGAGCTCCAGGTAGGCCCCGAGGTCCGGCCCGGTCGGCTGGTTCTTGCCGTTCTCGACCAACACCATGAAGCGCACCTCACCGGGGACGGACGCCACCGCCTCCTCGGGCTCCACACCGGTGGGGAAGGTCATCGTGGCGCAGCCCGAGTAGAAGGTCACCTGCGGGCTATACGAGGTGAGGGCGCCGCACGGTGCCGAGGCCGACTCACCAGCCACCACCACCGAGGCCAGCTCGACCGGCTCGTTGTTGACGATGCGCACCGCCACGGCACGACGGGCGCTGTCCACAGACAGGGCGAGCGACCCGAGTAGGACCATCGCGCTGACCCACACGACCAGTCTGCCCCATCGCCTCCGGGCGACCATGGCCCACTGCAGTGTGACGGCTCCGGCGACCACGACGAGAGCGATGGGGAAGAAGAGAAACCGGGGCTCGCCGTGCGAGATCAGGCCGAGGGCCAGGACCTGGCCGAAGGCAGGCGCCAGCAGGAACCAGTATCCCGCCCTCCTGTCACGGTCGTGCCTGGCGATGACCACCCCGATGATGGCCGCTACCAAAGCGATCGGACCGATGTATCCGGCCAGATGCCACCTCGACTGCTCCAGGAAGTCCACCAGGCCCTCCCCCACATAGGCTCGCACCGCCCCACTGCTCGCCGTGGTGAGTATCCCCAGCGGGCTCCCCGTCAAGGCGGTCGCCTGGGCGAAATGTGGGATCAGCCCGGCCAAACCGAGCCCCGCCAGGGCGATCGTCGGACCGGGCCGCGCCCGGACCTTCGGCCACCACAGGGCCAGGGTCACACATCCGATCAGAGCCAGACTCAGTGCGGATTGGTAGCGCAGGTAGAAGGCGCCCCAAGCAAGGGGGAGCGCCCAAAGCAGGCCATAACCGGGTTGGTCCCGGTCACCGAACTGACGCCAGACCACCACCATGCAGAGCACCAGGAGCGCCGCGGCCGGGACGTCGCTGAGGTATTCGGTGCTCCTGTGCAGCACGGCGGGCCCGGCGATGATCGCAGCCCCAGCCATCGCGCCGACCACGGGCCCTGCCATGACCCGGCCCAACGCCCACACTCCCACCACCAGGGCCATGGCACCGACCAGCCCGATCAGCCTCAGACCGGGCTCGGACCCACCGAGGGACAGGACGACATAGCCGTAGAGCGACATTCCGATCCCCCGGTGCGCCGACCACCCGGTTCCCGGAGTCCCCTCCAGCCACTGACGCGCCTTGAGCGCGTAGGCCGACTCGTCGTGTCCGAGTGTCTCGCCATCCAGCACCAGCGGGAGGAGGATCAACACGACGAGAGGGACGAGGAAGCCACCCCAGGCGAACCAGCGGCTCGGGTTGGAAGGCGTCTCTTCTCCGGTGGCGACCCAGACTGCGGCCAACAGCGAGCCGGCGATGAGTGAGTAGTCGAGGGAGCCGAAACCGGTCATCGACCCGGCCACGATCGCGACGAGGCCCGGCCCGACCGCACCGGCGATCTCCGCCCCCGGCTGCCCTCGGTCGGTAGACCCGGCCACTCCTGCTGCAACCACACCGATCAGGAAGACCAGCCCGGTGCTCACCTCGGCCAGATCGAGCACCGACGTCACGGCGACTGTGATGACACCCGCCATCGTGGCGAGCGCGGCACCTCGGGCCACTGCGATGGCGGTTGACACCGCCGGAACGATAAGGGCTTCAATGTCGGCAACCCGAGCGCACGCCCTGGGATGATGAGCCGGTGCAAGACTGGCCCTCTCTCGCGGTCATAATCCCGGCGGCTCATGCCGCCGGGGCTATTGGCGCCGCCCTCGAGTCGATCGAGGCCCAGGATTACCCGAATCTCGAGTCGGTGATCGTCGCCGCCTACGACCAAGACACGGCGCAGGTGGCGGCCGGCCACGGAGCCCGCGTGGTGGCGAACCCGGCCGGAAGCACCCCGGTCGGGCTCAACATCGCCCTCCAGAGCACGGAGGCGGAGGTCATAGCCCGGGTCGATGCGCACTCCGTGCTCCCCCCCGGCTACCTGACTCGGGCCGTCGAAACTCTGCTATCGACCGGCGCCGATTCTGTCGGTGGCATGCAGATCCCCGCCGGCACCACCTTCTGGCAGAAAGCGATCGGGGCGGCGATGGCGTCTCGGTTCGGGGCTGGGGACGCCCGCTATCGCATCGGCGGGGAGGCAGGGCCGGCCGACACCGTGTACCTGGGAGTCTTCCGGAGAAAGACCCTGATCCGCCATGGGGGTTACGACGAGCGATTCGACCGGAACCAGGACTACGAGCTCAACCATCGGATCAGGGCCGCCGGTGGCGTGGTCTGGTTCGATCCGGCGCTGCTCGTCGAGTACCGGCCGAGAGACAACCTCGGCAAACTGGCCCGGCAATACCTGGACTACGGTCGATGGAAGCGAGCGTTCAGCCGAACCCACCCCGGCTCGCTTCGCTGGCGCCAACTGGCGCCGCCTTCGTTGGTGGTCCTCCTCGCGCTCGCGATCGTGGTCGGTTTCTGGTGGCCACCGGCCTGGCTGATCCCGGCCGCTTACGTCGCTGTGACCATCCTGATCGGGGTTCTCAGGCTGCCCGGGCTCGGTCTGCCTGCGCTCGGGATCCCTCCTGCGCTGGCCACGATGCACATCAGCTGGGGTCTGGGTTTCCTCTTCGCCTGATCAGGCCCTGGTAGAACAGGCGCACCTCCTCCTCGGGCCAGCGATAACGCGAGCGAATGGCGCCTGCCTGGGCGACCGCCGCTCTCTTGGCCTCAGGGCGAACCGCCTCCCCGACGGCTCGCGCCATCGCCTCGACGTCACCCGGAGCGACCAGCCAGACCGCTTCGAGGCCCTCGAGAACTGCTCGGGTCCCGGGAAGGTCTGTCGCAACCACCGGCACCCCGACGGCGAGGTACTCGAGGACCTTGGTGGGAAGTGAGTGGCGGTAGTTGGGGTGGTCTCTGAGCGGGGAAAGCCCGACCGATGCGGCTGCCACCAGTCTCACCGCCTCCGGATTGGGCATCGGGCCGACCAGGGCGACACCGCCGGTCTCGCCAAGCGAGTCGGCCAGACCTGCCTCCACCCTGCCGACCGCTACCAGGGGCACATCGGCTTCGTGACAGGCCGACACGGCGTCCTCGATCCCCCGGGCCCGGGTCACGTCCCCGAGGTAGAGGGCCGAACCGTCCCCCTCCGGCGCCGGCTGGGGATAGCCGTCGGATCGAGGGTGGTTGGGAAACACCGGATGGTCGTGGTGGAAGAGACGGCGATAGCCATCCTCGGCCAGGGTAAGGACCAGGGTCCGCTCCGCGAGCCAGAACAGGGCCCGTGCCAACACGCGCAGGGATGGCCTGGCCCATCCCGGCGCCCATTGCTTCGAGCTGATCTGGCCGACCAGGTCCTCATGCACGTCGAACACGACCGGGGTCCGTCGCAGCCCATGGGCGAGGGCTCCGGCCGGGATCATCTCCGGGTCGTGCAGGACCACGAGGTCCCATCTGGCTCGAAGCAACAACGAGCAGGCCGCGAGGTTGCGTCGCAACCGCCCTCCCTCCAGCGGTAGCCATGTCAGCCCGGTGAGGTCCGATGGACCTGGGCGCCGGCAGGCGTAGCTGATCGATCCGATCTCGTCGAGGGTGCGAATGAGACGTTCCCGGATCCGGGTGTCGTCGGGTGGGTGAACGGTGGTGAGGACCAGGATCCGCGCGCCGTTCACAGCGCCTCGACGTTCGACGCCTCCAGCCCCAGCCGCCGGTAGATCCCCCGTGCATCGAACACAAGCGGGATGTCGCGTGCCAGACGCTCATATGGTGCACCGGCGTGGTCGGTGAGGACGGCGGCGAGGTCGAATCCGCTCAGGTCACCTAGCTCGGCCGTCTCGAACCCATGCTCGGCGATCCGCTCGCTGCCCACGTACGGGTCGTACACCGAGACGCTGGCCCCCCGTTCGGCCAGACGGTTGGCGACATCGACGGAAGCTGACTCGCGGTCATCGGAGACGTTGGGCTTGTAGGCGATGCCCACCACCAGGATCCGGCTCCCCAACACGGACTTGCCGACCCGGTTGAGTTGGTCGGCGATCCTCTGCGCCGTGTACTCGGGCATATGACTGTTGATCTGGTCCGCAGTCTCGATGAACCGGGTGGCGAAGTTGGCTTCGCGCGCCCGCCACGCCAGGTACTGCGGGTCGAGCGGGATGCAATGGCCCCCCACGCCGGGCCCGGGATAGAAGGCCTGGAACCCGAACGGCTTGGTGGCGGCGGCATCGACGACCTCCCAGATGTCGATGTCGAGCTCGTGGGCGAGCTGGGCCATCTCGTTGATGAGACCTATGTTGACGGCGCGGTAGGTGTTCTCGACCAGCTTGGACAGTTCGGCGGCGCGGGCCGTGCTGACCCGGTGAACCGAAGGCACGAGACGCCGGTAGGCGGCCTCCGCCACGTCGCCCGAGGCTTCACTCACTCCGCCAACCACCGTCGGGATGTCACCGGTCTTCATGTCGTCGCCTGGAGACACCCGCTCCGGCGAGAATGCCACCCACACGTCGTCGTCGATCGTCAGCCCCGCCTTCTCGACCGCCGGGACGAGATAGTCCTCCGTGGTGCCCGGATAGGTGGTCGACTCGAGGCATATCAGTTGCCCCGGCCGGGCGACCTGCGAGACGGTCTCGGCTGCCGCCTCGATGAAGGAGAGGTCGGGCTGGCGGTTGCGCCCGAGCGGGCTGGGCACGCATATGAATATGGCGTCGGCAGCGGCCAACTCCTCGGGGTCGGTGGTGAATCTCGCACCGGATTCGATTGCCGCCCGCAACGCCTCATCCGGCACGTCGTCGATGTGGGAACGACCCGAGGCCAGTGCGTCGACCTTGGCCCGGGATACGTCGAAACCGACCGCTCCCAGCCCGCTGTTGATGGCGGTCACGAGCAGGGGAAGCCCGACGTAGCCCAGGCCGATTACCCCTGCGGTCCACGGTTCGCTGGAGAAGAAGCCGACTCGGTCGATCACGAACGGATGGTAGGGCGATCAGGGGCCCCAAGCCCGCTTGAAGAAGGCGGCCATCTGCCCTCTGGTCACCGCATCCTTGGGGCAGAACCGGTTGTTGTTGGGCGGGTTGCAGCCGACGGTTATTCCGGCTTCGGCGATCTTGTTGATGGCCGACTGGAACTGGGACCCGGAATCGTCGATGAAGAAGTCGGTCGGGCTCGCTGGTAGGTGGAGGGTGCGTGCCATCAATGCCGCCATCTCCTCCCGGGAGAGCACCCGCTCCCCGCAGTACCGGTTGGGGCCGCAACCCACCGTTATGCCTGCCTCGAACAGCCGGTTGGCCGCCCCTTCGTAGAACTTCCCGCTGTCGTCGCCAAAGTGATCGCCGGTGGGCTCGGGCAGCCCCATTGCACGCGAGATGAAAACTGCCATCTGCCCCCTGGTCACCGCCTCGTCCGGGCAGTAATTGGTGTTCACGGGCGGGTTGCACCCCAGGGTTATCTCCTCCTGGGCCAGCCAGGTGATGGCGTTCTCGAACAGATGGCCGGTGGTGTCGAGGAAGGGCCCCTTGTACCTGGTGGTGATCACGTAAGGCGAGACGCGAACTGCAGCGCCGTCGCGGCGAAATGCGTTGCCGCTGAGGAACAGCCTGAGCTCATCGCCGTAGAGTTGGGCGGTGACCGTGCTCCCGTTCTTCCGCCCGGTGAAGCGAACCACCGCCCCGGGTGGGCCCTCGACGACCTCGACCAGGGTGACCGCGCTCCACCCGAAATAGGACTCGATCTTCCCGGCGGGCACAACCACGGTCCATCGGGCCAGTGGGTTGATGTTCGGGTTCGAGGACCACTTGTCGGGGACCGAGCGCAACCAGGGCAGGGCGTCGCCGCCCCAGACGAACTCGACGTCTTCGCTGGCGCCTCCGTTCGAGGAGGAATAGAAGGCCTTGGCGATGTCGAAGGCGTAGTCGGACTGCGGGTGGGTGAGGATGTCCCCCGCCGTGTCGTTCACTGCCTGGACCCAGGAGCCGCCGGCCGGGCCTCCCTCCTTGGCCCACCCCGCATAAGCCTGGTCGGCTGGGGTCGAGCGCACGTGGCAGCCACAACTGGCCAGCTTGCCCGAGCCGTCGGCGCCGCCCCGCTCCGCCGCGGTGGCCACCGCATAGCTGCGCCCGATGATGGCCTGCGCCCGCAGGGCCTGAGTCGGCCAGGACGACGGCACCTCGGCCAAACCGTAGAGGTACTCCTCGAGCCCCACCGTGACGTTCACGTGGAAGCCCGCAGGGGAAGGGGTGAGCCTGATCTGGCCGCGGGCGTATTCCTTGCCGTTGACCCGGAACCTGACCGCGGTCCCGTTCCCCTTGGTGAGACGTGCGTCGCAGGGGCGATAGCCGAGGTTGCCTTCCAGGCCCTTGCGGAATCGGCACTCGGCCGGGTTGTTCGAGTTGACCTCGAAGACCCAAGACTCCCCCGGGTCGATCGTGACGTCGGTGAACCCCGGGGTGTATCCAGGTGGACTGGCCGGGGGACAGGTCGCCGCAGGTTGACAGATCGTGACCGGGCCGCCGACTGCGGTGAGGCTCACCGACTTCGTGTTTGAGACGAGACCAACCCACAGGCCATTGGCGGCAGCGGTCCAATGTCCGCCGGGCATGTCGACCACGCCGGCACCCGTGTAATAGTGCTGGAGGATCTGGGTGGACGACCTCCCCTCTTCGGCCTGGCCCAGGGCCCCGAATTGCGAAAGGCCGACACCATGGCCCCATCCCCCGCCGTCGAACTCCCATTCCTCCTCAGCGGCGCTCACCGGCAGGGCAAGGGGCAGTAGGGCGAGCAAGAGCGCGAAGATCGCCGTTGTGCGGAGCGGCTTCACAACCGCCTCCATCGACCGTTGACACGACCTGCTGAAGGAGATGTCAACCACCCACCAGGCGGTAGACGGCGTTGTCGAACATCGAGACGCCCAGGATCTCCCCGTTCCAGTCGAACCCGAACGAGACCAGGCCGGGCTCGCGCAGGGCCGAGGAGAGGGACCTGGCCTCGACGGCCCGCCCATTCAGGAGCCGAAATGCGCTCACCATGCCCGACGAGAAATCGGCATACAGGTAGTACTGCGCAAGGGATCGAACGGTGGGCCCGCGATACACCACTCCTCCGGTGACGACCTGGCCGCTGGAACGCCCGTACTCGGCCACGGGCATGGTCAGGCCGGAGGTGGAGCAACTCGGGTCGGAGTCGTTCGGGTTGCACAAGCTCCCTTCATACCTCGGCCAGCCGAAGTCGTAACCAACCGGTGTAAGGGCCACGGCATCTATCTCCTCGCGGGCACCCTGGCCGACATCACCGATGTACATGTTCCCGTCGTCGATCGACCATCGCCACGGGTTGCGCAGACCCGACGCCCATATCTCGTCACGGCCCGCCCTTCCCACGTAGGGATTGTCGGGCGGGATCTGATACGGGGTGGCGCCGTCTACATCGATCCTGATCATCTTCCCGAGCAGTGTGTTCAGGTTGCGGGCCCTCCCTTGGGGGTCGTTGCCGCCGCCCCCGTCGCCGAGCCCGAGGTAGAGGTACCCATCCGGACCGAAGCCGACGAAACCACCATTGTGATTGCTCGCGGGCTGGTCCACGGCCAGCACCACCCGGGGAGAGGAGGCGGTTTGCAGGTCGGGAGCGATGTCGAACTCGGTGAGATAAGTGGTGTGGTTCCCGCTGCCACCGCTCCTGAGCGGGGCGGAATACCAGGCGAAGAGACGGCGATCGGCCGGATAGTCGGGGTGCACGGCGATCGAGAGCAGCCCACGCTCCCCCCCGGCCACCACCTCGCCGGAGAGGTCGAGGAAGGGCTGGGCACGAAGGGCACCGTTCTCGTAGACCCGGATCGCCCCTCCCAGCTCGGCGATGAGGATCCGGGTCTCCCCGGGAGGCACCAGAGCTTGGATCGGTGTGTCCAGCCCCCCGACCACTCGTTGCCAGTCGAGCGGCGGCCGGGGCGGGGGGCGCATCGCGGTCAGGGGAAGGGCCCGGGTGAGCATGGTGGCCATCTCGGCACGGGTCAGGACCCGGCCCGGGCAGAACTCGTCGTTGGCCGGCGGGTTGCAGCCGACGGTGATTCCTGCGGCTGCGATGCGATTGATTGCCCCCTCGAGCACGTGGCCCTGGTCGTCGTCGAAGAAGTCGGTGGGCGATGGCGGGAGATGAAGCGCCCTGGCCAGGAAGCCGGCCGCCTCGGCCCGGGTCAGGCTGCGGTCGGGGCAGAAGCGGTCGTTGGCAGGAGGGTTGCAACCCTGGGTGATCCCGACTTCGGCGATGCGATTGATCGCCCCCTCGAGGACATTCCCCTCATCGTCGACGAAGTGGTCGGTGTTCGTGGCAGGAAGTGACAAAGCCCGAGCGGTCAGGGCCGCCATCTCTGCCCGGGTGATGTGCCGCCCCGGGCAGTACCTGTCGTTGAAAGGAGGGTTGCAGCCCAGTGTGATCTGCTCGGCGGCGATGGCCTCGATGCCACCTTCATGGATGTTCCCGTCGTCATCGGTGAACGTGCCTCCCGGGGCCAGGGCCGCCACCGGGAGCAGGGCTGCGACGAGGAAGAGCGCGGCGAGTGACGTCATCGAACCGAGTGCCAGGTAACCACATGTGCCGGCAAAGTGCGAGAGTCTGGGAGGATGGGCGGCCATGCGCCTCGTGATGGCCGCGCTATTGGCCCTTGTGGCTCTTCCCTCGCCCCCACTCCCGGCGGCCGAGTCCGGGACCGTGCGTCTCCTCGTCCCGGCGGATTCATCACTGGGCCTGGCCACGGCCGACGAGAACGCCAGCCAGACGGGGTGGGTGAGAGTCGAGGTGCCCCTGTCGAAGGATGGTGTCGCCGAGACCGCGGGCCTATTGGAAGACCAGATCGGCCAGGAGGTGATCGTCGAGCAGCGATACGAGCTGTTCGGCCCTGAGCAGGACCCCGGGTTCCCCGAACAGTGGTACCTGGAGAACACCGGACAGGCCGGGGGACGGGCCGACGCCGACATCGATGCGTTGACCGCATGGGGCCTGGCCCTGGGAGATGGCGTGGTGGTCGCCGTCATCGACTCGGGCGTCAACATGAGCCACAGCGACCTCGACGGGCAGACCTGGGCCAACCCGGGCGACCCGGTCGGCGGTGGCGACAACGATGGCAACGGCCATACCGACGACTTCCGCGGCTGGGACTTCGTGAGCAACGACAACGACCCGAGCCCCGGTGGGACCAATGACAACGAGGGCCACGGCACCGCCGTGGCCGGCATCATCGCCGCCGAGGCCAACGGTTCGGGGACCGTGGGAGTGGCCCCGCAGGCACAGCTGATGGTGATCAGGGCCTGCAGCCTGGGTGGCTGCTGGAGCCTCGACATCTCCGAGGCGGTCCACTACGCCGTGGACGAGGGGGCGGACATCATCAACCTGTCGTTGGGGTCGATCACCTCAGAGGACAGCGTGCTCGAGGGCGCCATCGAATACGCCCGGGCGCGCGACGTCCTGGTGGTGGCCGCGGCCGGGAACGAGGGCCGCAACCTGGATGACCTCCCGATCGGCCAGCAGTTGATCCCGGGCGGGCTGCCCCACTCCAACATCCTGACGGTGACGGCGAGCGACCGGCGCGACGACCTGGCCGGATTCAGCAATTACGGCCCGGAGGTGGTCGATGTGGTGGCGCCGGGCGCTGAGATCCTCACCACCGGTGTGACCGGGAACTACGTGACAGCACACGGCACCTCGTTCGCATCACCGCTGGTGGCGGGAGTCGCGGCCCTGCTCCTCTCGGCCGAGCCGGGGACCGGTCACCAGGAGATCGTCGCCAGGATCATGGCATTCGTCGATCGCCCGAACGGGGTGGCCGGGGCGAGCGGTTCGGGCAGGGTCAACTCGGGCCGGGCCCTCACCAACCATTTCATCGACACCACCGGGTCGGTGTTCGTGAACGCCATCGAATGGCTGGCGGACATGGGCATCACCACGGGATGCAACCCGCCACAGAACCACCGCTTCTGCCCGGGGAGCTCGGTGACCCGGGGTGAGATGGCCGTCTTCCTCACCCGTGCCTTCCACCTCCCCGAGACCGGGACCGACTACTTCGACGACGACGACGGGCAGTTCTACGAGGGCTCGGCCAACCGGTTGCGTGCGGCGGGGCTCACCGTCGGCTGTGGGGAGCGCCGATACTGTGGCGGCGAGCGAATGGGCCGTGACGAGATGGCCGCCATGCTCTCACGGGCTCTCTCCCTCCCCGTCTCCGGCAGCGACTTCTTCACCGACGACGAGACCTCGGTCTTCGAGGGGGCGATAAACCGGATAGCCCAGGCGGGGATAACGGTTGGCTGCAATCCCCCCTCCAACACCCGCTACTGCCCGAACGGCAGCGTGTCCCGGGGCGAGATGGCGGCGTTCATCAAACGGTCGGTGGAACTGCCCGGTTGACCCCGAAAGGACGGCCCTCCGAACGAGGTCGCCTCGGTTCCAGAGGGACAAACCTACGATTCCACGGGTGAAAGTCTGCCTGGTCGCCCCCAACGACGCACTCAATGATCCCCGTGCCGGGGTCACGGTCAGCGTCCTCGAGCGTGCGGGTCACGACGTGTCCCTGGTCATCCCCCGCGCCGGGCCGCCATTGCCCAAGGTCGTGAGGGCGTCTCTGGATCCCGATGGTGTAGGTGCCAGATTGCGGCGACGATTGAGACCCGGGCGAGACAGGGCCGCTCGGCTCACCGAGGTGTTGTCCCGTGCCGCCGCATCGACCGAAGCCGGGATCTACCTGCCCACCGATCCCCGAGCCCTCGAGGCTGCGGTTCGCGCTGCCCGAGCCACCGGTGGAGTAGTGGCCAGGTCGCCGAAGATGAGCCAGGCCGATGACGTCGACTTGATCGACCTCGCCCCGCGACATCCCGATCTTGCCGCTCCGATGCACGGGCTGGGGACCTTCCACACCCCCTCCGACGATCGCAGTTCGTATGTCCCCGAGCGCGGCCGACATCGCGGCCGCAGCATCGTTCTCTGCTATCGAAGAAGCGAGATCAACCCGGGCAAGTACCTGGAGGCCGGGCTGAATCGGAGCGGGGCGACGGTGAGGGTGGAGACCGAGGGCATCGATCTGGGCAGCGTGGACCCGTCAACCGATCTCGTGGTCTTCGTGGAGGGCCCATACCCGGCTCTGGACGTGAAGGGGCAGACCGACGTGCCCACTCTGTTCTGGTTCCACCATGGGGAGCACCATCTCCACGCCAACATGCGTCTGGCGGACCGATACCGGGCAGACGCGGTGTTGATGGCCCATTCCTGGCATCTCGCCTTTTGGCTCCAGACTCCGGTTCACCGATTCCCGTTCGGAGTTGCCACCGAGCTTCTCCACCCGTCGCGACGACTCATCGACAGGAGATACGACGTGGCCATGGTCGGGGCCAAGCTCCGATCGGGAGGGCCATACGGCCGCCGTCAACAGCTGGTCGCCGAGCTGGAAGGGGCACTTCCCCGCGACCGTCTCGGCTTCCGGGAGCAGGTCTCCGCCGACGAGATGGCAGACCTGTACGGCGACGCCCGAATCGTCGTGAACGAGGGGGGGACGCGGCACTACCCGATAACGATGAGAGTTCTGGAAGCGGTTGGCTCCGGGGCCGTCCTCCTCTCGGACCGGTTGCCCGGCATGGAGATGCTCCTCGACGAGGGCTCCCAGTACTCATTGCTCGGCGACGACGTGGTCGCCGACGTGAAGGACATGCTCTCGGACCTGGACCGGCTCCAGACGGTGGCCGACTCCGCCCTTCGCCGCGCCATCGGCCTGCACACATACGATCATCGGGTCGACGAGCTGTTCGAGATCGCCGCCGCCACGGAGAAGCGGCAGATCGCCGTGGCCGCCCAGTTGACCCCTCTCGCCGCGATCATCGACCGCGATGTGGAGGTCCAGCGCATCGCCCACCTCGACTCCCCCGAGTTGGCCGATCAGCTCGCCGATCGCGAGGTATGGGATGCCGGTGCCATCGACCCTGCTCGGCTCGGACCGGGGCGCATGGAGACGGTGGCGATCAAGGGAGGCCCGATCGGCGACCTGGAGGAGCTGCTGCTGTCCGCCCGCCGTTACATCTACATCGAGGGCTCGTCGCAGGGTCTCGACGCCTTCCTCGAGCGCCATCACCCGAAGGCCGCGGTCGAGCGCCTCGACGGGGTGACAAGGGTGGATCTGATGGCACCGAGCTACCGGATCATGCCCTTCGAGTTGGAGCAACTGTGACCGGGGACCTGGCCGATCTCAGGGTCGCCGTCGTCATCCCCGTGTACAACCGGAGCGATGTGCTGGCGCGCACCCTCGGCGCCTTGTCCGCCCAGGCCTACCCACCCGAGTCGTTGATCGTCGTGGTTGCCGACGACGGGTCGGAGGAAGACATCAAGTCGGTCGTCGACCGCTGGGACCCTCCCTTCGAGAAGCTCTACGTTCGTCAGGAGCACGATGGCTTCGGTGCCGGTCGGGCTCGAAACCTCGGTGCCCGGTCGGTCGACTCCGACGTGACGGTGTTCCTCGATTCTGATGGCATCGTTGGCCCCGAGTTCGTGGCCCGGCACGCCCAGTGGCATCAGATCACAGCGAAGGCAGTGGTGATCGGTGGCCGGGTGCAACTCGGGGCGATAGACCTGGACCCGGATCGGCTGGCGACCGGCGCGGTGGACCTCGAGTCCGAGCCGGTCGTCTCGGGCACCGATTTCAGGACCGTCCTGTCCCGCCGAACATCCAACCTCCAGGCGACGGACGAGGCTTACCGGGCCTTCGTGTCGGCCAACGTCTCGATCCCGACCTCGCTGTTCCACTCCACGGGAGGGTTCGATGAGCGATTCCGGTGGTGGGGAAGCGAGGACTCGGAGTTCGGCTGGCGTCTGTGGCAGGCAGGTGCGGTGTTCATCGATGACACCACAGCCCGGATCTACCACCAGACCGACGCCGACACCGCAGGGGGCGCCGAGGGCAGACAGCGCGCCCGCGAGCTCAATCGGGGCCTGCTCGCCAGCCTGGTGCCTCAACGGTTCTACCGGAAGGCGATGCCCGAGCCGCCACCCGAGGTGCCCAAGTTCTCGGTGATCGTCCACGACGTCCCGGGGGCGGCCCCTGTCGAGATCTGGAGGGCCCTGTCCGGCCAGAGCCTTCCCGACTTCGAGGTGTTGTTCCTGGCTCCCGGTGTCGAGCACGATCCATTCGCCGGCGCGGCCGAAGGAGAGAGGCGAATCGCTTTCATCCCCGATCTGGTCACGGCGATCCAGGCATCACGCGGCGAGTACCTGCTCTTCATCAACGGGCACAGCGCTCCCGGGGCCTCGATGCTGCAGAACGTCCGCAAACGCCTCGATGAGCGGCCGGCCCTGGATGCCTTCACCTTCGGAGTCGATACTCCCGAAGGTGAGTACCGGCGGGTCGAGGACCTGGCGTTGCTGGAGCGCCATTGGGGCGGCGATCTGCCATTGGCCCTGGCGGTGCGGCGCCGATCGGTGATCCGCCTGCTCGACACCGGGTCGAGCCCGGTCGAGGCGCTGGCCGGGCTTCGGGTTGGCGACGGCTGGGCTCACTCGACACTGACGCTGGTGGCGCTGCCCGGGGTGGTGCGCACCGAAAGGCCACAGCCCTTCGTCTTCACCAGGAGCCAGCGACGGCAGCTCGAAGAGGCGGCGCGGATCGGTCCGGGGACTGCCCTCAAGACGGGGCTCACACTCCTCAAGCGGCGGGTGCGGCCGGAGCGGCCCAAGCCGAAGCGGTTGCGGCAGCCGGAGGAGCGGCCACCCGGGATCAGGTACGTCGGGTGGGTCGGCAAGGAGAACCTGGGCGACGAGGCGATGCTGGAGGCGACCAGACGTCTTCTCGCCTGGGGAGAGATCGAGACCAGGGGCGAGGCGCGCGACCTGCTCCTTCTCGGTGGCGGCACTCTGATCAACCGGAACCAGTACCTGCGCTGGCTGCTGGACCGCGATTCACCCCGCATCGAGCGGGCCGTGTTGGGAACGGGTGTGGCCGATCCCACGTTCTGGGGGCTCACCGAGGACACAGACGAATGGCTTCGCTGGCTGGGCACCTGTGCCTACGTGGGCGTCAGGGGCCCTCGATCGGCGCAGACCCTGGTCGACTGGGGTTTCAAGGGTGAGGTCGAGGTGTGCGGCGACACTGCCCTCGCCCTGGAGCTCGAGGGGTCGTACGACGGTTCGGGGCCGATCGTCGTCGCCCCGGCCTGGACCAACGGCGAGTTGTGGGGCGGATCGGACCAATCCATCTACCAGGAGATGGCGTCGGCGATCTCCCGCTGGCTCGAGGAGGGGCGAGAGGTGACTCTGATGTCCTGTCACCCCAGCGACGACCGCCCCATCATCTCGATCCAGCAGATGCTCGGCGAGAAGCGGACCGGCTATCACCCCGGCTACCTCGACGTCCCTGCCACCGTCGAGCTGATCGGTTCCTCATCCCTGGTGGTAGGTGAGCGCCTCCACGCCTGCGTCATCGCGGCAGCGACGAACCGACCGTTCGTCGCCATCGAGTACCGGCCCAAGGTGAGGGACTTCGCCGAGTCGGTGGCGATGGACGACTACGTGGTACGAAGCGACGAGCTGCGAGCGGGAAGCCTGATCGAGCTCGTCAACGGGCTCGGTGGACAGGCACCCGATGAGATGACCGCCGCGGTGGCCACATATCGGCGCCGCCTCGCATCGGCCAGTCGGGTGATCGAGGCCGCTGTGACCGGATGACCAGGGTCCTGCTCGCAACGAGCAACGGGACCGGCATGGGCCATCTCACCCGCCAGGCGGCCATAGCCCTCGCCTTGGGCGCTGACAGCCAGACGACTCTCTTCTCGCTGTCGATCGGGCTGCCCCTCGCCATGGAGCTTGGGCTCACCGGGGAGTACTGCCCCAGCTACGACCGACCCTGGATCGCATCGAACGCTTGGAACAGCTACCTGCGTGATCGGCTCGGCGCCATCATCGAAGAGACCCGCAGCGAGGTGGTCGTCTTCGATGGCGTCGCCGCCTATCCCGGGATAGGCAAGACGAGCTCGGCCCTGCGCGACGTCGCCTTCATCTGGCTCCGAAGGGGCATGTGGCAACGAGGAAGCTCCACCAAGCAGCTGCGCCGCTCGGGCTTTTTCGACCAGGTGGTGGAGCCAGGGGATCTCGCCAGTGATGCCGACCGGGGCCCTACCGCGACAGCCGAAGGAGTGGTGAGAGTGGCGCCGATCAGTCTCGTCGAGGTGCTCCCTCCCAGCGACCGGGCCGAGGCGAGGCGTGTGCTTGGACTCCCCCGCGACCGGGAAATCGCCCTGGTCACTCTCGGGTCGGGTCGCCTCGGTGAAATCACCGGCCCGGGCCAGATGGCGATACGGAAGTTGCTCGAGGGCAGCGACCTGCACGTGGCGGTGACCAGATCGGCCGTTGCCGCCAACGAGATCGCGCTCGAGTACGGCGACCGGGTGAGTGTCATCAGCGGCGTGTACCCCCTGGTGCCCTACCTATCCGCCTTCGACCTGGCGGTGAGCTCGGCCGGCTACAACGCGGCACACGAGCTGGTCCCGTCCGGGGTGCCCACGCTCTTCGTGGCCAACACATCCACCCGCACCGATGACCAGGAAGCGCGGGCAAGCCGATTGGCCGAGTTGGGCTTGGCGCTCTCGGCCCGCGATGACGACCTCCCCGGGATCGGGACTGAGACGAAGCGTCTCCTCGATCCGGGGCTTCGCGCCGAGCTGGCCGCGTCCGCCCAAGGGACCCGCCCTTCGTTCACCGGCGCCTCCGACACCGCCCGATATGTCACCTCCTTTGCTCGGTCCTTCACCGGGAGAAGGCCAACCCTCTCCGTTGCCCTCGGCGAAGGGGTGCAGTCGGCGAAGGACAAGGTGAAGGACCTGCTCGGCGAGGAGCGAACCAATTCGTTGAAGCGACTGCTCGGCCGCGGCCCGACTCCGATCACTCACCGGGCGACGGTGAGGATCACCGACGACGCTCCCGCAACAGTGGACGAGCCCCTCCCCTTGTTGGTCACAGAGAGTCTCGATCGGGATCTCCTCTCCGGCCGTTACCCGGTGGAGCACCTGCTCCCTGGGTCGAGCCCCGAGTACCGGCAACGCCGGCTCGATCTGGTCCGGATGTATTACGACATCGTCGACTGAGCGACGAGGTTCGTCATGACGGCAATGGGAACCGCACCGTGCCCAGCGGTGGGGAAGGCTCCAGCCAGATATCGGAGAGAAGGAGGGCCGCCGAGAACAGCATCCAGGCGAAGTGGCCTTCTTCCTTGTTCCCGTCGAGCTGGTCATTTTGGAGAGCTCGCAACACGCCCGCCACTGCCTCTCGGTCGAGCGAGGAGGCGAGCTCATCTCTCTCCAATTGGGGGCTGATGGTCTCCAACATCAGCGCGCCGAGACCGGAGGAGAAGTGGAACCGCCAGTCGAACGCCGCCCGGGCGCTCACCGGCTCGATCGGGGCCCGCGCCCTCCATGCCGCCTCGTCGTCACCAACCGGCCCCGACTCCTCGAAGGCGAAGCGCGCCCCTACCAGCGGGACCTCGATCAGCCTCGGCTCCGCCTGCTCGATCACCGACACCAACGCCCGCTCATCGATCCGCTGAGCGATGTCGACCTGCTCGATCGCCCTGACCACGGCAGCGTCGAAGAATGGCCACACCGTGGGGCCACCAACAGACTTGGCCGCCCATCCCGCCGCCGCCCACCTGCCGGACCGGAACTCGAGGTAGTAATCCCACAGGGCCTGCGGGGGACTCGACCAAGTGGTGTTCCTGGCGAGCCACGAGACCAGACGGGAGCGTTCCGCCGCCCGAGCGGTCGGGGCCAGGAGCCGGTGGTGGCGGATCAGCCTCCTCGAGAGCGAGCCCCACGCCTCGAAGTGCGATCCGTAGAGCTTCTTCGCATAGCCGCCTCTCAGGACCTCGCCCCCTTGACCTCCGAGCACTACATGGGAGCGCGACGGGCGGCGTCGCTCGCGTGCGATCAGCTCGAAGATGGGATGGGCCCCGTCGGAGTTGAGCAGACGACCACACGAGTCGAGGATCACGTGGATGTTGAGGAAGGTGGGTGTCTCGACGTCGTCTGATCGAAGTCGGCTCGTCTCGACGTGGGGAACGCCCAGGATCTCAGCGAGCCGCTTGGCAACCACCACGTCGGGGTGCTCGGAGAGCCCTCCGGTTATCGCAGTGAAGGGCACACCGGCTTCGGCCAGCACCGCTGCGACCAGACGGCTGTCCTTTCCTCCTGTCAGGGCGGTGCTCGGCTCTGGATCGACCTCCGTGATGAAGGAGATCGAGTCCACCAGTGACTCGTTCAGCCGGACCAAGGGCTCGACATCAGGGACGTGCTGCTGTGACAGCCGGGAGACGGTGGTACGGCCGGCCCGGACCTCGAGTCTCGAGCCGCCGGGCAGGAGGCTCACACCCTGGAATGGGGTCCGGTTCGTCGTTGGGAAACCGGTGATCAGCACGCTGCGGATGAAGGCAGCGTCGTAGGCGGGCCGCCGGGAGCGAGAAGCGACCAGATGAGCCGCGAGAGCGCGGCTCGCCACCACCACGACCCCGGAGCGTTCCGCCCAGTAGACCTGCTCGAGGCGTGCCGGCGTGTTCCATGCGACGATCCGGTCGTCCTCGATGCGCAGGATCGAGAACACGCCGCCGAGTCCGCCGATGAACTCGTCGCCCTCTGGCCCTCCCGTTTCCCTGAGCAACTCGTCGGGTGTGATCAGCTTCGGCCCCCGCAGCGCATATCCGGACAGACAGATGGCGGCACCGTCAGCGACTGCGATCCCGGATGGGATCGCCGGCGGCCCGTTGCCCCATGACCAGAGGGCAGACCTCCTCGAGTCGGAGATCCACGTGTCTCTCGTTTCGACCGCCGGGTGGAAGGGGAGGATCAGGTCCTCGAGGCCCTCGACGGTGGTCAACATCTCATCGGGTAACTGGCCCCTTCTGGCCAGCAGGGCGAGGTGGACCTCCATCTCAGCTTCGTTCGACGACGATCAGCGCGAACACCGCCATCCGGCGCTCCACACCGAGCATCCGCTCCAGCCTGCGCCATCCCCGGTAGCTCCATCCCGGCTGCAAGGAGCGCATCGAGACGCCACCGGAGGCGAGATAGCGCCAGGCCATGAAGGGAACGACCTCGAGGAGGCGGAGATCGGGCCATTCCGATTCGAGCCGAGCCCGGTCCCGATCGAAGACGATCCAGGGGAGAGCGGCATTGGCACCGGACACCGGCCCGCTCTCGGGAGAATCCCATGTCGGCGAGTCGGGATCGAACAGCTCGTTGTGCCATCTCTCGTGGACGTATTGCGACCACGATGTGTTCCAGGGCTCGATCATCACGATCCGCCCACCGGGGGCGAGACATCGAACGGCTTCGGAGAGGAACTGCTCGACACCGGGAATGTGATGGAGCACGTTCACCATGACGATCGCCCCGAGCTCGGCGTCGTCGAAGGGGAGATGACGGGCGTCGCTGACCGGCTCCACCCCGGGAACGGGGAAGACGTCGCTGGTGATGAGCCCGGGCACTCTCGTCTCGAGAAAGCCGCCACCGGAGCCCAACTCGAGCGTCGAGCCGCCGACCGCCGACGGCAGACGCTCGACGATTAGGTCGTACCACTCGTCGTAGACCTTGCGCAGGAAGGGCTTGGACAAGACGATCTCGCGCCGCAGCGCGGTCGTCTCGGGGGCGTCTAGGTCCAGCCCCTTGGTGGCCGGATGAGCCAGCAGCCGTGTCAGCACGGGCAGAGACTATTGGCGGCTGCCGTGAGCCGGTCGCGTCAGATGTCGAGCTCTCGAACGAAGAACGTCGCCATCTCGGCGCGGGTGAGCCGTCGATCGGGGCAGTAATGATCGTTGGCCGGTGGATTGCATCCCACCGTGATCCCCTCCGCTGCCAGCTTGTTGATCGACACCTCGAAGGGGTTTCCGGCGTCGTCGGTGAAGAAGTCGATCGAATCGGGATTCTCGTGCCCGAAGGCACGTACCAGGAGCTCGGCCATCTCGTCCCGCTCCAGGGGGCGATCGGGGCAGTAGCTGTCGGCGTCGCACCCGAAGCCGATGCCCGCCGTCTGAATCTTGTCGATCGCGACCTCGAATAGATGGCCCTCGACGTCGTCGTAGGCGGGTGCCCCCGTCACTGCCGGGAGATGAAGCGCCCGCGCGATGAAGGCGGCCATCTCTCCCCTCGTGATGTTGCGGTCGGGGCAGAACCTGTCGTTCAAGGGTGGATTGCAGCCAACGGTTATCCCTGCCGTGAAGATCTTGTCGATGTTGTTCTCGTGGACCGAGCTGTCGTCGTCGCTGAAGATGCCGGACCAGCCCGCCTCGGCGTGGAGCAGGTACTGGTAGGGGTCGATGGCAGTGCCGTCCTTGCGCAACTCGAAGTGGAGATGAGACACGCCCTCGGAGGCGTTGCCCGAGTCGCCCACCCATCCGATCAGTTGCCCGGCGGTCACCACAGAGCCATTGACCAGACCGGGTGCGATTCCCCAGCCCTGGCCATCTGTGTTGGGCAGGAAGCTGCCGCTCGCGTCCTGGGCGTCGTCGTTGAGATGGATGTACCTGGTCATCCACCCGTCGCCGTGATCGACCCCCAGATAGCAGCAGTTGGTGGGGCCGCTGCTGATCCAGGTGACCACCCCGTCCCCTGCAGCAACAACGGGCAAGCCCTTGGGCGCCATTATGTCGACGCCCTCGTGGCTGCGGGAGCAGTTCGCCCCACGACAATCGCCGAAGCTGTCGGTGATCCGGTAGCCATCGCCGTCGAGGGGGAAGGTCATCGTGTGGGGATCGAATCCGGCCGCGACGGCAGGGCTGCCGACCGCAAGGACTGCGGCCAGAGCGGCCAACACCAGGATCGATCGCTTCAAGAAGTCACCACGGCTTGCTCCCCCTATCGGACGCATACCCGAATCGCTTGAGTGTCAAACGAAACGGTGCCATCCGGACTAGCCCCGTCACGTTCGGGCCGGCCCGTTACCGTTCCTCCCGATCCAACGATGACGGCCACTCGACTCCACCACTCTGTAGGAAGCGGAGCAGCCAAGCCGAACGCCACGTATAGGGCAAACCGGTGAGACGATCCGAAAGCCGAAACCTGATCCGAATCGGCGCCATCGTCCTTTGTCTGGCGGGAGCGGCCTTCATTCTCTCGGTCAACTCCTTTCCCAGCATCAACAACGACGGCGTCGAATACATCGCCCACTCCCGGCGTCTCGCCGACCTCGGGCTGGTGCAGCTGGGTTACCGTCAGGTGGGATACCCGCTCTTCCTCTTCTTTGCCCGGTCGATCTCGGGGCTCCTCGGAGTAGAGGCGCTTCTCTTCGCCGTCCTCATCCAGCGCTTCCTCCTTGTTGTCGCCCTCGCCTATTCGATCTGGGTCTGGCGCTGGAAGAGCCTCCCGCTGGCCTTTCTGGTGGTGACGCCTTCAGTTGTCGCGTACAGCGACCTCGTGATGACCGAGGCTCTCAGCGTCCCGCTTGCGTTGCTCATCGCAGCCATGATCAGCCACCACTTCACAGCGACCGAGGCGCCTACCACCGTGCCTCTGACCGCGGACCAGCCGGCTCCGCGTCTGAGCCGGGAGACGATCGCAACGATGACCCTCTGGGGTTCCACCGCACTCGCCTTCGCCCTCGTGGCGATCAGATATCCGTTTGTGGTGTTCGGGGCAATCCCGGTCGTGCTCTTCCTCGACGCTCGACGCCGCAGGGGCCCGACCAGGCCGTATGTGGGGGCGCTGACCGTCTACACGATCGGGGTGATCCTTCTCACCATCGGCTTTGCCTCCGAGAACAATGACGATTTGGGGGTGTTCAGCCCGACAGCTCGCAACGAGCGCTCGATGTACTGGAGCGCGTGGCATCTCGTGTTCACGTTGCACCCGGAGAATCGGGCGATCCCCGAGCTGACCGACTTCTATGACGACGGCAGCCCCTACCCACGGATCTGGGAGATCGAGGACATGATGCCCGAGTATCACGACCAGGCCGATCGGCTTCGTGCCTCGGTCACAGACCTCCTGACGGCCGCCGATCTCAGCCTGACGAGAGAGCGGGCGTTCTCCCTCCTGGGGGCGCTCCGTGGTGGCAGGCTCGACGAGCTGAGACCTCGTCTCGAGAACATCCTCGCCACCGACGCATCGAAGGTCGACGGTGCGATCCATGTCAACGACGTCAGCCGGAGAGAGGGACAGGGAGTCTTCAACGATCGCTACAACGGAGGATCCCGGCCACAGGCGGTCATCACCTCCCCTGCGTTTCCCAGCCCACCGCTTCCCTATGTGACGACGGCCCTGGGATTCGTGCTACCGGTCTCTCTCCTCGGGACCCTGGTCCTCGCCGTCCGCAAGCGTGAGATCCTGCTCGGATCGGCCTTCCTCGTCCCGACCATCATCTATGCCATCGCCCTCGCCTGGTTCCTCGCCGACAATGCTCGCTTCCTCATGACCACGTCGCTGTACTCCGTGGCCGGGCTTTGCGCCCTGTGGTCGTCACCCGTTCGCGCCCCGCGCCGGTTGTACCGTCTCGAACAACTCGAGCATGAACAGATCTGACTCCTATTACCGGATCCTCCTCATCGCCGTTGGAGCCGGGGTGCTCGCCATCGTCTGGGACGAGATCGACCCGATTCTGCGGGCAGGTCTCGTCGTGGCACTCGTCCTCTTCGGGTCGTTGACCTGGTCGAGGGCGAAGCCGACCGAGGAGGAAGAGAAGCCCGCAGAGATCGGGTGGCTCGACCGGCTCGTCGCCGACGAGACACGCCGACCCTGGAACCCGACCACTCTTCCCTGGCTACCCACCGGGCCGTCGCCAAAGCCTCTGCTCCTGGTCCCCGCCGCCGATTACCACCTCGCCGAGGTCGTGCCACTCGCCGACGAGCTGAACCGGGCAGGCGTCGTTACCCGAATCGCCATCGGAGCCTCCCCGTGGGAGCGAACCAGGAATGCGTTGACCTGGTACCCGGACCTCGTCGTGCATCGACTCCCCGATGCAGCGCAATTGGAAGGCGAGGTCTCGGCCGTCCTGGTCATGAAAGACACCGGGAGCCTGCAACCCCTGGTGACCGGATGCAGGGAGCGGGGGATCCCGACCATGGGCAAGGTCGAGGGGGCCCAGGACTTCTGGGATGCCGATACCCCCGAGCAGCGCTCCCCTTATCGGAATCTCGATCTCGTGCTCTGCCAGGGGAGTTTCGACCGGGACGCTCTTGCCGATAGGGCCACGGTCGTGGTGGGGAGCTCCAGGCTCGAGCGTCTGTGGTGGTCGCCACCGGCCGCCGCCCCCGAACCGCTGGCCCTGATCAACCTCAACTTCGTCTACGGAGTCGGAATCGCCGATCGCAGGCTCTGGCTGGAGACGGCGATCGAGGGCTGCGAGCGGGCCGGAATCCCCTATCTGGTCTCGATCCACCCGGCAGAGAGAGCCCGGATCGAATCCGAGCGAGCCACCACCATCTCGGCGTCGCGGATCCTCCCCTGGTCGACCGTCCTGATCAGCAGGTTCAGCACCATGCCGCTGGAGGCGATGGCGAGGGGAGTGCCTTTCGTCTACCACAACCCGCACGGCGAGGCGGTGAGGACCTTCAGCGAGCCATTGGGCGCCTTCGAGGTCACCGGCGACGCCGACGAGCTGACTTCCGTCTTGTCGAACCTCGATCCCGGTGTCGAGTGGAGGCGTAGATTCAGCCCGTTCTTCGCACGGCATGTGGACGTAGACCCGACCGCACTCAGCGAGCAGCGCTCTGCCCGAGCCATCATGGATCACCTCGGCCTGAAGCCGTAGATCCGAGGCCCGCTGGCATAATCGCTCCACATGACGGAGACACCCCGATCCGATGATCTCCCCGTCGACGTCTCGATAGTGCTCCCGGTGTTCAACGAGCAGGGTCACCTCGACGAGGAGCTGAATCGGATCCGAAAGGGAATGGACCACTCGAGCTACGTCTACGAGATCATCGTGGTCGACGACGGCTCCACCGACGGCTCCGGCGATCGCCTCCGTGAGGTCGAAGGAATACGCCTCCTCCAATTCGCCACCAATCGGGGCAGCGGCTCGGCGCGCCGCTACGGAACTCAGGCAGCTAGGGGGAGGATCGTGGTCTGGACCGACGTCGACATGACCTACCCCAACGACACCATCCCCGAGTTGGTCGACGAGCTCGAAGGCGTGGACCAGGTGGTCGGAGCGAGGACGTCGGAGGCGGGCACGGTCAAGCTGTTCCGGCGACCCGCCAAATGGTTGATCCGGAAGCTTGCCTCCTACCTGACGGGGGTCCGCATCCCTGACCTCAACTCCGGCTTCAGGGCGTTCCGCCGCGACGTCGCCCTCCCCTATCTCCACCTCCTCCCCCGAGGCTTCTCCTGTGTGACGACCCTCACCATGTCGTTCCTCTCCAACGGGTATTCGGTCAAGTACGTGCCGATCGAGTACGCCGAGCGTGCCGGTGAGTCGAAGTTCCACTGGTGGAAGGACACCAAGAGGTACCTGCTCCAGGTTGTCCGGCTGACCCTTATGTGGGAGCCGATGCGGGTCTTCGGCCCTCCCGCCGCGGTGCTCGGCCTGGTCGGGGTCGGCAAGCTCATCTACGACCTCATCGACAAGGACTTCAGGGTGGCCACCAACACAGTCGTGATCCTGGGCATCGCGTTCGCCCTCGCCCTGATCGGGATGATCGCCGACCTCATGGTGCAGTTGAACAAGCGCCCGCAGGACGTGCTGCCGACGATGGTGGAATGACCACCTCCACGGTCCGAGCGCCCGCTCTGAGCCTCAGCGCCTCCCTCCGGCTCCCTATCGTCGAGCGCTGGCTGCGACGACTGGCGCCCGCCTCGATCCTCGAAGCAGGATGTGGGATGGGAGCCATGGGCTACCGCCTGGCCGGCCGCTACGACTATCGGGGCTACGAGCCGGATCCCACCTCATACTCCGTCGCCGACAAGCGAATCGGGGCGCGCGGCATCGTGATCAACTCGGCTGTCCCCGACCTGCCCGACCGCACCTTCGACCTGGTCGCTGCCTTCGAGGTGCTGGAGCACATCGAGGACGACCTCGCCGCCCTGCAGGGCTGGGTGAGATGGCTGGCCCCGGGGGGCCATGTGATAGTGAGTGTCCCCGCTCATCCGGAGCGATTCGGGCCGTGCGACGAGGCAGTGGGACATTGCCGGCGTTACACGAGGGACAGCCTGACCAGCCTCCTCCGATCGGCACGACTGGAGGTGATGGCGATCGAGAGCTGGGGAATGCCGGCCGGGTACGCCCTCGAGGCAGTGCGAAACCGTCTCGCCGTTCGCCGACGCACCGAGTCGCCGGTCGGCACCGCGGGCAGCGGTCGGCTCTATCAGCCCCCCACCCGACTGGGGCGGGCCGTCGAGTGGTCGCTGCGCCCGTTGGCTGCGCTGCAGACACCTTTCCGGTCGACCGAT
>DATBIX010000035.1:0-7430 GCA_036556665.1 Acidimicrobiia bacterium
CATGAGGGTGGTGGATGGGCTGATAACCGGGTGGCATGAGCCGAGCTCGTCCCATCTGCGTCTTCTCGAGGCCCTGGCCGGCCCCCGGTTCGTCGGCCGTGTCTACGAGGCGGCGGCCGACACCGGATACTTGTGGCACGAGTTCGGCGACTCGTTGCTCGTCCTGCCTTGAGCACCCGTTCGCAAACCGGCAGATTCCACTCGAGCACCGAGCCGGGTTCGGCACCTGAGGGCCGGGCGCTCCCGGAACCCCCGGTTTAGGGCCGGATGGCCCTGCAACGAGACGGCAGCCGGGTCTCTAATCACGGTGAGGAGCGATCTTGGAGCGTCTCACCCCTTCCGACCTTGCCATGCTCCGAGCGGAGGATGCAGGGTGGCGTCAGGCCATCGGCCTGATCGCAATCATCGAGGGCCAAGGGCTGCTCGAACCCGATGGCTCGATTCGAATCGACCGACTCCGCGAGCACATCGGGGGCAGATTGAGCCGCCTGCCCCGCTTTCGCCAGGTCCTGCGTCGACCCGGTCTCGGTCTGGGAGCGCCGGTGTGGGTCGATGTGGCCACGGTCGATCTCGAGCATCACATTCGCGTCGAGCCCCTCACCGGGTCTGGTGACGAAGAAGACCTGCTCCATGCCTGCGAGACGTTGCGAAGGCTCGAGCTCGACCCGCTCCGGCCCCTATGGCAGATGTGGTTCCTCACCGGCCTGAACGGAGGGAGGATCGGCTTGTTCGTCAAGCTGCATCACTCCGCCGCCGACGGCATGGCCGGGATCGGAGCCCTCGCCGCCCTGGTCGACACAGAGCCGACGGGTTCGTCCCATTCGCCACCTGACTGGACCCCGGCCCGAAGCCCGACCGACCTGGATCTGCTCCGGGACAACTGGGCCGGCAAGGCAAGCCGATTGCTAACCCTTGTCCGTTCCCTGGCTCGGCCCCGCCGGCTCCTCGCCAGATTCGGGGAACAGGTGCGAGTGATGTGGCAACTCCTCGCCGAGGGTCCCGCCCCACAAACCAGCATCAACCGGGTGGTCGGCCCCAGACGGCGGCTGACCGTGATCGGCGGCGAGCTCGATTGGTACCGGGCGGTGGCCAGGAGCACCGGCACCAAGGTGAACGACGTCCTCCTCGCCGTGGTCGGAGAGGGCCTCCGCGAGCTGCTTCTCGCCCGGGGTGAGACCATCGACCACCTCGTCCTCAGGGTGATGGTCCCGCTCTCGTTACACGATCGCGCGACGACGCAGGGCAACCTGGGGGCAGGGATGCTGGTCCCGGTCCCCATCGACACCACTCCGGCCCACCGACTCCAACTCGTTGCTGCGGAGACCTCTGCGCGGAAGTCACGCGTGAACCCGAGCATGGGCACCGGTCTATTGCGATCAGCCCCGATCCAGATGCTCGTGTTCCGGCTCATGGGTCGCCAGCGACTGTCCAACTCCTACCTATCCAACATCCCCGGGCCACCCGTGCCGGTCTTCCTGGCCGGGGCGCGAATCCTCGAGATGTTCCCGGTGGTCCCGATCATCGGCAACATCACAGTCGGCGTGGGCGCCCTCTCCTACGCGGGTCGACTCGACCTCACCGTGGTCGCCGATTTCGACGCCTGCCCCGACCTCGACCCGTTTCGGCGCGGGGTCGAGCGTGCCCTCTCGGACCTACCGTCCCACACGACTCTGGCGCGGGTTTCGAGTCAGTGGCGTCGGCCCACCACCCAAGCGACGAGCAGCCAGGAGCCGACCACCCAGCCGATCAGAACCATGTAGGAGGCAGCCACCGAGGTGGTCACCATCCCTTCGGTGAGCCCGGCCCTGATCACCACCGACATGTTCCAGAAGGGGAGGATCTTGTGCACCGTGCCCCACCAGTCGGGGAACTGCTCGATCGCCACCACGATCGGGCTGAACAACAGAACCAGGAAGATCACGAGATTGGTGAGGAGGTTGATCACCCGCGGCTCGGGAATCGCATTCGCCAGGGCGTATCCGACCGACGTCGCCATCGCCGAAGTGAGCAGGATGGCGGGAACGATGCTCCACGAGACGGTGAGGTCGATGTCATACGCCAGTGCGGCCACCACGAGGGCGGCAACAGTTCCGGGGATGGCGATCGTCGTGAAGATGCTCAGCGTCGACACCGCCGACGCCATCCGGGGCACGGGAAGTGACCAGACATAGTCGTAGGTGTCACGCAGCTTGTGCTCCATGATCGCCGCCGGGACCATGGCGAACCCGACCGGGACCAATGCCAATACCGGGATCCCGGTCACGAGGAAGGTCTGCTGGGCGGTGTCGAGGTCCCCGAAGTAGTAGCCATACATGATGGCGACACCCGCCCCCATGAGAAGCTGGACCACTAGACCGATCATCAGGTACGACCGGAGGTTGTTGACGTCGAATCGGAGCATCGACGTGTAACCGTCGAGCCAGTAGCCCGCCCCGGAGCGGACCGACGGAAGAGTAGAAGAGGAGGTCATTTCCTACGCACCAGGACGACACCGGTGATGACCGCGGCGATGACGAGCCATACCAGGAGGATGATCCAGCTCTGGCTGGTGACAGCGACCAGACCATCGGTGAGGGAAGCCCGGACGACGAGGGCCATGTGATGAATGGGCAAGTACTCGTGCACAGTTGCCAACCAACCCGGAAGCCGTTCGATGGGAAAGCTGACCGGGGAGAAGCCGATGATGAAGAAGATGCCGATCTGGGTGAAGAGCAGGGTCAGTTGGGGCTGATTCATCCCGTGCGCGACGGCCGAGCCGATCAATGAGCCACAGACGATGGTGAGCAGCGTGGCGGGTATCACCGAGAGGTGGATGTCGAAGGTGATGTCGTAGCGCCACATCGCTACCAACAAGGCTGCGATCAAGCCGGGCAGAGCCACCAGCACTCCCAAGGTCAGGGAGGCGGCCGAGGCGGCGCTCCGTGGCACCGGGAGCGACCACATGAAGTCGTAGGAGCCCTCCATCTTCTGTTGCGCCACCAGTTGCGGGGTCACGATCAACCCCATCAGGATCAGGGACATCACCACCGCCCCGGTGGACAGATAGAGAGCTGTGGCCTCATCGATGCTGGGAATCAGGAGCCCGAAGCCAATGACGAATCCGGCGCCGCTCAGGATCTGCACGATTGCGATCAAGGGCAAGAGGAGTCGTGACCCGGTCATCTCCCAGCGCACCATGGCGGCATAGCTGTGCAGCCAGTTCGAGACCCCGGCCCGCTTTGCCGGGAGCGTCGCGGGGGTGGCTGCGCCGGTCAATGGGTATTGACGCTGGTTTGGCCGGTCATTCTGATGTAGACGTCCTCGAGCGAGGTGGCCCCGAGGGCGTATTCCTCCGCCTGCCCGCCGCCGATCAGGCCCTGGGCCCACTGGATCCCTGCGGTGATGTCACGCTCGTCGATGACGGTGGCCAGGTTGTTACCCACCCTGGTGGTCCCATTCACGAAGGCGGGCATGATCGGGTCCGGTTTCCCGGGAACCATCATCACCAGGAGGCGCATCCGGCCACGGTCGGCCGACTTGAGCGATGAGGGTGTTCCCTGTGCCACCAGCTTTCCGCCATCGATGATTGCCAGTCGATCGACCGACTTCTCGGCCTCGAGCACGTTATGCGTGACCAGGAAGACGGCGGAGCCCTCGTCGGCGACGACGCGTACATGATCCCAGAGGAGCCGGCGGCGCAGCGGGTCGACGTCGTTGGTCGGCTCGTCGAGGAAGACCACCCGGCCCGGGCACACGGTGGCCATGGCGAAGCCCACCAGTCGCCGCACACCGCCGGAGAGCTTGGCCCCATATGTGTCGCGCCACTCGTCGATCTGTAGCGCCTCCATGAGGACCTCGCTCCTGCGACGGATGTCGGCCTTGGATCCGCCCCGGATCAACCCGGCGATGAATATCGCCTCGCTTGCCTTGAAAGAGTCGATCGGCATCTGGGCCTGGGGAAGATACGAGCAGAGCTGTCGGGCGGCAGACGGGTCGGCCACGAGATCGTAGGGCCCGAGCGTGATGCTCCCCGCCGTCGGCTTGAGCAGACCCATCACCTGTTTCACGAACGTCGACTTGCCGGCTCCGTTGGGACCGAGCAGCCCGTAGACCTCACCAGGCTCGACCTCGATGGTGAGACCCTCGTTGGCGAAGGTCTTGCCGTCGTCGTAGGTCTTGGTCACCTCCTTGCCGACGAACCGCCACGTGTCACCGTGGGGCGTCACCGAGGCGCCGCTCTGGGTAGTGGCAAGCCTTGGCTCGGGATCAGTCATAGCCGGTCACTCCTGGGTCGTCCGTGACGATAGGCGAAGGGGCGAGGGCGTGAGCGAGGGTGCAACGATCGGCGGAATCAGGGTTTGCGACGTTGCGGGTACGGGGTCTCGTGACGGGCCAGCATCGCGACGAAATCCTCGATTCTGCGGCGCCGTGCCGTCTCCGTCTTCAGCCGGCTCAGCCGGGAGATCAGGGCAAACCTGTTCTGTGAGGTGAGGACATCGAACATCGCCTGGGCGTCGGGCACCTCGGCGATGGCGGCCAACAGGTCGTCGGGCACCTCGGCGGTCGCTGGTCCTGCGTAAGCCATCTCCCAGCGACCGTCAGCCCGAGCCGCCTCCACGGCGGCTCGCCCCGCCTCGGTCATCCGCCCCGCCTTCTCGAGCGCTGCCACCTTCTCGACGTTCCGCTTCGACCAGGAGCTACGCCTGGTGCGTGGGGTGAAGCGGACCCGGTAGCTCCCTTCGTCGCGCTTCGTCCCCTGACCGTCGATCCATCCGAAGCAGAGGGCTTCATCGAGAGCTGCGTCATAGGTGAGACCGGTCACCGCGCCCCCCTTCTTGCTCAGTACCAGGCGCACTCCCGGTGATGAGTCATGGTTCTCCTTCAGCCAGGATCGCCACGCCGCCGAATCGGAGACCAACAACTCGGGCAGATCCGCGGCCACGGGAGACAGGGTAAGCCGGGTCAGGTGCGGCGAGGCGCAACGGGCTGAATGCGCAATCGTCTCCTCGAGACCTAGATTCGGGGTCATGCCTTGTCGCTCGGGCACACCTGGGGGACATCACCGACACCGGCTGGTTAGGTAGCCGTGCCAGGGGAACAGGAGCCTGGCCGACGGCCGTTCCTGCGCACGAGTCGTCTCGAGGCGTTCAGCGATGGAGTCTTCGCCATCGCCATCACCATCCTGGTCCTGGAGCTGTCCGTGCCGCCAGGCTCCGGTGACGACCTCCTCACCAGCTTTCTGGAGCAGTGGCCGTCCTATCTGGCCTACCTGGTGAGCTTCGCCACCATAGGAGCAGCCTGGATCGCCCACACCGCCATCACCGGATACGTCGATCGGACCGACAGTCGGTTCGCTCGCCTCAACCTGCTCCTCCTGCTGGTGGTGTCGTTTCTGCCGTTTCCCACCCGGCTCCTGGCCGAATACATCACCGAGGAGGCGGCGGTGCGAGTTGCAGCCACCATTCTCGGGATCAACCTCCTCCTCATCGCCGCCATCACCTCCTGGCTGTGGCGTCACGCGGTGAGCCGAAGCCTCGTCCGACCCGACGCCGCCGATGACGAGGTCCGGGTGCTCACCCAGCGTCTGACCCCGGGTCTGGCCGGCTACGCCATTCTGATCCTGCTCGGGTTGTTCCTGCCCCTGGTAGCCGTGTTCGGATATCTCGTCATAGCCCTGGTACTGATCCTCCCGCTCGGCCGCGCACCTACGTGATCGACGCCTCGTAGAGCTCCCATCGCCCGGGAATCCCACGAAGGCTCACAGATCCCTGAGGGTCGAAGGCGAGATCGGCTCCTGTGGTGAGTTCGAGCACCGTCCCCGTCACCACGACCTGCTGGGGCCGCGCCTCCTCGAGAGCGCGTGCTGCGATATGGAGGGCTATGCCCCCCACGTCACCTTCGCGCAGCTCTATCTCGCCGGTGTGGATCGCCGCCCTCACACCAAGTTGCAATCGGGCCACCGCCTCGCGGAATTCGAAGGCGCAGCGCAGAGCTCTCGTCGGCCCATCAAAGGTGGCCAGCATCCCATCTCCGGTGCTCTTGATGAACCGGCCCATCCACCGCTCGACTGTTGAACGCGCCAGCTCGTCATGGCGATCGATGAGCCGGCGCCAATCGCGGTCGCCAAGCTCGAGGGCTCGCCCGGTCGAATCGACCAGATCGGTGAAGAGCACCGTAGCCAGGATCCGATCCACGTCCTGGGTGGCCCGAAAGGAAAGCACCTGCTCCTGAGACCAGGCATAGTCCTCGACATACCTGCTGGCGGGGGCTTCGCTCGCCGGGTGGTAGGTGAGGAGGACGATTCCCGAAGGGAACGTCCGAGCGGCTATCAGCCTGAGGTGATGGGTGTCGATCCCGTCCCGAAACATGTGCGTCCCGCTGCCCAGAATCGTCGGATAGACCAGCAGCCGGTACTCGTCGACGAGGTCGTGCTCCAACAGCCCATCGACCAGGGTGGGACTGCCGTACACGACCAGGTCGCCGTCGCGTTCTTCCTTGAGGCGACCGATACTGGCAAAGACATCGCCCGAGATGAGAGTGGAGTTGTTCCAGTCTGCGCTGCGCATCGTCGTGGACACGACGTACTTCGGAATCTCGTTGACCCGCCTGGCCAGCTCCTCGTCGCCGGCCGCCGTGGGCCAGAAGGCCGCCCAGATCTCGTAGGTCTTCCTTCCGAGGAGCAACGCATCGGCGGTGAATACCTGTTCCCGGTTGTATCGAGCGTCCTCTTCATCCTGGACACGCAAGGCCCAGGCGTTCTTGCCATCCCTATGCTCGTCGAATCCGGGGGCCTCCACGACGCCGTCGAGCGTCATGAAGGCAGTGACGATCAGTTTCACGCCCATTCATTCTGCACTTCGCCGCGTCCCCATGAAGGAGACGAGACGCGAGGCTTCCCGCTGATCACCATCTGCCTCGACTTCCCGAACGCCAACCGGAACTTCTACAATCCACCTTCCTTGACTACCAGTCAGGGCCCATAGCTCAGCCCGGTTAGAGCGCATCCCTGATAAGGATGAGGTCGGAAGTTCAAGTCTTCCTGGGCCCACAACATTGCCCCGGGACGTGATGGACGCCCTGCAACCGCTCCTGAACGACAAGACCGCCGACGATTTTGGCGTTCACTGCCTTGCGGGGTGTACGGGCTCGCTGTTCGAGGACGATATCGAAGCCCTACCGACCGGCTCGAGGAACCCCACGGCGGCCTCTAATGCCGTGACCGGCAACGTTGTCATGTCTCGCGATCCGCGACGACCCGGCGGTCGTACTGTCGCACCTGCTACCAAGGAGGACTTCTGATGCGCAGCTTGACCTACTCGATGAGCATCTCGGCTGACGGCTACATCGTCGGGCCGGACGGCTCCTTCGAGGGACGACCCAAGGTGGTGTTCTCCACCACGTTGTCGGCAGGCCTCCGGCGGCCTGGCGGAGGAGATCGAGCGGCTGCGAGC
>DATBIX010000036.1:0-70459 GCA_036556665.1 Acidimicrobiia bacterium
CCGACCGGCGACCTCTCGACTCTGGAAGGTGAGGTGAGATCGTGAGTGATGAGAAGCACCCTCTCGACTTGCTCAAGGGAATGCTCCGAATCAGGCGTTTCGAGGAGCGGTGCGCCCAGCTCTATCAGCAGGAGAAGATCCGCGGGTTCCTTCATCTCTACATCGGGGAGGAGGCAGTCGCGGTCGGGGTTATGGAGAGCCTTCGTCCCGACGACACGGTGATCGCCACCTACCGGGAGCATGGCCATGCACTGGCGCGCGGCATGGATCCTGGCCTGGTGATGGCCGAGATGTACGGGAAGGTCGAAGGCTGTAGCAGGGGACGAGGCGGCTCGATGCACCTCTTCGACGCCGGGACCCGGTTCTACGGTGGAAACGCGATCGTCGGCGGCGGCCTCCCTCTCGCCGTCGGCGTCGCCCTGGCCGAAAGGCTCCAGGGCAGGGATGGGGTGACGGCGGTGTTCTTCGGTGAGGGGGCGGTGGCGGAGGGGGAGTTCCACGAGTCGATGAACTTGGCCGCCCTGTGGCATCTGCCCGTCTTGTTCTGCTGCGAGAACAACCTGTATGCGATGGGGACGGCTCTGGGCCGTTCTGAGTCGCAGCTGCGGCTGACCCTGAAAGCAGCCAGCTACCAGATGCCAGCCTGGGAGGTCGACGGCATGGACGTCGTCGCGGTCGAGGAGGCGACCCGGCTGGCCGTCGAATCGGTGAGGTCCAATGGCGGCCCCCACTTCCTCGAGTTCCGCACCTACCGGTTCCGCGCCCACTCGATGTTCGACCCCGAGCTCTACCGCTCCAAGGAGGAGGTCGAGGAGTGGAAGGAGCGTGACCCCATCGACCTGCTCAGAGAGCGGCTCGAAGCGGAGGGGATCCTCGACGAGGAGATTTGGAGCGCTCTGGAAGCCGAGGTGGGCGAGGAGGTGGACGCCGCGGTGGCGTTTGCCGAGGCAGGCACGTGGGAGCCGGTCGAGGAGCTGACCAGGTTCGTCTATTCGGAAGCAGGCATCTCATGACCGACGTATTGACCCAGAACAGGACCGCCACTTATCGCGAGGCGATGCGAGAGGCGATTCGGGAGGCGATGCAGCAAGACGACCGTGTCTTCCTCATGGGTGAGGACGTGGGCCGGTACGGAGGGTGCTACGCCGTCTCCAAAGGGCTGCTCGAAGAGTTCGGCCCGGATCGGGTGAGGGACACCCCGCTGTCCGAGGCGGCTTTCGTGGGGGCCGGGATCGGAGCCGCCCTCGCCGGGATGCGTCCGATCGTCGAGGTGATGACGGTCAACTTCTCACTGCTGGCCCTGGACCAGATCGTGAACAACGCTGCCCTCTACCTCCACATGTCGGGTGGTCAGTTCAACGTGCCTTTGGTGATTCGCATGGCGACGGGGGCAGGACGCCAGGTGGCCGCCCAGCATTCGCACTCGCTGGAGGGCTGGTACGCCCACATTCCCGGGATCAAGGTGGTCACGCCGGCCACGGTGGAGGACGCCCGGTGGATGCTGGCCACGGCCCTCGCCGACCCCGACCCGGTGATCATCTTCGAGCACGCCAACCTCTACAACACAGAGGGTGAGTTGCCCGAGTATGGGGAGCCGGTCGATATCGACACCGCCCGCGTGCGCCGGCCTGGTTCGGACGTCAGTCTGATCACCTACGGCGGCAGCCTGCCCAAAGCCCTGGCAGCTGCCGAGGAGCTCGCCACCGCCGGCATATCGGCCGAGGTCCTCGATCTGAGGTCGCTGCGCCCTCTCGACACCAAGGCGATCGTCGCCACGGTGGCCAACACCCACCGGGTGGTGATAGTGGACGAGGGCTGGAAGACGGCCGGCATGTCGGCGGAGATAGCGGCCTCCCTCGCCGAGCAGGCGGTGTGGGAGCTCGACGCACCCATTCGCAGAGTGTGCGCCGCCGAGGTGCCGATCCCCTATTCCAGGCACATGGAAGAGGCCGCCCTGCCCCAGGTCACCACCATCGTGGCCGCGGCCGAGGAAGTCGCAGGCAGATGATCGATTTCCTGCTTCCCTCGCTCGGGGCCGACATGGACAAGGCGAAACTGGTGATGTGGATGGTCTCACCCGGGGACCAGGTCCACAAGGGCCAGATCATCGCCGAGCTCGAGACCGACAAAGCCAACCTCGAGGTCGAGTGCTGGAACGACGGCGTGATCGAGGAGCTGGTGGTGGCCCCCGGCCCGGCCAGGCTTCCCGTTGGCACGGTGCTGGCCCGGATCCGCGCCCTCGACGAGAAGGCCTCCAAGCTGTCTGCCGAGCCCCCTTCCGGTGCCGCGGTTGCCCCGGCCCCTCCATCGGCTCATCACGAGCCTCCTCCGCCGATCCGACATCTGGCTCACCAGCTGGGAGTCGATCTCGCCACGGTCGAGGGAACGGGGAGCAACGGCGGAGTCACCCGCGCCGACGTGGAGCGGGCCGCCCAGCCCGTGGTTGCCGTCGTCACCCCAACCACCGAGGCGCAAGCTTCCCCGACCATCATGGCTAGGCCGAGGCTGTCACCGCGGGCGCGGGCTCTCGCCGATCAACTCGGCGTCGACGCCACGGGTGTGACCGGGACCGGGCCCAACGGCCTCATCGTCGCCCGGGACGTCGAGGCGGCCGCGGCGCAGACGGTGGAGGCATCTCCCCCGCCGCCTTCCCCGGTGACCGTGAGCGAGGAAGCCGAGGACAAGCACGACGCGATGCGCAGAGCCATTGCCCGCTCGATGTCGCACTCGAAAAAGGAGATCCCGCACTACTACCTCGCCACCCACATCGACCTGGCCCGCGCCATGTCCTGGTTGGAGAATCGCAACGAGGAGCGGCCGATCACCGGACGGGTGCTTCCAGCCGCACTGCTGCTCAAGGCGACGGCGCTGGCGCTGCGTGAGACACCGGACCTGAACGGGCACTACGTCGACGATCGGTTCCAGCCCGGCGGGGGAATCCACATCGGGGTCGCCGTTTCCCTCAGAGAGGGAGGCCTGGTCGCACCGGCGATCCATGACGCGGACCGTCTCGACCTCGACGAGGTGATGACAGGTCTCAGGGACCTGGTGAACCGCGCTCGGTCTTGGAGGCTGCGGAGCTCGGAGATGTCGGATCCGACGATCACCGTGACCAACCTGGGTGACCGGGGCGTGGAGACGGCCTTCCCGGTGATCATCCCTCCCCAGGTCGCCATCGTCGGGTTCGGCAAGGTGGTGGAGACACCGGTGGTCGTCGACGGCAAGGTGATCATCCACCCCGTGGTCCATGCCACGCTCGCCGCAGACCATCGAGTGACCGACGGTCACCGCGGTGGACTGTTCCTCGACGCGCTGGACCGAATACTTCAGGAACCGGAGTCCCTATGAACAGAGAACAAGCCCGCGAGATCATCTTCGACGTGCTCGGTGAGATCGCTCCTGAGGTCGATCGTTCCACTGTGGAGGACTCGCTCGATCTGACCGAGCAGCTCGACCTCGATTCGATGGACTACTTGAACTGGATGCTCGGCATCAACGCCGAAACCGGCATCGACATACCACAGCGCGACGTCTCGGTGTTCCTCACCATCGACGGTGCAGTGGGGTATCTGGTCTCACATAGCCAGTAGGGAGGGTCACTCCTCTTCGGGACGGCGTCGGCTCGTCTTGAGCCGGCTGCGCGCCCTCTTCTCCTCCAAACGTTGCTCCCGGGCGGCCCGCGAGGGCTTGGTCTTCCTGCGGACCTTCGGCTCGACCAAGGCAGCCTCGAGTCGGGCGGCGAGCCGCTCTCTGGCGAGCTCACGGTTTCTCCACTGGGACCGGGTCTCAGACACCGACACTTCCACGGTCGCCCCGAGTCGCCGCTCCACCTTCGCCTTGATCTCGTCCGGGAGCGACGACGCCCCGACGTCGAACCGCAGGGTCACCGCGCTCTCTGTCTTGTTGGCATGCTGGCCCCCCGGCCCGCCGTAGGTGTCAAAGCGCTCTTCCAGCTCCGACTCGGGTATGACCGAGCCCCCGACGGGGATTCCCTCGCCGGTCACACCTCGTCGTAATACTCGGTCCCGAGGTGGGTGATCAGATCCTCACCCATCATGTGCCTCAGGTTGTTCTTCAGCTTGGTGAGCTGGATGAAGAGGTCGTTCTCTGGGTAGAGCCCTTCCTTCACCTGCGGGCTCTTGAAGTAGAAGGAGAGCCATTCCTGGACCCCCTTGCGACCGGCCCGGGCGGCCAGGTCCATGAACAGGGACAGGTCGAGGACCAAGGGAGCAGCGAGGATCGAGTCCTTGCACAGGAAGTCGATCTTGATCTGCATCGGGTAGCCGAGCCAGCCGAAGATGTCGACGTTGTCCCAGCCCTCCTTGTCGTCGCCCCGAGGTGGGTAGTAGTTGATCCTGACCTTGTGATACAGGTCGCCGTAGAGCTCGGGGTAGACGTCCGGCTGAAGGATCTGCTCCAGGACGCCCAGCTTCGACACCTCCTTGGACTTGAAGCTATCCGGGTCGTCGAGGACCTCTCCGTCCCTGTTGCCCAGGATGTTGGTGGAGAACCAGCCCTTGATGCCGAGCATCCGTGCCTTGAGACCGGGGGCCACCATCGTCTTCATCAGGGTTTGGCCGGTCTTGAAGTCCTTCCCGACGATCGCAACCCCCTCCTGGGAGGCGAGCTCGACCATGGCCGGAACGTCCACGGTCAGATTCGGGGCTCCATTGGCGAATGGGACCTTCATCTTGAGGGCCGCATAGGCGTAGATCTGCGACGGGGTTATGGCAGGGTCGTTGTCCTTTAGACCTCGCTCGAACGCCTGGAGGTCGGCGTGAACCTCGGTTGGCTCCTCATAGGCCTCGGTCGACCCGCACCACACCATGACGAGTCGATCCACCCGCTTCTCGGCGCGGAAGCGGTCGATGTCCTCCATCAGGCTCTCTGCCAGGTCCATGTGGGTGGCGGCATCTTTGACCTGATCAACCCCTTCCAGGTTCTTCACCCAGCGGTGGGAGAAGACCGCCGGATAGGGCTTGATCGACCTGAGCTCGTCGCCGATGGCCTCGATGTGCCGTGGGTCGAGCACACCTGCCTTCATCGCCGAGGTGTAGGCATCGTCGGAGTATGGGTCCCATCCCCCGAACTCGAGGTCGTCGAGAGCGGCGAGAGGGACGAAATCCCTGATCAGGGGATTGCGCTCCTCCGTCCTCTTCCCGAGACGGATGTGGGAGAGCTGAGTGAGGGACCCGTACGGCTCGGCGAATCCCTTGCGAGCAGCGAGGACACCCGAGATGAACGTGGTGGCGACGGCGCCCATCCCGGGAGTGAGGATGCCGAGCTTCCCGGTGCCCGGATCGGGTGGCTGGATGGCGGACATGAGACCTCCTCTGCCTGGAACGATAGGGCACCGGAGGGCCTCCCCGGCCGCCGTCGCGAGGAGACACGCCGACGCGACCGGCTCCCCCGGGCCCCGGTAGGCTGCGAGGGGATGGATCTCGCCCCCGATTCCCTCGGCCCCACGGTGGATGTCGCCCTGCTGGCGGACGCGGTTCAGGCGGTCAGGGGCAAACTGTTCATCCTGGGCGGGGGGTGGGACACGCTCTGGGTGAGAACCTTCCCCGCCCGCCACCCAAGTCTGGCCATCGGCCTGCGGCTCAGGGTCCCCTCCTCCTGGGGAGAAGAGCTGCTCAAGCTATCGGTCGAGCTCCAGGACGCCGACGGGGCGCCGCTGCTGCCGCATCCGCTCTCTCATCACATCAAGCTGCCGGCCCACCCTCAACCTCCGTCGGCAACGGACTTCGGGCTGATCCGCTCGTTCACCTTCAACAACCTGCTCTTCGGGCGCGAGGGCTCCTACTCATTCGTGATCTCGGTGGATGACGAGCCGGTTTCCCGGTTGCGTTTCTCGGTCCGGGCCCGGCCCGAGGAGGCAGCTCCGGGCTTCTGATCGTCAGCCGCCACCCTGGCTTGCCTTCCAGCTCTCGACCTGGCGGAGCACCGCAGCCGAGTCGAACCAGGTGTTCTCGTAGACGATGAGACCGTCCTTCAGCTGGAACAGGTGGAGCATCCTGATTTCGACCAGCGCCCCACCACCTTGGGCTCCGGCCCACTCACCCTCCACGTGACCGGTTGCGATCGACTCGTCGACCACCCATTGGCCGTCGGCCGATTCGAAGCGACGCACCGAAGCGAGCCGGATGTCGGGGATCGAGTCGATGATGCTGGAGTACACCGCCCCGACCGCCTCCTTTCCTCGCACCGGGCTCAGGGGATGGGTGATGTCGTCCCAGACGATGTCGTCTGCATAGGTCTCCAGGGTGGCAGCGACGTCGTGGGCGTTCTCGGCGGCGAAGTGGCGATCGACTATGTCCATGGGTCTCTCCGATCTCTGCTCATGACGGGGGCGAGTGGCAAGTTAGCGATGGCGCCGCCCTCGCCCTTCGCGCTCTCCGCGCGTCACAGTCACACTGCGCGCGCACTGGTCGGCTTGTGCATCGATTTGCATAGCCCCGGTGGAACCGTAGGGTTCCCGGCACACAGGGACTCCAGGAAGGTCCCTTTTTTGTTTCCCGACCAATGGAGGCAGTTCGTGACGCCCCAAAGGAAGGCTTCGCGCTTTCTCTCGATGATCATCTCGAGCATCGTCGCCGCCGTGGTGCTGGCGCCGTCTCTCCCCGCCGCGGCGGCCCCAGAGCCACCGTTCGAGATCCGTTTCCCCCAGGAGACGCAGGTCACCATGTTCGCCTCCACGTTCGGGGCGGCAAGGTCAGGGGGGCGTCGCCACACGGGGAACGACCTGATGGCGCCGAAGATGACCCAGGTGTACGCCGCCGCCGACGGGGTGATCACGGTGGTCGCCACCTCCAGTCTCGCCGGGCGTTACCTCGAGATCGACCACGGGAACGGTTGGACCACCCGGTACATCCATCTCAACAACGACGATCCCGGCAGCGACGACGGGAGCGCCGACTGGGCGCTCACGCTCGTGCCCGGTCTGGTGGAGGGAAGCAGGGTGGCTGCGGGCCAGCACATAGCCTGGGTCGGCGACTCAGGCAATGCAGAGTGGACCGGGTCGCACACCCATTTCGAGATCGCCTACGAGGGTCGCGAGATCGACCCCTACCCCTATCTGAAGGCGGCGTTCACGCGTGATCAACAGCGTCTTCTCGACCAGGTCTGGCATCTGGAGACCCCGGGCGGCTACTCCCACCTGTCCTGACCCGACCTGCGCCCGCCTACCCGCGCTCGGGCGGTGCGAGCCGGAGGGCGTTGTCGAGATCCACCACCTGCAACACGAGGTCGGGATGAGAAGGCGAGACCCGAGCGATCTCGCCCCCGTGGGTGGGGAGTTCGGTGAGCTCAGTGACCCAGATGACCCGGGACACACCGGCGGCCTCGGCTGCCCTCGCCCAACCCCGAAGGACGTCCACCTCGTCGGACGCGAATGCCCGCTCCCTTTCGTCTCGTGCCGCCTCGGTGACGAGAACCGCGGTGAAGCAACCGCTGGCGGCCCCCTGCACGTGGCTCTCGTCGGAGACGTCCCCGGTCGCCACCTTGACCCCGGCCCGTCTCAACTCCGACGCGGCCCCGGGTTCGGACACGAATGCTCGCACCTCTCGCCCCGGTGAGATCAGCCCGCCGACGATGGCCCTTCCGCGCTCGGTGTCGGCGCCCACCACTATGACCGGCATCGGTTGAACCTAGTCACGCCGCCGAGCAGGCCGGCTCGGGCCACGTTTCCCCTCCCTCTCGCTTTGGGTACAATCCCACTATCGGGATAGTGGAAATTGGACGGGCCGTCACCTTGTTGACCAAGGTGCGAAATCGGTCTCGATATCCGAGGTGAATCTGCAATGGCGACAGTCGACATAGATCTAGGTGCCTACCAGCTCGGTTGGCACGACGAGATCGAGTACGCCTTCACCCCGCGCAAGGGCCTCGACGAGGACGTCATCCGCGAGATGTCGGCGATGAAGAAGGAGCCCGAGTGGATGCTCGAATTCCGGCTCAAGGCCTATCAGCGCTTCCTTCGCAAACCGATCCCGCAGTGGGGTGGCGGCGGTGCGCTCAACACGATCGACTTCGACGACATCTACTACTACGTGAAACCGGCGGGGGAGCAAGCCAAGGACTGGGACATGGTCCCCGAGTCGATCAAGACGACCTACGAGCGGCTGGGCATCCCCGAAGCCGAGCGCAAGTACCTGGCCGGCGTGACGGCTCAGTACGAGTCCGAGGTCGTCTACCACCGCAACCGGGAGGACCTGGAGAAGCTGGGCGTCCTGTTCACCGATATGGACACCGCACTGCGTGACTACCCCGAGATCGTCAAGGAGTACTTCGGCACGATCATCCCGCCGAACGACAACAAGTTCGCCGCCCTCAACTCGGCGGTGTGGTCGGGCGGCTCTTTCATCTACGTCCCACCCGGTGTCCAGGTCGACCAGCCGCTCCAGGCGTACTTCCGGATCAACTCCGAGAACATGGGGCAGTTCGAGAGGACCCTGATCATCGTCGACGAGGGCGCCTACGTGCACTACGTCGAAGGGTGCTCGGCCCCGGTTTACACCACCGACTCGCTACACGCAGCGGTGGTCGAGATCGTGGTCAAGGAGGGGGGCCGCTGCCGATACACCACCATCCAGAACTGGTCGAACAACGTGTTCAACCTGGTCACCAAGCGCGCCGCCGCCTATCGCAACGCCACCATGGAGTGGGTCGACGGCAACCTCGGATCGCGGCTGACCATGAAGTACCCGGCGGTTTGGCTGATGGAGCCGGGGGCCCACGGCGAGGTGCTCTCCATCGCTTTCGCAGGTGAGGGCCAGCATCAGGATGCCGGAGCCAAGATCATCCACGTGGCACCCGACACCACCTCGACGATCGTGTCGAAGTCGATTTCGAAGAATGGAGGTCGGGCCGGTTACCGGGGTCTGGTCAGAGTGGAGCCGGGGGCCGAGAACGCCAGGTCCTTCGTTCGCTGCGACGCACTCATCCTCGACGAGGCAAGCCGATCGGACACCTATCCCTACATGGAGATCGAGGAGAACGACGCCGAGATCGGCCATGAGGCGACCGTCTCCAAGGTGGGTGAGGAGCAGTTGTTCTACCTGATGTCCCGCGGCCTCACCGAGGAGCAGGCGACCTCCATGGTCGTGGCCGGGTTCATCGAGCCCATCGTGAAGGAGCTCCCGATGGAATATGCGGTCGAGATGAACCGTCTGATCGAGCTGAACATGGCGGAGGCGGGCGCCGTCGGCTGATCGGCTGCCCGGCCGGTGGGAATGGCCCGTCTTTGGGCCGCGCAGCGACCCGATGCGTAATCTCGTCCCGACAGTGACTCCGGAGCCTCTGTATTAGTACCTACCTGGGATTGGCTTCGGTCGTCCTGCTGATCCTGCTCACAGGGTTCTTCGTGGCGGCGGAGTTCGCCTTGGTCGCCGTCGATCGAAGCCAGGTAGAGCGACGAGCGCGTGACGGAGAGCGCCCGGCCCGGCGCATCCTCGCATCACTGCGCAACCTGTCCTTCGAGCTCTCCGGCGCCCAGCTGGGGATCACCGCCGCCTCGCTCGTCCTGGGGGCGATCGCCGAGCAGACCGTTGCGGCATTGATCCAGCCTGTCATCTCGGCTCTGCCCTTCGTGACTGACCGATCGGTGCCGGCCATCGCCCTCGTGGTCGGCCTGATCCTGGCCACGGGGGCGAGCATGGTCTTCGGAGAGCTCGTCCCGAAGAACCTGGCCATTGCCCGCCCATATCGCTCGGCGGTGTGGTTCGCCATCCCTCTGCAGATGGTGAACCGGGTCCTGAGGCGGTTGATCCTCTTCCTGAACTCTGCGGCGAACTGGACGGTGAGGAAGCTCGGCATCCAGCCGCGGGAGGAGCTTGCCGGGGTCCGCTCGATGGAGGAACTCGAGCTGATGATCCGATCCTCGGGTGAGGAGGGCCGTCTAGACGACGACGAATTGGAGCTGCTGACCAGGGCGATCACGTTCACGGAGAAGGTCGCCGGGGACGCCATGGTGCCCAGGGTGGCGGTGGTGGGGATCAGCCGGCACGACCCGGTCGCCGAGGTCCGCAGGGTCTCGGCGCTCACCGGTCACTCCCGATTCCCGGTGTTCGGTGAGGACCTGGACGACATCGTCGGGGTTGTCCACGTCAAAGACACGATCGCCGTGCCCGAATCGCGGATCCCCATGACTCCGGTCGGCGAGATTGCCGAGCCCGCTCTTCAGGTCCCCGAGACGAGCACCCTCGAGTACCTGTTGGGCGAGCTGCAGCGCGCCGGGAAGGGGATGGCGGTGGTGGTCGACGAATACGGGGGCACCGCCGGGATCGTCACCATCGAGGACCTCCTCGAGGAGATCTTTGGTGAGATCGAAGACGAGTACGACATGCAGGCAGAGCCCGAGCCCACTGGCCAGACCGAGATCCTGTCCGGGCTCCTCCACCGTCACGAGGTCGAGGAGCTCATCGGGTTCGAATGGCCGGAAGGGCGGTACGAGACCCTGGGCGGCTTTCTGGTCGCTCGGCTCGGCCGTTTCCCCACAGCGGGGGAGAGGATCCGCGTGGGCAACACCGTGTTGGAGATCCTGGCCATGGACGGGCACAGGGTCGATCAGGTGCGGGTCACGACCGAGCCCGAGAGCGAGGAGGGCGCCGGGTGAACTGGTCCGCTCTCTTCTGGTTGGTGATCCTCCTGCTGGCCAATGGCTTCTTCGTGGCAGCCGAGTTCGCCTACATAACGGCGCGGCGGAACGTGCTGGAGCAGAGACCGGGCCGCTCGGCGCGCCTGGCCGTCGGCTTGAACAAGAACCTGTCGCTCAGCCTCGCCGCCGCGCAGCTCGGGATCACCATGGCCTCCCTGGTGCTCGGCTACGTGGCCGAGCCGGCAGTGGCAGGCATCTTCGAGAACCTCCTCGGCCTCACCCCTGTCTCCGAGGGGCTCTCTCACGGCATCTCACTCGCCATCGCCCTGCTGATCGTCGTGTTCCTGCACATGGTCATTGGCGAGATGGCACCCAAGAACATCGCCATCTCCAATCCGGAGCGCTCCGCCCTTGCCCTCGCCCTTCCCTTCCGGGCATTCATAGTCGTCTTCCGGCCCCTGATCGCAGCCCTCAACAGCTCCGCCAACGTCGTATTGCGCCTCTTCGGGGTCCGCCCGGCCGACGCTCTCGAGATCGGCCATTCCGCCGAGGATCTGGCCATGATCATCGCCACCGGCCGTAGGGAAGGAGTGATCGAGGACTTCGCTCACCGCCTCCTCACCGGCGCCATCGTGTTCGGTGACCTCGATGCGTCGGAGGTCATGGTGCCGAGGCCCGACGTGAAGGCGGCGCCGGCTTCGGCAACGATCGAGCAGATCCAGGATCTGATGAGGTCCACGGGCCACTCCCGAATCCCGATCTACGGCCACGACATCGACGACGTCCTCGGCTTCATCCACGTCAAGGACGTGATGGCGCTCGACGAGGCCGATCGAAACCGCCCTCCCGCTCCGCATCTGATCAGGGAGGCTCTGGTCGTGCCGGAGACGGCGGCGCTTCGGTCGGTCCTCGACGAGATGCGCCGCGCTCGCAGCCATCTCGCCATAGTGGTGGACGAGCACGGCAGCACCGCCGGGGTGATCACTCTCGAGGACATCGCCGAAGAGCTCGTCGGAGAGATCTCGGACGAGCACGACAGCAAGAGATCGGTGGTCTCGGTCGACCCGGCGGGCCGGATCGTCGCGGCAGGCACGGTCCGACCCGGGGAGCTGTCCCGCTTCGGGGTCGACCTGCCGAGCGGTGAGTATGAGACGATCGGCGGGCTGGTCATGGACCGGCTGGGCAGGTTGCCCCGGCCGGGCGACGTGGTGGAGGACGACACGTGGAGACTCCAGGTGCTCAGCACGGACGGTAGGAGGGTCGGGGAGGTGGAGGTCATCCCGATCGAGCAGGGCCCGAACGAGGGGTGAGCAGACCCGGGCCTCCCGCCGTCAGTTGGCGCGCCCGACCACGTAGCCGAGCAGGAGCCCTCCGGCTGCGGCCCACACCACGGAGAAGTCGTCCCCGACGGATGCGATCGACGGCGCACCGGCGATGCGCATGATCGCCGAGCCGGCGACACCGCCGATGACTCCGATCAGGGCCGCCCCGAACAGGTTGTCCGCGCTGGCGAGGAACCCGCCGATGAGCCCGGCGATCGCTCCCACGCCACCGACGATGGCCAGTGCCTGCCAAATCGACGCATCGAGGAACATGGCGTCAGACTAAGCCCGGCGGTGGGCCGAGTCGATGCATGTTCTCAGGCGGATACGACCTTCTCTTCCACGACGGCATTCATCGGGAATTGCACCGACCTGCCTGCCATGTTGAAGGGCTCGGTGAGCATCAACAAGATCGTGGTCGGGCCGCGACTGACCACATGGCCCGTGTAGGTGTGGAAACCGTGTTCGTCCTGGGTTATGAAAGTAACAACCATCTCTATATCACTCCGACTCATACCATCGGCCGGAGGTTTCAGGATCCGTAGGGTCGCAGGACCCATCGCTGAGGGACTCGGCCAGAGATCGCGGTTTATCTGGTTGTTACGAAATTCCACCTAAATTCGGCGCGCAGTGCGCCTGCTGGTTGTCGAAGACGAGCCCGATCTGGCCAATGCCATCGCCAGAGGGCTGCGGCGCGACGGCCACGCCGTCGACATCGCCCTCACCGCCGGCGACGCCGACTTCAAGCTGCGCACCGCCGGGTATGACCTCGTTTGCCTCGACTGGAACCTCCCCGACGGGTCGGGGATCGCCCTGTGCCGGAGTCTCGTCTTCGGCGACCTGCCGACGCTGGAGGGAGTCAGGCCCCGGATCCTGATGCTCACCGCCCGGGACGACGTCGACGACCGCGTCACCGGCCTCGACTCGGGTGCCGACGACTACGTGGTGAAGCCATTCGCCTTCGCCGAGCTTTCGGCCCGGGTCCGTGCCTTACTTCGTCGCGACGATCAGACCGATCCGGTGATCGAGGTCGGCGGGCTGCGCATCGACCCGGCCCGATTCGAGGCGGCGAGGGGCGGCCGGCCGTTGGAGCTGACCGCAAAGGAGTTCTCGCTTCTCCACTATTTCATGGCCCACGCCGGGCAGGTGCTGAGCCAGGAGCACTTGCTGGAGCACGTATGGGACGAGATGGCCGATCCGATGACCAACGTGGTCCGGGTGACGGTGAGCAATCTCCGCAAGAAGCTCGGTGACCCGGCGGTGATACTCACCGTCCCGGGTCGTGGCTACAGGCTGACGGACTGATGCCTCCCGCCTGGCGCTCGATTCGGTTCCGGCTGTCGGTGCAGTACTCGGCGATCGTGTTCGGCTTGGGAGGGATCCTGCTCGGCCTCGTCTACCTGGCCCTCCGTCGCTACCTCCGGGCGCAGACCATGACCCAGTACGTGTGGACCGGGCGGCCCGTTTACCAGGACGGAGTCCAGATCGGTGTGGTTCCCAGCCTCGAGGCGCACGAGTTCAGGATGATCGAGTCGGTCTACAACGAGATCGTCCTCAACCAGGTGGCGAAGTTCACGATCCTCGCCCTCATCGCCCTGTTCCTCCTCAGCCTGATCGTCGGCTGGGTCATGTCAGGGAGGGTCCTCAAACCGGTCGAGGAGATCACAGAGGTGGCGCGTGAGATCCAGGCGTCGGACCTGAGCCGGCGCATCGCCCTTCAGGGCCCCGACGACGAGTTGACCCGGCTGGCCTCGACCTTCGATGGGATGCTGGAGCGTCTCGACCGGGCATTTGCCAGCCAACGCAAGTTCCTGGCGGACACCAGCCATGACCTGCGCACCCCGCTCGCTGTGATCAGGTCGAACGTGGAGGTGGTGGCCGACGACGAGTCCGCCGACGTCGACGAATGGCGTGAGGTGGGAGCCATCGTGCGCCGCAACGTCGAGAAGATGTCGAGCATGATCGACGGCCTCCTCGCCACTGCCCGCCTCCAGACAGGGAAGGCGCAAGCCGTCGCCATCGACCTGGCCGGCCTGGTCGAGGCGAGGTCCGCCGAGCTGGGCACCCTGGCCCGCCAGCGTGGGGTCGAGCTCAGGACGGTGACGGCACCCGCCCTGGTCCAGGGAGTCGAGGTGCCACTCGATCGTGCGCTGACCAACCTCGTCGACAACGCGATCGTCGCCTCCCCGAGGGGCTCGACCGTCACCATGGGGGCCGGCACCACCAGCGGATGGGCCTGGATCGCCGTCAGGGACCAGGGCCCGGGTCTCCCCGACGAGCCGGAAGGCGGTCGCATCGGCCTCGGTCTGTCGATCGTCGAGCAGATCGCAGAGGCGCATGGTGGTGCTCTCACCCCGTTCCCGGGATCCGAGGGGACAGGGACGACGATGGTGATCTGGATCCCCGCCCCCGGCGTTGACACGCCCCATCCGACTGATTCCCCCTTTACGGCTGTTTGATCCGATCAGCCGTACGGTGGTGTTGCCAGGAACGCGAACAGAACGGTCCCATGCCATGACATCCGACCAGACTCCCATCTTCCCCCCTTCGGAATCCTCCAGTGCGGGAGGCTCGTCCCCCGACGAGACGCTCGCGCCGGTGCTCACCGAGGACGAGCCTTCCCCGATCGATGCCGGGCAGGCGCCGACGCCGCCCCCGGCCGCCGCCCCGCCGGCGCCGGCTGCTCCCGCTGCACCCCCGTCGAGAAAGGGTTGGCCCCTCTGGGCGATCCTGCTGGTCGCCCTCGCCCTGATCGCAGTCACAGCCGGTGTCACCTATCTGGTGACCGCTGATCGACCGGCTGCCGACACCACAGCCGAGGGGGGCGAGTCGGCTCAGGCCGCCTCGCCTGCAGACGACGTCGTTCCCGGTGAGGAGCCGATCGCAGACGTGGCCGAGCTCATCCTCCCATCTGTCGTCCAGATCCAGACCAACGGCGGGGTCGGCTCCGGGGTCATCTACGACTCCGATGGGTTGATTCTCACTGCCGCCCACGTCGTGTCGGGAAGTGACACCGTGACGGTCCGCTTCAACGACGGTGAGGAGGTCGAAGGGACGGTCCTCGGTGGGACCTCGGGGGCGGATGTGGCCGTGGTCGAAGTGGACCGGACGGGTCTCGTCGCGGCCGACCTCGCGCTCGACGATGAGCTGCGGGTCGGGCAGATGGCGGTGGCCGTGGGCAGCCCGTGGGGCCTGCAGGGCACTGTCACTGCCGGAATCATCTCGGCGGTGGACCAGTCCATTCCTTCGGGCACCTCTGCCCGGTCGGTGATCCAAACCGACGCCGCGATCAACCCGGGCAACTCCGGTGGTCCGCTCGTCGACAGAGAGGGGCGAGTGCTCGGGATCAACGTCTCGATATTCAGCCTCTCGGGCGCTAACGACGGTGTCGGCTTCGCCGTCCCGATCGATGTCGCCCACGACATCGCCGAGCGGGTGGTCTCGGGCGAGTCGATCGAGACTGCCTTTCTCGGTGTCATGGGCGATGACGCCCAATCCGGCCAGGCAGGAGCGGTGATCACCGAGGTCACGCCCGACAGCGCCGCCGATGAGGCGGGCCTCGAGGTGGGCGACCTGGTGGTGTCCCTCGACGGCGTGCCGGTTCAGGGCATCGTCGACCTGGCCGCCCAGGTGCAGTCCCACAGTCCCGGCTCCACCGTCGACGTCGTCGTCGTCAGGGACGGCCAGGAGCAGACGATCACGGTGACCCTCGGAGAGAGGTCGGACGGCCTCGAGTAGATCCGTCGTGGTGGGCCTGGCTATCCTGGCCGGGCCCACCGTTGACCCGGAGGGTGCCTCGGAGGCAGCGAAGCCGGTTGGATCCCGGTGCTGTCCCGCAACTGTGAAGCCCCTCTAGGGGGACGAGCCAGGTCGCCTGAGCTCCGGGGCCACGACGAAAGTCTCGGATGAAGACGGAAGCGTGGGCTCAGGGAAGCCACCGGCCTCTTCATCCTCCGATACGGAGGATGTTTTCGTATGAGAAGGATCGCGATCCTCGCGGCGCTGCTCATCGCCCTCGGCGCCTGCGCCACGAGCGAAGGTGGGTCGACCACCACGGGCGGCCCGACGACCGAACCGGCCGAAGCCACCACTACCGCCGGCCCCACCACCACGGCCGACACCGGGTTCCCGGTCACGGTCTCCGATGGAGTCAACGAGGTCACCCTGGCGACGAGACCCGAGAGCATCGTCTCTCTCTCATCGACTGCCACCGAGATGTTGTTCGCCGTCGGCGCCGGGGAGCAGGTTGTCGCCGTCGACGAGTTCTCGACCGTGCCCGACGGTGCCCCAGTCACCGACCTGTCCGGGTTTACCCCGAATCTGGAGGCGATACTCGGCTACGAACCGGACCTGGTCGTCATCTCCTTCGATCCCGGTGATCTCCAGGCCGGACTGGCCGCGGTGGATGTGCCCAGCCTTTTGCTTCCGACCGCGACCGACCTCGAGGACTCGTACCGGCAACTCGAAGTGATCGGCGCCGCCACCGGCCACGTCGGCGAGGCGGCCGAGGTGGTGGCGAACATGCAGTCCGACATCGAGGCGATCCTCGCGTCTGCCACCCCGGCCGAGGGGGTCACCTTCTACCACGAAGTCGACCCGACCTTCTACTCCGCCACCTCGGCCAGCTTCATCGGCCAGATGTACGGGTTGCTCGGGATGGTCAACATCGCCGACGAGGCCGACGACGGGACCGGATTTCCCCAGCTCTCGTCCGAGTACATCGTGAGCCAGGACCCCAACATCATCTTCTTGGCCGACGTCGACTTCGGGGTCGCCCCGGAGAGCCTGGCCGAGCGGCCGGGCTGGGACGGGATGACCGCCGTGCAGAACCAGGCGATCGTGGGCCTCGACTCCTATCTGGCCTCGAACTGGGGCCCGAGCGTGGTGGACCTGCTCGAGACGATCGCCGACTCGGCGGCGGAGATGGCCCCCGCCTCTTGATCGGGTCCGAGCCGACCACGGAGGTCGCCCCGGCCCGGATCGGCCGGAAGAGGTGGCTCGTCGCCACTGGTGTCTTGTTGGTCTCGACAGGCCTTGCCCTGCTGGTGGGCTCGGTGTCGATCGACCCGGTCGGAATCGGTCGAGCGCTTCTCGATCGCATTCCCTTCGTCGACGTCTCCTCGGGTCTCAGCGACGTCGAGACCCGGCTCCTGTTCGAGATCCGGCTGCCCAGGGTCGTGATGGGTGGGCTGGTCGGAGCTGTCCTGGCCGTCGCCGGAGCCGGTTACCAGGGCGTGTTCCGAAACCCCCTGGCCGACCCCTATCTCCTCGGGGTGGCGGCGGGGGCGGGCCTGGGCGCAACCCTGATCATCGGCATAGGGGCAGGGTCGGTGCTGGTCCCTCCCATCGCCTTTCTCGGCGGGATGGTCGCCGTCGGGTCCACCTATCTGCTCAGCAGGACGGTTGGGGGCCGGACGACCACGTCGCTGATCCTGGCCGGGGTGGCGGTGGCCGCCTTCGCCACCGCGGTGCAGACCTACCTCCTGCAAAGGAGCTACGACACCCTGCGTGAGGTGTACTCCTGGATCCTGGGCAGGCTCGTCACCGTCGGCTGGGGCGAGGTGTTGACCCTGGCTGCATACGCCTCGGTGGCCCTGACCGCCCTGGTGCTGCTTCGCCGGCTTCTCGACGTTCTCGGTCTCGGCGACGAGGAGGCATCGGCGCTCGGAGTCGAGGTCCTCAAGGTGAGGCGGGCGGTGGTCGTCTCCGCCACACTGGCGACCGCAGCCGCGGTGAGCGTCAGCGGGCTGATCGGCTTTGTCGGGATCATCGTCCCTCACACCATCAGGCTGATCACGGGGTGGAGCTACCGGGTGATCATCCCTCTTTCGCTCGTATACGGGGCAGCCTTCCTCATCCTGGCCGATCTCGGGGCGCGCACGCTGGTGGCGCCGGCCGAGCTTCCGATCGGGGTGGTCACGGCAGCCCTCGGAGCGCCGTTCTTCCTCGTGGTGCTCAGGAACATGCGGGGCAGCTCGTGATTGCCTGGCAGGAGGTAGAGGTCGCCTTCGCCGGGGTCACCGTCGTCGGCCCGATCAGCTTCAGGGTCGCCGACGGCGAGTGGGTCGCCCTCATCGGGCCCAACGGGGCGGGGAAGTCGACCCTGCTCAAGACGGCCCTCGGAATCGTCCCCCATGGCGGTTCGGTCGATGTAGGGGGGAGGTCTCCCCGGCCGGGGATCGACATTGCGTGGATGCCGCAGCGCCCCCATCTGCCCGACGAGATGAATGTCGCCAACTATGTGCTGCTGGGGCGGACCCCCCACCTGGGGTATCTCGGCGCAGAAGGAGGGCACGATCTCGCCTCGGTGGAGCGCTCTGTCGCCCGGCTGGGACTGACCGAGCTGACCGATCGGCCCCTGTCCACGCTCTCGGGGGGAGAGGCGCAGCGCGCCGTGTTGGCCCGTGCCCTGGCCCAGGAGTCACCCGTATTGCTGTTGGACGAGCCGACCTCGAGTCTCGACGTGGGGCATGCTCTCGAGGTGCTGGAGATCATCGACGAGCTGCGGCGACAGGGCGGCCTGACCGTGGTCACCGCCCTCCACGACCTCAACCTGGGGGGCCGGTTCGCAGATCGACTGGTACTGCTCACTGCGGGACGTATCGCCGCCGAGGGGCTCCCGGCCGAGGTGCTGACCGAGGAGATCCTGGTGCGGAGCTACGGTGCGGGAATTCGCGTCGAATCGAACGGGGACGGGCCGACAGTGATCCCGACCAGGAGGCGTCGTGACTGACCGTGCCGAACCACCGACCGAGCCCCCTGCCCCGGCCCAGCATCGCGCCTCGTCCCTGGTGTTGGTGAACACCGGCGACGGGAAGGGGAAGTCGACCGCGGCCTTCGGCACGGCCATGCGGGCGGTGGCACGAGGCTGGAGGGTGGGAGTGGTCCAGTTCCTCAAGTCAGGCGAGTGGAGTGTCGGCGAGGAGAAGATCGGCCGCCGGCTGGGCATCGATTGGTGGGCGCTCGGTGACGGCTTCACCTGGGACTCGGAGAACATGGAGGAGACCGAGGCGGTCGCCCGGTCGGCCTGGCAGCAAGCCGAGCACCGGATCAGATCGGGGGACTACGACCTGCTCATACTCGACGAGGTGACCTATCCGATCAACTGGGGATGGATCGACCTGGAGGACGTGGTCCGAGCCATCGAGGAGAGGCCCGAAGGCCTCAACCTGATCATCACCGGCCGGGACGCCCCGGCCGCCCTGGTCGCGATCGCCGACACCGTCACCGAGATGCGCAAGGTCAAACACGCCTTCGACAATGGAACCATGGCGCGACGGGGCATCGACTACTGATCCCTTGATCGTCCTAGCGTTCGGCCTGTAACAACTCGATCGCGCGCTCGACGCCCATCGACTCGCCTTCCACTGTGGCATGGGCGAAGTCAGGGCCACCGAGCGCGTCGCGAGTGGCTGCGACCACGGCGGCGTAGTCGTGCTCCTCGGGCGGAGGCCAGATCGCCACTCGGTGCTCGGAGGCCACCCAGTCGGCCAACCCGAACAAGCGGGCCGCCAACTGGTCTCTGCCTATGTCATGGGCACCCACCGCCAGGCTGCCCAGGGCTATCGCCACTCCCCTCATGTCCGCGGCAGCGTCACACAGGACAAGGCTCTCCACGAGGCAGGCCTTGGCTCGGTCGAGTTGACCTTGTCTGTGGGCGGTCTTCCCCATGTGGTACAGGTACTCACCCAGAGCGGCGCGTGGCCCAGCGTTGCTATCGACCCACGCCGCCCGGTCCCGGTTCTCGGCGACGATGTCCTGCAACTCTGCTGTGGTCGGGTTGCTCTGGATCATCGTCTTGAGCTCGAACAGGTTGTTGGCCGCCTCCTCGTAGAGGGTGAACTCCTCCAGCACGGAGCGATAGAGCTCGATGGCGAAGTCGTGGTCACCTGCAAGCCACGCCAGTGCACCCAGACCGGCGTCGGCGTGAGCCAGACCGAGCGTGTCCCCGGCGATGACGAGCAGATCGCGGCCTTCGGTGTAGCGGTTCGTGGCCTCCTCGTAGTTGCCCTCATCGCGGGCCAGGGCCCCGAGGCGCAGCGCGGACCAGCCGAGGTCGAGAACACCACCATGGTCGAGGAAGATCTGATGGCTCTCGGTCATCCGCTCTCGGGCAGTGATGAGGTCGCCCTCCAGCCTGTCCATCGTCCCCCACACTGCCAGGGTCCAGGCGAGCATCCAGCTGTCACCGACCTCTCGATTGATGCTCTCGGCATCCCCGGCAAGACGCCTCGCCTCGACCAGATCGTCGCGCAGCCAGGCCAGGGCCATCAGTTGATAGACCTGGCGAGCCTCGCTGTGACGGTCACCGAGCTTGCGGTACAGCTCCAGGGCCTCGGTCAGCATCTGGTAGGCATGGTCGAAGGCCAGTCGGCGCGAAGCGAGGAGACCGGCGCCATTCAGGGCCCGGGCGACGATCGATGGGTCTACCCCCTCGCGGTGGGACAGGGTGCGCTCCAGCCACTCGCTGCCGTCGCTCACCTCTCGCTTTATCACCCAGAACCAGCGCAAGGCGCCGGCCATGGCCATGGCCTCCTCGTGCCGGCCCGAGCCGTGCAGCCAGTCGAGGGCGGCGCGCAGGTTGTAGCGCTCCCTCTCCAGTCGGTCGGCCCAGACGTTCTGGTGGATCCCCAGGATCTCCCGATCGCCCGCCTCGGCCAGTTCCAGGAAGAAGGCTGCATGCCTCTCTCTCAACGCCTCCATCTCATCGCCCTCGTCGAGCCGCATCCGGGCGTAGTGGCCGATCGGCTCGAGCAGCCGGTATCGGGCCGGCTCCGACTCGGCCGGCATGACCAGAGATGTCTCGACCAGTCGGCCGAGGAGATTCATGACGTGATCGCGTGAGACCAAACCACCAGAGCACACCGCCTCGGCCGCCTCGAGCGAGAAACCGCCGCTGAACACGGAGAGGCGGGTGAACAGGGTGCGCTCCGCCCCGCCCAGGAAGTCGTAGCTCCAGTCGAGGGTTGTCTCCAGCGTCTGCTGATGGGGGGGAAGGTCCCGGGCCGTCCCGGCGAGGAGGGCGAACTGCTGATCGAGCCGCTCCACCAGTTGACCGACCGAGAGCACCTTGAGTCTCGCCGCCGCCAACTCGATCGCCAGCGGGATCCCGTCGAGTCTTCGGCACACCTCTGCCACCTGATCGAGATTCGATGGCCCGAGCTCGAAGCCGGGCTGGACCAGCTTGGCCCTGGCGACGAACAGGGCGACCGAATCGTATGAGCCGATTTCGGCGATCGACCTCACCTCCCGCCCCGGCACGGCGAGCGGAGCGATCTGCACCAGATGCTCCTCCCTGATCGAGAGCCACTCCCGGCTGGTGGCCAGGATCTTCAACTCGGCCGTACCCTGCAGGAGCAGGTCGGTGAGCTTGGCCACGGCATCGATCAGATGCTCGCAACCGTCCAGGATGAGCAGGGAGCGCGCTTTGGCGAGACGCGAGATGAGGGTGTCGGTGATCGACTGCAGTGGGTTTTCGGTGATGTGGAGCTGCCGGGCTATGGCGCCCGCCACCAGCCCTTCCTCCGACACCCGGGACATCTCGACGAGCCAGACACCGTCGTCGAACTCAGACGAGACCTCCTCGGCCACCTTCAGGGCGACAGTGGTCTTTCCCACGCCTCCCGGCCCGGTGAGGGTGACTAGACGCGACTCGGCCAGCGCGGCGATCACTGCCTCCTTCTCTGATGCACGGCCGACCAGGGTGAGATCCCTTATCGGGAGGTTCCCCCTCGATGCGGTGAGAGTTCGCAGGGGGGGGAACTCGTGCGGCAGACCCGTGACATTCAGTTGGAAGATGTGCTCCTCATTGGTCAGGTCGCGCAACTTGTGGGTGCCCAGGTCCTCCAGCCTGGTGTCTGGGGGCAGCGAATACTCGGTGAGCCGGGCAGTGGCCTCGGAGAGGAGTATCTGCCCCCCGTGGCCACAGTCCCCGATCCTCGCGGCGCGATGGACGTCGATCCCGACGTAGTCGGATCCTCCCAGCTTCCCCTCGCCGGTGTGGACGCCGATCCTGACCCGTACCGGAGGCGCCTGGCCCCAGGAGGCGCCGTCCAGCCTCACCTGTATGTCGACCGCACATGCGACTGCGTCCACCGCCGATTGGAACGCGACGAAGAAACCATCTCCCTCGTTCTTGACGACTCGGCCCCTGTGAGCTTCAGATGACTCGTGGATCACCTGGTTGTGGAGCTCGAGCATCGGGCGAAAGGCGTCGCCGAGCTCCTGGAGCATCCTCGTCGACCCCTCGATGTCGGAGAAGAGGAAGCTAACCGTCCCTACCGGCAGGTCCCTTGCTGTCATCGCGGGAACCCAAGTTACCAACGCGATGGGCCAAGTCCCCCTCCCGGGTGGGCCTCAGACTCGGCGGGATGAGGCCAGTCGGAACAATGCCCTGGCTCCCTCGCCCAGCGCCTCGAACCTCCGGTCCCGGGTCTGTCCCCGGGCCCATCTGATGTAGATCTGCTGCAGGACGATTGCCAGCTTCCAGGTCCCGAACACGACGTACCAGCCGGCGTCGGTGAGGTCACGTCCGGTGCTCTCCGAATAGAGCTCGAGAGCGGCTGCCCGGTCCATCCAACCGGGGGCGGTTGTCGGCATCGGCGCAAGCACCGACCTCTCCTCTCCCGGGTCGTACCAGGAGGCCATGAGCGTCCCGACGTCGGCCAGTGGGTCCCCCCTGGTCGCCATGTCCCAGTCGTACACCGCAACGCACAGTCCGGGATCGGTCGGGGAGACGGCCATGTTGTCGAGGCGCCAGTCATTGTGGATGAGGGTCGGCGCCCCCGACTCGGGGAGGTGCTCCCGAAGCCATCGGGCAACCTCGTCGGCGACCGGGTTGTCCTCGTGTTTCGCCTGCTCCCACCGTTTCGACCATCCCTCGACCTGACGGTGGAGAAAGCCCTCGGGATGTCCGAAATCGCCCAGGCCGCAATGGGACGGGTCCACCGTATGGAGCTCGGCGAGGGTCTCGATCACCACGCTCGAGATCGCTCTGTTGCGCACCGGGTCGAGGCCACCACCGAACTGGTCCGGGATGCGGTCTCTGATCACGACGCCCTGTCTCCGCTCCATGAGCAGGAAGGGGGCGCCGATGACATCGGCGCCCTCGCAGTAGGCGACGGCCCTGGGCGCCTTGTCGAACGCCTCCCAGAGGCGGGACAGGACCGTGTACTCGCGGGCCATGTCGTGCGAGCTGTCCGCCACCGGCCCCAGTGGAGGCCGTCTCAGCACCAGCTCCTCTCCGGAGGGAAAGACGAGCAGATAGGTCAGGTTTGCCTTGCCACCGGCAAACTGCCTCACCCGGGGGCGCCCCGAAGGCAACCCGGCCTGTGCCGAGATCCATCCGGTCAGTGGCTCGATGTCGAGCACCTCGTCGGGTCTGACCTCGATCAGCTCGTCCACGCATGCAGGCTATCCAGGAGGGAGCGCGGCGCCATCGGTCTACCCTCCTGCCCGACCGCCAGGGAGAGAATCGATGTCCAGTGCCTTCGAGATAGCCGACCGTCTCACCGAGTCATACGCCGACTTGTCGCCGATCCTTGCCACGACCAACGGGGTGGCCGGGCGCGACGACCTCTGGGACGATTTCTCACCCGACGGCCATGCCGCCAGGGCCGATCTCAGGGCTCAGGCGATCTCCGACCTCACCCCGCACCTGGACAACGCCGACCCGGTGCAGGCTTTTGCCGCCAAGGTCATCGTGGGGTACCTGAGCAGTCTCCAGGAGAGGTATCGCACCGGTCACTGGAAACGGGACCTGAACCACATCTACAGCCCCTTTCAGAGGGCCCGTGACACCTTCGACGTCGTCTCGAAGGAGGGAGCCGAGGCCTGGGACAACATCACGACCCGTCTCTCGACATTCGGGGAGATGCTCGCCGGTTACCAGGCAAGTCTCCAGAGCGGGATCGACGAAGGGATGACGGTGGCGCGTCGCCAGGCCCAGAGCCTCGTCGATCAGGTGCGATCGGTCGCGGGAGACGGCTCCCGCTTCGAGGGGTTCCCCGCCCTTGCCGAGGTGGGAGGGGGAGACCCGGATCGGGTCGAAGCCGCGGTGGGTGCTGCACGCACTGCGTCCTCTCACTTCGCCGACTGGCTGGAGAGTCGGTATCTCCCCGCAGCCGACCCCGAAGATGCGATAGGAGAGGAGCGATATCGCGAGGGATGCGACTACTTCCTGGGGATGGAGATCGACCCGCACGAGACCTACGAGTGGGGATGGTCCGAGGTCGGTCGTCTCATGGAACGGATGAAGGCAACCGCCGCCGAGATAGACGGCGATCGGTCGGTCGACGAGGTGATCGACTTGCTCGACAACGACCCAGCCCGGTCCGCCCCGGATCATCAGTCCTTCGCCGCATTCGTGAAGGGAATCCAGGACCAGGCGGTGGATCAACTCGACGGGTCGGCGTTCGACGTCCCACCCGAGATCCGTGAGGTGACGGTGAATATCGCCCCGCCGGGGGGCAGTCTCGGCGCCTGGTACCACGGTCCCTCCGAGGACTTCACCCGCCCCGGCTCGATCTGGTATGCACCCGGGGAGCGGGAGAGGATCCCTTTTTGGGGAGAGGTGTCGACTGCCTATCACGAGGGCTTTCCCGGGCATCATCTCCAGGTCGGGTTCGCCATCCTGCAGAAGGAGAAGCTGTCGCGTTTCCATCGGCAGTTCATCTGGTACTCGGGCTCGGGTGAGGGATGGGCTTTGTACGCGGAGAGGCTGATGGACGAGTTGGGTTACTTCGAGAACCCGGAGTACCGGCTCGGGCTCATCGCCAGCCAGTTGTTCCGCGCCACTCGCGTCGTAGTCGACATCGGGACCCAACTGAAGAAGACGATCCCCGACGATGCGCCTCTTCATCCCGGGGAGCAATGGCACTACGACCTGGCCGTCGACTACATCGTCGAGATCGGCCGCCAGGCGCCGGACGTGGCCGAATCGGAGGTCACGCGATATCTCGGCTGGCCGGCACAGGCAATCTCGTACAAGCTGGGGGAGCGGGAAATCCTCGACATCAGGGACGAGGCGACGAGGCGGGCCGGTGGGAATCTCGACCGCATGGAATTCCACCGCAAGCTGCTCGAAGCCGGCGCCATCAGGCTCGATCACTTGCGCGAGGCGATGCTTTGAGCAAGAAGGTCTTCGACCTGGGCGACCCGGATGCCAGGGTGGCCTACAAGTTGCTCACGGGGATCGTCATCCCCAGGCCGATCGGGTGGATCGGGACGGTGCGTGGAGACGGCACCTTCAACCTGGCGCCTTTCTCGTTCTTCAACGTGGTCTCGACGTCACCACCGATGGTGATCTTCGCTGCGGGGAGCCACGTCGACCGGCCCAAGGACTCGGCTGCGTTGGCGGAAGAGAGTGGTGAGTTCACCGTCAACGTCGTCTCCTACGAGCTGGCAGCAGCAATGAACACCACTTCCGGGACATTTGGCGCGGCCGTTGACGAGTTCGACATCGCCGGCCTGACGCCAGCCGCCGGGATCTCGGTGAAGGCGCCGCTCGTGGCGGAGTCCCCGGCCAATCTCGAGTGCAAGGTGACCAACTCGATGAGTCTCGGGCTCGAAGGCGGCACCAGGCTGATTGCCGGCGAGGTGTTGGCGATTCACATCGAGGAATCGGCCCTCGACGGCGACCGGGTCGATCCCTCTGTTCTCGACGTCGTCGGCCGTCTTTCGGGCAACTCCTACGCGACCACACGGGATCGATTCGATCTCACTCGCCCGAGCTGAGATCCTCCTCGTTCAGCAGCCGTTGGCCCTGAGGGTCGGATAGGGGTTGACTGCGAGCCCCTTGTAGTACATCCCGAAGTGGAGGTGGGGGCTGGTTCCCTGGGCATTGCCCGACGTCCCTATGTAGCCGATGACATCTCCCGCCGAGACCTTGCCGGTGGCTCCGGCCGAGTCGAGGTGGGAACCGAGATACTCGATCCCGTCGCTCCCATGGAGATTGAACTGGAGCCCTCCCAGCGAGCCACGGATCAACTCCACGGTGCCCGAGACAGGAGCCCTCACCTTGGTCCCGTACGAAGCGAAGAGGTCGTTCCCCTCGTGAAAGCGGGAGCCTCCACGCGGGAAACCCCAGTCGTTGAAGTAGCGGCCGCCTTTGACCGGGCACACCCATTCCGATGCTCCCGGGACCCGGATCGTCTGGCCCGCCCGGATCCTGTTGACGTCCCCGATGTCGTTGAGCGAGGCCAGCTTGGACAGAGAGGTCCCGTATTTGGCGGCGATATCCCCGAGCCGGTCGCCCCGCTTGACCTCGTAGCTCCCGGTGCCCGACCCGGCGCCGCCTCCGACTATGGACGGGCCATCCAGGAACAACCTGGTGCCCGTGTAGATCCGGCCGTCGACGATGCCGTTCGCCGAGGCGATGTCATCAGCAGACACGCCCTTGTACTGGTCGGCGATGGACTCCACCGTCTCGCCTCTCTTCACGACGTGGTACTCGCCGGACCTGATCCGCTGTGGCCGGTTGCTCGACCCCTCACTCTCCCCATCCGCCTCACTCGAGCCGCTCGACGACCCCGACCGAGCCGGTATGACCAGTCGCTGCCCGGGATAGATGCGATCAGGGTCGCTCAGACTGTTGGCCTTGGCCAGGGCGAAGGCGCTCGTGCCGTAGGTCGAGGCGATCCGGACCAGAGTCTCGCCCCGGCTGACCACGTGCTGCTTGTCCTTGCCCGGGATGACCAGCACCTGACCGATCCGGATCAAGTCCCGGTTGCGAATCGAGTTGGCCTCGACCAGATCGGATACGGAAACACCGTGATCACGGGCGATCTCGGTGAGGGTGTCGCCTCTCTGCACCGTGTAGTCGACCGAGACGAGGGCGACGGTCAGGGCTAGAACCATGCCGACGGCAATGGCGCGGGCGCGTCGATTGTCTGGCATGAAGGCTGCGCTCCTTCAAGCCCCTGAACCGTCCGCGTGCTCCACCCTACCCCGAGATCGCGAAATTTCCAGAGCAAGAGCGCGAGTCAGGGGCGGAGGCCCGGTCTCCCTGCCAGAGCCCGCAATTGGCCGCAAGCGGCATCTATCTCCCTGCCCCTGGTGTCGCGGACGGTGACATTGACACCGCGACCGCCCAGGATGCGGGCGAAAGCCCCGATTCGGGCCGGGCTGGATGCGGTCTCGGTGGTGAACGGGGTGGGGTTGAGCGCGATCAGGTTGACGTGGGCGCGGAGACGGGTGGCGATGGCTGCGAGCTTCTCGGCCTGCTCAGACGTGTCGTTGACCCCGTCGATCATCGTCCATTCGATCGAGACCCGGCGATGCTTCTTCGAGAAGTACTCCGCTGCCGCCGACTCGAGGTCCGCCAGGGGATACCGCTTGTTGATCGGGACCAGGCGGCTGCGCAGCTCGTCGTCTGCCGCATGGAGGCTGATCGCAAGTGACACCTGCCATGGCTCGTCGGCGAGACGTCTGATGCCCGGGACGATGCCGACCGTCGAGACGGTGATCGACCGGGCCGACATCCCCATCACATCGATCATGCGACGCAGCGTCTCACGCACCCGGTCATAGTTGGCCAGGGGCTCGCCCATGCCCATGAACACGACGTTGGTCAGGCGATCGGGCACACCCGGCAACCCGACCTGAGCGAGGAAAGCCCTGGCAAAGGCGACCTGCGCCACCATCTCACCCGCCTCCAGATGGCGCTCGAAGCCGAATTGGCCCGTGGCGCAGAAGGTGCAACCGAGGGCACAGCCCGCCTGGCTCGAAATGCACAGCGTGGCCCGTCGCGGGTAGCCCATCAGGACCGCCTCGATGGCGGCGCCATCAGGAGCCCGGAACAACCACTTTCGGGTGGTGCCGGTGTCGGCGGACTGCTCTGTCTCGACGGCGAATGGCCAGAGCCGCATCTTGAGGGACGAGCGGAGCGACGTGGGGAGATTGGTCATGTCGTCGGCGCTGAGCACGGGGTTGTGGTAGAGCCACTCCCTGAGCTGGTCGGCTCGATAGGCGGGTTCTCCTTCGAGAAGCTCACCGAGCTGCTCGGGGGCGTGCAGATAGGGCACTAGACCAGGCTGCGCGCCTGCTCGATCCAGGCTCTTGCCCTGGCCGCGCTCACCCCGGCAGCCTCGGCCACCGCATCCGGCGACGAAGCGGCCAGTTTGGCCATGTCGTCGATGCCGGCGCTCTTGAGACGACCGGCCAGCACCGGCCCGATCCCGTCCACGACATCGAGGCCCGAGGCGCCCTCGACGGGTGCAGCCCTGAACACCGGCGGCTCCGGCTCGCGCGAGGCGGCGACGGAGATGAAGCGGTCTCGCATCGCCCACAGGATGGCGACCGCGCCGCCCACGAGCCCCAAGACCTTGGCTATCCGCTTCATGGCCAGAGGCTACCCAGTCCCCGCCGGATCTACCCTGGATCGGATGAAGGTCGATTACTACTTCCCGCCCAGCCCACCCGAGGGGGCAGCCGAGGCGGCCCGGCGAGCCGCCGAGATCGGTTACGACGGTTTCTTCACCGCCGAGACACAGTACGACCCCTTTCTCCCTCTCGCCCTGGCCGCCTCGGCCCAGCCCGGCCTGGATCTGGGGACGGCCATCGCCGTGGCGTTCCCACGTTCTCCCATGGTGATGGCGATGACAGCCTGGGACCTCGCCCGGATGTCGCGCGGCCGCTTCATGCTCGGGCTGGGGACCCAGATCAGGGCTCACGTAGTCCGCCGATTCTCCACGGTGTGGGACAGCCCGGGACCGCGACTGCGCGAGTACATCCTGTCGCTCCGCGCCATCTGGGCCTCATGGCAGAGCTCCACACCCCTCTCCTTCAAGGGCGACTTCTACGAGTTCTCTCTGATGACCCCGTTCTTCGACCCGGGGCCGATCCCTCATCCGGACGTCCCGATCTACATCGCCGGCGTCGGGCCCTACCTGAGCCGTCTCGCCGGCGAGGTCTGCCAGGGCTTCCACGTCCACCCATTTCACACGGTGCACTACCTCGACGAGGTCGTCCTCCCCGGGATCAGAGCAGGCGCTGAGGGGGCCAGCCGGTCACTCGACGACGTGGAGAGAGTGACCACAGTGTTCGTGATGACCGGTGACACGGACTCCGAGATCGAGCAGGCGATGGCCCCCGTGCGTCAACAGATCTCGTTCTACGCCTCCACTCCCTCCTACCGACCGGTCCTGGAGGCGAGCGGATGGGACTTCGGAGAGGAGCTCAACGCCATGTCGAAACGGGGCCAGTGGGGGGAGATGGCCACGCTCATCGAAGACGATGTGGTCCTCACCGTCGGTGTGGCCGCTCCCATCGACAAGCTGGGAACGGCGATAAAGGAGAGGTATGGGGATCGAGTGCAGCGGATCGGCTTCTACACGGTCGGCTCGGCTCTGGACATGGACATGGATGCCCTCAGAGAGGTGATCCGGCAGTTGCGGTCCTAGAGCACCACCGCTTCGGTGGTGTCGACCCTCGGGTCTCGATGCGTATCGCGTCGATCACCGTCGATTGCGATCACGGAGACCGGCCCCCAGGCCGATTGGGGAGACACCATCTCCTCGATCTGGTGGCCGCGCCGCCTCAACTCCCTGAGTGTCGCCGCGGGCACACCGGGCTCTACCTGAACGCCCGGTGCCGAGAACGGCCCGAGGTCGGCGATTGCCCAGCGGGGAGCGCCCTGCGCCGTCTGGGTGTCTTGACCGGCGAGCACGACCCTGGCCGCGATCTGGGCGACCATCTGTGGCTGCAGCCCCCCACCTCTGGTCCCGATCACCCATCGTGGCTCGTCGCCGTCGGTCCACAGGGTGGGCGACAGTGTGTGGAGAGGGCGCTTTCCGGGTGCCAACTCGTTGGGATGCCCAGGAGTCAAAGTGAATCCTGCCCCCCTGTTGTGGAGGAGAAAGCCGCTCCTGGCGGCCCCGAAGGCGGAGCCGGGGCCGTTGTAATTGGACTGGATCATCGACACCGCCATCCCCTGGTCGTCGACCACGCACATGTAGGCAGTACCTGATGGGCTTCCGATCGCCGGCCAGGTCCCGGTGCGATCACGCCGGACGGTTGCCGCCGCCCGACTCAGCCGATCATGGTCGAGAAGCAGGTCGGCCGGCAGCGGTGCGTGGGCCGGGTCGGCGACGACGTCGTCTCGCTCCCAGGCGAGCGACCGGTAGGACTCGATGAGGAGGTGCCACCAATCGGGATGCCCCGGGTCGGCCGGGGGTTCGAGCATCTCGAACACCGCCACCGTTGCCGGGCCCAGGTAGCCGATCGAGTTGGGTGGGATCGTCCATGCCTCGAGACCGGCCACCCGGCAGGAGATCGGCTCGACCCATTCGGCCTGTGACCGGGCGAGGTCTTCAGCAGTGATGATCCCGCCGAGCTCGGAGATGATGTCCTCGGCCGGGATCCCCGTGTAGAAGGCGTCCCTGCCGTGGTCCCCGATCGCGCGCAGTGTGGCGGCGAGGGCGGGCCGTCTGACCAGGGACCCAGGTGCCACCGGGGCGCCGGACGGGTACAGCTCCTGCACCGCCGGGTGGTGGGCGTACATACCGGCCGTAGACCTGAACGTCATGGACTGCTCGGTGGAGACCTCGTAGCCATCCTCGGCCAGACCGATGGCCGATGCCAGGCACTCGGCCAGGTCCTGCGTTCCCAGCTCACTGGAGAGCGCAGCCCACCCGTCGACACAGCCGGGCACGGTCACAGTCAGGGGGTGATCGATCGGGATCGCCTCCACCCCGGCCCGGCGCAGCGACTCTGGATCGGCCTTGGACCCGGATCGACCCGAGGCATTGACGGCGCGCGGGAGGGCCCAGCCCGGCCGGTGGACGAGAGCGAAGAGATCCCCCCCGATCCCACAGGTCTCCGGGGCGACCACGCCCTGGGTGGCTGTGGCGGCGATGGCGGCGTCGACTGCGTTGCCCCCGGCCTCAAGGACGCGACAGGCCGCCGAGGTGGAGAGGCGATGGGGGGTGGAGACGGCGCTGGTCAGGGTGTCTTCAGGTCCGGGAGCATCCGATTGAGGGCGTCGAGCACGGCCCGAACCACGGCGCGCGACTCCTCGTCCTCCACATAGGCGCATCCGATCAAATGGCGCTCGGTCGCCTCGGTCACCACCACCACCTGGGCAACGGCCACCCGGCGGCTGCCCAACACCGGTATGTCCATGGAGGAGATGGCCAGGGCTGCCTCGCGGTGGATCGCCTGTCGGATGGCGTCGATGGTCGCCTCCGCGATCTGGCGTGGCCGGGTCGAGGTGGCTGCCGCCCCCTTCGCCGCGCCCGTGAACATCTCGTTCTGCCAGCGCAGGGAGACGGTCACCTCGGCCCGGGACCCATCGAGCGTCTCGGCGACATCGACCAGAGCAGGGCGAAAACCACCTTCGAGGTCGGCATCGGCCAGCTGGACCACAGACACGATTCGACGGTCGATCTCCTCGCCGAACAGAGCCTGGCTCAGGGATTGGACGTCACGGACCAGCTGTTTCGGAGGCTTGTTGCGGCGGGCCAGGACATGGATCTCCTCGATGTGCCCCTTCCCCGCCACGATCCTGGCTGCTTCCACCCCCTCGATCCGGGTGATCTTTTCCTGGAGGGCCATGACGTCCATGGCGGTCAGGGTAACCCTGGCGGGATGGGTTGCCCGGGATAGCGCAGGCCAATTCTTCTTGTTCGCGAGTGGACCAGCCTCTAGATTGCGGCGGGCTGGAAGCTATTCATGGGAGCTGCGTGGGGCAGCCGAGGTCGTTGACCTACCTGCCTCGGTCCGTGGCGGGCGAAGTCAGGGGCCTTCTTGACATGTGAAGGTTCCCCGCAATGAGCCGGGGAATGGTGAGACCGGCGTCAGAACGTCGGCCTTGTAATTGAACGCCCATCTAACCCAGCGGAGCGGATCGTCAACGCCGGCACACAGCGTCGGCGAATACGACAAATCAGGTGAGCGCTCAGGTGCAGGCAAATCTGGCCCGTGATCGCAATGGTGTCGCGAGCCTGAGAAACGTGCTCGGCGGCACCCGGATCGGCTGATGAACCGGCGCCGGACTCGCCCACATCTCGAGTAAAGAACACGGGGGCCCATGACGCCAGGTAGGAAGAGAGCGATGCGGGGATGGTTCAGCCGTCTCCGTCCGACGGTGCAACGCCGTCTCAAGATCGCCGTGCCCTACTCACTGATGGGTGTCGGCGCCCTAGTCGTCTCCTACCTCATCGCCGAGCCTCCCAGTTGGGGCTTCTGGGCACCCCTCGCCGCCCTCTTCGTCCTTCTCGAGTTCTTCGCCGTCGAAGTCAACGATCGGATGCTCCAGTCGGCATCGGTCATGGTGGCGATGACCGCGGGGGTGATCCTGGCGATGGAGCCGAGCTCCGATGCCATGTTCGGCATGGCATTGATGGGGGCCCTGGCCCTCTTCACCCCGGCCGACTTCAAGGAGAAGCGTTGGTTCCAGCCGCTGGCCAACTTCGGTCAGATCGTGACAGCGGGGGCGGTTGCCGGCTTCATCCTCGACTTCTATCTCGAAGGGGTGGAGGTGTCCACCGGGTCCCTGCCCCTGATCCTCCTCGTCTCGGCGGCAGCTGCCTTCGCCTACACCACGGTGCAGACGATCTTGGTCCGACACGCGGTCAGGACAGTCTTCGGCCGGGACAATGTCGAACCGTGGTCACAGATGCCCATCCTGTTCACCGGCCAGGTGGCGATGGGTCTGCTCGGCGGGCTCATCGGCGCTGCCTATCTGATCGCCAACCGCGAGGCGATTCTCGTCTTCATCGCCGGTGTGTATGCCATCGGCCACATGTCCTTGTACGCCTTCTCCCAGCTGCGTGAGTCACATATCGGCTCGATCCGTGGCTTCGTCAAGACCCTCGAGGCCAAGGACATGTACACCCGGGGCCATACCGAACGCGTCGCCGTGTTCGCTCAGATGATCGGCGAGGAGCTCGGTTTCACCGGCACCCAGCTCGAGACCATCCGCTGGTCGGCCCTGATCCACGACCTCGGGAAGCTGGCCGTGCCCACCGAGTTGATCCGGAAACGGGGCCGGCTCGACGACTCCGAGTACGCCGAGATGAAGAAGCATGCGCATCTGGTCGAAGAGATCCTCGCCGAAGTCGACTTCTTGCAGCCCATGGTGGAGATCGCCTCCGGTCATCACAGCAACTTCGACGGCTCGGGCTACGGGGGGAGGGGCCACATCGACGGGCACGAGCCGAGTCTCGAAGCCTGCATCGTCGCCGTGGCCGACGCCTTCGACGCGATGACCTCGGCGCGCTCATACCGGATGGCACTCTCCCAGCAGTACGCCCTGGCCGAGTTGCGCCGCCACTCCGGAGGGCAGTTCCACCCCGAGGTCGTCGATGCCTTCGAACGAGCCTTGAACCGAACCGGGCGTCGCTGGGGAGCGCCTCATGTCAACGACGAGGAGATGGCGCGTCGCCTCGCCGAAGAGCCGGAGCTGACCCTCCGTGGCTAGTTGGAGCCGCCGCGCCCTGTCGGTGTCATCGTGGGCCTTCGCCTTTGTCATCGCTGCCGTCGGTGTCTTGGCCGCCTCGGTGGCCACCACCGATCCCATCGCAATCGCGGTGGCGGTGTCGGCATTGGTCGTGGCGTCGATGGTCGGGGTGGCCGCATCGAACTCGGGGAACCGGTTCACCACCGGATTGGCCGTGGCCGCAGCTGTTCCGTTCGTCTTCGGGGCAGGCGACAGCGTCGATCTCGCCGCTTCCATCGCCATCTACGGGATCGGCGAGGCCATCGTGTGGGCGCTCCGCCACTCCCGGGGCGAGGACAACCGTGAGCTCCTGCCGACGATGGTGCGCAGGTTCGTCGGCTACGTCACCTACGCCACCGTGTACACGGCTCTTCGGGTCGGCCCCTTCGCCGAGCTCTCCGGTGACTGGGCCGACCTGCTCCCCTTCGCCATCGCCCTGGTGGCGTGGATCACGGTGGAGGTGATCCTGAGGGCGCTGCTGGTCTTGGGGAAGCGCGAGCTCTCCCGCACCTATCTGGCCAGGGCATTGCTCCACGACCTCAACGTCTTCCTCGGGCTAGCCATGACCGGTGCCCTGTTCGGAGAGCTGTGGCCCGATCTGGATTGGTGGGCCCTGCCCATTGCCCTGCTGCCCTACTCCTTCGCCCATCTCGCCTTCAAGCGCTTCCAACAGACCAAGGTCACCTACAAGCAGACCATTAGGGCCCTGGCCCGGATCCCCGAGGTATCGGGGCTAGGCATCGATGGTCACGCCGACCGCACCACCGAGCTGGCGTCGGCGATCGCCAAGGAGATCGGCCTCGGCCCGATCCAGGTCGAGGACATCGAGTATGCCGGTCTCATGCACGACATCGGGCGGGTGAGCCTCAACGAGCCCCAGATCCTGCGGATGGGGTACAGCGACGACGACATCGCCCGCTGGAGCTCCGAGATCATCGCCGAGTCGCCATATCTCAGCCGGGTTGCCGAGCACGTCCGGCATCAGTACGAGGCGTATCGGAAACCCGGCGAGCAATCGGACCCGGATGTGTCACCGGTATCGCGGATAATCAAGGTTGCCGCCGCCTACGACTGGCAGGTGCACAAGGACCATCTCTCGCCCCTCCAGGCGCTGGAGAACCTTCACGCCGGAGCCGCCTACGAGTACGACCCGGAAGTGGTCGCCTCGCTTCGTCGGCTCCTCCAGACGAGGGGGGTGCTCACCCCGGTGCGGGCCTGACCAGCCCTCGAGCCCGGGTCAAGGCTTGCTGGCCGAGCCGGGCTGGGCATGGGCGCCCCGCTTGAAATAACGGCGAGGTCGACGGAGCTCCTGCTCGAGGAACCGGCCCAATCCGACGGCGAGGAACACGTCGCCCAGGCTGATCACCTGGCCGAGCGTCCCCAACCGCAGCGGGATCACATCGGCGAGCATGGTCAGCCGGGAGCTCTCGTCGAGGATCTCGTGCTTGAACGACCCGGAGAGGTCGGGCACGGTGACGGTGAACCCGCTGGCGACTTCGGCCGCCTCGGAGAGAACCGGCATCCCGCCGTTGAGGGCGATCACGGTGAAGTTCATCAGGACCCCGAGACCGGCCAGCCACATTCCGGTCCGGCTCCGGTTGAGCAGGACCAGGATCATCAGCAACCCGAACGAGGTGAGCACCATCGCGATGCCCAATCCCTCGGCCCAATCGGTCGCCGGGAGAAGCGACGTCCCGAATTGGAGACCGAGCGCGAGTATGAGAAGCCACCACGCTCTCAGCTCGATGTCGCCGAGATTGGTGATGCGACCGCCCCGGAGCACCGCTATGGCGAGGGCGATGAACAGTACGAGAGCCAGCCATAGCATGAGGACTGACGGTAATAGGAGTGGCGCGAACACAGGAAAGAGCGCGAATTGATCGAGTATGAGGCCGCCGGCTCGGGCCGGGCAACGATCACCATCGACGACCCGGAGCGACGCAACCCCATGTCGGTTGCGGTCATGGAGGGGCTGGTCGAGGCGACCCGGCGCGCTCTCGGCGACCCCGAGGTCAGGGTGATCGTCTTCACCGGTGCCGGCGAGACCGCCTTCTCCGCCGGTGGGGATCTCTCGGGATCGTTCGTGGACGACGCCCTCGAGCTCCACCGTGAGCGTGGGGCGTTGGCCGATCTCTTCCGCCTCATGCGTCGCGGCGGAAAGGCGACGGTCGCCCGGGTGAACGGTCATGCCCTTGCCGGGGGTTTCGGTCTCGCCGTCGCCTGCGACGTCACGATCTGTGTGGACGATGCCCGGCTCGGCATGCCCGAAGTTGGCGTCGGGCTGTGGCCGATGATGGTCTCGGCGGTCCTGATGAGAGCCATGCCGCCGAAGGCGGTGCTGGAGCTGATGCTCACCGGGAGGACAATCGACCCACTCGAGGCTCAGCGGCTTGGAGCGGTCTCCCGGGTGGTGTCCCGTCCCGAGCTCGACCCGGCAGTCACCGAGACGGTCGAAGCTCTCGCCGCCCTGAGCCCTGCGGCCATCATGATGGGGAGGGACGCGCTGTACGGGGTCTCAGACCTCGGGTTCGACTCTGCCCTGGATCGTCTCCAGACGGGCCTCACCGCCATCGCCATGAGCGACGATGCCCGTGAGGGGATCGCCGCCTTTCTGGAGAAGCGCGAGCCGAGGTGGAAATGAGCGAAGGCGCGAGGAGGCGCGTCCAGATACTCGGATGGGCCCTCATCTGGACAGGTGCCCTCATCTTCGGCTACCTGGCCTGGAACCTGTTCGGCACCGACCTGGTCAACGCCCGCGTGCAGGCCGACGCGACCGTGTCGATCGAAGAGACCTTCAGCGAGACCCGGCAGTCATTGCCACCCGCGGAGGAGGTGGAGATTGAGGACGGCGAATCGATCGCCTACTCGCCCGAGGACTCACCCGCCGAGGGTGTCGAGGTCGGCATCATGCGTGTCCCCAAGCTCGCCCTGCAGGCCGTCATCTTCTCGGGTGTGACCACAGAGACACTGAAGAAGGGCCCCGGGCTGCTCCCCGGGACTCCGATGCCCGGTCAACCGGGCAACGTGGTCATCTCAGGCCACCGCACCACCTACGGTCGCCCGTTCTACGACTTCGATCTGCTCGCGCCGGGGGACAGGATCGAGGTCGAGACGGCCATCGGGACACATGTCTACGAGGTCAAGGACTCCTTCATCGTCGCCCCCGACGGCGTGTGGGTCACCGAGCACAAGCCCGGGGGCTGGCTGACGCTGACCACCTGCAACCCCAAGTTCTCTGCTCGCGAACGGCTCATCGTCTCGGCAGAGATGATCGAGGGCCCCAATCTGGAGTACGTGCGGGCCCTCGAGGAGCGTATGGAGCGGATTGCCTAGTCGAGCTTCTCGGCGAGGGTCGCCTCGGTGAGGATCCCGTTGTAGACCTCGGTGACCATCCCGTCGGCATCGAGGAAATAGGTGACCGGCAGGCCGAAGTTGGGATAGGACGCCTCGAACTTCGCATCGCCGTGCGCAAGCGGGTAGGAGGGGCGGAGCTCCGCCCCGAGCAGGATCGACTCCTCGGCGACGTCCTCGACGGCCACCCCGAGTATCGCGACAGAGGGATGAGATGAGGCATAGTCGGACAGGGCCGGGATCTCGTCGCGGCAAGGGGCACACCACGAGGCCCAGAGATTCAGCACCAGGGGGCGCCCATCCTCGGTGACGTGCTCGGAGAGGGTGAAGGTACCTCCCTCGAGAAGCTCCACCGTGAAGTCGGGAGCGGGCTCGCCCGGGGTCGCCACGTCGTCGCGGTCGAAGACCCAGGCCAGCGTCAGACCCACCGCCAGGACAGCGAGGAAGACACCGGTGAGGAGGAACCGCCGGCCCGGAAGCGGCCCCACAGGCTCAGGCAGTGGCCATTCTCCTCAACACGTAGTGGAGGATGCCACCGTTGCGCAGGTACTCGACCTCGATCGGGGTGTCGACCCGGGCCGTGGTGAGGAACTCCGTGACCTCTCCGTCGCCTCTGGTGGCCCGGACCACGATTGGTTGACGGGGCTGGAGGGTGTCGTCGATGACGACATCGAAGGTCTCGGTCCCGTCGAGGCCCAGCGACGCGGCGCTCTCACCGTGTCTGAAAGTGAGAGGCAGCACTCCCATCATCACCAGGTTGGAGCGGTGGATCCGCTCGAATGTCTCCGCTAGCACTGCCTTGACTCCGAGCAGGAAGGTTCCCTTGGCGGCCCAATCCCGCGAGGAGCCCATCCCGTAATCGCGACCGGCGAGCACCACGAGGGGGGTGCCCTCCTCCTGGTAGTGCATGGCCGCGTCGTAGATCGACTTGACCTGGCCGTCGAGGAAGTCGGTGGTCCAGCCCCCTTCCAGGCCGGGTGCCAGCTCGTTGCGCACCCTGATGTTGGCGAAGGTACCCCTGGTCATGACACGATCGTTTCCCCGTCTCGACCCGTAGGAATTGAACATGGCGGGTTGAACACCCCGTGAGACCAGATAGGTCCCGGCCGGGCTGGTGGGAGAGATGGAGCCGGCCGGGCTTATGTGGTCGGTGGTGACCGAGTCGCCGAGCTTGACCAATGCCCGGGCCCCCTCGATAGGGGCGAGGGGGGTGGTCGACGCGGTCAGGTCTGCGAAGAATGGTGGCTCCTGGATGTAGGTCGAGTTCTCGTCCCATTGGTAGAGGTCAGAGCCGGCGACGGTGATGGCACGCCACTCGTCGGACCCGGTGAACACGTCCGAGTACTTCTCCACGAACTGACCCTGGTTGACGTGGCCGGCCACCATCTCGGATACCTCCTCCTGGCTGGGCCAAAGCTCGCGGAGGAACACCTCGACGCCGTCCCGGTCCCGTCCGATCGGCTCGGTCAGAGGATCCCAGTCCACCGTCCCGGCGATGGCATAGGCGACGACCAGCGGCGGGGAGGCGAGGTAGTTGGCCCGAACGTCAGGCGAGATCCGTCCTTCGAAATTCCGGTTTCCGGACAGGACGGAGGCGGCGACGAGACCGTTCTCGTTGATCGCCTTCGAGATCGGCTCGGGGAGTGGGCCTGAGTTCCCGATGCAGGTGGTGCAGCCGTAACCCACGACGTAGAAGCCGAGCGCTTCCAGGTCCTCGAGAAGCCCCGACCCGGTCAGGTACTCGGTCACCACTTTGGACCCGGGGGCGAGCGAGGACTTGACCCACGGCTGCCGCTGCAACCCGCGTTCCCTTGCCTTGCGCGCCACCAGCCCCGCACCGATCATCACATCCGGGTTCGAGGTGTTGGTGCACGACGTTATGGCGGCGATGACGACATCACCGTCGGACAGATCGAACCTGGCCCCCTCGTACTCGACCTCGATTCCCGTCTTGGCCTTCAGAGCACCGGCCGCGGCGGGAAGACCGCCCTCGTCCTCCCAGCTCACCACGGTGGAAACCCTCGCCCCACCGTTCTTGCCGAACAGGTTGGTGAGGTCGGATCGCCACTGGGTCTCCATGGCGGAGAGGGCGATCCGATCCTGCGGCCGCCGCGGCCCTGCCAACGACGGCTCCACCGTGGACATGTCCAGCTCGAGCTCCGACGTAAAGCCGATCTCCCGGCTGTCGTCCCGCCACAGCCCCTGAGTCTTGTAGTACTGCTCGACGGTGTCGATCAGCTTGTCGTCACGTCCGGTGAGCCGGAGATAGCGCAGTGTCTGGTCATCGACCGGGAAGAAGCCAACGGTGGCTCCGTACTCGGGGGCCATATTGGCGATGGTGGCCCGATTGGCCACCGGCATCTCGTCCAGACCGGGACCGTGGAATTCGACGAACTTGTCCACCACCCCGTGCTCGCGCAACATCTCGGTGACCCGCAGCACCAGGTCGGTGGCGGTGGCGCCTTCGGGGAGCCGCCCGGTCAGGCGGAATCCGACCACGTCGGGTAGAAGCATGTAGATCGGCTGCCCCACCATGGCCGCCTCGGCTTCGATCCCGCCCACCCCCCAGCCGACCACGCCCAGGCCGTTGATCATCGTGGTGTGGCTGTCGGTCCCGACGAGGCTGTCCGGATAGAGCCAACGGCCATCGTCCCAGACCACCTTGGCCAGGTACTCGAGGTTCACCTGGTGCACGATCCCGGTGGCAGGGGGGACCACCCGGAAGTTGGCGAAGCCGCTCTGGCCCCATTTGAGGAACTCGTACCGCTCCTGGTTCCTCTCGAACTCCTTGCGTGAGTTGATGACGAGGGCATCGGGGCGGGCGAATGCGTCTACCTGGACCGAGTGGTCCACGACCAGGTCGGCCGGGATCAGCGGGTTCACCTTCTGGGCAGCGCCTTCGTCCCCGGTCATGCGCACGATGGCGGCGCGCATCGCCGCCAGATCGACCACGGCGGGGACACCGGTGAAGTCTTGGAGCACCACCCGGCCCGGTACGAAGGGGATCTCGCTCTCGCCGACCTGCGAAGCGTCATACGCGGCAATCCGTCGAACGTCCTCGTCGAACACCGACCTTCCGTCGCGGTGGCGCAGGGCCGACTCGAGCAAGACCTTGATCGAATAGGGAAGGCGATCCGTTCCCTCCACGGCATCGAGCCGGGCAATCTCCCGGGCCCCGAGCGGGGTGTCGATGGTGGTCTGGGCCCGGAACGGGTCGGCGGGCATGGGTGCCTTTCGGTGTGGAATCTTCTACGCGAAAGGTTAACGACGGGAAGAGGTTCCGACGCCAGGGCATGGCGTCGAAACACCGCTCATCTTTCCCGAGCAGCCAATCGACTCGATCCTGAGTGCGTCAGAAGCCATGGCACTGAGCGCCATCGAGACACCGACAACGGTGAGGCCGATGACGGCCACTGCCCTAGACCCGATGTTGTCGATGAGCTTGCCCGAGAGCGGGGCAGAGAGGCCGTACACCAGCAGGCCGACGGAGACGGCCAGAGAGACGGTGGACCGATCCAAGCCGACATCCGACTCGATGGGAAGGAGGAAGACGCCGGGGGCCGAGCGGACACCGGCCGACAACAGGACGGCGGCGCCGGCCACGAGGACGACCACCAAGTGAATCCGGCCGAGCCTTGGTCGGGTCTGCGCTGACATCGCGGGCCGCTTCGAGGGTCCCCGGGTCAGGCCGCACCGGCCAAGCGGGCCATCTCCTCGCCCGCTACCTGATGGTGACCGGGACCTGGGTGACGCAGTCCTCGTCGAGGGCCGTGTGGGGGATGATGACCGGGTTGCACTCGTAGGAGAGCGCCCCGAACATCCCGGCGACGATGCCCCGGTCGAGAGAGCAGATCACCTCGGGATGGCTGGTGGCCGCCTCGCCAAACGGGCAATGCGAGGTGAGGAGACGTTGGCCTTCGACGTCGGGGTCGACCGAGAACCCGAGACCGGTCATGGCGCTCGCAACGGCCCGGACCGCTTCGTCGTAACCCGGCTCGTCTCCCATCCCGATCTCTGCAGCCAGCTCCTCGCCATAACGCCGCCCCACCGACTCTGCCACCTGGCCCAGGTTCTCCGGGGCGACCTCGTCGAGGACCCTGATCAGCATCTCGACCAGCATCTCGAATCGGCGCGGGGTGAAATGGACCGAGACCTCCTTGGCCGTCGCCTCGTAGGTCTTGGCCGGCCGGCCCGCTCCAGGGCCACCCGTGCCGGGGGATCGCTGGTGGCTCACCTTCAGATATCCGTCGTCCGCCAGCCGGTCGAGGTGGTGGCGGGCCACGTTGGGATGGAGGCCGAAGAGACGGGCGACGTGAGAGGTGGTCATCGGCTCGGCCGACTCACGGACCGCTATGTAGATGGCCCGGCGGGTCGGGTCGCCAAGCGACGAGGTGAGATCAGAGATCCGTGCTTCGAGGGTCTTGGTGTCCATGAGGGGTATCGACCGCCCAAAACTATAGTTGGCAGGGTCTTCTAACCACTGTGGCCGTAGGGGAAATCGATGGCTCCCAACTCAGAAGTCTTCGACGCTGTCGCGTCCGTCGAGGCCCCCCTGTTGGTGGGTCGGAGTCTCGGTAGCCTGGGCCTGCTCAAGGCAGCGGAGAAGAAGGTCACCGGGAGGATCCGGGTCGACCTGCTCCTGCCGGCGGCCGGCCCCGACGAGAGTCTCAACGATCGGCTGCAGCAAGCCCTGGCGCCGTATGGCCGCGGGGCGGATGTGACCATAGAAGTGATGTCCGACGACGAGGCCCGGGATTGGATCGAAGCCCTCAAGGCCGAGGCCGGGCCCGGACTGGGAGAGCCCGGCTCGGCGACCAGGGTGATCGCCGTCTCGTCGGGTAAGGGAGGCGTAGGCAAGTCGTCGGTATCGACCAACCTGGCGGTGGCCCTCGCCCGCTCCGGCCACAGGGTCGGCATAGTCGACGGTGACATCTGGGGCTTCTCGATCCCCCGCATGTTGGGCGTCCTCCGGCCGCCGGTCCTGGTCGGGGAGTCGATCCTCCCGCCTACCGCCTATGGAGTCAAGGTGATGTCGATGGACTACTTCGTAGGGGACGACAAAGCGGTCATCTGGCGGGGCCCGATGCTGCACCGCGCCATAGAGCAGTTCCTCAAAGACGTCTTCTGGGACGAACTCGACTACCTGATCGTCGACATGCCGCCCGGCACCGGTGACATCGCCATCTCCATGTCCCAGTTCCTCCCGCGAGCGCAGGTGCTGATCGTGACCACACCACAGCCCACCGCCCAGCGGGTGGCCCGTCGGGCGGCGCTCATGGCCGCCGAGGTCGACCAACAGGTGATAGGGGTGGTGGAGAACATGGCCTGGTTCACCGGTGACGATGGGAAGCGCTACGAGCTGTTCGGCGCTGGAGGAGGACAGTCCCTCGCCGCCGAGCTGGGTGTCGATCTCATGGCGAGGATCCCGCTGTTGCCGGCGATGGGCCGTGGAGCCGACGAAGGGCACCCGGTGTCGGTCGCTGCTCCCGGGTCCGAAGCCGCCGCTGCCTTCGACGAGCTGGCCACGGCCGTGGCGGCGAAGAAGCCACGAGTGAGGACCAATCCCGCCCTGGTGATCAGGTGAGCTCAGGAATGGTGACCCGCCGTCGCCGTCGCAGCCTGGCGAGGGCGGCGTCGGGATGGCTCTTCGGGCTTGGCTCGACCGTCCTCTTGGTGGGGCTCTGGGGCAGGGCCGTCGTCGTCGACACCGATCAGCTCGCCGAGTCGCTCAGCCCCATGGCGGCAAGCGACCTGGTGGCCGGCCAGCTCGCCGGCTGGCTGGAGACCGAGATGGTTGAGGCCGGGGTGGGAGCCGATGCGTCTTCGGACTTGGCGGGCGAGGCCCTGGCCCATCCGTCGGTCGGTCCCCTCCTCGAGGACGTCATCGCCGAGGGCGTCGAGGCAGCCGCCTCGGAGGACCCATCCGGCGCCTCCGTCGACGTGGCTGCCATCCTCGCCCCCAACACGGCCGAGATCGCGGCAGGTCTCAACGACGCAGGTGTTCCAGTCAGCGAGTCGGAGGTCGGTGACGCCCTGGCCGCCCTCGACCCCCTCGTGATCAGAGGGCCCGAGCAGGCGCCCCTGGTCGGGCCCCGTTCTCCGCTTGCCTCGACCCTCGGTATCGGCGCCGCCCTCGGGATCCTCCTGATGATCGTCTCCGGGTGGGCCTACGTGCTCTCGTCACGGGACCGGATGCTGGCGGTACGGGGGCTGCTCACACGGTTTGCGCTTGGCGCCCTCTCCTTTGCCGTCCTCCTCAAGATCGGCTCCTGGATCGTGGACCCCGAGGGCGGGCGGGCTCCGGTGGGAAAGAGTCTCTCGCTCCTGGCCGACTCGAAGTCGACCTTGCCGATGATGATGGGCCTGGTCGCCCTCGGCGCGGCGGCGCTGGTTTGGGTGAGGTGGCGGCGGCTCAGACCGGCGGCAGGGTCCCCGTCGCGATCCGAGCCGCCCATACGACAAGAAGCATGACGCCCGCCCCGATCAGGGCGGCGTTGAGCCATCTGGCAGGCATCGGTGCCACCCGTCCCGACCGTCGGAGCAGGTACCAGACCCATCCGCCCAGCGCCAGGAGCGCGATGAGCGGCACCAGCGGGTGATATTCGATGGCATTGGACCACTCTCCGCGGATCAGGTATGACGCCGCCCTGGTCATGCCACAGCCCGGACAGGCCATCCCGGTGACCAGGGCGAAGGGGCAGATGGTCGGCCCATCATCCCCCGGGGTGTGAGCGGCAAGAAGCCCGATGGCCGTCACCGGGGCGACCAGCAACAACCGGTGCCGCCAGACCTGGCTCAAGGGAGGATGTCTTCGGTGAACGGAAGCACGAATGCCCCGGCCAGGGCCAGGATGCCGAAGATGATCCCGATCCCGAGCAGCACTGTGCCGACGATGCCGAGGATCCGGGCCGCATTGGCTGTTCCCTCGTTGGTCGGGTTTCTCCGCCCGGCGCGAATGCCCTCCAGCTCGTTGTTGCCCATGATCCAGGCGACGATGGACAGCACCTGGCAACAGACGATCCCGAGGATGCCCAACACGAGGGCGGTAGTGGCCTGGCTCTGCTCCGGATAAGCGGGGGTCTCTGGAAAGGTCATGGGTCGAGAGACTATCGGTTGAGCCGATCGAGTGCCCGGTAGAGGATCGATGCCGGGGTCAGGAACCAGGGATTCCCCCGGTAGTAGATGCGGGTCGGATGAGGTACCCGAGTGAAGACGCTGGGCGGGTCCTCCCCGAGGAGCATCCCGGCCAGCTCGTGGCCGAGAAGGGTGGCCAGGCCCACTCCGTGCCCGGCGTAGCCCAGTGCATACCAGGCGCCATCGATCTGGCCCATGTGAGGCACCAGATCGAAGGGGACGGCCAGCTTTCCTCCCCAGACGTGTGAGATGGGGGCATCTTCCAGCTCGGGGAAGAAATCGAGGAGTTGTCGGCGCAGATCGGCGCCGGATTCGATGAGATCCAGCCCTGGGTGCAGGTTGCGACGGCCCCCGATCAGGATGCGGTCGTCAGGAGTCCGCCGCATGTAGTTGAGGAGCCGCTTCTTCGTATAGGTCATCGCCCCGCCTGGGAAGATGGCGGCGGCCTTGTCCCCCAGAGGCTCGGTCACGATGATGTACGAGCCGACCGGGACCACCCGGCGCGCCAACTCCGCTGAGGGGCGGTCCGTCGTGTATCCGTTGGTGGCAAGCACTACATCCCCGGCCTTGATCGCCCCCTGAGTGGTGGACACATGGAACCCGGCGGTGCCTCGTTCGATTCGCTCCACGAGACAGCCGGCCACCAGCCTGGCTCCAGACCGGGCCACCCGCTCCGCCAGCCCGAACACGAATCTGGCGGGATGGATGCCGAGCCCCTCCGGCTCGAACAGGGCGCTGGTGAAATGGTCGCCACCCACGACCTCACCCACGCGTTCCGGGCCGAGGACCTCCCACTCGACCCCGACGTGCTCCCGATACCAGGCGACGGTCTGCTCGTACCTCCCTTGCATTGCGGAGCCGGCGCCGACACAGGCCATGCCGCCCCGGACGATTCGAGCGTCGATGGACTCGCTGGCGGCCAGGTCGGACACGATGTCCACCGAGCGGACCGTTGCCTCCCACATCTCCCGTCCCAGCTCGGGCCCGTATCTGTCGAAGATGTAGGGAATCCCCGCCTTGATGTCGGGCGAGACCATGCCGCCGTTCATCGACGACGCCCCGGATGCGATCTCTCCGGCCTCGGCCACCACCACGGTCTTCCCGCCACGAGCGAGCCTGAGCGCCGCCGACAGCCCGGTCAGCCCGGATCCCACGATCAGGACGTCTGCCTCGCCAGGCAACTCGGAGGTGATGCCTGAAGGCCGGGGGTGGTCGTCTACCCAGAAGGGGGTTTGCTTCACAGACCCTCGAGGCCGGCCCGGAACAGGTCGGCCATCTCGAGCGTCTGGTCCCGGTTCATCACCAACGGAGGGGATACCTGGAGCCCGCCCCCGCCGACGGCCCGGGTGAGCACGCCGGCGGCGCGACACGCCGCGGCGGCACGATAGGGAAGCGTCTCGTCCTCACCGACCACCAATTGGACGCAGGCCAGGGCCCCCAGCCCGCGCCGGATGTGGTCCACCACCGGGAGCTCTTCCAGCGGGAGCAGGGCCTGGTACAGCTCCTCCTCCAATTCGGCGGCCCGTGCCAGCAGCCCCTCCCGCTCGAGGATGTCCATCACGACGAGGCCGGCGACGCACGCGGTGGAGTGCCCCGAGTAGGTGTAGCCGTGGCGAAACATCAGCCCGGGCGTGTCGAAGAACGGTGCCGCCACCGAGGGGGCCGCTATGACGCCACCCAGCGGCGCGTATCCGCAGGTCACACCCTTGGCGAAGGTGATGAGGTCGGGTTCAAGACCGAAGCGGTTCGCTGCGAACCAATCGCCCACTCGGCCAAAGCCGGTGATCACCTCGTCGGAGATGTAGAGGCCTCCTGCAGCCTTGACCGCCGTCTGGACCGCGGTCAGGTAATCCGGGCTGACGGGACGGATGCCTCCTGCCCCCACCACCGGCTCGACGAACACGCCGGCGATCCGATCCGCCCCGGCATGGTCGATCGCCTTGTCCACGGCCTCGGCGTCGTCGTAGGGCACGATGACGATGTCCCCAACGAGATCACCGCCATAGCCGGCCCGGTTCGGCTCCATGCCGCCGAGCGAGGTGCCGTAGGGATGCATGCCGTGATAGGCCCACTCCCTCGAGATGAAGACGGTGCGCTCCGGCTGGCCGATGACGTTGAAGTAGCGGCGGGCCATCTTGGCCGCGGTGTCGACCGCGTCCGACCCACCCGATCCGAAGAACACCTTGGATCCGGGGATGGGGGCGACCGACGAGATGCGATTGGCCAGGTCGATCGGCGGCCGGCTGGCGTAGTCGATGAAGGCGTGGAAGGCGGGGAGCTTGCGCAGTTGAGCGTCCATCGCATCGACGATCTCATCGCGCCCGTAGCCCAGGTTCATGTACCAGAGGGACGCCGCAGCATCCAGGTAGCGCCTGCCCTCCTCGTCATAGACGTAGATCCCCTCGCCCCGGTCGACGACGAACGGGGCGTGCTGGACCTTGGCCATTTCGGCGAATGGGTGCCAGAACGAATACATGGCGGGGAGGGTAGCCACACCCCGTTTTGGCGCGGAGTCGTGCCCCTCCTCGGGCACGACTCCGCGCCAGAAAGGATGGCTATGGGGTTACTCTCCCCGACCCATGCCGGCCGACCTCCTGTTCGTCAATGGGCCCGTCTTCGTCGGCGACCCGGCCCGGACGTTCGCTCGTGCCCTGGCGGTAACGGGTGACCGGATTTCGGCCGTGGGTGGCGAGGCCGACGTCCTCGAGGCGGCGAGGCCGGAGACGAGGGTGGTGGACCTGGCCGGGCGGCTGCTCACTCCGGGCTTTCATGATGCCCACTGCCATCCCTCCAGCAGCGGGATCGACCTCCTCCGCTGCTCCTTCGCCGGTTGTGGCGACGCCGAAGAGGCCGTCGCCTTCGTGGCCAGGTACGCCGCAGAGAATCCGGGGTTGCCCTGGATCACCGGGTCGGGCTGGCAGCAGTCCTGGTTTCAGCGCGCCTGTCCCGGGCGCGATCTCCTCGACTCGGTGGTCTCCGACCGGCCGGCCCTCCTCTACAACGCCGATGGCCACGGCGCCTGGGCCAACTCGCTGGCCCTGACCATGGCCGGTATCGACGAGACCACCCCCGACCCACCCGATGGCCGCATCGAGCGCCGCCCTGATGGCACTGCTCAGGGCACGCTCCACGAGGGGGCTGCCAGCCTGGTGGAGGCACTGGTCCCGCCCGATACCCACGAGGAGAGGGTGGCCGGGCTCGCCGCCGCGCAGCGCTACTTGCTCTCCAAGGGGGTGACCACATGGCAGGACGCCCACGTCGATCTCGCCGTGCATGAGGCATATCGATCGATGGCCGGCTCGGGCGACCTGATCGCCACCGCGGTAGGAGCGTTGTGGTGGGATCGAAGGCGCGACATCGCCCAGATCGACGAGCTCGAGCAGATGCGTTCCGAGCCGATGGGGAGATATCGGCCTATCGCCGTGAAGCTGATGCTCGACGGGGTGGTCGAGAACTACACGGCTTCCCTGATCGAGCCCTACGAGGACGGCGAGGGAGGCGTAACCGGGAATCGAGGCATCGATTTCATCGAGCCCGGCGAGCTCAAGGAGATCGTCACCCGGCTCGATCGGCTTGGCTTCTCCTGCCACTTCCACGCGATCGGCGATGGGGCCGTCCGCAATGCCCTCGACGCGGTCGAGGCGGCCCGCCATGCCAACGGCTGGTCCCGAGGGCGCCACAACATCAGCCACATTCAGGTGGTCGATCCCGACGACATCCCTCGGTTCCGCCGGCTGGGGGTAACCGCCAATGCCCAGGCCCTGTGGGCTCAGAACGGGGACGATCAGTCCGAGCTGACTCAGCCGTTCCTGGGCAGGGTGCGAGCTCTTCGCCAGTATCCGTTCGGCAGCCTGCTCAGAGCCGGGGCCACCCTGGCCATGGGCTCGGATTGGGCCGTCTCGACGGCAGACGTGATGGATCAGATCGACACCGCGGTGACACGCACCAATCACGACCGGCCCGAGCTCGACCCGCTCAATCCGGCCGAGCGGATCTCGTTCCTGGATGGGCTGGCCGGGTTCACGGCAGGGTCGGCATATGTCAACCACCAGGAGGCCGTCAGAGGGCGCCTCGGCGTGGGTATGCTCGCCGACCTGGTCGTCCTCGACCGCGACCCCCTGATCGGCGGGCCGATTCGGGACGCCTCGGTTGCGATGACCGTGGTCGGAGGACGGGTGGCGTTCGAGGAGGATTGATGGCCAAGCCCGCGGTTGAGCTGGAGGGCGTGACCAAGCGTTTCGGTGACGACGTGGTCGCGGTGAAGGGCATCGAGCTGACCATCGAGGACGGAGAGTTCTTCTCTTTGCTCGGACCATCCGGCTGCGGCAAGACGACGACGCTGCGAATGATCGCCGGCTTCGAGTTCCCGACCGAGGGCAGCATCCGAGTCCATGGGGCAGAGATGGGTCTGAAACCCCCCAATCAGCGCCCGATCAACACCGTCTTCCAGTCCTATGCCCTTTTCCCACACATGACTGTGGCAGAGAACGTGGCCTTCGGCCTGAACATGAAGAAGGTCGAGAAGTCGGAGGTGCAACGCCGTGTCGCCCGGGTCCTCGACCAGGTTCAGCTGACCAGACGCGCCGACGCCAAGCCGAGCCAGCTCTCCGGTGGCATGCAGCAGCGCGTCGCCCTGGCCCGTGCCCTGGTCAACGAGCCCGAAGTGCTGTTGCTCGACGAGCCGCTCGGCGCCCTCGACCTCAAGCTTCGCCAGGCGATGCAGGTTGAGCTCAAGGACCTGCAAGGCCGGGTCGGGATCACCTTCATATACGTCACCCACGACCAGGAGGAGGCGCTCACCATGTCCGACCGTATCGGTGTGATGAGTGAAGGGAGCCTTCTCCAGGTCGGGCGTTCCGAGGAGATCTACGAGCACCCCAACTCACGGTTCGTCGCCGACTTCATCGGCGACATCAACCTGCTCGACGTGACGATGATTGGCGCCGGTCGAGCACGATTGGGCACCGGCGTGGAGATCGGTGTCCCGATCGGGGCCGAGGTGGGCGGATCCGTGACAGTTGCCCTGCGGCCCGAGCGACTCGAGCTCTACGACCTCGATGAGCAGATCCCCGCCGGTCACAACCGGGTGAAGGTCACGGTGACCCGGCGTCTCTACTACGGCGATGTCTACTTCTACGACGTCGACGCGGGCATCGGGTCCGAGATCGAGGTCAAGGAGGAGAACCGGCCCGGTGTCGAGCTCTACGACGTCGGCGAGGAGGCCTACCTCGTTTGGAGCCCTGAAGCGGCCAACCTGGTCTCGAGCTGATGACGTTGGCACCCCCGGCCGAGACCGAGGCCACCGCGCCGGCCACACCCGAGTTGGAGCGGGCCGCCGAGAAGGCCGAGTCGAGACGCGGCTTCTTCATCTCCCTCCCTGCCTACGTCTACCTGGTCCTGCTCTTCGTGATCCCCCTGCTCCTTGTGTTCGTGTATTCCTTCGCCACCAGGGACGCCACCGGCCTGACCGTCCTGCGCGACTGGAACCTGGGGTCGTACCAGCGCCTGTTCACCCCGATTGTCCTCGAGATCTTTGTGCGGTCGCTGGTCCTGGCGGTGGTCACCACTGCGATCTGCCTCGGGCTGGCCTACCCGTTCGCCTACTACATCGCGACCCGCTCCCCGGCCCTGCGCAATCTCCTGCTGATCCTCGTCATGATCCCGTTCTGGTCGAACTTCCTGGTCAGGACCTATGCGTGGAGGGTCATCCTCGGGTCGGAAGGTCCCCTGTCCCAGATCAGCACCGCCCTCGGGGGTGAGCCGATCAGACTGCTGTTCACCAACGCCGCCGTCCTCATTGGCCTGGTCTACGGGTTCATGCCCTTCATGGTCCTGCCCCTGTATGCCGCGCTGGAGCGGATGGACTGGCGGCTCGTCGAGGCGGCACGCGACCTGTATGCAGACGGGTGGACCGCCTTTCGCAAGGTGACCTTTCCGCTCTCGCTGCCCGGCGTGATCGCAGGATCGATCCTGGTCTTCATCCCGTCGCTTGGCGCCTACGTCACCCCGGCCCTCCTCGGTGGCGCCAACACGGTCCTGATGGGTGACTACATCGTGAGCCAGTTCCTGGCGGCGCGGAACTGGCCGTTCGGCTCGGCGTTGAGTTTCGCCGTGATGTTCGTGATGCTGCTGGCAACGATCTTCTACTTCAGGGCGGGGGCGAAGACGCTGTGAACGAGGGCACCGCGACCAGGCCTCTGTTCGACCGACTGCTCGCCATCAACGCCTGGGTGCTCTACGTGTTCCTCTATGCACCCATCTTCCTGCTCATCTTCTTCTCGTTCAACGAGAACGACAACGTCGGGATCTGGACCCAACCCTCTTTGCGCTGGTACGGCGAGATGCTCCAGGACGAGAGGGTGATAGGGGCGTTGCGCAACTCCTTGATCGTTGCCCTCATCTCGACGCTGGTCTCCACCGTGGTGGGGACCATGCTCGCCATCGCCCTGGAGCGCTACCAGTTCCGGGGGAGGGGGACGCTCGACGGGATCGCCTATCTCCCCATCATCATCCCTGACGTCACCATGGCGGTGATGCTCCTCATCTTCTTCTTCCAGGCCTTCGGCATCATCAACGACGCCTTCGGGATCCGGCTGACCAACGGGCTATTGACGATCACCCTGTCCCACATCGCCTTCAGCATCTCGTTCGTCGCCGTCGTCGTCCGCGCCCGGCTCGCCCAGTTCGACAACGCGCTGGAGGAGGCTGCCGCCGACCTCTATGCCAACCGCTGGCAGACGTTTCGCAAGGTGACACTGCCGTTGATCGCCCCCGGAGTCGCCGGGGGCGCCCTGCTCGCCCTAACCCTCTCCCTCGACGACGTCGTGGTGACCCAATTCGTGTCCGGTGCGGGCTCGACCACCCTTCCCGTGTACGTCTTCGGGCTGGTCAGGAGAGGTGTCACCCCCCTCATCAACGCGGTGAGCACGGTCATGCTGGTGGCTTCGATGGTCCTCGTGGCCGTCTCACTCGGGTTCCAGAGGGGTGCCGAGGCCCGCAGCCAGCGCCTCTCCGATCCGGACGCGCTGCTCGAGGAGATCACCGCCACCTGATCCCGGGTGTGGCATTCGGGCCTGGCGCGACATAACCTGCCCGGGCGGTTAGCCGTTGATCACGTTCCCGGGAGGACAAGACATGCGAACCACCGCCAAGATGCTGGCGCTCACAACCGTGCTCGCGCTCCTGATCGCCGCCTGCGGGGGTGACGGGGGATCCGAGGGAACGGGGGACACAACTGTGGACGGGACCGTTGCCCCGGCCGATGCCGCGGGGGCCAATTGCGCTCTCGATGAGACCGACGGCGACCTCAACTTCTACAACTGGTCCGAGTACATGGATCCCGCCCTCGTCACGGCGTTCGAGGAGCAATACGGGGTGGACGTGGTCGAGGACTTCTACGAGTCGAACGAGGCCTTGCTGGCACAGATGCAGGCTGGCGCGGTGTACGACCTGATCGTCCCCTCCGACTACATGGTGGGCATCATGATCCAGAACGGGTTGCTCTCCCCGGTCAACACGACCGCGGTCCCCAATCTGTCCAATCTCCTCCCCGAGTTCACCGATCTCCCCTACGACCCGGGACCGGAGTTCTCGGCGGCCTATCAATACGGCACCACCGGGCTCGGGGTCAACCTGTCCGTGGTCGGTGAGGACTTCCCACGCAGCTGGGCTCTCGTGTTCGACCCGGAGATCACCGCCACCTACCCCAATGGCGTCTCGCTCCTCAACGACCCGCGCGAGACGATGGGGGCGGCTCTCAAGTTCCTCGGGTATTCGCTCAACGACACCGATCTCACCCACCTCCAGGAGGCGGCGGACCTGATCGCCGAGGCCCGGCCCGGCATTGCCACCTTCGACTCAGACCAGTACGACGAGGCCTTGGTGGCAGGCGAGGTGCCGGTGGCGCACGGGTACTCCGGCAACATGATCGTCGGGATCGCGGACTCGGAGGACCCGGACACCTTCGAGTACGTGCTGCCGGAGGAGGGGGCGACCCTCTGGATCGACAACATGACGGTCCCGGCCAATGCCGAGCACCCCTGCACCGCCTTCACCTTCATGAACTACGTGCTCGACGCCGAGAACGGGGCCACGTTGACCAACTGGAACTTCTACGGGACTCCGAACGCCGCATCGGTCGACCTGGTCGATCCCGAGATAACCGAGTTCTACGCCCCCACCTTCGAGACCGAGGGCCTCGAGGTGATCCAGGACACCGGGGACTATGAGATCAACTTCACCGACTATCTAGCCCAGGCGAAGAGCTGATTCCGGGGTGGGCTTCGAACTGACATGAGGGACGGGCCCGAGAGGGCCCGTTCCTCATGCTTCTGTGGTCGCCGGTCCCAACGGGGCCGGAGGTGCCGGACGCTGCCGCTTGCGCCACCTGCGGTAGATCAGGAACCCGATCACGAGGATCGGCCCCAGGGTCAGGATCAGCATCGGGAGGGTGTACAGACCGAAGTTGATCGCCCAGTCGGCTATGCCCTGGAGACCAACCACCAGGCTTCGCAAGGCGTCCCGGGCCACCTCGACCGGCTTCCATGTGTCTTCCACGATCGGAACCACGGACGGGGTGGGACTCAAGGAAACGTCGAGTGAGGCCATGGTCACGACGTCGTCGAGATACTCGATCTGGCCCTGGATCTGCTCGATCTGGCCGCGCACGGCAGAGATCTCGTTGAACACTCGAAGCAGCTTGTCGGGGTCGGCGTTCGGCTGCTCCCGGACCTCGGTGAGCAGTGCGCGCAGCTCGACCTCCAGGGCCTGGAGATTGGTCAGCTGGGCCTCGAGATCGACGTATTGCTCGGTGACGTCCTGGGCGTCCTGGGACTCGGAGAGGACCCTGGCCGCCAGCCCCTTGATCGAGCTCATGGTCGCGGACAACTCGGCGGTGGGCACGCGGAGCGTCATCACCACTTCGGGCTGATCCTCTTCGCCCTCCACCGGGAGGACATCGGCGGTGGCGACGAAACCTCCAGACGCTTCGACCAGGGTCACGATTCGGTCGAATGCCTCTCTGGTGTCGTCGGCCTCGAGCTGCAGCTGGGCGTGTCTGATCACCTTCCTGTCCTCTGTGGCGGCCAGCTCGAGCTCGACCACGCCGCCTTCCGGCGTGGTTGCCGCACGTGCCTCGTCTATGTCCTGGGCAGCTGCCGCCTCCTCTGCGGCCAGACCGTCGCCGATCTCGCTGAAGTTGGCGGCCGTCTCCTCACCGCTGCAGGCGGCGAGAAGAAGCACCAACCCAACGGCGGTGATTGTCAGTCTCTTCATCGTCTTCTCCTCTTCTCAGGCCCTCTGTGGGTCACCGGTTGGACGCGAGGACTGCGCCGTCGGTTCCCGGATGACACACCAACCCGAGGTAGGGCGGAGGCGGCCGCGTGCGGGTACCGTGGGGCGCATGAACAGCGGGCCATTGCGGGTGCTCGAGATATACGGTGATGCCACCGATTTCGGGCGGGCCCACGGGGCCGAGTGCAAAGACTTGATTCGCGCCTATCTCGAAGAGCGTCTCGGCTTGTCCGGTGACGAGGCATGGTCGGGCCGGTCGGCCGGGGCCGGGACGGTGCTCGCCCTCGCCGAGTCGACACTCGACCACCACCGGAGTTATGCCCCCAACCTGTACGGCGAGATGGTCGCCCTCGCCGAGGCAGCCGGCATCACCCCGGCCGAGGCGGTGGTGGTGGGCGGCTTCACCGACCTGATCGACGTGGTCCGGGCCCATGACGATCGGGCGCCCATCGAGGACGACTGCACCGCAGTGCTCGATCCGGAACGAGGGATCCTGGCACAGACGTGGGACATGCATGCCTCGGCCGCCGACTACGTGGTGATGCTGAAACTGGATCCGATCTCCGGCCCGTCGGCCGTGGTCCAGACCACGGCCGGCTGCCTCGGGCAGATCGGGATGAACGAGGCCGGGATCGGCGTGGGCATCAACAACCTCACCGCAATCGGCAAGCCCGGGGTGACCTGGCCCTTCGTCGTTCGCAAGATCCTCGAGCAGACCTCACTCGATGATGCCATCACGGCAGTGACCGACGCCGATCTCGCCGGAGGGCACAACTACCTGGTGATGGGCCCCGACGGGAAGGGGGTCAACATCGAGGCCATGCCGGGGACGGTCCATGTGGTTCCGGTGGAGGGCGGTCCCTTTGTCCATACCAACCATTGTCTCGACAAGGGGACCCGCAAACAGGAGGGTGCCCGAGCCCCGGAGCTCGATGAGAGCAGCAGGGCACGCCTCGATGCGGGGGCCGAGCTGTCCCAGGATCTCGATGCCTTCTTCGCCCATCCGGCCATCGCCCGACGCGGTGCAGGCGCTCACGACGTGGCCACCTGTGGGGCGGTGATGATCAGACCGGCAGAGAGGCGGTTGGAAGCGGTGTGGGGCCTGCCCGGGGAATCCCCGTGGGAGACATTCCGTCTGTGACCGAGGTGAGGATCGTGAATCTCCAGCCGGGGATGGCCGCCGAGCTGGAGCGGATCGAGCTCACCTGCTTCCCGATGGCCAACCCGGCCGATCTGCTCTCCAAGGAGGACATCGCTGCCTACGCCCAGGTCTTTCCCGAGGGCTACTTCGTTGCGATGGTGGACGGGCGGCCGGTGGGCATGGGCGCCGGGATCTTCCTCGACTTCGACTTCGCTCATCCGCAGCACACCATCGCCGAGATCACCGGGGACCATCAGTGCGGCAACCACGATCCCTCCGGGGAGTGGTACTACGGGACCGACATGACCGTGCTCCCCGAGTACCGGGGGCAGGGGATCGGCAAGATGCTGTACGAGGTGCGCAAGGCATTCGTCAAAGAGTCCGGGAAGAGGGGAATCATCGCCGGCGGCGCCCTCCCCGGCTACTTCGAGCACAAGGCGGAGATGTCGATTCAGGAATACGTGGACAAGGTGATCGCGGGCGAGCTGACCGACCCCACCCTCACCTTTCAGATGTCACAGGGCTTCGAGGTGCGCGGCCTCCTCGAGAACTACATCGAGGACGAATCCGACGACGGCTGGGCCGCCCTGATCGTGTGGGAGAACCTCGACTACCGGCCCTGAGCCACGAACCTCAGCTTCCACGGCCCGTATCCGGGCGGAACCGTCTCACCTACGCTGCAGTCATGACACCTGAGCCACCGCAGCAGGTGAGCAGCGATCAGCAGATGTGGCGGGTGCTCGCTCACGCCTCGGCCTTCATACAGGCCCTCGGGGTCCCCTCGCTGGTCGGCCCGCTGGTGGTCTGGCTGATGAAGCGAGACGACCCTGTCGTCGAGCCCCATGCACGGGCCGCCCTCAACTTCCAGCTCTCTCTGCTGATCTACACCGTGGCCGGGATCGTCCTCGCCATCCTCGCCGCCCTGACCATCGTCGGCCTTGTCCTCTCGGCGATGATCGTGATCTTCTTGATCATCCTGGTGATCCTGGAGCTGGTGTTCGCACTGCTCGCCTCGCTCGCCGCCTCCAGGGGCGAGATGTACCAGTACCCGATGAGCCTCGAACTGGTGAAGGGCTGACCCGACCGCCTCTTGACTCAGGTCGCCTGCTTACGCTCGGCCATCCCGTTGAGGATCTCGAGGACCACCCGGTTGGCCAGATAGGCGGTCTGCTCCCCCGGCCCGTCGTAGGGCGGGGACACCTCGACGACATCGGCGCCGAGCACGGTGAGGTCGCGCGCCAGGCGACGCACGGTGTCCAGGATCTGGCGCGAAGTCAGTCCCCCCGGCTCCGGTGTGCCAGTGCCGGGGGCGAGGCCCGGATCGACGACGTCGATGTCGACGCTGATGAAGATGCCCTTGGCCCCGCCCTCGATCGAGTAGGCGACGGCCTCGTCGACCACGTCGTCGAGCCCTCGTCTCACGATCTCGTCCATCAGGAAGGACCGCATCTTCTGCTCCTTCATCCACTGCATCACCTCGGGCTCGGGCCAGTATCCACGCAACCCGATCTGGACGAACCGGTGCCCGGGTACGGCACCGGACTCGATCAGTCGGCGCATCGGGGTCCCGTGCCCGTGAAGCGAGCCGTTCTGGATGAACCCTGTGTCGGCGTGGGCGTCGAAGTGGATCAGGGCGAGTTCCCCGAACCCATGGACCCGGGCGACACCCAGCGCGTCGGGCCAGGTGATGGTGTGGTCGCCGCCGAGGACGATCGGGACCTTGCCGGCCGCGGTGACCTGCTCGACCGCGTCGGCGATGCGCCCGATCGACAGCTCCAACTCTCCGGGCCGAACGTACACGTCGCCGATGTCGACCACTCCAAGCGCCTCGAACGGGTCGATCCCAGTGGGCAAATGGGGCCGGTATCCGTCCATCGCCCCGTAGTCGGCGCTTCGGATCGCCTGCGGCCCGAACCTGGCGCCGGGGCGATACGTGGTCCCCCAGTCGAACGGTGCACCGAGGATGACCACGTCTCCATCGCCCAGGTCGTCGATCCTGACCGCAGGCACTCCGAGGAAGGAGTCGCGCGACGCAAAGGAGATGTACTCGGCCGATGCGAAAGGAATCTCTCGTTTTCGTTGTTCGTAGGGGGTGTACATCCGACCGTTACGCTAACTGCCCGCCTTCTCCCTGGTGACACATGACGCCGGAGCACGTCCAACGCACATATCTCGTCCTCATCACCCTCCAGACGCTGGCTGCATCCCTGATCTGGGGAATCAACACTCTCTTCCTGCTCGATGCCGGCCTCAGCTTGACCGGGGCATTCGTGGCCAACGCCGCATTCACCGCCGGGATGGTCCTGTTCGAGGTGCCGACCGGCGTGGTGGCGGACACGTTCGGCCGCCGGGTCTCGTTCATCCTCGGCGCTGCCACCCTGCTGGTCACGACGGCCGCCTACCTCGGTCTCTGGTACGTGCAGGCCGGGATCGGATGGTGGATCCTGGTCTCCGCTCTCATCGGCCTTGGCTTCACCTTCTTCTCGGGCGCCACCGAGGCCTGGCTGGTCGACGCGCTCCACGCAACCGGGTTCGACGGGGCCATGGAGACGGTGTTCGGCCGGGGTCAGACGGCGGCAGGCGCCGCCATGCTGATCGGGACCGTGGGTGGCGGCTTCCTGGGCCAGGTCAACCTGGGTCTGCCCTATGTAGCCCGGTCGGTGTTGCTGCTGGCGGTCATAGTGGCGGCGTGGCTTTGGATGCACGACATCGGCTACCAGCCGACCCGGGGGGTGGCGGTGGGGGAGCAGGTCCGGGGGATCCTCCGGTCCTCGATGCGTCATGGGTTGGGCAATCCCCCGGTCCGGATGCTGATGCTGGCGGCGCCCTTCGCCTCGGGGGTGGGGATCTGGGCGTTCTACGCATTCCAGCCCTATCTGCTCCAGTTGTTCGGTGATCCCGACGCCACGTATCTGGCCGGAATCGCTGCTGCCATCTTCGCCCTTGCCCAAATGGTCGGCGGGGCCTCGGTGGATCGGGTCAGGAGGCGATTCCGCACCAGGACCGCGGTGCTGGCGGCGATGGTGGCCATAGGTGCTGTAGCGCTGATCGGAGTGGGGCTGGCCCAGGCGCTGCCCATCCCGGCCGGTTTCTGGGTGGCGATCGCGCTGCTCGCCGTGTTCATGCTGGGCAGCACCGTGGCCAGCCCGATCCAGCAGGCCTACATGAACGGGTGCATCCCCTCCGAGCAGAGGGCGACGATCCTCTCCTTCTCCTCGCTGCTCGGCAGCGCGGGCGGAGTCGTCGCCCAGCCCGCCCTGGGCCGGGTCGCCGACGTCTTCTCACTGGGGGCCGGCTACGTGGTCGCCGGGGTGGTCTATGCGATCGGCCTGCCCTTCATACTCGCCGTGCGCAAGATGAGGCTGCCGGCCGATCTGGTCCAGATCGAGCCGGCCACCGAGCCGAGCTGAGTTTCTGCCATCATTGGCCGGTGGCTCACCCTGAGAGCGAAGGACCCGATCCCATGGGCCCTGCCATCGTGCGTGGGATCCTCGTGGGGATCCCGCTGGTCCTGGTGGGGCTCACCATCGGCATCTGGCTGATCACCGATCTCGACATCTTCGAGTCCTTGACCACCGCGTTGCTCCCCGGCGTTCTCCTCGGCGCCTTCGGCGGGGGTTTCGCCGGGATGGCGATCACCATGAGGGAGTGACCGGGGCCTCAGCCCTCCTCACGAAGCACGAACACCACGGTCTGCAGATCGGTGAACTCGTCGATTCGTTGGCGGCCCCAACCGGTGTCGGTCCCTGCCGCTCCCCCGAAGGGCTGGAAGGTTTCCCAGAAGTCGGTCGAGTCGTTGACCACCACGGTCCCGGAGCGGATCCGGTCGGCGTACCAGAATGCCTTGCTCAGGTCGTTGGTGAAGACCGCCGCCTGCAGACCGAGATGAGTCCGATTGGCGACACCGACCGCCTCCTCGTCGTCGGCGGCGGTGAGGATGGGCAGCACTGGCCCGAACGACTCCTCTTGGGAGACCAGCGAGTCCTCCGGCACCCGATCGAGGACGGTGAAGTCGTAGTAGAGATCGGTCGGGAAGCCAGAGGCCCGGCTTCCTCCCATCAGCAACTCGGCTCCCTTGTCGACGGCGTCCGAGATGTGGCGGTCCATCTTCGCCGCGGTGGGTTCGTTGTTGAGCGGTCCCATGTTCACCGCCTGGTCGAATGGATCACCGAGGGTGACAACTTCGGCCGCCTTGAGTGCGGCCTCCACGAACTCGTCGTGGACCTCGTCCACGACGATCACCCGCTCGGTGGCGACACAGACCTGGCCGGCGTTGTAGTAGGCGCCGTAGACCGCGGCCTCCGCCGCCTTGGCGACGTCGGCATCGGCGGTGACGACGGTGGGGCCATTGCCCGACATCTCCATGATGGAGCGCTTGAGCCCCATCACCGAGACGATCTTCTTCCCGGTGGCGGAGGATCCGGTGAACCCGACTGCGTCGACGCCGTCATTGGTGACCAGTTGGGTGCCGATGACGCCGTCGCCGGGGATCACCGAGATGGCGCCTTTGGGGACGCCCGCCTCCTCGAAGACCTTGGCCATCTCGAGGAGAGCCCACGAGGTGAATTCGGGCGGCTTCACGATCACCGAGTTCCCGGTGGCGAGCCCGGGACCGACATACTCCATCGGGATCATCACCGGGAAGTTCCAAGGCGTGATCGCCACCCACACCCCGACCGGGCGACGCACCGTGAACATTCGCCGGTGGCGGCTGGTGGTCGGGATCAACTCGCCCTTCAGCCGCTTCACGTCCTCGGCGGCGATCTGGAAGTAATCGCCCGACTCGGCGATGTCGTCCTTGGCCTCCGCCTCGTACGGCTTTCCCTGCTCCATCGACAGGATCCGGGCTACTTCGTCGATTCGGGTCTGCCAGAGGTCGTAGATGCGGAGGCACAATTCGGCCCGCTCGAATGCGGTCCAGTGACGCATCTCCTCGGTGGCTTGGCGCGCCGCTGCCACCGCACGGTCGATGTCGGCAGTGGAGGCCTTGGGCACGTTGTAGATGTGCTCGCCGGTCGAAGGAGACCGAACCTGGTAGTGCTCCTCGCCGCTCCCTTCGGTCCACTCGCCGGCAATGAACAGCTTGAGATCGGTGGCCATGGGCAAAGGGTACCGCGTGGCCGTGGGAGCTGAACGGCCGTTCAGTTAGCATCGGGGAGGTGACCGACCATCTCCTCATCGGTGGTCGCCTCGGGCAGGGGGAAGGCGATCGGTTCGACGTGATCGACCCGTCCCGCGGAGAGATCCATGCCACCATGACCGCGGCGAGCGGGTCGCAGCTGGAGGAGGCGACGAAGGCCGCGGCGACGGCACAGCCGGGATGGCAGGCGCGATCACAGCCCGAGCGCTCCCGCCTGCTTCATCGTGTAGCGGAGTCGATCGAAGAGAATCGCGATCGGCTCGCCGAGGCGCTCACCTTGGAGACAGGTCGTCCGCTGACCCGCAATCACCTCTACGTGGACATGGCGAGGGACCTGTTCCGCCAGTACGCCGAGCTGGCACGAGCCTCGAGTGGAAGGGTGGCCCCTTCCAATGAGCCGGGCCAGCTCTCGCTCGTCTTGCGTGCACCCTACGGAGTGGTCGGATGTCTCATCCCGTGGAACTACCCGCTCCTCCTTCTCGTGTTCAAGGTGGCCCCCGCCCTGGCCACGGGCAACACGGTTGTGATCAAACCGGCTTCGGAGACCCCGCTCTCCCTGCAGGCGCTGGCCGAGATCTTCGCCGAGGAGCTGCCACCCGGCGTGGTCAACACGGTGATGGGATCGGGTGGGGTCATCGGTGAGGGCCTCGCCACCGATCCGAGAGTGGACATGATCGCTTTCACCGGTTCGACCTCGGTTGGCCGGCGTTTGGCGGCTCTTTGCGCCGAGAGGGTCAAGCCGACCCACCTCGAACTCGGCGGCAAGGACCCTGCCATCGTGTTCGAGGACGCCGACCCGGTTGTGGCGGCGAGGGGAGTGGTATGGGCGTCGTTTCTCAACGCAGGCCAGGTGTGCACCTCGACCGAGCGGGTCTATGTCCACCGGTCCGTCTACGACGAGTTCCTGGAGCAGGCGGTGAAGCTCACCGAGGCGATCCGGGTCGGCGATCCGTTCGACCCGGGCACCCAGGTTGGCCCGATGCGCAGTGAGGGACGAAGGCGAGCCGTGATCGACGTCGTCGAGAGGGCGGTGGGCGCCGGGGCAGAGGTGCTGGCAGGGGGTGAGGCTCTCGATCGGCCCGGGTTCTTCATGGCGCCCACGGTCGTGGCCGGGGTCGATCACGACATGGAGCTCATGACAGAGGAGACATTCGGGCCGGTTCTTCCGGTCATGGCGGTGGAGGACGACGACCAGGCCTTCGCACTGGCCGGTGACACCCCATACGGGCTGGGGGCGAGCATCTACACGATCCGGCCGGACCGGGTGGAAAGGGCCTATCGCGAGCTGCGGGTGGGTACCGTCTGGGTCAATGACCCGGTTGTCGACAACCTGGCTGCGCCCTTCGGCGGGGTGCGGGCCAGTGGGGATGCGAGGGAGCTCGGTGTCGAGGCACTGGACAGCTTCACCACGGCACGACACGTGCACTGGAATCTGGAGCTGACCCCCAAGCCGTGGTGGTTCGGAGAGGAGTGATCTGATGGGTCTCCAAGGAGACGTGACCAGGCAGTGGTACGAGCGGGCACGGAAGGTGCTGGTGAATGGCGTCTCGAGCCAGTTCCGCTACTGGGGTCAGGACGACACCATCGTCATCGATCACGGCGAGGGCGGTCACCTCGTCGACATGGATGGCAAGCGCTACATCGACTTCCAATGCGGCTTCGGCCCGATCATCCTCGGCCACGGCGATCCGGACGTGACGGCGGCGGTGGCCGAGGCGGCGGGGGAGGCGACCAGCTTCGCCATGACGCAGAGACGGGAGGTCGAGGCGGCCGAGACGGTGATCGAGGCGTTGAGATGGCCGGACGCGATGCGATTCACCAACACCGGCACCGAGGCGACGATGCACGCGATAAGACTTGCCCGGGGCCGCACCGGGCGTGATCTCGTCATCAAGTTCGAGGGCCAATACCACGGGATGCACGACTACGTCCTTTTCTCCACTGCAGGTGTTCCGGTGGGCGGTCTCGGCTCGCGCTATCGCCCTGTCGCCCTCCAGTCCAGCTCCGGCATACCCGACCTCGTACGGACGGTGGTACGCACCCTTCCCTTCAACGACCTGGAGCTCACGGAGCAGACCTTCAAGAGAGAAGGCGGGCAGGTGGCCGCCGTCATCGTGGAGCCGATGCTCGGCAATGCCTTCGGCATCATGCCTGAGCCCGGATTCCTCGAAGGTCTGCGCAGGTTGTGCGACGAGTACGGCTCGGTGCTGATCTTCGACGAAGTGAAGACCGGCTTCAGACTGGCTCTCGGCGGAGCGCCACAGCTGTTCGGGGTGGTGCCCGATGTCGGCACCTATGCCAAGGCGATCGGGAACGGCTTCCCGGTGGCCGCCATCGCCATGCGTGACTGGGTGGCCGACGGCTGGCGTTCCAGCGGCATCGCCCAGGCCGGCACCTACTCCGGCAACGGGATCGCCGCAGCGGCTGCGAGGGCCACCGTCACCAAGCTCTCCACCGGCGAGCCCTACGCCCGGATCGAGAAGGTGGGACGGGCACTCATGGAGGGGATCGAGAGAGTGCTTGCCGACAGGGGGGTCGAGGGCAAAGTGATTGGCCACCCTTCGATGTTCTCGATCTTCATCGGGGAGGGCAATCTGGTCGACTTCCGCGACACAGGCAAACACAACGCCGCCCTCTACGACGAGACCCTCTTCGGGATGATCCGGCGCGGAGTGATGCCCTGCCCCGATGCCCTCGAGCCGTGGTTTGTCTGCGCCGCCCACACCGATGAGGATGTGGCCACCACCATCGAGGTGTTCGAGGAATCGCTGGCGGAGCTTCTCGGCTGAGCACTATCCGGATCGCAGGGCCTACCGACCTGGGGGAGCTGATCTCGCTCTCCGAGGAGTTCTGCCTCGTCGACGGCCACCCGTTCGACCGGGCACGGGTCGAAGACGCACTGAGTCACCTACTCGCAGACGACTCCCACGGTGAGGTCTGGGTCGTGGCCGGCGAGATGGGGCTGGAGGGCTACGTCGTCATCACCTGGGGCTTCAGCCTCGAATCGGGTGGCCGGGACGTGCTGCTCGACGAGATGTACGTGAGCGAGCCGGGCTCGGGTACGGGCTCGATCCTGCTCGACCGCGTCATCGCCCACGTCCGTGATCTCGGATTCACTTCGATCTACCTGGAGACCGAGATGGAGAATGCGGCAGCTCGCCGCTTCTACGGCAGACACGGTTTCGAGGTGGAGGACTCCGTTTGGATGTCGTTGGGCCTCTGAGCCCGGGCTCGTGACCTAACGTGAGACGATGATCCGAGTTGCCGTCTCAGGGGCGGGCGGAAAGCTGGCCACTTCGATCGCTGAGGCTGTCCTGGCCTCGTCCGACCTGGAGCTCACCTCCCTGTACAACCCGAAACGCGCTGGAGTCGACCTGCACGGTCTGACTGTGACCGGGGACGCCGGCGAGGTCGATGGGGACGTCATCGTGGAGACCGCCCATCCCGACGTCGTCTTCGACAACCTCCGGGCCTGGCGTGCGGCGGGGATGGCGACGGTGGTGGGGACCTCGGGGTTCACCCCCGAGCGGCTCGAGGAGCTGCGTCGGATCTGGGGCAGCGATGGCCCGGTCGTGCTGGTCGTCCCCAACTTCTCGATCGGTGCGGTGCTGATGATGCGGTTTGCCGCCGAGGCAGTGTCCCATTTCGAGGCAGTCGAAGTCGTCGAGCGTCATCACTCCGACAAGCCCGACGCACCTTCGGGGACGGCTCTGGCCACGGCGATGGGGCTTTCTCGGGCGGGCGGCTCGTCGTCTGAGGGTTCGAACGAACTGGTCCCAGGGGCGCGCGGGGCCCAGGTCGAGGGGATCAGGGTCCACGCTCTTCGTCTCCCCGGGTTGATCTCACAACAGGAGGTGGCCCTCTCCAACCCTGGCGAGGTCCTCTCCATCGAGCACCTCTCGACCAGCTACCAATCCTTCGCCTCGGGCGCCATCACCGCGATCCGCGCCATCCACCGCCTTTCCCCGGGGGTGCACCTCGGGCTGGATGCAGTGCTCTAGGCCCCCTCGAGGTCAGAGTCCGGGGACCGTGCCTTGGGGGAGGTCGGGGAAGAAGGAGTAGACCCGCTCCCCGGTGAACAGACGCGCCTCGGGGTCCCAGGGGAAGAAGATGACGTTGCGCCAGACCATCTTCTCGCCGGTCGGCTCCAACCCGAGCCAGGGCCGGGTGAAGGTGCCGTTCACCACCGCCTCCTCACAGATCCCCTGCGGGCCGACCACGATGCTGGTCAGGGCGAAGTCGATGTCGGGGAAGGCGCCGAGCAGCTCCAGGTAGAACCGGGTGGCCCCTTCGTGGCCCTCCCACCGGTGCCCGCTCTGCACCAGCTCGTACACGCAGTCGTCGGTGAGCGTCGCCATCAGCCCGGCGATGTCGCGATCGTTCTCGGCAAGCGAATGCGCCTTCCACAAGTCGCGCACCGCGGCGTAGTCGTCGGGGCTCTCGGCGAGCAGCCGCCTGACGTGCTCACGCTTGCCGATTGACTCCTGGATGAGTGGGTGGGTCATCGGCATCCGAGGCTAACCGGATCAGAAGTAGAGGACGGTGAGCAGGCCGAGGGCCACGCAGTAGATGGCGAAGGGGAGTAGCCCGACCCTTCGGATGGACCGGAGCAGGATCTCGATGGCCAGGTAGCCGGAAACCGCGGCCACGGCCATGCCGACCAGCAGCTCGGCGGTGAACCCACCTGAGTCTTCGAGCGCGAACAACTGGCTGAAGCCGGCTCCGGCAATGGCGGGTATCCCGAGGAGGAAGGCAAAGCGGGCCGCTTCCGTGGGCTCGAACTTGCGCGCGTTGCCCACCGAGATGGTGACACCCGAGCGCGAGATCCCAGGGATCAGGGCCATGGCCTGTCCCAACCCGACCAGGATCGCATCGGGCACCCTGAAGTCGGCGAGTCGTCTGTGGCCGGTGGCCAGCAGCCAACCGAGGTAGAGGATGACTCCGGTCGCGGCCAGCTGCCATCCCACCGCGGCCACGGACGCTTGGAGACGCTCCACCTGTTCGGTGAGCGGTAGCCCTATCAGGACAGGGATAGTGCCTATCCCGACCAAAAGCGCGATCTTCCTCCCTTCGGGATTGGTGCGAAACCGGAGAACAGCCGCCACATCGCGCCGGTAGTAGATGAGGATGGCGACCAGGGTGCCGAGGTGGAGCACTGCCGACACCGCCAGGGATGGGGGGTTCACGTCGATTCCCATCTCACCCAGGAAGGCAGGGAGGATGATCAGGTGGGCGGTGGATGAGACAGGGAGGAACTCGGTGAGGCCCTGGATCAGGCCCCAGATGACAGCGGAGAGCACGGCGGCACGGTAATGGTCACCCGGAGGCAACCATGACCGCGACTCTTCCCTCGGCGGCGGCGCGGGCCGCGTCGGCGGCGAGGAGGGGCTCGACCGCCACCATGCCGAGCCCGGAGCCCAACGGGTCTTCGAGAGGGGGCGTCACCACCATGCCATCCACCGTCTCCCCGCTGTCGAGAAGCACCAGTCTCGAGGCATCACCAGCGTCGGCCCCGGCGGGGAGGTGGACTTCGATCACCCACCACCCGGCCGGCACCACCTGCCCCACCTCACCGACCTCGAACTCGAGGATGGGATGGCCTCCTGGGATCTCCACCAGGGCGGTCGTGTCCAGGTCCACCTTTCCGAAGGTACCGGGCGGCACCGGCTTGAGCTCGGTGTTGCTCTCGTCGACCGGCTCCCCGGGAGCGATGTCCTCCAGGGCAAACGGGTGGAGGATGGTGGGGTCGGGGCGCAACTCGACCCAGAGGGCGCCGGCCGCGATGAGACAGGACGCCACCCATCTCGCCCACGGCGGAGTCTGCAGCCAGATCATCGCTTCCGACGGTACGAACCCGGCCCGGCGCAGGGAAGGGCTTCGCGCCGAGCGGGTTTGAGTCGATGGATGACCGGGTAGGGAGGGCCCAAGAGGTGCGTGGACCGGCTTTCGTGAATCATCGGAGGCCACTGATCTTCCGAGAGCGGTCCACCTGCCTCCAAGCCGTGGAAAAGGAGGCACCCATGAGCGGCAAGAAGAAGCTCGACTTCGATGAGTTGGAGCAGGCAGGAGAAGCGATCGCCGAGGAAGTGGAGACCCACAAGCTCCGCTCGATGATCATGCTCCTGTTGGTGGTGGCCGTTGCCACCTTCGGGATCAGGTTCCTGGTCGGTCTACGGGAGAGCTGAGCGGCTTCAGTCGTCAGACTTCGTGTCCGCGGACGACCCGGCGGACGATGATTTGGCGCCGGCCTTCGAGGGCTCGGCCTTCTTCGACGAGTCGCCGCCCGTCGCTTTGCCCTTGGAGCGCGAGTCGGTGCTGTAGAACCCGGAACCCTTGAAGACGACACCCCGGGCGTGGAACACCTTCTTCAACTCGCCCCCGCAGTCCTTGTGCTTACGCAGCGGCTTGTCGGAGAACGATTGGAAGGCCTCGATCGTCTGGCCGCACTTCTTGCAGGTGTATTCGTAGGTAGGCATGTAGGACTGACCGCTGGGGTGGGTGGGACCGCGATTCTACAACTGCCCGGGAGGGTCTTCCATTCCCGGGCGCATATCATCCGCCATGATGTCGACACCCCTGGCCCTGACCCTGGCCATCCTGGGCGCCTACGTAGTGGGCAGCATCGACTTCGCGGTGGTGGTCGGCCGCATGTATGGCATCGACATCCACCAGGAGGGGAGCGGCAACCCGGGGACCTCCAACGTCCTGCGCACCCTGGGCCGGCTCCCCGCCGCCTTGGTGTTCGTGGGTGACACTCTGAAGGGCACCATCGGTGCGGCCATGGGTTGGCTGGCGTCGGGTGTCCCCGACCCTCAAGTCCATTGGGCCTTCGCCGCAGGCCTTGCCGCCGTGATCGGCCACTGTTATCCGGTGTTCCACCGCCTCAAGGGCGGGAAAGGGGTGGCCACCGGGGGTGGCGTGCTCCTGTTCACCGCCCCCATCGTTCTCCTCATCGATTTCGTCGTCTGGGTGGTCATCGTCAAGCTGACCAAGGTCGCCTCGATCGGTTCGATGGTCATCGTCGTCATCACCATCCCCCTCCTGCTCTGGCAGGGGGTGACCGGTCTGGCCTTGGTCTGGGTGTCGCTGATCATCGCCCTGGTGGTTTGGCGCCATCGGGGCAACATCAAGCGTATGGCGGCCGGTCGCGAGGAGAAGGTGCCGACTTGAGCATCGACGTCGCCGTCATACCCGCGGCAGGACGGGGGACCCGGATGCGCCCTGCGACACGGGTCGTGCCCAAGGCGTTGCTCACCGTGGTCGATCGCCCCGCCATCCAGTACGCAGTCGAGGAGGCCGCCCGAGCCGGTGCCAGGGAGGCGGTGGTGGTGGTCGATCTCGACGCCGGGCACCTGATCGCACAGCATTTCAGCCTGGAAGGCCCCCTCCCGGGTCTGGAGGAGGTGCAGCTTCGGCCGGTGGTGCAGGAGGAGCCCCTCGGGCTAGGCCATGCGGTGCTCGAGGCGGCGCACATGGTGGGAGGCCGCCCCTTCTTCTGCGTCCTCTCAGACAACATCGCCCGACCCGGGCACGACGTTCTCCCCCAACTGAGCGCAGGCAGCGACAATGGCGCCTTCTCCGTGATGTGCCTTCGCGAGTTGAACGACGAATTCCTCGAGAAGTACGGGGTCGTGGTCCCGGCATCGGAGATCGCGGGCGGCTATCTCGACCTGGCCGGGGCGGTGGAGAAGCCAGGCGTGTCGGACGCCCCGTCCCGACTCGGCCTGGTCGGCCGCTACCTGTTCACGGCGGAAGTGTTCGAGATCCTGGAGAAGACCGAGCCAGGACATGGCGGCGAGATCCAGCTCACCGACGCAATCAACGAGTTGGGCCGGCGAGATCGGCTGCGCGGTTACGTGGCCGACGTGGACCTGCTCGACGTCGGCACTCCGATCGGCCTGCTCGAGGCGTCGGTCGAGTTGGGGGCGCATCAGTACGGGGATGAGTTCACCTCGTGGCTGGAGGGCTGGACGGGATGAAGCCTCTCGAGCAGGCCCGGTCGGAGGTGCTCAATGCAATCGGGCTCCTCGAGACCGAGGAGGTCTCGATATGGGAGGCATTGGGCCGGGTGCTCGCCGAGGATGTCGTCTCCCTCGATGATGTCCCACCATTCCCCAACTCGGCGATGGACGGTTTCGCCGTGCGGGCCCAGGACGTGACTTCCCCCGGGGCGATCCTCGAGGTTATCGGCGACCTGCCGGCCGGCTCCACCACCGACGTGGAGGTGAAGCCAGGTGAGGCCTTCAAGATCATGACCGGCGCCCCGCTCCCTCCCGGTGCGGACACGGTGGTCCGGGTCGAGGACACCTTCTCCGAAGGGTCCAAGGTGGTGGTCGACACCGCGGTGGATCGGGGAACCTCGGTGCGCCCGGCGGGTGGTGACCTGACGAGAGGCCAGATGGTGTTCTCCGCCGGTACCCGCCTCACCCCGATGCATGTGGGAGTGCTGGCGACCATCGGTGTCGCCAGGCCACGGGTCTCTCGCCTGCCACGCGTCGCCTACATGTCGACCGGGGACGAGCTCACACCGGTCGAACAGCCGGGTCTGGCCCCCGGCGGGATCAGGGACTCGAACCGGCCGATGCTGAGAGCGCTTCTCGAGGAGACAGGGGTGGAGCTCATGGATCTCGGCATCGTGCCGGACGATCCTGACATCTTGCGGCGGGCCCTCGAGACAGGTTCCGAGGCGGATGTCATCGTCTCGACGGGTGGGGTATCGATGGGGGACTACGACGTGACCAAGCTCGTCCTCAGGGACGACCAGGGCGTCGACTTCTGGCAGGTCGCCATCCAGCCGGCCAAGCCATTCGCATTCGGTCGGGTTGGATCGGCCTATTTCTTCGGGCTCCCGGGCAACCCGGTGTCGGTGTTGGTCTCCTTCGAGCAGTTTCTGCGGCCGGCCTTGCTCAAGATGCAGGGAGCCCGGCAAATGCTCCGACCCCAGCTCGCTGCCGTGGCCGGTGAGGAGTTGGTCACCGACCCGGAGAAGACGGTGTTCCTGAGGGTGGAGGTGCAGTATCTGGCCGAGGGCACTGTTGTCGTGCGCCGGTCGGGCGGCCAGGCTTCCAACGTCCTGTCGGCGGCGGCGGCTGCGGACGCCTTCGCCCTGGTGCCGCGCGGGGTGGGGACCGTCCGGGCAGGGGATCCGGTGACCATCGAGATGTTCAAGTGGGCCGAGTCGAGGGAGTGGGCAGATGGGCGATGATCCCGGGCTGACTCATCTCAACGAGGCCGGCGAGGTGCACATGGTCGATGTCGGCGACAAGGAGAGCACCGAGCGCGAGGCGGTGGCCGAAGGCCACGTCGCCATGACGCCCGAACTGGCCGCTCGCTTCTTCTCCGGAGATCTGCCCAAGGGCGATGCGGCTGCGGTCGCCCGGATCGCCGGGATCACCGGGGCGAAGAGGACCTCTGACCTCATCCCCCTCTGCCATCCGATCAGCCTCACCGGGGTCGAGGTCTCGCTCGAGCCGAGTGGGCGTGGGATTCGAGTGCTTGCTACCGTTCGCACCACCGGTCGCACCGGTGTCGAGATGGAGGCCATGACCGCTGTCGCCGTGGCCGCTCTCACCATCTACGACATGGTGAAAGGCGTCGAGCGAGGCGTCACGGTGGAGTCGATCGGTCTGTTGCGCAAGACGGGTGGAAGGTCTGGCACATGGGAGAGGACATAGGTCGTTGATCGGGGCTAGGGTCCGGCACTACGCTCGTCCCTGGACGGAGTAGACGAGAGCTATGGAAACAAGCGTCATCGTCGGGTTGCTGCTCATTGCCGCTGTGTGGAGCGTTTACCTGCTGCCTTCGGTGTTCGGAGACCGTCAAAACGCTCCCAAGAACTCGACCGAGGAGTTCGATCGCTGGACCCACCTCATGGCCGACGTACAGAAACGGCCATACAGTCACAAGGCGGTCAATCAGCGTGACGTGATCAGGCTGCGCCGGCGACGTACCGTCGCAATCCTCGTGATCCTCGCCCTGATCACCGCCGGTCTCGCTCTCTGGGCCAACTCCCTACCGCTCCTTTTCCTTCACCTCTTCTTCGACTCCCTGATCGCCCTCTACGTAGCCGCGCTCGCTCAGATGAAGCAGCAGCGACAGTGGCGTCTCAAGGTCACTCATGTGTCCGAGCGCGAGACCGAGTGGGAGGAGCCCCAGGTCAAGGTCATCGCTCGCTAGGCGATGGACCTCGACTTCGCCGACGACGCCAGAGCCGTCCTCGACGCGCGTTTCGCCGCCCGGGAGAAGGGGATCACCGGCGCTCGTAGGGTGATCCGCGGCTCCGCCAACGGGATCAGGGCCCTGCATCGCGGCGAGTGGGAACCGGCAGCGACCCTCATCTCGGAGGCCGGGGCCCTCCTCGCCGAGATAACCGATGCGCTCCGGGAGCACCCCGACATCCTCCATGCAGGCTTCATCGCCGACGCGGCCAAGGAATACGTTGAGGCTCGAATCACGGAGGCGCTCTTTTCCCACAACCCGGTGCCCAGCTACACCGACCTGGGGGTCGACCCGGTTCCCTATCTGCACGGTCTCGGTGAGGCGGTGGGGGAATCGAGGCGTCGGCTGCTCGATCTGCTCCGTCAGGGCGAGGTGGAGCAGGCGGAGAACACCCTCGCCGAGATGGACCAGATCGTGGACCTCCTTGCCGAGATGGACTACCCGGACGGGATGACCAACGGACTGCGACGCACCACCGACGTGGCCCGTTCGTTGGTGGAGCGCTCCCGCTCCGATCTCACCGCCACCGTCGTCCAGGAGCGACTGCGTCAGGACCTGGCCAAGCGGTTGTCCTGACCCTGGGTGGTGGAGCAACCTCCCCCCGATACAATCCGGTCTCCCGCCACGACGGGGCTGTAGCTCAGCCTGGCAGAGCACCTCGTTCGCAACGAGGGGGTCACGGGTTCAAATCCCGTCAGCTCCACAATCTGACTACCTGGTCGAATGCTCGGAAATCGCATCTGACCAGGGAAAACATCTCAGACTGTCGATCTCTCGGTTCCTTGCGCCGTCTTACGCGATCTTGCTACATTTGACTTCTGCCGCGGCACAT
>DATBIX010000037.1:0-2662 GCA_036556665.1 Acidimicrobiia bacterium
TACTCCGACACAACCCGGACATTCGTCGTGGGCGAGCCATCAGAGGAGCAGTCGGAGGTGCACTCAGTCGTGGCAGCGGCCCAGGCCAGAGGTAGGGAGACCGCTCGCCCCGGAGTGACGGCAGAGTCGGTGGACGCGGCCACCCGGTCGGTGATCGAAGACGCCGGCTACGGGGAGTACTTCATCCACCGCACCGGCCACGGCATCGGCCTCGAAGGCCACGAGCACCCCTACCTGGTGGCCGGCAACGATTTGGTCCTGGAGCCCGGGATGGCCTTCTCGATCGAGCCAGGGATCTACCTGCCCGATCGTTTCGGCATCCGGATCGAAGACATCTGCGTGCTCGACGAAAGCGGGCTGACCGAGCTCAACTCCTCCGAGCGGGCCCTGGTCTCCGTCGGCTGAGCGCCCATCGCGGGCGGGATCAACTGAGCCTTTGGGCCTCTTGCGCGCGGCACCGTGCCAAATAGCCTTTCCAATCGGGCATGGGGTCGGGGTGGCAGCATCGTTTCCTTGGTATATGGCCGTGGTTGTGCGCGGCCATGGTTGTCGTTGGGGTGGGGGTCATGGGCGGTGGCTCCTACCGAGCGGAAGCAGCCATCTTTCCGTCGGGCTTCGTAACCCAGAACGTCTTCACGGGGTTGGACCTCCCTACCCAGGTTCGCTTCGCACCTGACGGCCGTGTCTTTATCGCGGAGAAGAACGGACGCCTGCTGGAGTTCGACTCCATCACCGACACCTCCGCCAAGGTCGTCATCGACCGATCAAGCGCTGTCTACGGATGGTGGGATCGGGGGTTCCTCGGCCTGGCTCTGGACCCGGACTTCTCGACCAGCCCCTACGTGTACATGCTCTACACGACCGACGTCGTGCCATATGGCGACGCCTGCCCGAGCCCGCCCGGCGGTAACACCGACGGCTGTCTGGCCAACGGGCGATTGTCCCGTGTCAAGGTCGACGCCGGCTCCAACCTGGTCGGCTCGGAGGAAGTCCTGCTCGAAGGCAACTGGTGCCAGCAGTACCCGAGCCACTCGATCGGCTCCCTCCAGTTCGGGGACGACGGGGCGCTCTACGTGTCTGCGGGTGACGGCGCCTCGTTCACCTTTGCCGATTGGGGTCAAGGGGGATCGGCGGGATCTCCCACCCCCGAGAACCCATGCGGCGACCCACCGCTGCCGGTGGGGGGACAGCAGCAGTCACCTCCCAACGCAGAAGGCGGCGCCCTTCGCAGCCAGGATCTGCGCACGCCGGGAGACCCGGTCTCGTTCGACGGCACCGTCCTCCGGGTGAACAAGGCCACGGGGGCGGCCATGCCGGACAACCCTCTCATCGGCGGCGACTCCGGAGACGACCGGATCATCGCCTATGGCCTCCGCAACCCGTTCCGGATCACCGCCCGACCGGGCACCAACGAGATCTGGGTTGGCGATGTCGGTTGGTCCATCTGGGAGGAGATCAACCGCATCACCAGCCCGACCGACGCAACCGTCGAGAACTTTGGATGGCCCTGTTACGAGGGCGCCGGTCGCAACTCCGCATACGACGGGTCCGACCTGGCGATTTGCGAAAACCTGTATGGAGACGCCGGTGCACACACCGCTCCGCTGTTCTCGTTCAGGCACTCATCGACCATGGCCGGCTGTGCCCCGGGGACTTCTTCTCTATCGGGTCTCGCCTTCTACGAGGGCGGGGACTATCCGGCCGAGTACAACGGAGCCCTTTTCATCGCCGACTACAGCAGGCAATGCATATGGGCGATGATGCCCGGGGCGGATGGCGAACCATCGAATCTCACCCTTTTCGCCGACTCCACGCCCAGCGTCGCCCTCGAGATCGGGCCAGGCGGCGACCTCTATTCGGTGGACCTCCTGGGCGGGAAGGTGGTGCGCTTCAGGTATCCGGGCGCCAACGACGCGCCCACCGCAGTCGTTGGAGCCGACCGGACCGCCGGGCAGGCGCCCCTCACGGTGGCCTTCGATGGCACCGGATCCAGCGATCCCGATGGCGACCCGATGACCTACAGGTGGGACCTGGACGGGGACGGCCAGTACGACGACTCCACCGCCGTCAATCCGAGCTTCACCTATACGACTCCAGGTACCTACAACGTCGGGCTCGAGGTGAGCGACGAATGGGGGGGAGTCGACACCGATGGAGTCGTCATCACCGCCACGACCGCCCCGGTTGCGACGATCACCTCTCCGTCGGCATCGTCGAAGTGGAAAGTCGATCAGCAGGTCACGTTCGTCGGGACGGGCAACGATGCCGAGGACGGCGCGCTTCCGGCCGGCGCCATGTCGTGGCAACTGGTGATCCAGCACTGCTCGTCGCCTTCCAGCTGCCACGGCCATCCCCTTCAACAGTGGACCGGGGTCGCCAGCGGTTCGTTCGTTGCGCCTGACCACGAGTATCCGTCCTATCTGGAACTGACCCTCACGGTCACCGACAGCGTCGGGGCCACCGGGTCGAGCACGATTCGCCTCGACCCGGCAACCACGGTCTTGAGCTTCACCTCCACCCCGGCAGGGCTGAAGCTGACGGTCGGCGGTTCTGAGCAGGTGACGCCGTTCACCCGCACGGTGATCGTCGGATCCCAGATCTCGGTCCAAGCAGCCAACCCGCAGACGGTCAACCAGAGGACCTACCGGTTTGCCTCATGGAG
>DATBIX010000038.1:0-24300 GCA_036556665.1 Acidimicrobiia bacterium
GGCAGCGGTGATCTACGGACGGGAGGCCAGCCGCACGGGTGATCACCGCGGTCGGGTCCCGCTGCTCATCGGATGGCTGGCCTCGGCCGGGTTCCTGATCATGGCCATCCAGGCCGTCGTGAGCTCCAGCCATCTCTAGGAGCAGCGTCCGGCGGACAGGCGCCACCGACCCGGCGTGAATACGCTCCCGCCAATGAACGAGCCCGACACCCTCTACGCCCGGCTCGATGGCCATCGGATCGCCTACCAGGTACTGGGTGAAGGACCCATCGACATCGTGTTGTGCTCTGGGATGGCTTCCATCGACGCAGAGTGGGATGAGCCTGAGATCGCCCATTTCAATCGCCGCACGGCGGAAATCGGTCGACTCATCCGGTTCGACGATCTCGGCTCCGGAGCCTCCGACCCGGCGCCGATCGAGGTGACGTCCCGTCCCGAGCACTCTGCCGAGCAGATCATGGCGGTCATGGATGCGGCTGGGTCAGAACGAGCGATTCTGGCCGGGGGCGACGCCGGGACTCCCGGCGTGCTGATCGCCGCGGCCACTCATCCCGACCGGGTCGCCGGAGTCGTGGTCTATCACGGCGCGGCGCGAATGATCTCCGACGAGGACTATCCCGACGGCATTTCCCTCGCCGACCTGGAGATGTGGGCATCGATGTACGACACCATGGACGTCGACCAGATACTGCGGATGACTGTGCCGAGCCGGGCGGATGATCCCCATTTCATGAGGTGGGGCCGCAAATGGCTGAGAGGAATGGCATCTCCCTCGGCGGTGCAAGCCATAATCAGCCAGGCAGCCAACGTCGATGTACGCGCCGTCCTGCCGAACATTCAGGCTCCTGCCCTGGTGATGCACAGGACCGGCTTTCAAGGGTTTCCGATGGCCTTGAGCCGGTATCTGGCGGACCACATCCCCAACGGCAGGTTCCTCGAGCTTCCCGGGAGCGATGGCCCTCCATGGTTCGAGCACGCCGACCTCTTCATCCAGGCGACGAGGGACTTCGCCCAGGATTTGGTCGGTGAGACCGCTCACAAGACTCGAGAAGAGCGGGTGATGGCCACGGTGCTCTTCACCGACCTGGTGGCTTCGACCGAGCGGGCCCAACAGGTGGGAGACGGTGAGTGGAGAAACCTCCTCCAGCTTCACGAAGACGTCTCACGGCGTTGCGTCGACGACACCGGGGGGAAGACCGTGAAGACCACCGGTGACGGCATCCTCGCCACCTTCGACGTCCCCGGCCGGGCGATCTCGTGTGCCACGACGATGAGCCGGAACCTGGGGCGTCTGGGGCTCCCGATCCGGGCCGGGATCCACACCGGCGAAATCGAGGTGCGCGGGGAGGACGTCGGCGGGATCGCAGTCCACATCGCGTCGCGGGTGATGGCCGCTGCCGCACCTGCCGAGGTCCTCGTCTCCCGCACCGTTCGTGACCTGGTGGTCGGCTCCGACTTCGTGTTCGCCGATCGGGGAGCACACACCCTCAAGGGCATCGAAGGCGAGTGGCAGCTCTTCGCACTGGCCACGTCGTAGGCCGCCCCTGAGCGGGCTGAAGGGGTGTCTCCAACCGGACCAATGGGGCCCGGATCGATGCCAAAGACGCCCAATGAGAGCAGTCCGCCTGCGGGAGCGGGGCTCGCCGTCTCTTTGCCCGACCGATCACGGTAGGTTTGAGGCATTACACGACGGCAATGAGCGACTTCTTCTACGAACCTCTCAGCTACCTGGACGCTTCCTTCCTCGCCCTCGAGACCCGCTCCAGTCACATGCACGTTGCCGGCGTCGCCCTCTTCGACGCGGCGCCGCTCAAGGGGGAGGACGGCGGGATCGACATCGCCCGGATCCGCGCTCACGTCGAGTCGAAGCTGCAGTACATCCCCCGCTATCGACAGCGTCTCGAGTACGTCCCCTATGACCGGCGACCGGTGTGGGTCGACGACGAGCATTTCACCCTCGACTACCACCTGCGTCACAGCTCACTCCCCCGGCCGGGCAACGAGGACCAGCTCAAGCAGCTGGCGGGGCGCATCGTCTCGTCGCCGCTGGATCGGCACAAGCCGCTATGGGAGCTGTGGGTGATCGAGGGTATCGACGAAGACCGGTTCGCCATCATCGCCAAGATCCATCACTGCATGATCGATGGGATCTCCGGGGTGGACCTGACCACCATCCTCCTCAATGTCGTCCCCACCTCTGAGATCGAGTCGGCCCCGGCGTGGACCGCCCGGCCGGCGCCGACCCCCACCCAGCTGGCCGTGGCCGAATCGGCCCGCTTCACCCGGCGGCTGATCGACCGTCTCTCCAACCTCTCCGAGGCGATTCGGGAAGGCGTGGCCATCACCGACCGCACCATGGACAAGGCGGCCGCCGCCCTCTCCTCGCTTCGCTCGGGGTGGCTCACCACCGCCGACCGGACCCCGCTCAACCCCGATATCGGCCCCAACCGCAGGTTCGATTGGACCGAGACGCCATTGGAGGGGATCAAGGAGATCAAGAACCGACTGGGAGGGTCGGTCAACGACGTGGTACTCGCCATCACCGCCGGGGCGGTGCGCCAATTCCTCATCGACGAGCGCGGATACGACGTCTCCGACGCCGAGTTCCGGGTGATGAACCCGGTCTCGACCCGGCAGGCCAACCAGCCGGGTGTGATGGGCAACCAGGTCGCCATGTGGCTGCTCGACCTGCCCATCCAGGAGCCCGACCTGATCAAGCGATACGAGTCGATCAAGGAGGGAACGCTGGAGCTGAAGAAGAGCAACCACGCCCTGGGCGCCTCGACTCTGGTCGACATCAGCTCGGGGACGCCGATCACGCTCCTCTCACTGGCGAATCGGGTGGTCGGCCCCAGGATCCGGCCGTTCAACATGACTGTGACCAACATCCCGGGACCGCAGTTCCCGATGTACCTGCTCGAGTCGCAGATGATCGCCAACTACCCGATGGTGCCGCTTTGGGCCCAGCACGGAGTGGGCATCGCCCTGTTCTCGTACAACGGGCGCCTCCTCTGGGGCATCCATGCCGACTACGACACGCTGCCAGACTCCAATCGCTTCGTGGCGGCGCTCCAGTCCTCCTACCAAGAATTGAAGGCGCTCCCTGGATGAGCGACCTCGACCTGGCTGACGGTCTGCGCCTCCTCCATCAGGCGGCCGCCGGCGAGTACCTCGGCCACGAGGCCCACCTCCGCTTCGCCTGGGAGATCCTCAACGAGGCCGAGGACTGCGCAGACGCCGAGCGCCTGGCCTGCCTCACCATCCGGCATGCCGCCGAGTTGGGGGGCAACCCGGGCAAGTACCACGCCACGGTAACGATATTCTGGATACGGCTCCTCGACCATCTCCGCGACGAGCACCCCGACGTGACCTCGGTCGGCGGGATGCTGGAGCGGTATCCGCCTCTGGGCGACCCCGCGCTCCCCGAGAGCCACTGGTCGAACCTGAACGCCGCTGAGGCGCGGGCACACTGGGTCGAACCGGATCTGATCCCGATTCCGTGACCCTCCTCGCTGCGCTGGCCGGTGCCCTGGCCATCTCCTTCTCCGCCATCCTCTACCGCCTCGCCGGGGTCTCCCCGATCACCGGCGCCTTCTACAGGTGCGCCTATGCCCTCCCGATCCTGTTCGTCATCTGGTGGGTGCGGCGCCGCGAGGACGGGCGCACCGTGAACCGGCGTCTCATCGCTTACGCGGCCGGCATCTTCCTCGGCCTCGACATGGTGGCCTGGCACATCGCCATCGAGTACGTCGGCGCGGGTCTGGCCACGCTCATTGCCAACGCACAGGTCATCGTGGTGGCGGTGGCGGCCTGGCTGCTCATGGGCGAAAGACCGAGTCGTCAAGTTGCGATCGCGGTCCCGATCGTCCTGATCGGGGTTGCCCTGGTCAGCGGGCTGGGCCGGGGAGATTCCTTCGGGTCCAACCCGCTGCTCGGCACCGTCCTCTCTTTGATCTCCGCCGTCTTCTATGCGGCGTTCATCCTCGGCTTCCGCCTCTCCAACGACATCCAGGCTCCCTCTGCTGGCCCGTTGATGGAGGCGACCGCCGGGGCGGCCCTGGCCGCCCTGGTCGCCGGGGGGCTGGCCGGGACCATCGAGTTCACCCCGACCTGGCCGGCCCACGGCTGGCTGCTCGCCCTCGCCCTGAGCTCCCAGGTGGCTGGGTGGCTCCTGATCGGTTACGCCCTGCCCCGGCTTCCGGCGGTGGAGACCGCCACCATCATCCTTGCCCAGCCGGTCCTCACCATGATCTGGGCGGTCATGATCTTCGATGAGAGCCCCTCCTCGATCCAGCTGGTGGGTGCGGCCCTGGTCCTCGCCGGCGTCGGCTTCGTCGCAATATCGGGGTCGAGACGGGCGGCCGAGCCCGTGGTGGTCTGACCCGCTGCGTAGCTGAGCTTCTACGGCCCGGATACGGTCAAAACCGTCTCAGGTTCGAAACCTCCTGGTCCGGGTGGGTCTCCGCTCGAGTCGGTTGCAATCCCCCGCGAAACCTCAGCTTCCACGGCCCGGATACGGTCAAAACCGTCTCAGGTTCGGTAAGGCCGGGTCCGGAGGGGCCCAACTCGAGACAGTTATGCCCGGATATGGGCCGGGGAAGCTCAGCTACGTGGGTGATCAACCCCCCAGGACCAGGACCACCAGGCGACCGGTGGGGCCGTCGACGATGGAGAGGCCGGTGCGGTCGAAGGCCGGGTCGTCGAGGAGGGTGAGGGCGGTCGGGGACTCGAGCATGGCATCGAAGGCGGCCCGCCAGCTGATGGCGAGGGCCAGGTTCTCGCCGACGACGGCGAGGCGGACCCCCGCCTCGGCAACGTCGTCGGCGACACTGCCACCGGGAGGATGATCACGGGAGATCCGGCCCGTCGTGTACATCTCCACGGCCCGTTGCTCGGCGACGGCGACCAGGCTCCCGCTCACCCCGAGCGGGGCGAGGCCACGCTCGGCACGATGCTCATTGACCCTCTCCAGAAAGGGGCCGGTCTCGTCGCGGACCTGACGCACCTCGTCTGGCGCCGCTGAAGGGATCTGGAGCACCTCGTTGCTCTCGGGAACGGCCCGGTTCCCCCCGAACAGGTCCTGGATCGAAGCGAGAGGGGCGAGGATCCCGTCACTGCCAAGACCGAGGAACACCTGCTGGGGCACCGCATCTGGGCCGGCGATGGCCTGGGCCACGGTCGAGTCGTCGAACCGGTCATCGGTGAAGGGAAGCACGCGGCTGAGATTGACGATCACGAGCACGATGGCGATGCCCCACAACGCCGCCACCGCCGCCCCACCCAGGCGGTTCACCAGGGTGAGGCCGGGAAGGTTCATCACCTTCGAGAGGTAGTGGGCGGCGATGCTCATCGCCACTCCGAAGAGGAGGAAGAGGGCGATCCCGGCCCCGATCGTCGCCACCTCGGGGGTGGCGCCGAATCGGTCGGCGAGGAACTCCCCCAGGGGGCCGCTGAGACGGATCGCCACCCAGAGACCGACCACCAGGCCGACCAGATCGAGCGACTCCCGCACGAATCCGCGCCTCCAGCCACGCACCAGGAGACCGGCCAGGAAGAGGCCAAGGACGAAATCGATCAAGTCGCGAGGCGCGTCGGGGCAGACGTCATGGGTAGAACGTAGAACGGATGACGCCCGACGCCGTGGCTAATCGGTGCGCACGGTGAGCACGGGGCAGGGTGCGTTCATGAGGATGTCGTGGGCATTGGAGCCGAGGAGGAACTTCCCCGCCGTGGTGCGGGGACGGAGACCGATCACGATCAGCTCGCCGTCGAAGTCCTCGGCCGCTTGGACGACGTCGTCGGCAGGCTCGTTACCACGGACGTAATTGTGGATCGAGTACTGGAGTCCCTCTCCCTTGAGCAGCTCCTCCACCTGGGCGAGGTCGAGATCGCTCTGGATGACATCTTCGTCGTCGTCCTTCCCGGCGCCGCGGAGGGAGTGGACCACCACCAGGCCGGTGCCCCGCAGCTTCGCCTCCTCGATGCCCAGCTCGAGAGCCTTCTTCCCACGTGCCGCCGACAGGTAACCGACGATGACGCTCATGCCACACCTTTCGCTCAATGCCCGGGCGGTGACACCGGCTCTAGGTGAGCTCGATCCTCATCCGCTTGTTGGCCTTGCCCTTGGACTCGGTCTTCACCACCCGCACCTCGCCCACCTCGAGGGTAGATGCGACATGGGTGCCCCCGTCGGCCTGACGATCGAGGCCGACGATGTCGATCACCCTGATCTCGTCGACCCACTCGGGGATGAGGTTGACCTTGGTCCGGATCAGATCGGGATCCTTCAGGGCCTCCTGCCGGGCCATGTAGATGACCTCGGTGGGGTACCCCTTGGTCAGCTCCTCGTTGAGCTTCCGCTCCACCTGTTGCCCGAACTCGACCGATATCCCGTCCAGCTCGAAATCCATCCTGGCCACACCAGGCTCCATGTTGCCGCCGGTGACCTTGGCCCCGAAGTCGCGGAAGACCACCCCGGAGAGGGCGTGGAGCGCGGTATGCGTCCTCATCGTGCGATAACGCCGGGCCCAGTCGATCACCCCGTGCACCGGTGTCCCGGGATCCGGCAGGACCGATCCCTCCGGCACCACATGGAACGGCTTACCCTCGCGCCTGACGGTGTCGATCACCTCGACTTCCCCGCCATCCCATCGAATCACGCCGATGTCTCCGGGCTGGCCACCACCCCGGGCATAGAAGACGGTCCGGTCGAGGAGCAGCCCGCCTTCGACCACCTCCAACACCGAGCCTTCGGCCTCAGTGGTGTAGGCGTCCTTAGACGCGATTTCCTCGATCGAACCGGAGCCGGCCATGCCTCGATCCTAGGTGCCACCCACCGGCAGTACCCCGAGACCGGTGAAGGTGCGGGTGTCGAGCACCGTTTGCACCGCGAAGTCCTCGGTGTCCACCACGACGATCCCGTGGAAACCGCTGCCCCCACCACCCGGATAGAGGACGAATCGGTTGTCAGAGGACCAGACGACCTGGGGCACCCCTGGGCGCACCCCCGACTCGACGACCCCCGTTTCCTCCTCGACGTCGACGATCGACATGCCGTCATCGGTGAGAAGGGCCAGGAACTCCCCGTTGGAGGAGAAGCGGCCCGAGATGTATTGGTCACGCAGGCCCTCACGATCGAGGCCGCGGGTGCCTCCGCCGGCGCTCACCATGCTGACGTCGTCCCCTTGGACGGCGAGCCAACCGGTGCGATAGGAGGCGAGGACCCGACCGGGATGGGAGTCTTTGATCTCACCGCCAGGGGTGAGCAGCACCACCGAGTCCTCTTCTTGGATGGCGAAGCCCCACTCGCCCCAGGCCACCACACCGCCATCGAGGCCGACCGCCTGGGCGACCAGCTGCGACTCGGTCAGACTCCCGCTGATGATCCACAACATGGTCTCGGCGCCTTGGCGGGTGGTATAGGCCAGCGATGGGGCTCCCTGATCGTTCCAGGCGTATCCGCTGACGTCGATGGCGATGATCCCGGCGCTCTCCGGTACCCCGGCGTAGAGCACGCCCAGGTCGGAGTCCCGTCTCGGCACCAGCGTGGCGAGCATCCGGCCCGAGCCGTCGAACGCCACCGGGGGCGGGGGCAGCGAGGCCCCGACCGTGACCGAGCGCTCGAACAGCTCGCCGGTGGCGGGCCATATGGCCAGCTCGAGGCTCTGCCCGTCACTGCGCATGACCCCGACGAGGCCGTCGGGGAAGCCGCTCACCACGTCGCGGATGCCCCCCACGGCAGGGGCCTCCTCAGCGATCGTGGTCGGGGGCAGGGTCGGCTGTGAGGCCGGATCGGCCGGCTCGACGCCGGGGATCAGCACGGAGAGACCCAGACCCACGAGCACCCCGACCGCCAGCCATCCCCAGCGGGAGCCGCCCCGGGAACGCGTCGTGATCTCGAGCCCGTCTTCGACCACTTTCGGCGCAGAGACCACGGATCAACGCTACTGCCGAACCCGGCCCATCGGGGCCGGTTCAGGGTGACTCGGGGCGATTTTGGGTCTAAAGTCGCCCCGCGGCGTGGCTCGTGAGTCACGTCGTGTTCCCACATGGAGGAAGGAAACACATGAAAACGATGAGAGGCCCCAAGCTTCTCGCGCTTCTGGCCGTCCTCGCCCTTGTCATTGCCGCCTGTGGCGGCGGTGAGGGCGGCGACACGACGACCACGGCGGCCGGTGAGGAGACCACTACCTCTGCCGCTGCCGCGACCACCACGAGTGCCGCTTCGGGCACGACGATGGCCGGAGGCGACCTCGGCTCGGTGACAGTGGCCGCGGGTGAGGACATCCAGATCCGCTCGCTGCAATCAATCACCGGTGACACCGCGACGTTGGGCATTCCCAATCAAAACGCGACCCAGCTGGCGATCGACGACTACGGGCAGATCCAGGGCCACAACGTCACGTTCGGGACCGGCCTCGACGACCTGTGCTCCGCCGACGGCGGGCAGGCGGCGGCCGCCCAGATCGTGGCCGACACCCAGGTTGTCGCCGTGGTCGGCACCTCGTGCTCCGGCGCCGCCGCCGGCGCGATGCCCCTGATCAGCGATGCCGGTCTGGTGATGATCTCACCATCGAACACCTCACCGTCGATGACCTCGGACCTGGCCGGTACCCAGGCCGAGAACTACCGGCCCGGTTACTACCGGACCGCCCATAACGACCTGTTCCAGGGTCGGGCGGCGGCTGAGTTCCTGTTCACCGACCAGGGCATCACCAAGGCCGCGGCCATCCACGACGGTGACCCATACACCGACGGTCTGGCCACCGCCTTCGCCGATGCCTTCGTGGAGTTGGGCGGCGAGGTGGTCATCTACACCGCGGTGCAGAAGGGCGACACCGACATGGTGCCGGTGCTGACGGAAGTAGCGGCGGCCGCTCCTGAGGCCATCTTCTTCCCGATCTTCCCACCGGAGGGCAACTTCATTGCCCAGCAGATTGGCGGGGTGACCGGTCTGGAAGACGTGCTCCTCATGGGCGCCGACGGTCTTCTGGTGAACGCGTTCGTTGAGATCGCCGAGTCGGAGGGGGTCTACTTCTCCGGTCCGGATCAGCGTTACGGGACCAACACCAACGGAATCACCGGTAAGACGGCCGAGGAAGTGCTGGCCACCTACAACGAGACGTTCGGTGAGGAGCCGTCGGCTGCGTTCTGGGCCCACTCCTATGACGCCACCACCATGCTGCTCGACGCGATCAACACGGTTGCCGTGGACGATGGGTCGGGCAACCTGACCATCGACCGGCAGGCACTGCGTGATCAGCTCAACTCGGTCTCCGGGTTCGAGGGCCTGATCGGGACGCTGTCCTGTGACGAGTTCGGTGATTGTGGAGCCACCAAGATCACCGTCGTCCAGAAGAACGCTGCCGACCAGGTGACGGTCGCAGACGTCCTCCCCAACGTGGTCTACGAATTCGAAGGCTGAGCAACCGATTCGTCAATGACGAGTCATATGTGAAGGGGCGCCAACCGGTGCCCCTTCACTCTTGTCGGGCCCGCCGACCAGCCCGGCACCGGATGGAGCCCGCTGTCTATAGTCCCCGCACCCGTGACAGCTGCCACTGAAGTCAAGCCAGCCAAGGTGCGTCGCTTTCGGTTCAACTGGGTGGACTCCTTCCTCTGGTTCATCCGGATCGCGGCGATCATCACCATCGTCATCGGGTTCATCGGCTCGATCCAGCTGTTCCTGGCAGGTGAAGGGCCCACCCCGGCGCAATGGCGGGACCTGGTGATATCCAGCATCAGCCAGGGGGCGATGTACGGGCTGATCGCCCTCGGCTATTCGATGGTCTACGGCGTGCTCGGGTTCATCAACTTCGCCCACGGCGAAGTGTTCATGTCGGGCACCATGGTGGGGTTCGTCGCCGCCGACAACCTGTTCCGGGCGGGCATGTGGGAGAGCAACATCCTGCTCTCAGTGCTCATAGTCCTCCTCGTGGCGATGAGCACCTCGATGCTGATCGCCGTTCTGGTGGAGAAGGTCGCCTATCGCCCGCTGCGTGGGGCGCCCCGCCTCATTCCCCTGATCACCTCGATCGGTGTCTCCTTCTTCCTCCAATACTCCTTCGCCGGGCTGTTCGGCGTCGGTGTCCGCACCTATCCCGCCCTGCCCGCCTCCGTGCCGTCCCGGGTCAACATCCTCGGAGTGCCCATCGAGACCACCAAGCTGGTGGTGATCGTCGTCGCCATCCTCTCCGCCATCGGGCTGTGGTACTTCGTGGCCCGGACCAGGACCGGCCGTGCGGTTCGAGCCGTTGCGGAGGACAAGGAAATCGCCGGCCTGATGGGCATCAACGTCGACCGCACCATCGTCACCACCTTCGCCATCGGTGGGGCGATGGCAGGGGTCGCCGCGCTCATGTGGGCTCTCCTCTTCCGAAGCGTCGACTTCACCACCGGATTCCTCCCCGGCATCAAAGCTTTCACCGCCGCCGTGTTGGGCGGCATCGGCAACCTGCCCGGGGCATTGCTCGGCGGCGTGTTGCTCGGGCTGTTCGAGGGGACCGGGCCGCTGCTCATCCTGGCCGGGCTCGGCATCCCGGCGGTCTCCCAGCTCAAGGATGCCGTCGCCTTCATCGCCCTGGTTCTCGTGCTCATCTTCCGGCCATCGGGTCTGCTCGGTGAGCGGCTCGGATCGGAGGACCGGGCGTGAACCTTCGTAAGGCCGTAAACCGGGGGCTGATCACCGGGCTGGCGATGAGCTTCATCGGCGGCATCGGGATGGTGACCGCGTTCAATGGCAAGGTCCTGATCGAGCCCATCGTCACCCTCGGTTACGCGGTGCTCTTCGCCCTTCCCTTTGTGGTCGCAGTGGTGTCGACGAAACGAGTGGTGCTGGAAGGGGTCGAGACCGAGCCCTACGGGTGGGGCGATGTCGCCATGGGCGCCGTGATCGGTCTGGTCGGGGGTCTCCTCACCGCCGGCTACGTCATTCTGATCGACACCATCGATGTGACCCACACCTTCCCCGACATGGGCCCGCCGACCGTGCTCGAGATGACGTTCCACAAGGGCCTCCCGGTGGGTCTCGCCCTGTTGGCAGGTGGCAGTCTCTTGGCAGGCACGCTGGGAGGAGCCGTTCGCCTCATCCCCGAGCGAGCAAGAAGCGCACTTTTCGTTGGCCTCCTCTGGGTGGTCGGGTTCGCCTTCTTCGAACCGGTCATCGAAGACATGTTCGAGTTCGCCCGCGTCGTGACCCGTTTCATCTACGCCCCCAACGGTGGGCTGAATGGGGTCGCGGCGGTGATCATCTTCATCGTCGTCACCGGCCTCGCCTACCGATTCCAGGGAGGAGAGAGCGTCCTGCGAACGCGTCTCGTCGGTGTCGACGATCGGGGCCGGTCGTTCCCCACCAAGCTGGCTTTGCTTCTGATCGGGGTTGGCGTGGTCGTGCTCCCCATGGTCCTGGGCGGACTGGTCAACGAGCTGTTGATCAACGTCTCGTTGTTCATGCTCATGGGCCTGGGCCTGAACATCGTGATCGGCATGGCCGGACTGCTCGACCTCGGTTATGTCGCCTTCTTCGCGGTCGGGGCCTACACCACGGCAGTTCTCACCGCAGCTCAGAGCCCGACCTGGAACCCGGAGCTGGGCTGGTGGGCCGCCCTTGGGGTCACCATGGTGGTCGCCGTCATCGCCGGGATCCTGGTCGGCACCCCGGTCATCCGCATGCGTGGCGACTACCTGGCCATCGTGACCCTCGGGTTCGGCGAGATCGTTCGCATACTGCTCCTCTCCGACTGGCTCAAGCCCTACTTCGGTGGGGCTCAGGGGATCCGTGGGATCCCGGGCATCAACTTCTTCGGTCTGACCATCAGCGGAGTCGATCCGCAACTCTTCATCTACTTCTGCATCTTCTTCGTCGCGATCGCCGTCGTTGTCTCCTACCGGCTCCTCTACTCCCGGGTGGGGCGGGCGTGGGCGGCGATGCGTGAGGACGAGGACGTCGCCGAGGCGACCGGGGTCGGCACGGTCACCGCCAAGCTGCTCGCCTTCGTCACCGGTGCCGTGCTCGCCTCTTTCGCAGGTGCCCTGGTCAGCGCCAAGGTAGGGACGGTGTTCACCAACTCGTTCGACGTCCTGGTCTCGCTGATCATCCTCGTTGTCGTCATCGTCGGAGGCATGGGAAGCATCCCAGGGGTGATGGTGGGAGCCCTGGTCCTGATCGGTGTGCTTGGTGGGCCCCGTTCGCCGGGGTTGTTGGCCGAGCTGGCCGAGTACAAGCTGCTCATCTACGGGATGATCCTGATCGTGATGATGCTGAAGCGGCCCGAGGGGCTGATCCCATCGGCACGAAGATCGCGCGAGCTGCATCACGAGGAGTTGACCCAGGACGCCTGGCTCGACAAGAAGGGCCAGTTCACCACGGAGCAGGCCGAAGAGGTCCCGGCCTGATGGCCCTGCTCGAGATCACCGGGCTCGAGAAATCCTTCGGCGGGTTGCACGCCCTCCAGGGAGTCGACTTCACCATCGACGAAGGCGAGATCGTCTCGGTCATCGGGCCCAACGGCGCCGGCAAGACCTCGTTCTTCAATGTCATTTCCGGCCTGTTCCCGCCCGATGCCGGCTCGATCATCTTCGACGGCGACGACCTGGCCGGGCACGAGCCGAACGAGATCACCACCCGGGGCATCGCCCGCACCTTCCAGAACGTGCGGCTCTTCCCCAACATGACGGTCCTCGAGAACGTCATGGTTGCCCAGCACTGTCGGACCAAGGCCGGGCTGTTCGGCTCGGTTCTCCGCACCCCGCGGCAGAGGGCAGAGGAGCGGATGATCGAGGCGAAGGCAAAGGACGTCCTCTCCTTCTTCGGCACCAGATTGGCCGGCTACCGCTACGACCAACCGGCCTTCGTGCTCTCCTACGCCAACCGGCGCAGGCTCGAGATCGCCCGTGCCATGGCCACTGAGCCCCGGCTGCTGCTTCTCGACGAGCCCACCGCGGGCATGAACCCGAGGGAGACTGTCGAACTGACCGAGCTGATCGGGAAGCTGCGTAGCGAGCGTGGCTTCACCGTCGTGCTCATCGAACACGACATGAAGGTGGTGCGCGACGTGTCCGATCGGGTGGTGGTCCTCGATCACGGGATCAAGCTGGCCGAGGGCTCGTACGACCAGGTGTCGAGCAACGACCAGGTGATCGAGGCCTATCTGGGCAGACCGGCGGAGCGAAACGGCGGGGAGGGATGACCAACCGCACTCCGATCCTCTCCTTCAAGGGGGTGAACACCCACTACGGCCCGGTCCACATCCTCAAAGACGTCAACCTCGACATCTATGCCGGGGAGATGGTCTGCCTGCTCGGAGGCAATGCCTCCGGGAAGACCACGACTCTGAAGACCGTCCTCGGGTACATCAAGCCGAGCAGCGGCACCGTTCTCCTCGACGGCGAGATCGCCAATGATTGGACCACCGCCCAGAGAGTGGCTCGTGGCATCACCATGGTCCCGGAGAACCGTCGTCTCTTCAAGCGCATGAGCGTGCAGGAGAACCTCGAGATCGGCGCCTACCTGAGGCATGGGGAGAGCCTCGACGACGACCTCGATCGGGTGTTCGAGCTATTCCCCAGGGTCAAGGAGAGACTCGGTCAGAAGGCGGGAACGTTGTCCGGTGGCGAGCAGCAGATGGTGGCGATGGGGAGGGCGATGATGGCCCGGCCCAAGGTGCTGCTCATGGACGAGCCGTCGATGGGGCTGGCGCCGGTTCTGGTCGCCCAGAACTTCGAGATCATCGAGCGGATCAATCGCTCGGGAACGACGGTGTTCGTCGTCGAGCAGAACGCCAACATGGCTCTCTCGATCGCCGACCGGGGCTATGTGCTCCAGACCGGGCGGATCGTCCTGCACGACACCTCGAATGCGCTGCTGGCCAACCCTCAGATGCGCGAGGCCTATCTCGGCGATATCTGATCCTGAGCGTCGGGAACCTGCGCCAGGGGCGGCTCGTCGACCGACTGGATCTCCTGGGTGTCGAAGAGACGGCTCTGATTGGGGTGACGACGTCGGATCCCTGCGATCCGCTCCGGCGGTTCGGTGTACTCGATCATGTGCTGGCTCGCCTCGCCCCATGTCTCTCCGAGGACCCTGGTCCTCCACAGATGGCCGACGATGATCCTTATCACCGCGGTCATCGGCACCGCCACCAGGACCCCGAGAAGCCCGGCCACCGACCCGCCGATGATCAGGGCGAGGACGATGACCAGCGGCGACAGGTTCACCCTGGCCCGCTGCACCAGCGGGGTGATCACGTGATTGTCGACCTGCTGGATGGCCGTGAAGATCAGCACCGCCCACACCGCCTGGGTGACGTCACCGTTGAGCAGGGCGACCAGGGCGGCCAGCGCCGCTCCGACCACTGGGCCGAGAAACGGGATCAGGTTGAGGAACCCGGCGATGATCCCTATCAGGAGCCAGAAGGGGAGGTCGATCACCCACATCCCCAAGCTGGACAAGAACCCGACGATGACCGCTACCAGCAGTTGGCCGCGCACAAAGGACCCCAGAGCGGTGCCTACCTGACCCGACACGAACTTGAACTCCTCGCGGTGCCGGGGCGGGGTCACGTCGAGGGTGTTGGCCTTGAACCTCTCCAGGTCGATGAGGATGTAGAGGGCCAGGACCGGAGCCAGGCCGAGCACTGCCACCGCCTCGACCGCTCCACGAATCACCTGGCCGGCACCGGCACCGAAACCGAGCAGGAGGTTCTGCACCGTCTCCTGGTTGGCCGGGTCGTTGAGCCACGCCTCGATGGCCTCCTGACTCAGCAGCTCATCGACGTCGAGACCTAGGTTCGCCCCCACCTCCCTGACCCAGTTGATGCCCGCCAGATAGAGGTCGGGGAGCCGACGCCCCAACTCGGCCGCCTGCTCCCTGATCGTCGGCATGACCAGGGTGAACACCGCCAGGATGAAGGCGATCAGGGCGAGCAGGGCGAGCACAGCTGCCACAGGACGAGGGATCCCCATCCTCTCGAATGCCCGCACCACCGGTTCGAGAAGGAAGACCAGCCCGGCGCCGAAGGCGATGGGGAGCCAGATGACACGGACCGACCCTGCGATCCACAAGAGGCCGTAACCGAGGACCCCCGCCCCCACCGCAGTCCAGACGATGAGCGAGAGGCGCCGCAGGCGTTCGGATGGCACGACGAAGAGAAGTGTACCTAGCCCTCGGTCACAGTCAGTGACGAGCCTTCTCCGATCGAGATCACCCAGCCATCGCCGGAGGCGGGGCTGGTTGCGCCCTCGTCGTCGACCAACCACCCGTCCGGCACCGTCGCCTCGCCTACCACTCGCACTGGCATCCCGGGCGGAACGATCAGCTCGAACTCACCAGAGACATTGACCACGACACTCTCGGCCACGGTCCCCAGCCTCACCTGGCCCCGGCCGCTCACCTGCAACCCGGCGAGGCGGACTCGCCCCAGGTCGGCCTCGATCTCACCACCCAAAGCCAGGTTCCACACCGGCGTCTCGTGCAGATCGAGGGCCCAGCCGGCGAAGGTGTACAGGCCGGGATCGGGCTCGGGGTGAAGCTGAACCGAGATATTGGTCCCTTGCACCTGCTCGACCGCCTCGGCCGGGCCCACGTCTCCGCCGCGACGGACGGGCTCGACGGCGTAGAGGAAACCCGACTGCCCCGAGCCCACTTCGAGGACACCTTCGATGCGAGCCGACATGGCGACATTGGACCCGGCATCGGAACTGGGGCCGATCAGTTGGTTGGACGCCGACGGCATCGCCTGCCATCCGAGGACATGACCGGTGGTGAACAAGCCGAGTACGACGACCCAGAGCATGGGGACGACACCGGACAACCTCACCTTCCCCCAACGCCGGCCACGGGCGAGCACCGTGACCAGTGCCAACAGCACCCAAACCGGCCACCAGGCGACGAAGTCGATCAGGATCGATCGGCTGATCACCCCCAGCGCCACGGCGAGGAGGATGGCTGCCACCGCCAGCAAGGGCAGAAGCCAAGCCTTCGGGATCCGGCGACCGCCCGAGCCACGGGCGACGTGGGTCATTCCTCGTAGCCGGTGCCCAAGACCATGACGATGTCGGAGCCTTCCTCCAGCTCGGTATCGGGGAGAGCCTCGACCACGGCGCCGGGGAGATAGTCGAGCAAGGCGTTGGCCTCGGCGGCAAACCCTTCCCGGTACCAGATGCGGGAGGGGTCCTGCTCCGGCTCCAGGTCCCCGGCCTGCTGGGTCTGGTAGCCCCCGTCGGCGAGACGCTGGGTGAGACGGCCCGCCGCACCGGCGAGGCCGATCGAGTTGAGAACTACGACGCGCACCTCGGCAGGGGGGCGCACCGGGACGTTGGAAGTTGTCGACGACGGCGCAGTCGAGGTGGGGGCGAGCGTGGTGGTCGTCGAGGATGGCTCGGCAACGGTGGTGGTCACGGTCGGCGACGACGTCGTTGTTGCCTCGGCTCCCGGGTCGCCATCCCCGGCCAACAGGTAGAGAAGGAGGAAGACCGCCGCTCCCACGAGGAGGATCCCGACCACCATCATGATCAGGTCGCGGTAGAACGAGCCGGCCGACCCGGTGGCGTGCCTCCCCCGGTTCACGAAACGGCCGCCTCGGCGGATGGCCCCGGTTCGATCATCGCCCTCACCCGGTGCACCGTGATCGGGTCGGCGAGGACTGCTTCCGCCCCGCTGACTATGTCGAGGAGACGTTCGTAGTAGAGGTCGGCAGAGAGACCGAGGGTGAACTCGATGGCCTGGTCCTTGGGCCCCGGCTCCAGCCACCACCTGCTTTCGAACTCGAGGATGATCCTATCCCCGTGACTCAACATTGGTGGGAGGGTATTTGTGGACCCCGATGTAACTGAGGATTTGGAGCCGGGTGCCGGAATCGAACCGACGACCTGCTGTTTACAAGACAGCTGCTCTACCGACTGAGCTAACCCGGCGTGCGCGAAGGCCCTCCTCGCAACCTCATTATCTCAAAGCAGGCAAGGGCAGCCGAAACCGATGCATTCAGGCTCTCACTGGCTCCGGCCATTGGGATGGCCGCGAGCAGGTCGCAGCGTTTCGAGACGAGCACGCTGAGACCGGCGCCCTCGGCACCGACCACGATTGCCACCGGCTCGGTCAGGATGTCCAGACCGAAGAGTGACGACCCACCGGCGGCGGCGAGCCCGACCACCCACGCTCCCTGCGTCTTGAGACGGCTGAGCACCTCAGGGATGGAGCCGACCACTGCCACCGGCAGGGTCTCGAGCGCCCCGGCGGCGCTCTTGAAGGCTGCTGCCGACAGCGGAGCCTGCCTCTTCGACGACAGGACCATCCCGGTCATCCCTGCTGCTGCGGCGCTGCGCGCGATCGCACCCACGTTGTGAGGATCCTCGACGTGGTCGAGCACGACCACGGCTGCCCGGTCACCCGCTGTCGCCTCGATCGGGACCGGGAGGATCGGGGTGCACTCGGCGACAAGACCTTGGGGAGCCTCCGTCTCGGCGATCGAACGCACGTCCGGTGACAGCTCCACGATGGCCGCGTCGAGCGAGTCGACCACGGCACGGACCTCGGGCCTGCGCAGCCGGCCCTCGTCCACCCAGAGCCGGCGAATCCGACCGGCGGCGGCGGCGGCCGCCACGGCATGGGTGCCTTCGACCCTACCTCCGTAGCCAGCGCGTGCCATCGGGCCCGTCCTCCACGATCACCCCGGCTCGCTCCAGACCCTCGCGTATCTCGTCTGCATCCGCGTAACGGTGCTCGGCACGGGCCACCGACCTCAGCTCTATCAGCCGGTCGACGACCTCCTCGGCCTCACCCTCCAGCCCGAACCGCGCCGACAGTTCGCCGAGGTCGATGGAATCGGCGGTCTTGGCGACGGCTGCGTCGATCCCGAGAACCGCCACGATCTCCTCCACCGCTCCCGCGATCGCCGAGGGGTCACCACCCTCGTCGAGCACTCGATTCCCCTCGCGCACCAGGTCGAACAGCAAGGAAATCGCCTGCGGTGTGCCGAAGTCGTCGTCCATGGCCTGGCGGAATTGTCCCATCGCCTCCTCGTCGGGAGATCCCGGCTCGGCGCGCTGTCGGAAACGGGTGAGGCGATCGAGTGCGTCTTCGGCATCGTCGAGCAGCTCATCTGAGAAGTCGATCGGCGAGCGGTAGTTGGCCCGCAGGAAGAGGAGGCGCAGGGAACGCCCGCCACGTCTCGCGATGATCGATTCCAGATCGACCAGGTTCCCCGTGGACTTGGCCATCTTCTCGCCGCCGAGGTTGACCATCCCGTTGTGGAGCCAATACCGGGCGAAGGTCGAACCGCTCGCACCCTCGCTCTGGGCGATCTCGTTCTCGTGATGAGGGAAGATCAGGTCGGTCCCGCCGCCGTGGATGTCGAAATCGGGGCCGAGATACCTCTCGGCCATGGCCGAGCACTCGATGTGCCAGCCGGGACGACCGGCGCCCCAGGGCGAGTCCCACTCCGGCTCACCTGGTTTGGCGCCCTTCCAGAGGGCGAAGTCGAGGGGGTCCTGCTTCGACTCGCCCGGCTCGATCCTGACACCGGCACGCAACTCGTCCGGGTTGCGCCCGGAGAGCCTCCCGTACTCGTCCCAAGCGCGCACCGAGAAGTAGACATCGCCACCGGAGGGATAGGCCAGGCCACGATCGATCAACTGCTGGATCAGCTCGATCATCTCCGGGATGTGGTCTGTCGCCTTTGGCTCCACGTCGGGAGGGAGCACACCCAACGCGGTGAAGCTCGTGGCAAACCGTTCGGCCATCCGGACGGCCAGCGTCTCGACGCTCTCACCGGTCTCGGCGGCGGCGGCGATGATCTTGTCCTCCACATCGGTGATGTTGCGTACATAGGTGACCTCATATCCCCGCCAAATGAGATAGCGGCGGATGACGTCGAAGGCGACGGCGGACCGTCCGTGCCCGACGTGTGGCTCCGATTGCACCGTCGGCCCGCACACGTAGATCGAGACCTTCCCCTCGTCGCGCGGCTCGAACTCGACGACGGCGCGGTGAATCGTGCTGTAGAGCCGGAGCATCATCCGATGTTACGGCCGAGGTGCCATGGTGACGACCGCCACTGCGGCCATCCCTTCGCCCCTGCCGATGAACCCGAGTCCGTCCGTGGTGGTGGCCTTCACCGAGACCACCTCCTTCCCGACGCCCAACGTCTCGGCGAGACGCGCGCGCATGGAATCACGGTGCGGCCAGATGCGGATGCTCTCCGCCACGACCGTGACGTCGGCATGCGTGACCAGCCAGCCCGACCTCGCGGCCATGCCGACGGCATCGGACAGGAGTCGCAGGGAATCTGCCCCTTGCGACGACGGATGGTCCGAAGGGAAATGCTCCCCGATGTCGGCCAGGGCTGCCGCCCCGAGCACGGCATCGGTGAGGGCGTGGGCAACGAGGTCCCCGTCGGATGTGGCCCTTACCCCCTCCGTGTCGGAGACCACGACACCGCCCAGGACCAGGGGAGGGTCGCCATCTAGGGCATGGGCGTCGAAACCCCAGCCAACCCTGCTCTGGGAAGGCGAGGCCTCCTCGCTCATTCCTCGTCGGGCTCGACCTTGGGCAGGGCGCGGTCGAGTCTCTTCACGGCCTCTTCCTCGTCGATCTCGAGGCTGAAAGCGAGCTCCGAGCTGAGAGTGAGCCGCGCCTTGGACAGCATCCGCTTCAGGGCGGGGCTGATCCCCTTGGTCTGTTGGGCGAAGGAGAGATCACGCACCACTTCGGCGACCTGGAAGATGTCACCGGAGGTCATCTTCTCGTTGAGCACCTTGTACCAGCGGCTCCAGTTGGACCCAGCCTCTTCGGGCTCGCCCTTGAGCGACTTGAGCACGTCGCGGGACTTGGTCTTCGAGATGACCGGGCGGATCAGGTCGTCGGCCTTGTCGAGAGGCACCATCACGGTGAGCTGCTCGGTGGCGATGTCGAGGACGAAATAGTCCTGTTTCTTACCGCCGAACTGCTGTCTGACCTTCCGCTGAATCGTGGCCGCACCGTGTTGTGGGTGCACCACTTTGTCCCCTACCGCGTACTTGGTTGCTGCTGAAGCCATTAGCGGGGGCGGAGTGTACCGGTGCCCCGGTTCAATCCAGGACGGGCTCCCACTCGTCGGCGGAGTCGAGGAGACGGTCGAAGTAGGCGCGAAGCTGCCCCGCTCGGGTTTCCCCCACTCCCTCGACCTGGAGCAGATCGTCCACGCTCGCCTGGAGGAGTCGGGTGACCGATCCGAAGTGCCTCACGATGTCGTCCCGGACCCCGTCGGGGAGCCGGCCGACCTGGGAGAGGAGGCGGTAGCCGCGAGGATCGGCCGGGTCATCCAGGTCGGGGAAGCCCATCTCCTTGCCTACCCGGCTCGGGTCCTCGAGATCGGTTCTGGTCATCGCACTCAGCTCTTCCATCGCCTGATTCATTGCGGCGGGGCGGAGCGGCTTGAGGTAGTCACGCAACACGGTCCTCTTGATGAAATCCACCCCCGAGAGGAGGTCACTGAGCTGGAGGGAGACGATCCGCCCCTCCTCACCCAAGGTGAGCGCCCTGGCCTCGACCACGAGACCGAGACGCCCCACCAGCTCGGCGCGCTGGAGCACGGTGACCGCGGAGCGGTAGGTGGCCAGCCCGGCCACCTCGAGCCGGGTCAGCTTGATCTCGGAGTCGTCGAGTCGGCCGCGGAGACGGTCGAGGCTCTGCAGCTCCTGGTTGATGTGGGCGGCTACTTCGGTCGGCGGGGCCAGCTCTACCTTCTGACCGGCGTAGAACAGGGTCGCCACCTTGCGGCCCTCGCTCACTGCCACCACCGGCTTGCCGGTCTGGGCGGCCATCCTCTCCGCGGTCCGGTGCCGTGCCCCGGTCTCGTCGGTCGGGATGGAGCCATCGGGGATGAAGTGAACGGCTGCCTCGAGGATGGTCGACCAGGTGTCGTCGAGGACCACGCCGCCGTCCATCTTGGACAACTCGGCGAGCCGAGCTGGGCTGAAGGTCGCCTTCCTCAAAGAGAAGCCGCCCGAGCTGGCCTCGGCCACCTTGGACCCGTTGCCCATGACCACGAGACCCCCCTTGCCCTGCTGGATGATGCGTTCGAGGGCCCGGCGCATCGGGGTGCCGGGAGCCAGTCGTTCCAGAGTCTCGTTGAGGGACGGGCCACCCACAGGCCAGAGGCTACCCGATCAGGGGCCGGCTTCCACCCCGCCTTCCCGGCTGCACTCGCGACTCAGCGGAGCCCGGCGTCGGCCAGCGCATCGCGGAGCCGTAGCGGCTGGCCTCCGATGGGGGCGATGTGGCGATCGAGACCCATCCGGCCCAGTTCCTCGAGACGGCGAGTCTCCATGGGGATCGACCGCACCTCGCCGGCCAGACCGATCTCACCCCAGGCGGCGAGACGGCCGAGAGGCTGGTCCCGGAACGAGGAGGCCACCGCGAGGGCGACGGCCAGATCGCAGCCCGGCTCGTCGATGCGCCATCCGCCCACCACGTTCACGTACACCTCCTGGTCATGGAGCCGCAGGGCGCTGTGCCGATGAAGGACGGCCAGGACCTGGTTGACCCTGGTCGGGTCCAGGCCACGAATCGACCGCCTCGGCTGGGCCTGATTGGTCGGTGAGACGAGTGCCTGGATCTCGACCAGGATCGACCGCCTCCCCTCCACCGCCGGGTAGATCACCGTGCCGGCGACCTCCGGCTCCCATCCTTCCAGGAACACCTTGGAAGGATCGTCCACGTCGATCAAGCCCTCCGACCGCATGTCGAACATCCCCGACATGTGGGTGGCCCCGAACCGGTTCTTGATGCTGCGGAGGACACGGAACCCGTGGTCGGGATCGCCTTCCAGGTAGAGGACCACGTCGACCATGTGCTCCAGCATCTTGGGACCGGCCAGGCCCCCGTCCTTGGTGACGTGGCCTACCAGCACCACGGCAGTCCCCGTCGTCTTGGCCAGCCTGACCAGGCGAGCGGCGCTCTCCCTCACCTGGGCCACCCCTCCGGGAGCAGAGCCGATCTCGGGCGCGCCAACGGTCTGCACCGAGTCGATGACGAGAAGCCCCGGGTGCTCCGATTGAGCGAGGGCGATGATGGCGTCGACGTCGTCGTCGGAGACGAGACTGATCCTCTCGTCGTCGACGCCGACTCTTCCCGCTCGCATCGCCACCTGATCGGAGGACTCCTCGGCGCTGGCGATGATGATCGACTTCCCGGCTCGAGCCATGGCTCCGGCCATCTGGAGCAGCAGCGTCGACTTACCGACACCCGGCTCCCCGCCGAGGAGGATGACGGATCCGGCCACCACCCCTCCGCCGAGAACCCGGTCGATCTCCCCCCATCCGGTCGGCTGGCGGGCGGGCTCGCGCTCGGCTGCCTGACGCAGCCCGATCGCCCTGGCTGCAGTGGTCTGAGAGCGCTCGGCCTTCGTCTCGACCAGCGGCTCGTCCATGCCGCATTGGGGGCAGAAACCCATCCACTTGGCGGAGAGGTGCCCGCAGCTCTCGCAGCGAAATGCCATCAGAATCCAGCTTTCGGTTATCGATTACGGCGCTGAACTATCAGAATCAAGGCCCCCACCACCGCCAGGACGACGACGGTCGAGACCACCAGTGAGGCGACCGTCCAGGGCTCGTAGGTTCTGATCGCCCACACAAACACCGTCGTGGCACAATAACTACGAAGGAGGGATGTGGCCTCACGCAGGTGTGATCATTGCGGCGCGACCGTCGCGTCGGACGAGCAGTTCTGCCCGAACTGCGGCTCGTTCATCGATCCACTCGTCGAGGAGCCGTCCCGGCGACGCTCCGACAACGTGATCACGGTCAACTCCGACGGCAACTACGAGGAGTTCGAGTTGGGCGCTCCGCCCCCTCCCGTGGAACGGACGGGCACGAACCAGCCCGAGGTGACCTGCCCTTCCTGCGGAGCTTCCAACCCGGCCAACAATCGTCACTGCCAGGAGTGCGGCGCACGGCTGAGCCAAGGGCCTCTGCCCACCGCTCCTCGTCCGGCGGTGCAAGCGACCGCCGGGGTCCGCGCCGCCCTCGCCATCAGCACCCTCCTCTTCGCAGTCGTGGTCGTTGCCCTCCTCTTCAACGTGTTCAACGGCGACGGAGAGGCCACCAGCACCACGTTGGCGGCGGAATCTTCGACTACCCCGACCGTCGTGGAGCCGGCCCCGATCGACATCCTCGCCGTCGACTGCAGCCAGGAGGGCATCGGAGCCTTCGTCTGTGACAATCTGATCGGCGACACCGACGCCGAGTACCAATTCGACTACGAGGCGGTGGCCGACGGAGAGCCGATCACCATTCGCCTCACCTTCAACCAACCCATGGTGGTGCAGCGCATCGACTGGGTGAATCTCGAGGACTCCACCCAGTTCAAGCGGAACTATCGGGCACGCGGCATCGTCATCGAGGCCCAGGACTCCCTCCAGCCGACTCCGGTCCAGCTGGAAGACGTTGCCGGGAGCCAGTCGATCCCCTTCGCCGCCATCGACACCAACTGGATCGAGATCACCATCGAGAGCGACTACCCGGCCGAGGTCGTCGATGACAACGTCTTCACCGAGATGGCGATCCAGGAGATCCGCGTCATCGGGCGCCCGGGCACCGTCTCCAGCGACGGTACCGCTACCACCTCCACCACCCAACCCGCCTCCACCACCGCCGCTCCGTAGGCGAACCTCAGCTTGTGCGGCCCGTATACGGGCCAACCTGTCTCACGTTCGTCGCAATCGTCGTAGCTGAGACAGTTACGCCCGCATACGGGCGGGGGAACCTCAGCTTCGCCGGATCAGGCAGCCTTGACGGTGACGGTGAGGTGTTCGACCCCGCGGAAGACGAGGGAGGAGATGCGGGTGCCCACCTCCACCAGCTCGATCGCGGCGACGCGGGCAGCAAACCGGCCCAACGCCGCCTCCAGTTCGACCTTGGCCAACGGGGCGCCCACGCAGTGGTGGAGACCGGCGCCGAAGGACAGGTGCGGGTTGGGTGACCGGGCGAGGTCGAGCCCGTCGCCATCGGCGAACACGGCACCGTCGTGGTTGGCGGAGCCGAAGAGCAACCCCACCTTCTCGCCCTGGCGAAGGGGGAACCCGGCGACCTCGGTGTCCTCCAGGACCCAGCGCTCGAACATCTGCAGGGGCGAGTCGAACCGGAGCAGCTCGTCCACCGCAGAGCCGACCGAGACCTCGCCCGAATGGAGCTTCCGATAGTCGTCGGGACGCCGGGCGAGGGCGAGGAGACTGTTGCCGATGGCGTGGACTGTCGCCTCGTGCCCGGCATTGAGGGTGAGGATCGCGGTCCCCACGACCTCCTCGTCGGTCAAGGTGTCGCCCGATT
>DATBIX010000039.1:0-5484 GCA_036556665.1 Acidimicrobiia bacterium
CTCGCACCGAAACGCCTGTGGCGTGGACGCCGAGGGTGGTGTCTCCTCGGCGACCCTTGGGCCTTCTCACAGCCCACGGCCCATCGTCCGCCCAATCTCCACCAACCCGCGCCAGTCCTCGGCACCGAACACGGGTGCTCCGAGACCGGGGGCGATGGCCGCGAGGAGATGAGGCGCACCGACTGCCACCGCCACCGTGGCTCGGGTCCGACGCCCGCCATGGGCGCCGCGAAAACCGGGCATGGCTGGGCCTCCGAACCACCAGCGTGGCTCGCTGAACACGAGCGACAGTGAGGGCGCCAACCCGATCCAGTCCTCCACACCTTCGATCCCGGTCAGCCATGCGGTGTCGGCTCCGCCTGGGCCTCCGAGCATGGCCGCGGTGCCCTCGTCGACGACCGTGACCTCGATCCCATGTTTCGCCGCCACCGAGGCGAGATCGATCCGTCGCTCCGGCTCGACTGTCTCCTGGTCGTGGTCCGAGGTCACCATCACCAGATCGCGGCTCAGGTCGAGGGCGGCACCGATCACCGCGAGTTGGGCGTCCAAGGCCCGATAGGTTTCCTTGGCTTCGTCCGAATCAGGCCCGAAGACGTGGGCCACGGTGTCAGGGCTGTTCATCTGGGCTAAGAGAAACTCGGGCTTCCGTTCCAGAGCCTCAACCACGCGAGTCACCACCTCTCCGTCGGCGACGTAGCCAAACATGTCCAGATCGGTCCCGTCGGGGATGACGCCATCGGACGGCCAATGCCACCGCGCCCCTCGAGCTGCCATGACGCCAATCAGGTTGTGGTCGCCCACCACCACCTCCGACCCACCGTCGAAAAGACCGGGGGCGTCGGGACCAACTTGGGCCGCGGGGCGAGGTTCGCCCTCCACCAGGACGACGTTGGCGAATAGACCGTGTCGCTCGGGGAGTGTCCCGGTGGCGATGCTGGCGAAGTTCGGATACGTCGAGGAGGCGAGGACGCTGGTCGCACCCTCGGGCCGGTGCAGGCCTCGTCCCGCCCATCCGGTCAACGTGGGCATCACATCGGGGGCCATCGAACGAGCACCGAGACCATCGAGCACGAGGAGGACGACCGTCATCGCCGGGATTCTGCCCGCTGGCGGCTCCGCAGTGATCGCATCGGTATGCGGGGTCGTTTCTTAGCATTGACCTGGTGACAGCGCGTCAAGGTCCCGCCCCCGGATCCGCGGGTAGCTACGAGGAGCGTCGGATCCAGGAATTGCGTCGCTGGAAACGACGCGCCAATGCCTTCCTCCTCGGGGCTCTGGTCGTCTTCCTCGTCAGCCACTTCTTCGGTCCTGAGGGAGGCATCAACGGTTTCATCCGTGCCGCCTCCGAGGCGGCACTGATCGGTGGCATCGCCGATTGGTTCGCGGTCACGGCCCTGTTCCGGCATCCGCTGGGGATCCCGATACCACACACCGCACTGATCCCCCGATCCAAGGACGAGATCGGTCGCGGTCTGGCCGAGTTCGTCCAGCAGAACTTCCTAGACCCGGACAACCTGCGGAGCTGGCTGATGAAGGCGGACGTCGCCGGCCGCTTCGCCATCTGGCTCGACTCGGAGGATCATGCTGCCCTCGCGGCCCGGAGGAGCCTCGAGACGGCATCGACCATTGCCGGCTCCCTCGACAGTGCACAAGTCGCCGGCGTCGTCACTGAGACCTCCCTCGATTGGCTGCGTCAGACCCAGGTCGCCCCGCTCATCTCGCTGGTGGCGGACGCCTGGCTCAAGGGCGGCCGCACCCAGGAGACGATCGATGCGACTCTGCGCGGGGTCGACGTGTTCATCGTCGACAACCTCCCATACTTCCGGGAGAGCTTCGCCAGGTCGGCGCCGTGGTGGGTTCCCCATTGGGCAGGAGATCTGGTCTTCGAGCGAATCATCGCCTCGTTCCACCTTCTCGTCGAGGAGGTGGCCACCGATCCCTCTCATCCGGTCCGTGCCGACATCGAGCAGATGTTGAACGGGCTGGCTGATGACCTGCGCAACTCGCCCGACCTGGCCGGTCGGATCGAGGAGACGAAGCTACGGATCCTCGAGTCACCGGAGCTGGGGGCGGCGATCGAAGCCCAGTGGAAGGTAGTACAGAAGAGCATCGAAGAAGCGGTGCTCGAGGGCGGGTCCGACCTGGAGAGTCGTCTCGCCGAGTTGATCAGATGGTGGGCTAGGCGCGTCCTCGACGACGATGAGCTGCGAATGCGGATCGATAGCTGGATCGCCGAATCGGCCGGGCGGCTCGCCCGGCAATGGGACGAGGAGGTCATCGGGCTGATCGAGACCACCGTGGCGACCTGGGATGCCACCGAGATCTCATACCGTCTCGAGCTCCAGCTGGGACGGGATCTCCAATTCGTTCGGATCAACGGCACCGTGGTCGGCGCCCTGGTCGGGGTCGCCATTCACACCCTGCTCCTCATCGCCGGCTGATTCCAAGCATCGGTAGTGTCGACTCGTGACCGGTGTTCGATCCGACTCTGGAGGCACCGAAGGGGACCTGTACACCAAAGCGGAGACCACTCCCGGAGGCCGCGCGACCCGGTCTCTGACCCCCTGGCTTTGGGCCGTCGTCGTCTGCCTCATCATCCTCCGCTCATCATTGCGGACCGCCCTCGTCAATCCGGCTGTCGAGAACTGGGCGACCATCTTCATTTCCCTGACCTTCCAGGCGTTCCCGTTCCTCGTGATGGGAGTGCTGATCTCGTCGTGCGTTGCGGTGTTCGTGCCTCCATCGTGGTATGCCCGCGCTCTTCCCAGATCGGAGTATCTGGCGGTGCCGGCTGCGAGCGCCGCCGGAATGGTCCTGCCCGGCTGCGAATGCAGTTCGGTGCCCGTGGCGGGAAGGCTGGTCGATCGGGGTGTTCCCGCGGCGCCGGCACTGGCCTTTCTACTTGCTGCGCCAGCCATCAATCCGGTGGTCCTTGTGTCCACCGCCGTTGCTTTTCCGGGCCAACCGGAGATGGTTTTCGCTCGTCTGATCGCATCATTCATCACCGCGGTGGTGGTTGGCTGGATCTGGGCACGATTCGCAAGACCCGAGTGGATCGAGAAACGGTTGCGGCGGTCGGCCGCGACTTCGAAGACGCATGCCTTCACCGAGACCGCTGTTGGGGATCTCCTCCAGGCTGGGGGATTTCTCGTGCTGGGAGCAGCCCTCGTGGCCACTCTGCACACCGTTGTCCCCCAGTCAGTGATCGCAGGCGTCAGCGGTCGTGGTTTTCTCGCTGGGGTGACTTTGGCCCTTCTCGCCGTGGTGCTCTCGATCTGCTCGGAGGCTGACGCATTCGTAGCAGCCGGCTTGACCCAATTCTCGCTGACCTCGCGGCTCGTCTTCTTGGTCGTGGGACCCATGGTCGACCTCAAGCTGATCTCGCTCCAGGTCTCGGCATTCGGCCGGGGATTCGCGAGGCGGTTCGCCCCGCTCACACTCGTTGTTGCCCTGATTGCCGCCCTCGCGGTGGGGAGTGTGGTGCTATGAATCGCCCGGACTCGGGGGCCGTCGTGGCGATGGTGGGTCTGACTGCGATCTCAATTGGGGCAACCGCTCTGCTGACCAGGTATCTGCGACCCTCGATGGGCACCTGGCTCGTCTTGTCCGGCGTCGTCGCGGTTGCCTTGGGTGTGGTCTTGGCGACCATCGCCTGGCTGGCGACCCGAAGACGGGCCGGTGAGCCACCGCTCGTGGCCACTGATCACGGCTCCAGCCGGGTCGGGTGGTTGCTTCTCCTGCCGATCCTGGTCGCGGTCATCATCGATCCGGGCGCCCTCGGCAGCTACGCAGTCGGACAGCAAGCCGCCTATCGAGCCCCGGCGATCTCCCACATCGATGTCGAGGCAATGCTTCGCTCGCGATCCTTCGGCGGTCAGGCCGCCGAGGTCTCGCTGCTCGAGCTTTGGCAGGCCGTTGAACAAGGAGCGAGCTCCGACTCCTTGGCCGGCACCCCGTTGAGCTTGGACGGCTTCATGATCCACGACGAGAACATCGGTCAGGGCTTCGTGTTGGCGAGACTGGTTGTCGGCTGTTGCGCCGGGGATGCCCTTCCAGTTGCGGTGATGGTGCGAGGCGACCCACAGGCGGAGATCCCGGACGACACATGGGTCCGCGTCCAGGTCAGGTTCGATCCGGAAGCCACACAGGCGGCTCGTGACGAGCCAGGCGAATGGGCGCTGGTGGCGGCGGTCGTCGATCTGGTCGAGCTCGAAGTGATCGACCCTCCGGACGAGCCGTACCTCTACCCCTACTGAGTCGCTGTCGCATGCGTTTCTTGGACAAGGGCCGCGCCTACCACCCGAGCAGCAAGCCACGTGGTTATGGGAACGGCAGCCACAAGCCCGATCGACCCGACCAGGGTGCGCACTATCTCGACGGCCACGACTTCGGAATTGGCCACGAGGTCGAGACGGAGCTCGGACAACGAGTAGAGAAGGAGCAGAGGCAGCGAGGCTCCTGCATAGGCGAGTAGCAGTGTGTTGACAGTGGATGCAATGTGGTCGCGACCGACTCTCAGACCACTTGCGTAGAGGTCGCCTGAGCCGGCACCCCCGCCCATCTGGCCGAGCTCGAACACGGCCGACGCCTGGGTGACAGTGATGTCGTCCAGAGCTCCGATCGCGCCGAGGACGGCGCCGGCCAGGATCAAGCCACCGACGTCCACCCCCTCAACGAATGAGACGAAGATCGCCTCTTCGACTGCGATCCCAGAGAATCGGGCCACCGCCGAAACCAGGAACGAAAGGACCAATGTCACGCTCAGCGCGACGAACGTGCCTATCACCGCCACATGGGTGAGCTCGTTCCACCCATGCGCCATATAGAGGGCGACCAGTGCGATGGCCGCACCCCCCACCGTGGCGACCAGTACCGGATCGTTCCCGGCGAGGATCGAGGGGGCGATGAACGAAGTGAGTAGAAAGACCGACACGAGTAGGCCTATCAGGGCTGCGACGCCCCGCATCCGCCCTAGAGCCACCACCGCCGTGGCGAAGACGATCCCGAGGATTGCGAGGACCGGGCGCCGATCTCGGTCGGCGAACTGATAGAGAATGCCCAATTCCGGATTAGCGACAACGTTGAGGACGACGCGCTCACCGACCTCGAAGGTCGGGCTGAGAGGAGAGAGCTCGAACTCCTGCCATGTCTCGAACCCGGCGTCCTCACCTTCGAGGATCGAGAAGAACACCAGGTGGCACTCCAGTTCCGGGGCGAAGGAGCATGGCTCCACCGAGGCCTCGGTCACCTCGGCAGTGACCACCTCCGTTGCCAGGCCGAGCGTCATTGGGTCGAACTCGGGCGCGGCTCGGGGCCATAGGACTGCCAACATGACAAGGGTGACCGCCCCCAAACCGACCACCGTCGGAAGGAGCCATCGGCTCCCGACCGGCCCAGAATCGGGATGAGTCCCGGTCATGCCGGATGTGATCGTACGGCTCTCCCAACCGAATCCACGGGAATGGCCGCAGGCGAGGCCCAGTG
>DATBIX010000040.1:0-43411 GCA_036556665.1 Acidimicrobiia bacterium
CCCCAAACCGACCACCGTCGGAAGGAGCCATCGGCTCCCGACCGGCCCAGAATCGGGATGAGTCCCGGTCATGCCGGATGTGATCGTACGGCTCTCCCAACCGAATCCACGGGAATGGCCGCAGGCGAGGCCCAGTGGAAGGTGGTGCAGAAGAGCATCGAAGAAGCGGTGCTCGAGGGCGGGTCCGACCTGGAGAGTCGAGTTGATCAGATGGTGGGCTAGGCGGGTCCTCGACGACGATGAGCTGCGAATGCGGATCGATAGCTGGATCGCCGAGTCGGCCGGGCGACTCGCCGGCAGTGGGACGATGAGGTCATCGGGCTGATCGAGACCACCGTGGCGACCTGGGATGCCACCGAGATCTCATACCGTCTCGAATCGCAGCTGGGACGGGACCTCCAATTCGTACGGATCAACGGCACCGTGGTCGGCGCCCTCGTCTGGGTCGCCATTCACACCCTGCTCCTCGTCGCCGGATAGCCCGGAACGGGGGTTTTCAGCGGTTGCTTCCCGGGTACTCGTGGATGCGGCCACCTTTGCGGTGGCCGCATCCATGTCGAGAGAAAGGAAGTGCAATGAAGATCCGACGACTCATTGCCGTGACCCTGGTGTCAATCGTGGCTGCCGCCTGTGCCGACGCAGCCGACACGAGCGTCACCTCGCTCAGCGACGACACCGCCACCACGGGAGGCGGCGTCTCGCAGACTTCGATGGCCGGGAATTCCGGGACCGAAGGTCTCGATCCGGCGGCAGCGATGACCATGATGCAGGAAGACATGAGTCGGCTGGCCGAGGAGATCCAGAGCTCTGAGGCGGCCGCCGATCTGCAGGTCAGGTGGGAGCAATTCCAGGTCGACATGACCGCGGCTCTGACCGAGATGCAGGAGGACGGCACCATCGATGCGGAGGTCATCAGAGACGAGCTCGAACAGTTCGAGACCGACCTGGAGACTCTCGGCGACCAGGTGGAGCCCGAGCTACGGGCCGCCTGGGACTCTTTTCGCCAGGACCTCGATCAGCTGATCAGCTGACTGAGCGCCGAAGCAGACCCGGTGGGGCGGCCGATCGGCCGCCCCACCTCCGCCTCGAGATCTCAGGTGACGTCCTTTCTCACTGCCCACCAGGAGGCAATGGCGAGCAGAACCGTGTAGGCGGCGAGGCCGGCAAGCACCAGGGCATCGGGCGATGTGCCGCCGAAGAGAAGATCCCGCAGTGCGGCGACCCCGTATGTGGCCGGGATGAGGTAGGAGACGACCTGAACCGGTGCGATCAACTGCTGGAGAGGAAGGACGAACCCGGTGAAGAAGATCGACACCAGGAGGATCGTCATCGAGTACTGGACTGCCTGGCTGTCGGTACGGGAGATGGCCGAGACGATGAAACCGAGGCCCAGGGAGGCGAGGATCACCAGGACGAGGATCGCAACGTACTCCCAGATGGAAGCGGGGGCGGGAACCCCGAACAAGCGCATTGTCCCGCTGAGGATGGCGGCCACCGCTCCTGCCATCAGCAAGAAGGCGAGATACTTGCCGGTCAAGGCCTCGGTGACGGTCAGCGGCGAGACCCGATAGAGATCGGTGAGGCCGAGCTGGCGTTCGCGCACCAAGGAGAGGGCGGCAAAGGTGACCCCGAGATGTTGCACGAGGAGGACCAGCGTCCCTGGCACGTAGAAGATGGATGGCGAGGAAGGCGGCGCGGGGGCGATCTGCTCGACGTCGACTCCGAATGGGCTCACCAACAAGGCCGGGTCGAGTCCCTGGGCAGTGTCGAGGCTCTGCCTCAGCTCTTGGACTGCCTCCTCCACCTCTCGAGCCTGGCTCGCCGCATCCGATCCGGGCTCGTCCAGCGCTGCTCGGAGGCGCGCCAAACCGGCGTCCTGGCCCCCGCCCGCTCCGAGGGCGGCGGCGATGCCTGAGTAGACGCCGCCGGTCCCAGTTCCACCGTCGAGGGCCCTCAACTGATCCTGGAGGTCGTCTCGGGCTCTCTCCGCCGCCTGGTCGTCGCCTGATTCGAGCGCCGTTGCCAGGCTGTCGGCACTTGCCTCGATGGCGGCGATCGGGTCCTCGACATCTTCCGACTGCTCCTGGGCGCGGGACGCCACTTCCTCGAGGACCAGGCGGTTGATCTGATCGACCGAAATCCTGGCAAGGAGGGTGATGTTGCTCCCGATCGTGGGGTCGACCTCACGATGGAGGACGGTGAACATGGCCTTCTCGCCTGTCTCGAGTGTGGCGAGGGGGTCGCCCGGGGCGATGATGGCCAGATCGATCTCATCAGCCTGAAGCTGTTCCCTTGCCTCCTCCGGGTCGGTGGTCACACCGACCAATTCGATCGATTCGCCGAATGCGTCGCTGAGACGCTCGGGATCGGCGGCCAGACCGGCCTCCTGCGACTCGAGAACGACCACCGTGCGGTATGGGGCGGGTTGCGAGCGATACCCAACCCCGAACACGAGGACGATGAGGAATGGCCCCAGGATCAGGGTCAGGATCAGGCGGGGCTGGCGGATGACGGCGGAGATCTCCTTCCGGACCATCCCCAGGATTCGAATGAGGGGGGCGAGGGGGCTGTGGTCAGCCAAGGAGCTCTGCTCCCCGGTCTTCATCGTGGTCGAATCGGTCGACCAGGTGAACGAAGACGTCGTCGTAGGGAGGCAGGAAGGCCTCGACCTTCTCGAGGGATACGCCACGCTGCTCCGCCCATTTGGCCACCTCAGGGGCAGCCGCTCCTGCGTCATCGACCACCAGCCGGACCGACCTGGAGTCGATCCAGCGCATTGGCTGGGTGGTGATTGTCTCCTCGAGCGAGGCGACATCGCTCGCCGGCAGCGACTGTTCGAAAGTGATGTCGATGAGCTCACCGCCGTAGGCCGCGGAGCGAAGACCCTCAGGGGTGTCGGCGATGAGCCTCCGCCCATGTGCCAGGACCACCACGTAGTCGCAGTAGGCCGCCTCGCCCACGTATTGGGTCGTGACCATCAAGCTGCGTCCCTGTTCACCGAGCTCCCTGAGACGGTCCCAGATCCGCTTGCGGAGGACCGGGTCGATCCCCGCCGTCGGCTCGTCGAGGAAGATCAGCTCGGGTTGGTGAATGAGGGTCGAGGCCAGCATCAATCGGCGTCGCTCCCCACCGGATGCCTCCCCGGGGAGGCGATGAACGACGTTCTGCAGCTCTACGAAGTCGATAATGCGATCCAGCTGCCGGGACCTCTGATACGACATCCCGTAGAGGCTGGCGGCGAAGTTCAGGTTCTCGTGGAGGGTGAGATGTGGATCGAGGTTCGAGTCCTGCGGCATGTACCCGATCTGCTGCCTCGTGGCCGAGGTGAAGGACTCGGGATCTGCTCCGAGCACCGACAGCTGGCCCGAGTCCGCGGAGAGGATCCCGGTCATGAGCCGGACCGTCGTCGTCTTTCCGGAGCCGCTCGGACCGATGAGCCCGACGATGAGGCCTGGAGCTATTTCCAGGTCCAGATCGAACACACCGGCGGACGGACCGAATCGCTTGGTGAGCCCGGAGGCGGAGATGATCGAATCAGCCAAACGGCGTGTCGTACCCCCAGCCGGAAGGGAGCAAAACCGTTTTGACCACCACTTCGCCGGGTAGGCAGGGCCGATGATCCGGGACGTAGCCGAGTATGGCCAGCCGCGCGTCCGGGCCGGTCTTGTCGCGGCCGGGGTGATCACGATGACGGCAAGCGTCATCGGCCTCGTGCTCGGGATCGTCCTCGTCGGCTCCCTGGTCGACGATCTGACAGCCACCGTGGCGCTGTCCCGCTCGGCGATCGAGGGCATCGCCGAGGCGGTGGAAGTACTCGACCAGGCGGCGGGCCAGATCGACGAGAGCCTCGATGCAGCGGCGGGCAGCGTGGAAGGCGCCTCGGCCACCGCCTCTGCCGCAGCCCAAGGTCTGGAAGGGGTGGCCGACCTGCTCGAAGAGGATCTCCCGGCTCAGATCGACGCCATCCTGCTGGCTATGCCGGCTGCGATCCAGGCAGCCGGGACCATCGACGGCACCCTGCGCGCCCTCAGCCTGTTCGGACTCGACTACTCGCCGGATGAGCCATTCGATGAGTCGCTTCGAGGCATGGAGGCAGCCCTGAGCGAGCTTCCGCCCCAGCTCCGGGAGCAGAGTGAAACGGTGCGCCGGCTCATCCCCTCCGCCAACCAACTCGTGGATGAGACGGGGCGTCTCGCCAGTGCGTTGCGCGGACTTCAGAGCGATCTGGGCAGCGTTCAGGAACTGACGGGGCCGTATCAGGACACCGTGGCCGAAGCATCGGCAACCATTGCGAAGACCGAGGCGTCACTTGCCGGCAAGGCCTGGCTGATGCGGTCACTTGTGATCGCCGCCGGGTTGGCCGGTCTGGCGGTCGGCTGGGCTCTGATCCTGGTCAGCCGGGCATTCGCTCCGGCCGTGATCGAGGTGTGAGCGCCGATGTCGGGATTGCGCAATCAGTGGTTGCGCAGCGCCGAGATCAACTCCTTCTTGCTCATCCCGGATCGACCTTCGATGCCCACCTTCTTCGCCTTGTCGTAGAGTTGGTCCTTGCTCCACTCCTCGTACGGCTCGGCCTTCCCCCCACGACGACCCGCGGTCTTGGCCGGGGTGTTGGCGATCCGTGCCGCCTTCTCCTTGCTCATCCCCTCCCGCCGCATCGCTTCATAGCGCTCCTCGTCCTTGACGCTGGGTCTCTTGTCCTTGGGCATGTCGCTCTCCTCTCGCTAGCCACGCCCGGTGTTGTCCGGAGCTTGAGAGATCGCCTCCACCATCCCGCCGACCGGCGCGGCGGCGGCGTGAATTGCCAGATCGCCCTGACTCACGATGCCCACCAAGTCATGGCCGTCGACGACGGGCAGCCGTCTGACGGCGTGCTCCTGCATCGTCTCGATGGCGAGGTCGACTGTGTCATCGGCACCGACCGTTATCACCTCCGAGCCGTCGAGGAGGTCGGAGGCAACGGTGGTATCTGGATCCAAACCCCGCGCCACCACCTGGGTGGCGATGTCACGATCGGTCACCAAACCCTGCAACCTGCGGTCGTCGTTGCAGACAATGACCGAGCCGATCTCGTCCGAAGCGAGGATCTCGGCTATTCGCCTCGCCGACTCCCCGGGCCCGACTACACGGGTGGCCTCGGTCATGATTTCCCTGACTTGCATCTGACACCTCCTTGGCCGGGTGCTACCCAGGGTCCGGTCGAGACGAAACACGTTCCGGGACGCGATTGGACAATGTCAGCCGCTCCCTAGCCGGGTTTCGGCGGTACCACCGGGACTAGGAGGTGGGACGGAGTGTCGCCCCCGACATGGAGAGTCACCACCCCGCCGGACAGATCTGCGGGACGATCAGTGGGGTCGTCGTGTCTGAACGGGCCGATGCCCCTGCCCGCGTAGTGAAAGCTCCTGGCGAAATCGTCGAGCTCCCCCTCGTACCTGTAGTCGTTCCCCCGGACGGTCAACGCCATGCGGTACCCGGCCGGGATGATGATCGAAGTCGGCCAGATCTCGACGTCCAGTTGGTAGATCTCGCCGGGCTCGAGAGGCTCGACGTCGGTGTGGGAGTGGAATGGTCGGTAGGGCAGGCTGGCGGAAGGATCGAGCCGACGATGGGAGGCTCTGAGCCAGCCCTGGGCCATTGGAGTATTCGGGTCGAGGGCGCCCATGAAGGTGACCTCGTCGTCCGCCGGGTCGAAGACCCGCACCACCAGGAAGAAGTCGGCGTCAGTCGTTGTGGAAGATATGTGCAACTTGGCGGCGAGCGGCCCGGTCACCTCGGTGGTGGCCGTGAGCGGGGGAGTGGTGAAGGTGATGCCCGGGCCGGCGGGGTCATAGCTCAGAGTCGACCCGGCCAGGTCCGGGTCGAAGCCGAGACCGCCCTCTTCGTTGAGGTAATGAGGGGTCCAGACCGTCCTGGCTATCGGCCACTCCCCCTCGGAGCGCTCGTGAAAGGTCCCGTCGGTGTGACGGACGCGCAGCATGACCCGGGGTTGCTCATCCCACCCATTGTCCTCCCCCTTCAGGTAATGGGCGAAGAAGCGCTTCTGCAGTTCGACGCCGCGATTGGTGTAGAAGTCGACCCAATGGGCGTCACCATGCACCTCGAGCCATTTCTCGGCCGATGCGGCCTGGGTGAAGGCCTCGATGTTCCCTCTCAAATGTAGGCCCTGCCCGCCCCAGTTCGCCGCCGAGAGCATCGGCACGACCACCTGCGTCCAGTCCGGGTTACGACTCATGTGCCAGTCGTCGATCGTTGACCGGCTCTTGACGTCGTGAGCGAGGTCGGCCCGACGCTCCTCCAGTTCCGCACCTTCGACGGTGTCAGGGCCGGCGACCAACTCCCCGGTGATCTTGCTTCGGTAGCCGCGCTCGCCGACGCCGTGTTGCACGGTCTCGACCTGGCGGCCGTACCAGTCCTCGGCGAATCGGCACAGGATCCCGCCATGTCGAGCGAACTCGCGATACCAATCCGATGCCCCCTCCCATGGGCAGATTGCGGTCAGGTGCGGCGGCTGCAGAGCTGCCACCTGGTATTGGTTCATGGCGTAGTAGGAGATGCCGGCGAGACCGACACGACCGGTGCTCCAAGACTGGACGGCGGCCCACTCGACGCATTGATAGAGATCGAGCGTCTCCCGTGCCGACCACACATCGAGGTATCCCGGTGACCGGCCCGCTCCCCGCGAGTCGACCCTGACGATGGCGTACCCGTCGGGGACCCACTTCTCCGGGTCGACCACCTCCCAGTTCTGAAATGTGCTGCTGGTGCTCTCGGCCACCTCCGGGTAGCGCTCGATCATGTAGTCCCATTGCGCCTTGTACCCCTCCTGGAAGGCAAGGCCCTTTCCGTAGGGCCCGTAGGAGAGGATGGTTGGAAACGCCCCGTCGTCCTCGGGGAGGAACACGTCGGCACGGAGGGTGATCCCGTCGTCGGCGGGGATGGGCTCGTCCCAGAGGATTCGCATGGTCAAGAGGTCGGGGCGGCGGCCACGGTGCCATTCTGCGCACGGAGAGCCGCGGGTGCACGAATATAGGCGCATGCGAGCGTTGGTCTTACATGGTCCGGGGGATGCCCGAATCGATGACATCGACCCGCCGATGGCCGGCCCGGGTCAGGTCGTGGTCGAGGTGGAAAGGGTTGGGATCTGCGGCACCGACGTCGAGCTGTTCACCGGCGAGATGGCCTACCTCCACCAAGGACATGCCTCCTACCCCCTGAGACCCGGTCACGAGTGGGTGGGACGGGTCAGCTCCGTCGGCGAGGGAGTGTCACGGGAGTGGCTGGGAGGGCGGGTCACCAGTGACACCATGATCGGGTGCGGCAGCTGCGACCGCTGTCGTCGGGGCAGGCATCAGGTTTGCGAGGAGCGGTTCGAGATCGGCGTCCGGGGCGGATGGCCCGGTGCGCTCGCCGAACAGCTCCTCGTGCCGGCCGATGTTCTCCATCGGCTTCCCGAGACGATCTCCCCTGCCGCCGCCGCCCTTGTCGAACCGGGGGCGTGTGCATATCGGGCGGTGACGGCGGCGGCGGTCGATCGCGGAGAGCGACTACTGATCTTCGGGCCGGGGACGATCGGGCTACTGGCCGCTCTGTTTGCTCTTGCTCGTGGAGTCGAGGTACACGTTGTCGGGATAGAGGCGGGAGGGATCGGGCTGGCAAGGGATCTCGGTGTGGACTCGGCGATCACGGTCAGCGACGTCGACGAGAGCCGAGCCGGGAGCTTCCACGCCGTCATCGACGCAACCTCCGACCCGGATACCCCGGCCGCTTCGCTCCATTGGGTGGAGCCGGGCGGGCACCTCGTGCTCATCGGGCTGGCGGGGCGGCCCAGCCTGATCGACACCCGCCACCTGGTGCTGTCCGATCTGACCACGGTCGGAGTCCTGGGCGGGTCGGCCGCGATCGACGACACCATCGGCGCATATGCGTCAGGAGAGGTGGTGCCCGACGGGCTCGTCTCCACGGTGGGCGGGCTCGACGATGCCGTCGACTGGCTCGCCGGGGACCGCCCCCACGATGCCAGACCGAAGCTGCAGGTCGATCCACATCTCGGCTGAGCATCGCGGAATAGCCGAGGGGTCTGTTCCCATCGAATCGACACCTGGTATAACCCCCATCGCTCTGGAGGGAAGTTGTGGCGCTCCGCCTTGCAGACAAGTGGATCTGGGACTTCTGGCTGGTCGACGACGGCGGGACCCATCACATCTTCTATCTCCAGGCCCCGAAGTCGATCGGCGATCCAGAGCTGAGGCATTGGAACGTCTCGATCGGACATGCGGTATCCAGTGATCTGGTCGACTGGGAGGTCGTCCCCGACGCACTGGTCCCGGGGCCCGAGGGCGCCTGGGACGACCTCACCACGTGGACGGGGTCGATCGTCCGGCACGGTGCTCGATGGCATCTCTTCTACACGGGCACGTCGAGCGCCGAGTCAGGGCTGGTCCAGCGGATCGGCCTCGCCGTGAGCGACGACCTCGTGGTCTGGGAACGGCACGGGTCGCGGCCTCTGATCGAGGCCGACCCGCTGTGGTACGAGACGTTCGACGCAGGCGACTGGCACGATCAGGCCTGGCGTGATCCCTGGGTGTTCCATCATGACGATGGCTGGTTCCATGCCACGATCACCGCGCGGGTCAACCGCGGGCATCGTCACGGCCGAGGGGTGCTCGCCCATGCCCGCTCTCACGATCTGATCGATTGGGAGGTCCTCCCTCCGCTGACCACACCCGACGGTTTCGGCCAGGTCGAGGTGAGCCAACTGACCAGGCATCGCCACCACTGGTACATGACCTTTTGCAGCGACCTCCTGACCCAGAGCGACCATAGGCGAGCCACGGGACCGGGGACGGGCACCTACTACCTGCGAGCTTCCGATCCCTTCGGCCCCTACCCCCTCGATCAGGCCCGTGCGTTGAAGGCGGACCAGGACGGGTCGAGCTACGCCGGCCGGTTGGTCAGCGGCTCGAGGGGCGACCTGTTGTTCCTCTCCTGGGAGAGGACCCGGCCCGGCGCCGGATTTGTCGGAGCAGTCTCGGACCCGATCCACGTGCTGGTGGGTGAGGACGGGCATCTGACCCTCGCCGAATCAGAGTGACGATCTCCTGGACCAGAGAGCAGGTCGGACTGATCGTGGACGACCCTGCCACCTGCACCCCGGTTCTGACCGCCGCCGAGACGGGTCGGATGATCCCCGACCTGTACCTGTGGGACCTCTGGCCTGTTCGACTCTCGGACGGTGCGGTGGCGCTGGTCGACGGTAGGGAGATCTGGATGGCCCTGTCCGCCCCCTCACGCCTCGATCCCGGTCAGCGGCACGACGCAGCCCGAATCAGGATCATCTCCTGGGGAGGTGGTGGCTGGGTGGACCACGGCCCGCTGTTTCCCGAGGGGGCAAGTCTTGGCAGTAGGGAATGGGCCGGATGCGCCACCTTCGATCCCGAAAGCGGTGCGCTCGAGGTCTGTTACACGGCTTCGGGCAGACGCGGAGAGAGCGCCCCCACCTTTGTCCAGCGCATCGTCCGTACCGTCGGCGGGCTGAGGTCGGGGGAGGTCAGAGCCCAGGACTGGGAACCCCACGTCGAGGCAGTGACCGCCGGTGGCCGCTACCGGTCGACGGCCGAACAGGACACGGGGGAGCCCGGGTTCATCAAGGCCTTCCGGGATCCGTTCCGTTTCGACGACCCCGCCGGCTCCGGGAGGTACCTGTTGTTCACCGCATCCCTTGTCGACTCGAAGACGGAGTTCGACGGTGCGATAGGCATCGCGAGGGAGGGGGAGGCCGGGTACCGGCTCCTCCCACCTCTGATCGAAGCGGACGGGGTCAACAACGAGCTGGAGCGGCCCCACCTCGTGGTCCGCGACGGTGCGTACTACCTGTTCTTCTCGACCCAGGCGCGAACATTCCATCCCGACGTCGCCGGTCCCACTGGGCTGTACGGGTTCGTGGGTGACTCGCTCTCAGGCCCGTGGCAGCCGCTCAACGGCTCCGCCCTGGTCCTGCGCAACCCGTTCCAGGAGCCATTCCAGGCGTATTCCTGGCTCGTGCTCCCCAATCTCGAGGTGGCCAGCTTCATCGACTTTCACTCACTGCGCGGGCGTCGGCCGGAGGATGTGGAAGGGGCCGGACAGGGTCGCGCCCACTTCGGCGGGACCCTGGCGCCGATCGAAAAGATCTCACTAGACGGGGCGACAGCTTCGCTCCAGCCTCGCCGTTAGTGGGCGGGGGCTTCGCCGGCCCTTTCGTCTCGCTCCAAGAGGTGGGGGAAGAGCAGGGCAGGAAAATCGAGAGTGGTCTCCCACTCGAGCACCATCATCCCGAGGAGGTCGGCGGTCTCGCTGTCACCACCCTGGCGGAGTCGGCCCTCGATGGTGCGGCACACCGCCAGCATCTCTTCGATCTTGTTGTCCAGGGTGCGGGCGATCTCGCCGAAGGCGGTCGGGTTCTGGGCGCGCAGTCGTTGCAGACCCGCGATAAGGCCACCGAGACCCGCGTCGCCTCCCATCTCGGAGAGTCAAGCTTCGTCGCGTCCACGCTTACCTGACCAATTGGGGTTTGCCCGTTCCGACTAGTCATCGGGTTGGTCAGCCGCCTTTGTCCTCCTGGAGGGTGTGGGCCACCAGGGCCGTGGCATGGCCATGACCCATCCCGTACTCGCTCTTCAGCCAGCCCACCAGCTCACCGTGCCTCTCGAGCTCGCTGGCGCGGATCAGGCTCTTCCACTCCGCGATTGGCCGGCCGTATTGCTTCTCGATCGACGGGAAGTAGGAGGCCGGCCCGGTCACTCGCTCGGCCGGGCCCTTCTCGGTCATTCCGCGAGGTTATCCATCCGGGCCCCTTCGCGTTCCCTGGTTGAATCGGCTGCCCATGTTCTCGCCGATCACCACGGAGCGGCTGCTCATCCGCCCCTTCCAGGCAGACGACACCCATGGTCTGGTGGCGCGTCGCAACGACCCGGACGTGGCGCGTTTCCAGGACTGGTCGGTGCCCTTCTCGCTGGAACGGGCCGAGGAGATCGTGGCCGAGCTCGTTGCCATGGAAGGGCCGGAGAACGACGAGTGGTGGATGGCAATAGTGTCCGATCGGGAGAGCGGTGAGGTGCTCGGCGACCTCGCCTTGCATCTCAGTCAGGAGGGCCGCACCGCCGAGGTGGGCTACACCTTCGACTCCAGGCACTGGGGGAGGGGGTACGCGGTCGAGTCCCTCACCGCCCTGGTCGAGTACCTGTTCGACGGGATCGGCGTGACCCGGGTCTTCGGAATGTTGCATCCCGACAACACGGCGTCGGCGATGGTCCTGGAGCGTTGCGGGTTCCTCTTCGAAGGCCACACCAGGTCGTCGTTCTGGCTGGACGGCGAGGTCTCCGACGACTGGATCTATGGAATGGTCCGCTCCGACTGGGACACCTGGCGCGCCCGGCCGTCCGGTCCTCCGGATGACGTGCACCTGGTGGAGATCACCCAGGCCAACGAGCGCGCCGTGTCGAAGCTGGTCACCCACAAGACCCAGGAGGCGTTCGTCGCACCGATGTTCTCTTCCTTCGCCGACGCACTGTTCCCCGAGGTGGTCGACGGCTCCCCGTTGCTGCCCTGGATGCGGGCTGTGGTGGCCGACGGCGAGATCGCTGCCTTCGTGATGCTGGCGCTCACCACCGAACATCACCCGGAGCCATACCTCTGGCGTCTTCTGGTCGACCGGCTTCACCAGCGCAGGGGAATAGGGGGGCGGGTGCTCGATCTGGTGGCGGAGGAGTGTCGGAGGATGGGGGACGAGACTCTGCTCACCAGTTGGGGCGAGGGGAAGGGCTCGCCCCGTCCCTTCTACCTCAGCCACGGATTCGAGCCGACTGGCCGGATCATCGACGGCGAGACCGAAGGACGCAGACTCCTCAACGCGAGCTGAGCCATAGGCTTGACCCATGGAGGTCAGCAACGCCGACCGTGTCGTCTTCCCCGACGATGGGATCACCAAGGGGCAGGTTGTCGACTACTACTCACGGATCGCCGACCGGATGCTCCCCTTCGTCGAGGAGCGGGCGCTCAGTGTGGAGAGGTTCCCGCGCGGGATCGGCGGACAGGGCTTCATGCAGAAGAATGTGCCCGACCATGCGCCCGAGGACCTGATCGGCCGGCACGAGGTCCCCAAGGAAGACGGCGGGACCACCGTGTACCCGGTGGTCAACACGGCCGAGGGCATCGGCTTTTTCGCCAACCTGGGCGTGATCACCTTCCACATCCCGCCGGTCCGGGTTCACGACGAGCACCATCCGGACTGGGCCATCTGGGACCTGGATCCGCCGGAGGGCCGGGTCGACCTGGTGAGGGAGGCCGCAGTGGCGATGCGGGAGATCTTGGACCGGCATGCCATCCCGACCAGGCTCCTCGCCTCGGGCTCCAAAGGCTATCACCTGCGCGCCAAGTTGGAGCCGAGCACGGGCGCCGACCTCGTTGCCCAGGTGGCGCGAGGGACAGCCGCTCTCGCCGCTGCCGCTAATGAGGACCTGATGACTCTCGCCTTCCGCAAGAAGGAACGGGGGGAGCGCGTCTTCGTCGACTGGCTCCGCAATGCCCCCTATTCGACGTCGGTTGCCCCTTTCTCGCTTCGACCTCGGCCCGGCGCCCCTGTGGCGGCGCCGCTTCATTGGGAGGAGTTGGAGACAGTCGAGCCAAACGAGCTCCGACTTCCTACCATCGACGGGCGTCTCGACCTCGACCCCTGGGCGGACCTGGAGCCGGTCGACGTCTCGCCGGCGGTCGAGTCCGTCGACCGCGCTCTCGAGGCGGCGGGCATCGTCCTCGAGCCCTTCGACCGGTTCCGATCCTGACCCGGCCTCCCCGAAGCTGAGACGGTTATCACCGTATGTGGGCCGGGGAACCTCAGCTTCCTGTGCCCGTATACGGGCACAACTGTCTCAGGTTCAGGCCCGCCGGGTGGTTGGGTAGCCTCGGGGAGGTGCTGCTCGACGAGCTGGTGACCGTGTCCGCCGGGGTGGCCGCCACCCGCAGTCGCACGAAGAAGGTCGAGCTGCTGGCCGGGGCCCTGCAGCGTCTCACTCCGGAAGAGGCGCCCGCGGCGGTGTCCTACCTGACCGGTCGGCCGCTGCAGAGCCGGCTCAACGTCGGGTGGGCCACTGTCCACGCCGTCGAAGCCGATCCTGCCTCCCTGGCCGAGCTGGAGATCCTCGACGTCGACCGTGCCCTCGAGCAGATTGCGGCCGCCTCTGGGCCCGGGTCGAACACGCAGCGGAAGAGCCTGCTCCTCGGGCTGCTTGCGTCCGCCACCGAGGCGGAGCAGGGGTTCCTGCGTGACCTGATCATGCGCAACCTCCGCCAGGGAGCCCTCGAAGGCGTGATGGCGGAGGCGGTCGCCTCTGCACTCGGCGTCCCCGCCGAGCGGGTACGCAGAGCGGCGATGCTCGAAGGTGACCTGGTGGCGGTGGCGGCACGCGCCCTCGGGACGGGCCCCCAGGCATTGGGGCACTCGAGCCTCACCCTGTTCACCCCGGTGCAGCCGATGCTGGCCAAGACTGCCGACAGCGCAGCCGATGCACTGGCCTCGCTGGGCAAAGCCATCGTGGAGTGGAAGCTCGACGGCGCGCGAATCCAGGTCCACCGGAATGGTGATCGAGTTGCTCTCTTCACGAGAAATCTCCGTGACGTCACCGGGGGCCTCCCCGAGATCGTCCAGGCGGTCCTGGGTTATCCAGGCAGCTCATTCATCCTCGACGGCGAGGTGCTCCTCTTCGGTCCGTCGGGCCCGGAGCAATTCCAGGACTCGATGAGCCGGTTCGGGTCCATTGACGCCGGTGGCGGAATCCCACTCCGGGCCTATTACTTCGACTGTCTCCACCTCGACGGCGAGGATTTGGTGGATCGTCCCCTCAGCCAGCGGAGGAAAGCCCTGCGACGTGCGGTGCCCAAAGAGGCGCTGATCGGGTCGATCACGACTTCGGATCCGGAGGCGGCAAACCGCTTCTTCGAGACGGCGGTGGCCGACGGGTTCGAAGGCGTTGTGGCCAAGGACCCTGGTCAACCGTACGAGGCGGGTCGCCGCGGATCGGGATGGCTCAAGGTGAAGCCGACACACACTCTCGACCTGGTGATCCTGGCCGCAGAGTGGGGCTCGGGGCGGAGGGAAGGGTGGCTCTCGAATCTCCACCTCGGAGCCCGGGACGGGAAGGGAGGTTACGTCATGCTCGGGAAGACGTTCAAGGGCCTCACCGACGAGATGCTCGCCTGGCAGACCGACCGGTTCCTGGAGATCGAAGACCATCGTCGCGGTCACGTCGTGCATCTCAGACCCGAGATCGTCTACGAGGTCGCCTTCGACGGTGTGCAGCGAAGCACGCGCTATCCCGGCGGCGTCGCTCTCCGCTTTGCCCGGGTCAGACGTTTCCGTGAGGACAAGGGCCCCGACGAGGCCGACACCATCGACACGGTTCGCAGCTTCATGCGTGGCTGACCGTCCGGGGGTGTAGCTTCGGCCGGGACGGCCGGGAGAAACGGAGGTGACGGATGGCAACGTACGTCACACTGGCCAACTTCACGGATCAGGGCGTCCGCAACTTCTCGGACACACCGAAACGGGCGCAGGCGTTCATGGACCTGGTCGCGGAGATGGGAGGAAGGGTCAAGGAGATCTGCTGGACGATGGGGGTCTACGACGTGGTGGCGATCGTCGAGGCCCCGGACGACGAGACGGCCACGGCCGCCGCGTTGAAGGTGTCGGCGCTGGGCAACGTGCGCACGACGACGCTTCGTGGATTCGACCTCGACGAGATGAAAGGGATCATCGAGAGGGCCGGCTGAGCCCTCCCGTGGAACCGCCTGGTGATCGACGTCCCGGCCGTCGATCACCTTTCCGTCCTGACGCCTGACTCGCCTCGCGGGCGACCTCGTCGAGCAATCCGTCCAAGGGCGCACAGGCGCCACCCTGTTCCGGGGCGGCGCGCATCTCGTCTGAGGTCGCGGGCGAGGCGGTGAGGATCACCCGGCCCAGCTGTGACGTCATCATGGTGAGTCCTGTCCTCGTGTCCTATCGAGGATCGGCAATCCGGTCCGGAGAGTTGAACCAGGCTCACCCAGCGCCGGTTTCGGCAGGTAAGTTTGGGCGATGCCGCAGCAGCCATTGGAGATGATCCTTCTCCGACAGCTCTCGAGCTACCTCGCCATCCCGATGTGGATGATGGACGAGATGGGAAACCTCATCTACTACAACGAGTCGGCCGAGGGCCTGCTCGGCATCGAGTTCGACGACGCGGGCCCAATCCGGACCGAGGATCTGGTCGGCAAGTGGCAGGTCACGGAGCTCGACGGGACTCCTCTCGCCGAAGTCGACTTTCCGGTCGTCACGGCTCTGAGCAAGCACCGACCCGCACACAGAGCGGTGAGGTTCCAGGGAATCGATGGGGTGTGGCGTGCTGTAGAGGTCACGGCCATCCCGATAGAGGGCCAGGGTGGGAAGTTCCACGGGATCCTGGCCACGTTCTGGGAGGTGGAGAGCTGAGGGTCACCTTGCGTGGGACCCGCGGCTCGATCGCCAGTCCGGGAGCGGAAACGGCCCGATACGGGGGCGACACATCGACGGTCGAGGTGAGAAGCGCCGCGGGCCGTCTCATCATCCTCGACGCGGGAAGCGGGATCCGGGCCCTCGGAACCGAGGCCGATGGGCTCAGCCAGGTCGATCTGCTCATCACCCATCTCCACATGGACCACATACAGGGTCTGCCTTTCTTCGCCCCGCTCCACGACCCCGAGGTCAGAGTCGACGTCTGGGGCCCCATGTCCGATCAGCAGACTCTTCAGGAGCGGCTCAATCGATATCTCTCCCCACCTTTGTTCCCGGTGCGGGTGAGGGACCTGCCCAACGTCGTGTTTCACGACGTGGCCCCCGGTGAGTTCGACATCGACGGGGTGAAGGTGTTGGCCGACCTGGTCAGCCACCCGGGAGCGACCCTCGGCTTCAGACTGGAAGAGGAGGGGAGGGCGCTGACCTACATCCCTGACCACGAGCCGGCCCTCGGGGCCCATGACTTTCCCCACTCGGCCGAATGGACGTCGGGGTACGAGTTGTCGCGGGACTGCGACGTCCTCATCCACGATTCCCAGTACACCGACGACGAGTACCGCGAGCGAGTCGGGTGGGGTCATAGCTCGTACACCCATCTCCTCGGGTTCGCCCATCTCGTCGGCGCCGGGCGGCTGGTGACGTTCCATCATGATCCCGCCCACACCGACGAGATGCTCGATGAGACGCACCGCTGGCTGGAGGAGCAGAGCCGCGACATGGAGATAATCCCCGGCATGCCCGGGACCACGGTCGTCGTCTGAGGGCAGAGGTGCACACAGACCTGTGGGAGTATCGGGTGATTCCGGGATCGCTGGCGGAATTCGAGCTTCTCTATGGGTCTCGCGGGGGTTGGGTCGAGTTGTTTCGAACTTCGCCCGGGTATCTGGGCAGTGAGCTGTGGCAGGACCCGGTTGACACGACCCGCTTCATCACGATCGACCGCTGGGAGTCGGCCCGGGCCCGGGATGACTGGATCGTCTCCCACCAGGTGGAATATGAGCAACTCGACAGGCAAGGCGAGGCGCTCACGGTGTGGGAAAGGGAGCTGGGGCACTTCGAGGTGGAACAACTCGCCGGATCGCAATCGATCGGCGGTCTCCGGTCATTGGCCGACTCGGTCCTCGACGTGATCGGGATGACACCGATGATTCGGCTCGCACGTCTCTGGGACCAACCGCGCGGAGAGATCCTGGCCAAGCTGGACTATCTCAACCCCGGTGGATCGAAGAAGGACCGGATCGCACTGAGGATCATCGAGGAGGCCGAAGAGAGCGGGGCCTTGAGAGCAGGTCAGGCGGTGGTCGAGTTGACCAGTGGCAACACCGGGACCGGGCTGGCCATCGTGTGCGCCGTCAAGGGCTACCCCTTCATCGCCGTGATGTCGCGTGGCAACTCGGAAGAGCGCGCCCAGATGATGGAGGCGCTGGGGGCCGAAGTCGTTCTCGTCGATCAGGCCGATGGCTCAACCCCCGGGCATGTCTCGGGTGAGGACCTGGCACGGGTCGAATCGGCGGCGCGTCGTATCGCCATCGAGCGCTCTGCCTTTCGAGCCGACCAATTCCGGCTATCTGGCAATGCCAATGCTCACGAGCAGGGCACGGCTGCAGAGCTGTGGGCTCAGACAGGGGGAGGCATCGACGTGTTCTGTGAGTTCGTGGGCACCGGGGGGACTTTCGTCGGGGTGTCTCGTCATCTGAAGGCACGCAACCCCGATATCCGCTGCTATGTGGTCGAGCCCCGAGGAGCGGCGGCTCTCGCCGGTCGACCCATCACGAATCCCAACCACCGCATCCAGGGAGGTGGCTACGCCATGACCGCGTTGCAGGGGTGGGACTCAGAGCTGATCGACGGTTACCTGGAGATTCCCGACTCTGTTGCGGTGGAAACGGCGCGGCGTCTGGCTCGGATCGAGGGCATCTTCGCCGGGTTCTCCTCGGGGGCTTGTGTGGCTGCCGCAGAACGTCTCCTCGCCACCGAGCATGCAGGCGCCCGAATCGCGGTGGTCCTCTCGGATACCGGGTTGAAGTACCTGTCCACCGACCTCTGGCAGGACCGCTAGGGGCTCAGGGTCAGACCGCGACTGCGGCAGACTCGGGATGTAGCTGGTAACGGCTGAGGATGTGGAGCGTCGCCTCATGGGCGAACAGGCCGAGATCTCGCTCCATCACGCCCCCGGCTCGGTTTCGCTCCCGCTCGATGTAGTCGGACACGTCTTCGTGCCAGCGGAAGCTGAGGTGACCGCATGTCTCGCAGACGATTCGCTCGAGCCCGGCGGCGATGGTGCTCATCGTCTCGGCGTGCCCGCAGCGGTTCCCCGCTTGTCGCGCACGTCTCGTCCCCGTTGCGGTGTGGATGCCTCCCATGGCTCCTCCTGAGCCGATCTTTGTCGACCCTTCCCCTTGCGGCCATGGGTCAGGAGACCCAACTGTGGAAAACCGGGGTATCCCTTTTCCAGAGGCCCGGTTAGCGTCGCCCGCCGATGGGCGCTTCGTTCAGGCTGATGACGGCGAATTTGCTCAACGGGAGAGCGGAGTGGCCCGACGTCGCCTCGATCATCGACCGGCACCGTCCCGAAATCGTGGTCGTCCAGGAGATGGGGCCGGACATTGCCCCGGTCCTCGCCGCCCGATATCCCTACCACCACCTACACCCGGCCGAGGATCACGAAGGCTATGGCATGGCGAGCAGTTACCAGGCTGTGTTCGACACGATCCCCTTGTCGTGGCGCTGGATCGTCTGGGGGCGCCATCTGATCGAGGGTCGGTCCGTCTTGGTGGCCACCACCCACATGCGGAACCCGGTGAAGTTCCCCTGGTGGACGTCTGCTCGCCTTCGACGCGAGCAAATCGAGGCGGTCGAATCCTGGACCGAGCGCGAGGTCGGTGACCGGCCCGCGGTTCTCGCCGGAGACATGAACTCGTCGCCGGCATGGCCTCTCTACGACCGTCTCACCGAGCGATGGGACGACGTGGTGGCCGACGCGGCCAGGTCAGCCGGGACCAAGCCCGACCCGACTTGGGGATGGCGTCCGGGCTGGCCCAGAATGCTCCGCATCGACCATGTTCTCGGCCGCGGGATCTGGGCGAAGAGCACGATCGTTGAGCCGGTGCGCGGCTCGGATCATGCCGCCGTGGTGGTCGACCTCGAGCTCGGATGATGGCGGCTCACTGGCGCAGCAACTCGGCGTAGGAGGCGAGCGCCGGCCCGAATCGGGCCACTCCGGAGCCGTCCGCCGCGATCAGGCTCTCGAGGAGCAGTGCCACTGCCTCGTCGCTCCGCCCGGCGCTGTTGAGGGTGAGGGCGATGAAGGCGTTGGGAGCCAGGTCGTCCGGGTATTCGGTGGCAGCCGTCTCGAGGATCCCAAGGGAATCGTCGAGACGACCCACGTTGCGCAGGGTCGATCCGTATCCGATGAGGAAGTCGTGGCGACGGGCCTCGGGAATCCCAAGCTGCCACGCCCGGTCGTAGTACGCGACCGCCTCTGCTTCCATGTCTTCACGGTCACAGGCGTAGGCAGCGTCGATCTGGGAGTCGACATCGGAAGGCCTCTCGTCGGCGCGACCAACGATCGCGGCCAATTCCATGGAGTCCATTTGCCCAGGTTATCCCTCGCCAAAGGGGCGGATTCGGTGACTAGCTCGGGCGGCTTCGGCCCAGTTGGCCCTTTTCGGTGATTCGACGGCCCGGCAGACTGATATTGGTAACTGGAGGAGGCTCGTCACAGATGGATGTCCTGCGCCGCATTCGCCGGCAAGACCGGTGCGTGCACAAGGTCACGATGACGGTGCAGAGCCTGGGGATTGAGCGCGTGGTGTGCGAGGCCTGCGGTCACGTCAGCGTTCACTTCCTCAGCGACCTGACCGGTGAGCGGGACCGTGATCGGTTCGCCCGGCCGGTGGAGCGAGAGGGAAAGCACGCCCGCGCCGAAGACGAGCTGGCTGAAGAGCCGTTGGTCGAGGTCTTCTCCGATCGACCCCGATCGGGCCCGGTGGTGCGCAACCCGGCCGCATCGCTCTGGGACGAGCCTGGGCCCGAAGAGGTCTAGACCAGCGCAGCTTCCAGCACATCGCCGGCCGTGTCGGCGATGGTGAAGCTCAAGTCCTCGCGCACCCTCTCGGGCACGTCGTCAAGGTCGGCCTCGTTGCGACGGGGCACGATCACCCGCTGCAGCCCCGCCCGGTGAGCGGCGAGCACCTTCTGCTTGATGCCCCCGATGGGCAGGACCTTGCCTTGAAGCGTGATCTCGCCTGTCATGCCGACGGTGTCCTTCACCTTGCGTCCGGTGAGCAGTGAGACAAGGGCGGTGAGCATGGCGATGCCGGCCGAGGGGCCGTCCTTCGGGATGGCACCGGCAGGGACGTGTACGTGGAACCTCCTCTGCAGAGCAGAAGGGTCGATTCCGAGGTCCTCGGCGTGTGCCTCCACATAGGAGAGGGCGATCCGTGCCGACTCCTTCATCACGTCACCAAGCTGGCCGGTCAAGGTGAGACCCGGCTCGCCGTCCATGGCGGTGGCCTCGATGAAGAGCACCTCGCCACCTGCCCCGGTGACGGCCAGGCCCGTGGCGACTCCGGGAACATCTGTGCGGTCCGATGCCTCGTCCTTCCACACCTTGGGCTTGCCCAGATAGTCACGGACTTGCGGCTCCTCCACGGTGACCGGGGTCGAACCCGTGTCTTTGGCCACCTCGGTGGCGACCTTCCGCGCCAGCTTGCCCAGCTGTCGCTCCAGGCTGCGCACCCCCGCCTCGCGGGTGTAACGGTCCACGATGGCGGCGAGGGCGGGCTCGGTGACGTCCAGCTCCTCGGGCTCCAGGCCTGCCGCCCGCAGTTGGCGGGGAAGCAGGTGATCACGGGCGATCTCGACCTTCTCGGCATCCGTGTAACCGTCGATGGTTATCACCTCAGTGCGGTCCAAGAGCGGGCCAGGGATCGTCTCGACGACGTTGGCCGTGCCGATGAACAGCACGTCGGATAGGTCGAGGTCGACCTCCAGGTAATGATCGCGGAAGGTGTGGTTCTGCGCCGGATCGAGAACCTCGAGCAGGGCCGAAGACGGGTCGCCACGCCAGTCGGCGCCCACCTTGTCCATCTCGTCGAGGAGGAAGACGGGGTTCATGGTCCCTGCCTCGGTCAGGGCGCGGGCCACCCGGCCCGGTCGGGCCCCGACATATGTGCGACGGTGCCCCCTGATCTCGGCCTCGTCACGGATGCCCCCGAGGGCCACCCTGACGAATTTGCGACCCAACGCGCGCGCCACCGACTCGCCGAGAGAAGTCTTGCCCACCCCGGGCGGGCCCACCAGGAGCAGGATGGTGCCGGTGCTCCGGTCGCCGTCGTCGGTCAGGCCTCGCTCGGAGCGAAGCTTGCGCACGGCCAGGTGCTCGATGATGCGCTCTTTGACATCGGTCAGGCCGGTGTGGTCGGCATCGAGGACGGTCCATGCCTCGTTGAGATCCAGCCTGTCCTCGGACCTCTCTCCCCAGGGAAGGTCGAACATGGTGTCGAGCCATGTCCTGATCCAGGAGTGCTCGGGCGACTGCTCGCTCATCCGCTCCAGTCGGTCGATCTCACGTTCGATGGATTCGGCGACCTTCTCGGGAAGTGTCCGCTCAGCGAGCTTGGCCCGGTACTCGGAAGCGATGTCTCCTTCCTCGCCCAGCTCCTTTCGGATGGCATCGAGTTGCTGACGGAGGATGTAGTCCTTCTGACCCTTCTCGATGCGCTCGGCGGCTTCGTCTCTCACCTTGCGGCGAAGCTCGAGGTCGGCGAGGACCTCGCGCATCCAACCGAGGAGGAGACCGAGTCGCTGGCGGATGTCGAGGGCTTCGAGCAGCTCGACCTTCTGCTCGAGGCCGAGGTCGGGCGAGTACACGGCCAGGTCGGCCAGGCGTGAGGGGTTGTCCATGTCGAGAAGACGCTCCGCAACACCGGCCATGCCCCTGTTCTCGAGCACGGCTGAGACCACGGCGCGGTACTCGGCGACCAAGCTGTCGAGCTCCTCGTCGATGATGTCGACTTCGGGATACGACTCGACCTCGACCCAGAGGGCGCCGGTCTCGTCGACGGACCCGGCGCCGACCCGGGCCCTGGCGACCCCAGCGATGACGACGTTGCCGTCGTCGTCTTGTTGGATGTCGGCGATGGTGCCGACCGCGGCATAGCGCCCCTCGAGGCGAGGGACGAGCAGAAGCCTTCCCCCGGTGCGGGCAGCCGCAGCCAGTGCGGTCTTGCCCTCTCTCGTCTCGACGTGGACGGTGACCACCATGTGGGGAAACACCACGCCGTTGTGCAACGGGAGGACGGGAAGGGTGAGTTGGGCGGTTTCGGGCATGACCTGGGGCACCTCAGCTGAGTAGGAACCCGTTGCAACCGCCAACAGTCTCCCGCTATTCCGGATATGAGCCTCGAAGGCTCAGGTTTGCTAACCCCTTTGCTGGTGGGGGTGTCCCGGTCGAGGGTTATGGAGAGAATGAGGACAGCTGGTTCATCCACAACGCTTTGGCGGTGCGTGAACGTGCCCATGGAAGATGAGAGCGACCGCAGACCGCGTTGACAAAGCCCCCGGAGCTCAGCCCGCCGCTGGGCGACCGAAGTCGATCGCCTGGACCAGGCCGTCAGGTGCCCGTTCGACCAGTTCGGCGTCAGGTTCGCTGCCAAGCGCGTCATTGACGATGGCGAAGGCGATGCGGAGGGCGGCCCACACGGTCAAAGCCATGATCCGACCATCGTCGTAGCCGGCTTGGCGCAGCTGGGCGATGTGCTCCCGTGTGGTCGAATTCGGGTCGGTGGCAAGCAGGCGTCCCCATTGCACCAGCAGGGCCTCCTCCTCGGGAATCCTCGCCGATTGGCCCTGCCTCACCACCTCGACCGCCGTGTCGACATCGGCGATCTCGGCAAGCCGGGTTCCCCAAGCGAGTGAGCAGTAAGAGTCACCCAGCCCGGAGGCCGCCGACGTGACCAGGAGAGCCCTCTCGCGCAGGCTCAGGTCGCCGGCCACCCTGGCCTGGTCGAGCAGGTCAAACAGTCCGTCGCTCAAGTCGGGATGCCAGGCCCAGGTCCGGGTCAGGTTCGCCACGTAGCCGTCCTCAGCAATGTCCTCCTGATACAGCCGATCGCGTCCCACACTCGATCGCGGCTCCTCCAGGAACATCCGACCTCCTCTTCGGTGCCATCGAGCTTATGTCGTCGGTCGGGAAGGGCGGCGGCGCGACCCGCCCGTGGGGAGCAGACTCAGGGGATGTCGGCGGAACTGACCACAGAGCTCTCGGCGATTGCCGGCGGGCTCGGCGCAGCCGGCTTCGGTGTGTGCGGCGTCGAGCCCTTCCATCGCGAGTCGGCGGCACTTCGTGCTCGGAAGGATGCCGGCCGCTCCGGCCCCCTCGGATTCACCTACGACGACCCCGATACGGCCACCGACATCACGAGGTCCTTTCCCTGGGCCAGGTCCCTGGTGGTGTTGAGTTGGAATTACCTCGCCGATGCGTCGACACCTGCTGCCAGCGGCGGAGAGATCGGGCGTTTCGCCACGTCGAACCACTATCAGGCACTACGAAGAATCTCCGCGGCCATCGCCGAACATCTCACTGCCGCAGGTCACCGGGCGGAGATCCTGGTCGACGACAGCCGATTGGTCGATCGGGCGGCTGCCGTCAGAGCAGGGCTGGGTTGGTCGGGGAAGAGCACCATGGTGCTGGCCCCAGGGCACGGGCCCTGGATGCTGTTGGGATCGGTGGTGACCGACGCTCGCCTGGATGTTTCGGAACCGATGCGTCGTGATTGCGGGTCGTGTTCAGCGTGCATCCCCGCTTGCCCGACCGCAGCTCTCGGGCCCGAGGGATTGGACGCGAGGCGGTGTCTATCAACCTGGCTCCAGACCCCGGGTTCGATTCCACAGTGGATTCGCCCACTTCTCGGCCGCCGGGTCTACGGGTGCGACGACTGTCTCATCGCCTGCCCCCCTGGGGGCCCAGCCCTGGCCTCGGCTGGGTCGAGTCCCCTCGATCTCCCTTTTGCCGAACTGCTCTCCCTGTCAGACGACGACCTGCTCGATCGTTTCTCGTGGTGGTACGTGCCCCGTCGTCAGGGACGTTTCATTCGCCGCAATCTGCTCGTGGCGGCGGGCAACTCAGGCGAGGAGGCAGCACTCGAGGTCATCGAGCACCATCTCAACCACCCTTCCTCGATGGTTCGGGGCCATGCCTACTGGGCGTTGGCCAGGGGGTTTGCCCGGGGTGACACGCTCCGTCACGCTCTCGACTTGGAGACCGTGGCAGAGGCCAGGGACGAGTTGCTCCTGGCCCTGCTCATGATCCGGCATCCGGCGGCCCATGCTCGAGTGCTCCGGGCAGACGAAGAGGCGAGAGGCTGGTCCGAGGTGCGGGGCCTCGCCCTTGTCGGCCCCCTGGCCGAGGGGGTGGACGGTGACGAGGGGCTCGAACTGGTGACGATCGGCCGGTCGGCGTCGATCTCGGGGCGACTTCGATTGCCGATGGTGAGGGTCTACGACCCCGACCGGAGGCTGGAGCGGCTGCGCCTCGAATTGACCTCCTGAGCCGCCCTCTACTCCTCCTCGACGCTATCGGCCGCTCCTTCGGTGGTCGCCCACCGCTCCCTGGCGGCGGCGATGCCCTTGTCGATCACGTCACCCAGCTCCTGCGCCGCCTGCTTGGCCGACTCGAGGGCGCTCATCCTGCTCTCCCTGGTCGCCTCCCAGGCAGCCCTGAAGGTCTCGCCGGCCCGATCGAGGGCTTCTTGCACTTCCTCGACCCAGCGCTGGCGGGCATCTCCGCTCCCACCTGTCGTGTTCTCGTCGGTCATGGGCTGCTCCATTCTGTCGGCCTCGTTGCGTCGCTCATTCTGCCCTCAATCGAGGATTGTCGTCCCAGCCGGTGGCGAGTTTGACCGTTTCGACGACGACGGCGATGGCGGTCCCAATGATGGCCAGGATGAGAACCACCCTTGTGACGATCTCCCAATCGAACTGATACCCGGAGAAATCGAAGGGGAACACCTGGAGCATCCGGATGGTCACGATCAGGCTGATCAGGTTGAGCCCGATCCGGGTCAGCGACTTGAACCACGGTGGGTCGAATGACATGTAGACGATGTTGGCCAGGATGGTGGCCCCGAGCGAGATGTTGATCAGCCAGAGCAGAGAGGCAAAGTCTTCTGTCAGGAAGGGGAGCCAGCCCCACTCGAGGATGTTGTTGGCTACGACGATCATCACGACGTTGACCGCCACGGCCACCAGGTAGCCGAATCGCTTGGTTCCGGGCGACGGGGTCGGCTTTCTCGTCAAGGTCTGAGTCGTGCTCATGATCCCGTCCTCACCGGCGGCTGCCCGGCCGTCACGGCGCCCTGTGACGGGGCGTCCACCTGCGGGGTCGCTTCGCTACGGGGCCGGATCGCCAGATAGGCGAGAGCGCCGAGGAGCAACACCTGGACCACGCGGATCAGGATCCCCCAGACCTCGAAGCTGGGCTCACGCTCCGGAGCCAGATTGAAGTACATGAGGATGATCAGGGCCTGGGCGATGGCGCCCAACCCCATCACGATCCGACTGTCGGTGAGCAGCAACACCAGCGCCCCGATGAGAAAGGCGCTGCCGGCGATGAGCCCAAAGACCGTCTGGTCTTCGGGGTTCTCCAGCACCGTGAGCACCCTGAATCCGATCAGGAAGTAGGCGAGGGCTGTCAGCAGCGCCATCGCTGCCGCGAAGTATCTCACCGTCGTCCGGCGTCCTGCCGGTATCTCGGAGACGGTCATCTCGGTCTCCTCCTTTGTCAGCCCCATCGTCTCCGCGCCGACTGGAACCGGGGAGGGCCAAAGGTCCATTTCGCCGTGCCCCGAAGGAGGTCAGTCGCGTTGGGTGACGATCCCGGACCCCGACTTGTCGACCTCGACGGTGGGTGACCCGATGTACTCGATGGCGCCCGAGCCGGACAACGAGATGACCAGGTCGTCGCTGACGTTGACCACTGCCCGCCCCGAGCCTGAGACATCCACTCGTCCCTCTACCGCGGTCAGGTCCTCCCCATCGAAGGCTCCGGAGCCACTGATGATGAGGGTGAGGCTCCCGGAGGCGGACCCGCTGACGGCGACGCTGCCCGAGCCGCTGATGTCGGTGGAGAAGTCGGTGGTGTCGACGCCGTCCACGGTGACGGCGCCACTTCCGGAGAGGATGATGGAGTCGAGGCTCGCCGCGGTGATCGTGTAGACGATCTCCGTGGTGGGCTGGATGCTCCTCCTGGTCTCGAGATCGAGACGCCCACCTCTGACCACCGTCTCCAGCTCGGGCATGATGTTGTCCTCCGCCTCGATGGTCAGCGACTCGGTCCCGGTCACTTCGACGTTCACCACGCCGCTGCCCGACAGGGCGATCTCGTTGAAATCAGACACCTCCCGCTCCTCGGTGATGACGTTGCCCGAGCCTTCCACACCGAATCCGTCCACCACGGCGCATGACAGGCACCAGGTCGAGATCAACGCGAGAAGAACGGTGAAGGTCACGGAGCGCTTCATGGTCACCCTTGGAACGACAAAGGCGACGCTAGTCCGGGCCGTTGGCCTCCGGCCGGCGTATTCTCGATGTCCGTGGTACAGACACTCGAGTCGGCCAAGAACGCGATTCAACGGAGGGCCTGGGACGAGGCCTGGACCGCACTCACCGAGGCCGACCGCGACGAGGCCCTGTCACCGACGGATCTCGAGCTGCTGGCCGATGCGGCCTGGTGGGCGGGGCATCCCGACGAATCGGAGGATGCGCTCGAGCGCGCCTACAACGGCTACGTGGCCGGGGGCATGGTGGCCGAGGCGGCGAAGGTCGCCGCCCTCCTCGCCTATCTCGCCGGCCGCCGGCTGGCTCCGGCCATCGCATCGGGATGGAGCGCCAGAGCCGAGCGGTTGCTCGAGGGTCAGCCGCCGTCGGAGGCCCACGCCTACCTGCAGATTCTCGAGCTCGTCCACAGGGTCCACACCGAAGGTCTGGAGGGCTCTGTCGAGCTCGCCGATCAGACCCTCGAATTGGCGCGACTGACCGGTGCCCGTGATGCGGAGGCTCTCGCCCTCGTGTTCAAAGGCAGCGCCCTCGTCTCCAGCGGTCGTTGGACGGAGGGGCTCGCCCTCATGGATGAGGCCACGGCCACTGCCCTCTCGGGGGAGCTGAGCCTCCGGTCGGCCAGTGACGTCTATTGCGTCACGATCGCGACATGCCGCAGCATGGCCGACTTCGGTCGAGCGGGGGAGTGGACCGAGCAGGCCGACCGCTGGATGACCCGTCACGCGGTAGGTGGCTACCCCGGTGTCTGTCAAGTGCATCGTGCCGAGTTGAAGCGACTGCATGGGGATTGGACCACTGCGGAGGAAGAGGCGCGTCACGCCTGTGACGAGCTGAGGCGATACCACATCCTGGATGGGATCGGGCTCGCCCACAACGAGATCGGCGAGGTCCGTCTCCATCTCGGCGACCTCGACGGCGCCGAGGAGGCATTCCGCAACTCCTTCGAGTACGGATGGGAGCCGCAGCCGGGCCTGGCTCTCCTCAAGCTGGAGCGGGGCCAGGTCGATGAAGCGGCGCGCGATCTGGAGCGGAGCCTGTCAGAAGGTCTGGCGGCCCGGACCGAGCGGACCGATCTGCTCACCCGGGCCCGTCTCTTGCCCGCCCAGGTCGAGGTGGCGCTGGCAAGGGGCGATCTGGAGACGTCCCGCCGGGCCACCGAGGAACTGGAGATGATCTCCACCGAGTTCGATCGGCCGGCATTCGAAGCCACGGCCCTCACCGCTCGCGGAGCCACAGGTCTCCAGGAGGGCGACACCCAGGCCGCAATCGTGGCGCTGGAACGTGCGCTTCGTCTGTGGCGCGACATCGACTTCCCCTACGAGGCGGCCAGGACGAGGCTGCTACTGGCTCGGGCTCATCTGAAGGATGGTGACCCCGGCCGAGCCCGCATGGAGCTCGAAGCGGCCCGCTCCACATTCGAGCGTCTCGGTGCGGTCCTCGACCTCCGCCGGGTGGAAGAGGTCCTCTATCTCGCCGACAAGCCGTCGGAAGCGCGGAGTCGTGTCGTCAAGACCTTCATGTTCACCGACATCGTCACGTCGACAGATCTGGTCGGCTTGATCGGCGATGCGGCGTGGGAGTCGCTGCTGGCATGGCACGACCGTGAGTTGCGCGCCGCTTTCGCCGCGCACCGGGGCGTCGAAGTCAGCCACACTGGTGACGGCTTCTTCGTCACCTTCGACCGGGCCGCCGATGCGATCGAGGCAGCAGTGGCCATCCAGCGTCGGCTCTCCGAGCATCGCCGCAACCACGGCTTCGCCCCCTCGGTTCGGATCGGCCTGCACACCAGCGAGGCGACCGTCGATGGAGCCGACTACCGGGGCCAGGGCGTCCACGTCGCCGCCCGGGTAGGAGGAGCTGCAGATGCCGACGAGATCCTCATCTCGTCTGCCGCCTTCGATGCCGTCGACAACGTCCGCTTCCAGGTCTCGGACCCCCGTTCGATCGACCTCAAGGGCGTTCCCACTCCGGTCGAGGTCCGGGTCGTCGACTGGCAGTAGATGCGGCCAGCAAAGACGGATAACCTGCACCCATGCTGTCGGACCAAAGCGGCGAGACGCTCCCCGACCGGTTGATACGAGAGGCGATCGAGGGCGGCGAGCTCGACGACCTTCCCGGTCATGGAAAGCCTCTTCCTGGCGCCGGCCAGCCCGACGATGATCTCTGGTGGGTCAAAGCCTGGTTGAGTCGAAGCGCTCCGGATGACATGAAGCGACGGATCATCACCGAGCGCACCGCCGGATAGCCATCCTCGTCCCGCGACCACAATGAGGTCATGGAACTGGGGATAACCACCTTCGCCGAGACCTACCCCGACCCAATCACCGGCACATTGGTCAGTCACGGGGAACGGCTGGCCCAGGTTCTCGATGAGATAGTCCTCGCCGAGCAGGTCGGGCTCGAAGTCTTCGGGGTCGGCGAACATCACCGACCCGACTTCGCCGTGTCGTCACCGGTGGTGGTGCTCGCCGCCGCAGCAGGTCGCACGGTCCGGATCCGCCTCTCCCCGGCGGTGGTGATCCTCTCCTCCGACGACCCGGTCCGCGTGTTCCAGGACTATGCCACCCTCGACCTGGTTTCGAATGGCCGGGCCGAGCTCCTCGTGGGCAGAGGTTCGTTCATCGAGTCATTCCCCCTTTTCGGGTACTCCCTCGCCGACTACGACGCCCTGTTCAGCGAGAAGCTGGATCTCCTTCTCGCCATCCGGGACAACGAGCAGGTCACCTGGTCGGGGAGGTTCCGCTCCCCGCTGCAAGACCAGGCGATCTACCCGAGACCGATGCAGGACCCGTTCCCGATATGGGTGGGGGTCGGGGGCAGCCCCGAGTCGATGGTTCGCGCCGCCAGCCGCGGCCTTCCGGTCGCTCTCGCCATCATCGGGGGCAATCCGGACCGCTTTGCTGTGTTCGCCGATCTCCACCGGCGGACGCTCGTCGAGGCGGGCCACGACCCGGCCGATGCTCCGCTCGCCGTGCATGCGCATGGTTATGTCGCCGATACCAATGAGCAGGCGGCCAACGAGTACTACAACGCCTACGCGGTGGCCATGACCCAGCTGGGAAGAGAGCGTGGCTGGGGGCCGATGACCCGGGAGCAGTTCGAGATGATGCGTCGCCCCGAGGGGTCTCTGGTCCTTGGCGACGTCGAGACGGTGGCTGCCAAGATCCTCCGGATGAGGGAGGTCCTAGGCATCGACCGCTTCATGCTCCACATCAGTGTCGGCACCCTCCCCCACGAACAGGTCCGGCATGCGATCGAGCTCCTGGGCAAGGAAGTCGCCCCGATCGTCGAGCATGGCTGAGACTCAGATGGACCCATCCCGGCGCTCGGCCTGGGGCGGCACGGCGAGCCGATCGAGGATCAGCTCGGCATAGAAGAACGGCCATCTCGACTCCGGGCTCTCCGCGCGGTAGAGCCGATCGGCTTCGATCAACCAGCTCTCGATCTCGTCGACGTCGGGGCTGTACCCGACCAGTTCGTCGACCTGGCCGAGCAGATGATCGGCATACCAACGGGCCCAGTCCGGGTTCGTGCCACCTGTAGCCTCGTGGTGATCACGTGCCACCGCGCCGAACAACCGCCCCAACTGGGTGACTGTGTCCCGATCCGCCATGACGGGGGAGACTAGGCAAGAGGATCGTTACCTCCGGTCGACTGGACGATGAACCAAGGGTTACCGGGTCCCCCGCGAAAATCTCGGCTAGATCGCGAAAACTAGATAGCTCCCGGACTTGCGTCCCAGATTCGGGCGATCCTATGGTGGCGGAGCCGGATTGAGGGCAACCTCAGACCGGACCCAGAGCGACCGAGAGGTCACTGTGGAACCCACCTGGGAGACCGGCCTTCGGGCCGGAGTGTCAGGCGGGTCGGGAATCCCGAGAGGGTGATGGCTTCGGCCGCCACTCCCTCGGGATTCTTCGCGTTCCACCCCGGTTCTCGGTGATCGACCCGATTTCAGGCTCCGGTCAAGCCGAACAGGGATGCAACAAAGATGACCAGTCCCACTCCCACCACCGTGCCCACGAACCACAACACAGTGGCTCCACCATCGACGGCGGCAGAGGATTGGCTGGTCCGATAGCGAAAGCACATCCAGGTCGCGGTGAGGCTGGTGAACGCCACGACACCGATGATGAGCCAAATGGCGCGGTTGAGTGACACAGCCAGGAGGCCGGACACCACCGCCGGGATCACGCCGAGGATCAGGTTGCGAGTGACGACGCGGTTCAGATCGGTGCGGTCGTCGTCACCTGCGATGCCGTTGCCTGCCCACCCCGCGACCAGGCCGGCCACCACGGAGGTCGCCAGTGCCGCAGTCGGATAGATGACCTGCTCCGCCACCACGAGCCCCATCACATAGAAGAACATGGCAAATGGGGCCGTCCCGATCATGGAGATGGTCAGGACGGCGAGGAAGCGAGTGATCCGCCTGGTCTTCACCTCGCTCATCGACGACTCCACTCCCACCGTGATCGCGGATTGTACGACCGCCATGCGATGCCCCCTAAAGGAGCCGGGGTGAGCCTCTCGACGGCGGAGATGCCACCATGAGCCGCGATGACGGGTTGCACGGGCACCGAGCACGTCCGACGGCTCTACGACGAAATGGCGGGGACCTGGCGTCTCTACAACATCGTCGACTCCTTGACGATGATCAACCGGCTGCGCAAGAAGCACTTCTCGGCCGTGTCCGGCCGGGTCCTCGACGTCGCCTGCGGGACCGGGGAGAACTTCGGTTACCTGGGCCGGGCAGGATCGGTGACGGCGCTCGACGTCTCCCCGGCGATGCTCGAGGAGGCGAGGCGGCGGGCCGGGCAGATGAGATTCGAGGTCGATCTGGTCGCCGGAGACGCAGGACAGATGCCGTTCCGTGCCGGGGGTTTCGACTTCGTGGTCTCAGCCCTGTCCTCGTGCACCTTCCCCGATCACCGGGCCGCGTTCCAGGAGATGCGCCGGGTGACCAGGCCCGGAGGGCGGATACTCCTGCTCGAGCATGGCCGATCCACCGTTGCCTGGATCGCCCGCAGGCAGGATCGGAACATCGGCAGGGTCACCGAGCGCTCAGCCTGTCGCAACAACCGGGACGTCTCTGTCGAGCTGGCTGCCGGCGGTCTCATCCCGAACGTCCACGAGACGAGCCATCTGGGAATGCTCAATCGGATCGTGGTGGAGGTCGGCTGAGGCCCGGCTGCATACGAGAGGGGCCCAGATCGGATAGCATCCGCCAATGGAATCCGAGACAATCGTCTGGAAAGGCCGCTGCGGGCCGTTCGAGCTCAAAGTCGGCCCGAGGACGTTTCGGCCGTCGACGATCTCGATGCTTCTCGCCGAAGCCATGGAAATCGAGAAGAGATCGACAGTGATCGACGCCGGGTGCGGCTCGGGAGTGCTTTCGATAGTTGCTGCGAAGCTGGGGGCCGGCAAGGTCTACGGCGTGGACGCCGCCGAAGGGACCGTCGAGATAGCCACCGCCAACGCCATGGCGCAGGGCGTGGCCGACCGGGTCCAGTTCTTCGAGGGAGACATGTTCGATGCGCTTCCCGCCGATCAGACTGCCGACGTGCTGATCGGAGACGTCTCCGGCATCCCTGACGAGTTCGCCCGCGTCTCAGGGTGGTTCCCCTCCGGGCTCGCCGGCGGGCCGACCGGGGCAGAACTGCCGATGCGCATGCTGGATGAGGCCAAGAAGCTCCTGCGCAAGGGAGGCAAGCTCCTCCTACCCACCGGCTCTCTTCAGGACGAGGGATCGATCATGGACAAGGCCCGCCAGGTGTTCGGGTCGATTCGGATGCTCACCGAGAAGCACATCCCGCTGCCGTCGGCCCTGGCCGAGCAGCCTGCGGTGCTGCGACTGATCCGGGAGCGGGTGATCCAGTTCACCGAGCGGGGAAGCCGCCTCCTGTGGACCGTGCGGATCTGGGAGATCCGCGCCTGATTCAGACACGCTCCGCCAGCCGGTGGTAGACGCTGCGGAAATGCACCAGTGGATCGGTGAGATCGGAGATCTCGACCCGGTCGACGATGCCTCGGATCAGACCTGACCAGCCGACCTCCTCACGAGCGGCGAAACTGCAATAGAGACGGTCGGGCAGGGCGCCCAGGACGGGGCCCCAGGGGGAATCGGTTGTCTCCACGGAGGCGAAGACTCCCCCCGGCGATGGGGCCAGCCCGGCGAAAACGTCGGCGAGTCGTTGCTGTCCCAGGCGACAGACATGGACGATGAATCGCCCGGTCCCCGCCGTGATTTCCCAGAGGTCGGTGGTCGGGCCGGCCACCACCAGGGCGATAGGTGGCTCGCCTTCGACCACGAGTAGCGAGGAGACGGTGAGACCAGTTCGTCGCTGATCGGAGCCCGAGGTGACGATTGTCACTCCGGCGGCGAGACGGCCCCGGAATCTGCGGACAGGGTCCCGGTCTTCGGGCCCCGGGAGGAACGGATTCTCCGAGTGGATCATCGTGTGACCCTACGCAGAAATGTCACACCCGCCTGGAAGCATGGGCCGGAGACGACACGAGGTAGGAAATGACAGATTCAACGCTGATGATTGCCCTCACCATCACCGCTCTCGCCACGATCGGCGCGCTCGCCGCGATCGTCGCTCTGCACCGGGCCAAGAGACATGGCGGCGACGACGAGCAGAGCACGCCCTCCCCCGATCTCACCCGGAGATTGGACGAGATGCAGACCGTTCTCGCCGGCCGTGATGGTGCGCTCGGGGCTCAGGTGGCGCAACTGGATGCGAGATTGGCCGCCCTGCAGAGCGTCGTCACCGGCCGCGAGGCGGCCCTCGAGGAGCAGGTTCGGGGGATCGGCACCCAGATGCAGGGGCTGAGCTCGCTCTTCGCCAACGATCGGGTTCGGGGCGGATGGGCCGAGATCGGGATGAGGAGGATCTTCGAGCAGGGTGGTCTGGTGGAGGGGAGGGACTACACCTGCCAGGTCCAGGGTCATGGGGTCAAACCGGATGCAATCGTCCATCTTCCCGGAGGGCGGAAGATCGTGGTCGATGCGAAGTTTCCCGTAGCCCGGTTCCAGGAGGCGATGGCGGAGTCTCGCCCGGACCGGCGACGTAGCTTGCTCGCAGAGCAGGGCAAGGAGTTGGAGCGGTTGGGCAAGGAGCTCACCTCACGTGGGTATGCCGGGCTCGCCTCAGGCGGATACGTGGTGATGTACCTCGGATCACAGGCGGTCTATGAGGCGGCGGCCGAGGCGCACCCCGAGTTGATCGACCGGCTCATGGCCAGCCGTGTGATCGTGGCGGGCCCCACAGCCCTCTACGCCCTTCTCCTCACCGTGGCAAGCGTCCTCACCGAGTTCAAAGCCGTTCAGGAGGCAGATCGGATCCTCGAGGAGGCGCGTGAGTTGCACCATCGGCTCACCACGTTCGTCGGGCATCTCCACGGTGTGGGAACTGCGCTGGGCGCAGCCGTCCGCTCGTTCAACGCGGCAGCCGGCTCCTGGGGAAGCCGTGTCGCCCCCCACCTGGCCAGGATGAGCGAGGCGACGGGTCGCGATCGGATCGAGACGCCCGCGCCGGTCGACGAGATGATCAGAGAGACGTCCGACCCGGGTCTGCAGATGGCTGGTTGAGGAGAATTCAGGATCGGGCGAACTGGAGGATGCGCCGGCCCTCGGCGTCGTAGAGGTCGAGAAGCCGGATGCGGCTGATATCGAAGGAGTCGACTTCCTTCAGCAACTCCAGATAGCGAGCCTCCTGTCCCATCACCCCTTCCGGTCCGGGACACGTCATGCGGGTCGAGGCGGGAGGGGAGATGTGCAACGAGGATCCCTCGATCTGACATGAGGCGTGATATCGGTTGCACCCGGCATTGCCCTGGATTCGCCCCTCTTCGAGCTCGATCGTGATCGCGGTGCCGGGGACCGGGCTCACCAGGGCGTTCCCGTCTTTGTAGAAGAGGAGCGACCACGATCCAGCGAGATCCGTCGAAGTGGGGACCATCACGATGGTGACTCGCCCCCCCGTTCCCAACTCGAGACGCCCGTCACCCAGATCCGATGAGTCTGCCCCGGCCAGCAGATCGAGGAAACGGCGCTCTTGGTCCATCACCCCATCGGGGGATGTGCACATCATCATCGTGGAGGCAAGCGGTCCGATCCGGGTCTCTCCGGTCAGAGTCGCCGGGCCGAAGTAGTTGTTGCACCCGGCGTTGCCACTCAGACGCTCCCCGTCATAGGCAAGAGTGATCGCGGTTCCCTCGAGAACCCCGGTGAGGGCGCCCGTCCCGTCATCCAACTCGGTCACCATCCACGGGACGTCGGACACCTCCATACCAGTGAGGCTATCCGACCTCGAAGCCGACCACCCGGGGACGACGGTCTGTTGCCAACCAACGCGGAGTAGGTTCCTCCCGGGCCCGATCCCGAGGAGGAACCATGGCCGAGCACCCGCACGCCCAGCTCTACCGGACCGTGATGGAGCGCTTCAACGAGGGAGACACCAGCGTCTTCGCCGATGCGATCGACGACGACGTGGTGTGGTGGCAGATCGGCGTCGACGAGCCGATTCGGGGCAAGCAGGCCTTGCTCGAGTCGATGGCGGGGATGGAGGGCTTCGATCTCCAGGTCGATCTCCACGACGTCGTGGCCAACGACGACCACGTCGTCGGGTTGGTCACTGCCACGGTGCGAATGGGGGACGAGGCCTTCACCTACCGGACCGCCGAGATAGCGCACGTGAAAAACGGAAAGGTGACCGAGCGCTGGGCGTTCTCCGACGACACCCAACGAATCATCGACTTCTTCTCCCGGTTCGGCTGAGCAGTGCCGCTCCTACGGCGTCTGACGGGAGTGGCTCTCCTACTCACCTTGGCCGCCTGCGCCTCGGAGGCCGGTGGGTCCTCCACGACGATCGCAGAGCAGGCGTCGACCACCAGTCCCGCCACGACCACGTCCTCTCCGCCGGCAAGCACCACGTCAACCGCTGGTGTGACCACCACCTTCGGCGGCACCGCAACCACCACCGCGGAGAATCCCGACGGCGCCGAGGGCTCTGGCTGCGCGCCCGGGTCCGACACTTCGCTTCCTGACGGTCGGTGGTATGGCTATGTCATCAGCTCGACAGAGACCACCATCGACTTCGACCTCGCTTGCTGGTTCTCCGGAGAGGCTGCCATCGACGCGGCGGCGGAGGATGGAGAAGAATCGCCGCCGCCCAACGATTACTACGTTCGCAACGAAAACGATCGCACCCGGACCATCGACGTCCCGCCGGAGACCGTGGTGGTGTTCTATCCAACCGGCGATCCCACCGGGGAGACGTCGGGCACGTTCGCGGACTGGCGGGCGATGGTGGGGGAGCGAGGCCCCTTCTTCGGGGTTTGGCTCGACGTGGTCGATGGGGAGGTGTCGGCCATGACCGAGCAGTGGGTTCCCTGAGCAGCGAGACCGCCCGGACCTCCGGGCAGGTGGCGGCGGCCGGCGTCACCGGCGCGGTGCTCGGAGCGGGGGGCGGGCTTGCGTTGGCCGACGCCGTCGACGGCAACCTGGTGTGGGGGGCTGTCGCCGGCGCCGTGGTCTTCGGAGCCTTGTCCGCATGGGCAGATGCAGGCAGAGTCCCGGGACGCCCACAACCGGCGCCGGTGCGCATCGTCGGATCGGTCCTACTCGGGGCGGTGGCGGGCTGGATGCTCGAGGTTCTCCTGCCGGATTGGGCGGCATGGGCTCCTTGCCTCCTGGTTGGCGCCGTCTCGGGTTTCATCGGGTTTCGCCCCGCCAAGGTCGCTCTCGGCGCCGCCGTCGGTGCTCTTGTCGGAGCCGGCTTCGAAACGGCGGCGCCCGCCGCCGGATGGGCGATGTCGGTCGCGGTGACGATCCTTATCTACCGATCACTGGCCACCGTCATCTGGCGTGGAGAGGATCAGATCCGGATCGTCGGGGAGGGAATGCCCCAGGATCGAGCCCGTTTCGTGGTCCCATTGACCGAGGTGACCTCCCGCGTCGGGGTCGACTACCTCGAACGGTACGCCAAGAACATCGGCGCGGCTTTCACGCGCGACCCGCCGGACGCAGGGATAGTCGAGTCGATCGACTCTCTGCGCGGGCCTTGGTTCGACCCGCTCCTGATCCATCCGTCGATACGGGAGTTCTACGAGCACACCAGTCGCTTCGCCCTGTCGATCGTCCCCGAGTGGAAGCCCTGGATGCGCCTTCCCTACCGGTTCTATCGGAGGACCATTGCCCGCCCCCTGGGACAGGCCAACGCCCCGTTCGAGATCGAAGAGTCCCAGGGAGGTGTGATCTCACGCATCGAGGTGATCGACGTCGACCACGACGGCGTCACCGACTTTCGAGCCTGGATACGCGCCTATCCGAACGGCGACCCGCTCTATGTCGGGATCTACACGGTCCAGGAGATCGACGGGATCGCCTATGTCGCCGTGGGGTTCCCGATACCGTCCGGCAGCTTCACCGCCACCCTGGTTCCCTCAAATCACCGCGGCGACGGACTGATCCTCCGCTCGGACGCCGGGGCGCCACACGCCGGCCACTATCTCACGTTCCTCGATGCCGAGGGTTTGCTCAGCACAGTGCAGCTCCGGGCATTCGGCGAGGAGATCGAGGTCTTCATGTTGGATGGGGAGCTGAAGACCGAGCACCGGTTCATGCTGGGAGGGGCGTTGTTCCTCACCCTCCACTACGAGATCAGACGCAAGCTCTGAGCCGTCTCTCTATGCCTCGCCCGATCCGGGCCGGGAGGCGCGCTTTCGACCCAGATGACCCCAACGCTCCAGGTCTTCCATCGCGTCCAGGATGGTGCGGTCGACGTCACGAAACTCGAGACCAAGCTCCTCGCGCACCTTGCTGTTGTCGAACAGTATCTCGCCTCCCAGGTGGGTCCTGAGGTAGTCACGTGTCCCACGGCTCTGGAATCGGGCGGCGATTCGGCTGATCGCCACGCCGACTCCTCGGTCGAGGCCGATCGAGGGCAGGTCATAACGCTCGTCCCATCCGGCGGACCGGAGCAGGTCGGCTACCTGGCGGACCGTTCGCGACTCAGCCGCTACCAGGTATCGACCCGAGGCGCGCGGGTTGGCCATGGCCAGAACGTGGGCGCGGGCGACGTCGCGCACGTCGACGAGCGGCCAGGTGAGGGAGACGATCGCGGGCATGCTGCCATTGGTGAGACCGATGAAGGGGCGATGACTGGTGTTGACCGACGGAACGAGGGAGGGACCGATCACATAGGAGGGATTGACCACCACCAGGTCGAAATCGGGCTGATGCTCCTCCATGAAATCCCAAGCCGATCGCTCGGCCAGGGTCTTGGCGTAGTAGTACGGGTTCCTGTCCAGCGTCGACTTCGAGTTCCAATCGGACTCGCTGTATACCCGACCGTCCGCCTCATCGGTGATGGCGGCGAGCGAGGACGTGAGGACGACTCTGCGCACAGATTCGGTTCGGCGACACGATTCCAGGACCGAGATCGTCCCGGTGACCGCCGGTTCTACCAGGTCACGCAGCGGGTCCCTCACATCGATGGCGTAGGGGGAGGCCGTGTGGATCACGTACTCGCAGCCGTCGGTGGGCCGGTCGAACGAACCGGGGAGGCTCAGGTCTCCGGCTGCCAGGGTGAGCCGCGCTCCGGCGCCGGGCAGGCGGTCGAGATACCCAGCATCGGAGATCCTGGCGGGGTCACGTGCGGTGCCACGCACCACGTGCCCGGTCTCGAGCAGCCTGGCGACGACCTGTGAGCCGACGAAACCCGAGGCTCCGGTGACCAGAACCGGTCGGTCGGTGCTGGGGCCGGAGGTCAATCGGCCCTGGCCCGGGCGTCGGCTCCACGGCCGACCACGAACCAGATGGCGCTGACAGGCTCTTCTCCGAGGTTGAACAACCGGTGCGGCTCGGTCGAGTCGAAGGCGATGGAATCGCCTGGCTCCAGCTCGTAGAGATCGAAGCCCAGTTGTATGCCCATGCGACCCGAGATCACGTAGCCGTACTCCCTCCCGTGGTGTCGCATCAGCGACTCGTCCGGCGTGGAGGCGCCACCTACTTCATAGATGGCGTGGAGGAAGTCCACCCCATCCTCCTTGTCGGCGGTCAGTTGCTCCCATCGAACCCCCGAGGCGAGGTCGATGACCTTTCGCTCTTCGGGGTGGACAAGGGGGCTGCCCTGACCGTTGCTCCCGGTGCTACCTGCTGCGGAACGACCGCGTCGAACGTCGTCGTCACCTCGCAGCAAGCTGTCGAGGGAGAGGTCGAGCTCGGTGACGATGGCGTAGAGGGTGCCCACCGAAGGCTTGGACAGCCCACTCTCGAGTTGTGAGATCAGGCTGGCCGACAGCCCCAGCCGACGGGCCAGCTCGCGCTGGCTTATGCCCGCCTTGGTCCGTTCGACTCGAAGCCGATCGCCGATGCCCTCGAGGTCCTCACTCATCGGGCCGGCCCACGATTCGAGTGACGAGGCTGAGGCCCCCGGGCTACATCAGAAGCCATCCGCTGTCCACGTAGAGATTGATTCCGTTGACGGAGCGATTCTCCAGCAGGAACACTGTGGCGTCCACCACGTCGGCCATCGTTGCCAGACGTCTGGTCGGGGTCCGGGCCACCACCGCCTCGAGCGGCTTGTTCTCCCAGAACGGGCTGTCGCCCACTATCCCCGGATGGATCGCATTGAACCGTATAGGGGCGAGCTCGATGGCGAAGGTGGTGATCATCGTGGCGATGGCTCCATTGACCGCGGTCACGGTGGTCGAGCCGGGATAGGGACGATCCTTGGCACGGCCCCCGAACAAGACCACGGCGCTGTCGTCGGACAACCGGTCGAGCAAGGTGTGGATGGTCTCGGTGTACCCGACAAGCTTCATCGTCACCAGATTGACTGCGCCCTGGATGTCATATTCCCGCACCGGGTTGTTGTCCCGTGCGATCGCGGCAAGCACCAGCTTGTCGACCGGGCCGACACCGGCGAGGGCGTCGGCGATGGTCTCGGGTTTCCCGATGTCGAATCCGAGCCCGGCCGCTCCGCTGCCCAACTCGGAGGCGCGTTCCTCCGCCTTCTCCGGATCGCGGCCGGTGATGATGACCTCGCGCCCCTGTTCCAGGTAGCGACGCGCGAGCTCATGTCCGAGGCCACCCGTGCCCCCGACGATCAACACCGCTCCTTCGGCCATCTGCTCGCTCCTCTTCGGTTGGGGGCCGGATCCTAACCCCGGGGGGGATGAACTGTGCAGTGAGACTGAGCACCTGCACCGCCGTGGTTTATCCTCCGATTCCGCCTCAGGAGGCAGTCTCGTGACAGGAACCGGCTCGGAAGCGTGACATACGACGTCTGTATCGTGGGAGCAGGGCTGGTCGGGCTGTCGGTGGGCCGAGCCCTGCACGCAGCCCGGCCCGGTATCCGCATCGTGATGGTCGACAAAGAGCCGACAGTCGCGGCACACCAGAGCAGCCACAACAGCGGTGTGGCCCATTCCGGCCTCTACTACCGGCCCGGGTCACTGAAGGCGAAGCTGTGCGTGGCCGGGCGGCGTGAGCTAGAGCAGTTCTGCCTGGAACACGGGGTGGCCTTCGAACGATCGGGCAAGCTGGTCGTCGCTACCACGGCCGATGAGATTCCCGCCCTCGAAGAGCTGGAGCGACGGGGCATCGCCAACGGCCTCCGTGGGCTTCGTCGGGTCGAATCAGGAGAGATCGGCGAGATCGAGCCGGCTGTGCTCGGCGTGGCTGCCCTGCACGTGCCCGAGGCGGGTGTGGTCGACTTCCCGGCGGTGGCCAACCGATTGGCAGAGGCACTGGCCGGCGAAGGGGCCGAGGTGCTGACGGGTCATCGAGTTGAGGCCATCCGCATCGGTGACGGGGTGTCGATTGTCACTGGTGAAAAGGAGATTCGAGCACGGGCGCTGGTCAACTGCGCGGGTCTGCACTCGGATCGGGTCGCATCATTGGCCGGGATCAGCAGCCCGGTGAGGATCGTGCCGTTCCGTGGTGAGTACTACACCCTTGCCCCCGAGATGTCCCATCTGGTCCGCGCCCTGGTCTACCCGGTGCCCGACCCCCGCTTCCCTTTCTTGGGAGTGCATTTCACCCGTGGCATCGATGGCAAGGTCGAAGTCGGCCCCAACGCCGTGATGGCGCTGGGACGAGAGCACTACCGGGGATCGAAGCCGAACTGGGGCGACGTCAAGGACACGCTGGCCGCGCCAGGATTCAGGAGACTGGCCCGCAAGCACTGGAGAACTGGCGCTGCCGAGCTGATCAGGTCGCGCTCGCGCCGAATGTATGCGCGCTCGGCCCAGGCTCTGGTGCCTGAGATCAAACCCGAGCACCTGGTCGACGGCGGGTCGGGTGTCCGAGCCCAAGCCGTCTCTCCCGAAGGGAGCCTGGTCGACGATTTCGTCATCGAGGAGACCGGGCCGACGGTACATGTGCTCAACGCTCCATCCCCGGGGGCGACCGCCAGCCTGGCCATCGGGGCCTACATCGCCTCGCTCGTGACCCGGCATCTGCCCGGGCTGAGCGGAAGTCAAAGTGTGTAGTGTCACTAAGCATTGAGTGACGAAGGGCACCAGTTGACAGTGGCCCTGCTCGGTACGGGCCGCATGGGAGCGGCAATGGCCGGGACCTTGAGCCGCGCCGGGCACCACCTGGTCCTTTGGAACCGGACACCAGTCAAGTCTGCCGAGCTTGCCCAGACCATCGACGCCGAGATCGCCGACACCCCGGCGCAGGCGGTGGCAATGGCCGCGGTGTCGATCTCCAGCCTTGCCGACGACGAGGCGGTGGACACGGTCTATCTCGGCGACGATGGAGTGGTTGCCGGTGCACGGCCCGGCTCGGTGATCTGCGAGGCCAGCACGGTCGACCCCGAAGTGATCCACCGGATCGGAGCCGCCGTAGACGCAACCGGCGCCTTCCTGCTCGACTCGCCTGTGTCCGGAAGCGTCTCCACCGTCGAGCAGGGCGCTCTCACCATCATGGTCGGCGGCGACGACCACGCCCTGGACCTGGCGAGACCCGTTCTCGAGAGCCTCTCTGCCAGGATCGTGCCTACCGGCGGCCGGGGATCGGGCGCCGCCACCAAGCTGGCCGTCAATGCACTGGTGCATGGGCTCAACGTCTCGCTGTCCGAGGCGTTGGTCCTGGCCGAGAGGGCTGGGGTGGATCGGAAGACCGCGTACGAGGTGTTTGCCACAGGAGCGGGCGGCGCTCCGTTCGTGCAGTACAAGCGCGCCGCCTACGAGGACCCGGACGGCGCCATGGTGGCATTCAGCCTCCACCTGGTGGCGAAGGACCTGGAGCTGATCACCGGGCTCGCCAATCGGGTGGGTGCCCCCATGGCCCAGGCAAACGTGGACCTGGCGATCGTGAGGGATGCGATCGCGGCGGGATACGGCGACGACGATCTGAGCGCCATCGCCGTCTACCTGCGTTCCAATGAGGTTGACGTGGACAGGAGCAAGGAGCAGCCATGAATGATGAGTTCCCAGTAGCCACCAGCCCCGCCCCGGGCGTCCTGGCCGTGGATTGGGAGATGAGGGTGGACTTCGAGCGGCTGCGCCAGCACCGCCTCGACCGCACCCGTCTGATGATGGAGCAGGAGGACCTGGGCGCCCTCCTCCTCTTCGAGACCTCCAACATCCGATACACGACTGCCACCCAGATCGGGTATTGGGCCTTCAACAAAGGGGAGCGATGGGCCCTGGTCACCCGGACGGGAAGACCGCGCATCTGGGACTTCGGATCCGCGGCCAAGGCGCACCGGCTCCAGCTTCCTCACATGTACGACACCGGGAACTCGGTGGGCGGGAACACCGGGCTCCAGGGAGCGATCGGCCCGGAGGCGGGTCTTCACGCCCGGGCAGCGAAGGAGATAAAGGCCGCACTCGAAGAGGAGGGCCTGGCCAACGAGCGTCTCGGAGTCGACATGGCGGAGACTGGGGTGTTCCACGCCCTCCTCGCCGAGAAGCTCGACGTGGTCGATGGCCAGCAGGCGATGATGAAGGCCCGGGAGATCAAGAACCCGGACGAGGTCATCCTGCTCACCCAGGCCTGTGCCATGGTCGACGGGGTGTACCAGGACATCTTCGAGGCCCTCAGGCCTGGCATCCGCGAATCGGACGTCGTGGGTCTTGCCCACGCCCGACTATTCGAGATGGGTTCGGAGTTCGTCGAGGCGATCAACTCGATCGCCGGGGAGAGGTGCAGCCCGCACCCTCATGTCTTCTCCGATCGCTTGATCAGACCCGGCGACCAGGCCTATTTCGACATCATCCACGTGTTCAACGGGTATCGGACCTGCTACTACCGCACCTTCGTCGTGGGCAGGGCGACGCAGGCCCAGCGCGACGCCTTCAAGCAGTCGAGGGAGTGGATGGACGCTGCCATCGAGTTGGTCAGACCGGGGACAACGACCGATCAGATCGCCAAGATCTGGCCCCGCGCCGAGGAGTTCGGGTTCGAGAACGAGATGGATGCATTTGGGCTCCAGTTCGGGCACGGTGTCGGAGTCGGGCTGCACGAGCGGCCCATCATCAGCCGTCTCAACTCCCTCGATGCCCCGATCGAGATCAAGGAGGGAATGGTTTTCGCCCTGGAGACATACGCCCCCGCCGGCGACGGCAGGTCGGCCGCCCGCATCGAGGAGGAGGTAGTGGTCACGGCCGACGGATGCAAGGTCATCACCCTCTTCCCGTGCGAGGAGCTGATGGTGGCCAACGCCTACTGATCATGAGGCTGGGCCCTTCGCTGCATCGTGTGGGCTCCGACCTGGTGAACGTCTATCTGGTCGAGGATGACGACGGGGTCACGGTGATCGACGCCGGTCTCTCCGGTCAATGGGGCGAGGTCGAGGACGAGCTGGAGGCGATGGGCCGATCCGCCGAGGACATCCGTGGGTTGGTGCTGACCCACGGAGACACCGACCACATCGGGTTTGCCGAACGTCTTCACGCCGAGCGTGGTGTCCCCGTCTACGTCCACCAGGCAGACGCGGATCGAGCCATGGGGAAAGTGAGGAAGCCGATGACGGGCTGGGGCCCGGTCAAGCTGGGCGCTCTCGGCCGATTCCTGGCCTACAGCGGGCGACGCGGCGGCCTCCGCACGCATTGGCTCAGTCAACCCACGACCTTCGACGACGGGGTGACGCTGGGCCTTCCCTGTTCGCCGCGTGTGATCCACGCACCAGGCCACACCCCGGGAAGTGTCGTCATCGACGTCCCCGAGGTGGACGCCGTTTTCGTTGGTGACGCCATGACCACCGGGAACGTCCTCACCGGGGAGAGCGGTCCGGCCCTGGCACCGTTCACGTTGGACCCGGTGCAGGC
>DATBIX010000041.1:0-25621 GCA_036556665.1 Acidimicrobiia bacterium
AGCCATCGGATTCGAGCAGCCCTTGGCCCTCGATGATTGCGATCAGGCCGATGGCCTGACGCCATCCTGCATCCTCCGCTCGGAGCATGGCAAGGTCGGAAGGGGTGAGACGCTCCAAGATCGCTCCTCACCGTGATTAGAGACCCGGATGCCTTGTCGTTGCAGGGCCATCCGGCCCTAAACCGGGAGTTCCGGGAGCGCCCGGCCCTCAAGTGCCGAACCCGGCTCGGTGCTCGAGTGGAATCTGCCGGCTTGCAACAGGGCCCGCTCAGGGCAGGACGAGCAACGAGTCGCCGAACTCGTGCCACAAGTATCCGGCGTCGGCGGCCGCCTCGTAGACACGGCCGACGAACCGGGGGCCGGCCAGGGCCTCGAGAAGGCGCAGATGGGACGAGGTCGGCTCATGCCACCCGGTTATCAGCCCATCCACCACCCTCATGCGGTGATCTCTGGAGATGACAAGGTCGGTCTGTCCCTCAACCGGGTGGATCGTCCCATCCCATCGTGCCACGGTCTCCAGGGCGCGCACGACGGTGGTCCCAACCGCCACGATCCGGCCCCCTGCCGCCCGCAGTTGGTTGGCGGCCTGCGCTGTGGTGGCAGGGACCCGGTATCGCTCCACTCCCGGTCTCTCGTCCTCCTCGTAGGACGAGACGCCGGTGTGGAGCAGTATCGGGAGGATCACCACTCCCGCCGAGACCAGACGGGTCACCAGCTCGGAGGTGAAGGGTCGTCCTGCGCTGGGCATCTCCGCCGATCCGGGCTCGTTGGCGAACACGGTCTGATACTCGGTTATCGGGAGGCTGTCGCCGGGCAGGTAGCGGATCGGGGCCCCGTGGATTTGGAGATAGGAGCCCAGATCCGGGATTCCCCCGAGACGTGCAACCCAGAGCCGCGGCGATGAGGCGTCGATGGCGACCAGCCGGGCCGACCCGCCCCCGGGCATGGTCAGAGTCTGAGAAGCCAGATCTGGTCCAGGGGTGGTGCTTCCGTCACCGTTGGGCGTCCGCAGCTCCAACCACCACAGATCACCTGCGATGGGGGAGGCGAAATGCGCCTTCAGCGGCACGCCATCTTCGGTGATCACGTCAACGGCGGCCGGGACGGTTGCCGACGTGTTCACCACCAGGACGTCACCCGGCATGAGAAGTCGGGGCAGGTCGCGGAACCGATGATGCCCGATCGTCCCGCTCCTCAGCCCGGCGACCATGAGCCTGACGGCATCCCTGTCCAAGCCCCGTCTCTCCGGGGGCACCGAGGACGTCGGTGCCGCTGAGAGGTGATGGCCGTCGATGGAGCGGTCGAGGAGCCTCATGGAGTGCTCACCGCCGATCGTGCCTGGTACCAGCCTGAGGCCCTGCCGCCCTTGATCAGGTCGAGGAGGGCCGGGACGCTCTCTTCCGGCGGCGGCCGGTCCGAGATGTCCTCCCCGGGGAAGGCCTCCTGGTGCATCGCCGTGTTCATGTCACCCGGGTCGAACCAGATCACGCCGAGATCCGGTTCCTCGGCGGCGAGGATCCTCGAGACCTGATTGAGAGCCGCCTTGGACGATCCGTACCCGCCCCAGCCCTCGTAGCCCTCCACCGCGGCGTCAGAGGTGACGTTGACCACGACTCCCTTGCTCTCACGAAGCATGGGGAGGGCGGCTTGGATCAACGCCACCGGGGCGATCACGTTCACCTCGTAGACCCGTCGCAGGGTCTCGAGTGGGTAGGAGGAGAGGTTCGGCTGGGGGCTGGGGCCGAGCATCGAGGCGTTGTTCACCAGCAGGTCGAGCCCTCCGCATTCACCGGCGGCGGCGATGAGGTCGGCTCGATGAGCCGGATCGGTGACGTCACCAGGCAGGGCGGTCACCTGGCCGATGGCGCCGAGTTCGTCGGCGGCGGTATTCAGCGCCGATGGGTCCCTGGCGTCGATCACCAGGGTCCAGCCCTCCCGGGCCAGAGCGCGACTCAAGGCCAGCCCGAAGCCTCGTGAGGCTCCGGTAACCAATGCGACTCGTTGTCTGTCTGCCATGCAGTAAACGTACAACTTGAACCAAAGTTGAAGTCAAGGACGGACCAAAGGAAAGCACCGAGCCGGCGGCGGGGGGTCTCCCTAGTACAACCGGTTCGACGCCAGCCGCGCACCGTCGGACAGACTGCCGAGCTTGGCCCACACCACGTCGCCCGCGACGCGGCCCCAACCGGCGGAACTGTCGAAGCCACAGTCGGTACCGGCTTGAACGCGCGAGGGATCGCCTACCACTGCGACGACACGCTCGATGCGGTCCGCCAGTACCTCGGGATGCTCGACGAAGTTGGTGAGGCTGTCGATCACGCCGGCCACCAGGATCTGGTCGTCGGCAAGGGGCATCGACGCCGGAGGCCAGTGAGAGCTCAAGCGCTCGGGCCACAGGTGTCACAACCAGGGGGTGGGTGTTCTCAACTCACCCACCTACCATGGGCACATCCAACGGGGACGTAGCTCAGCTGGAAGAGCACCGGCTTTGCAAGCCGGGGGTCGTGGGTTCGAGTCCCATCGTCTCCACATCTGACGATCGTCGAGACAAGAACAGGAGTCGAGATGACCAACGCCGTGATCGTTGACGCGGTTCGGACCCCGGTGGGTCGGCGCAACGGCTACTTCAAGGACTACCACCCGGTCGACCTGGCCTCGCGACCTCTGGAGGCCCTGGTGGAGCGAAACGGCATCGATCCTTCGCTCATCGACGACGTGATCATGGGCACCGTGAGCCAGACGGGGGAGCAGGCCTACAACGTGGGGCGGAATGCCGCCCTCGCCGCCGGTTACCCGGAGGAGGTCCCCGGAGTCACCATCGACCGCCAGTGCGGTTCTTCGCAACAGTCGGCTCATTTTGCTGCCCAGGCGATCATGTCCGGCGCACAGGACGTCGTTGTCGCCGCCGGTGTCGAGAACATGACCCGGGTCCCGATGGGGGTCACCGCCCAGCAGGGGCCTGGTCTCCCCTTCGGGGCGCGCATGCTGGAGCGGTACCCGCAGGGGCTCGTCCCACAGGGGATATCGGCTGAGATGATCGCCGAGAAGTGGGGGATCTCTCGTGAAGAGCTGGACGCGCTCGCTCTCGAATCGCATCGCCGGGCTGCCCGAGCTACCGAAGAGGGGAGGTTCGAGGGTCAGGTCATCCCGGTCGGCATCACCGGTGAGGATGGCCGCATGGTCACGGTGACCAGGGACGAGGGGATCCGCTGGGACACCTCTCTGGAGAAGCTCGCCACCCTCCAGCCCGCATTCAAGGGTGACGGGGTGGTCACCGCCGGGAACTCGTCGCAGATCTCCGACGGGGCCGCAGCAGTGCTCGTCATGTCCGAGGAGAAGGCGAAAGGACTCGGCCTGAGGCCCAGGGCGCGCTTCGTCGCCTTCGCCCTGGCAGGTGTCGACCCGGTGACGATGCTCACCGGCCCGATCCCTGCGACGGAGAAGGTACTGCAGCGCGCCGGTCTCGGCATCGACGATATCGACCTGTTCGAGGTCAACGAGGCCTTCGCCGCGGTCACCGTGGCCTGGAGGATGGAACATGGTGGCTCCGACCCGATGGCTCTCTGGGAGCGCACCAACGTGAACGGCGGGGCCATCGCCCTCGGCCACCCCCTGGGCGCCTCCGGTGCCAGGCTGCTCACCACCCTGGTCTGGGAGTTGGAGCGAACGGGGGGGCGTTACGGGCTGCAGACGATGTGCGAGGGTGGCGGCATGGCCAACGCCCTGATCATCGAACGGGTCTGAGAGCCGTCTCGGGGCAGGTGAGGCCAGGTGACCGGTAACACCTTCCTCACCGTCCTGCTCGCCCTGATCGGAGGATGGTTGATCTGGCGAGTGTCGCTGGCAGTCATCCGGATGCTCTCAACCCCTCCGGCCGAAGTGAACCCAGAGGATGTGGTGGCCGTCGATCAGGACTACAGGTGCACAGTCTGCGGGGCGGAGCTCACCATGAGATCGATCAATGTGATGGACGAGGCCCCGCCCCGTCATTGCCGGGAGGACATGGTCCCGGTATGGCGGCCGGATCGGCCTGGGTAGAGTCGGGCGGTGCGCGCCCCCACCATCGTCGGCGGTTTCGTGCTGGGGATCCTTGGGTTTCTCGCCCTCGTCTTCCTCTATGGGACCGACTTGGTGGATGCCACTTCCGACTACCCCCGTGCCGCGGACGAGTACAGGCGTCTCCAGTGCCTCGGTGACATCATCCTCGAGCAGGTTCCAGTGGATGCCTCCCTGGCCGTGCTCGAGCCCGATCTGCCGCGCCCCGACTACTGGAAGGTGCGGCTCAGGGAGGTGGTGTCGCCCGAGCGTGAGGTGGTCTTCGTCGAGACGGATGCGGACTACCTGGTGGAAGCCATCGAAGGCACCGCCTGCGACGGCGTCGACCTCCTGGTGTCGGCACCGTGATCGATCCCTCCGGCCCATTTGCCGCCGTCCCGGCGCTGGCGTTGGCCTCGATCGCCATCCTCCCTGGTGTGCTGCTCTGGATCCGCCGCTGGGACCCGATGGGATGGTGCATCGGCTTCCTCGGAGCATCGGTCGCCACCTCCATCGCCGCGCTGGCTGCCGTCGTGGCCGGCACGGCCACCCGCCCGTGGTTCTTGGTGATGGCCATCTTCCTCTACGCGGCCGGGCTGTTTCGCCTTCTCCGGGAAGGCCCGCTCCGTGGAGCCGACCCCCTCGGCGACCGGTGGGCGCTGCTGGGCTGGCTCATCATCGGGGCAACCACTCTGGTCTACCTCTACCGCGCCCCGGTCCACTACGACCCCCGGTCCATATGGTTCTTCCACGCCTCCTGGTTCACCTCTCCCGACGTCGCCTATGTCGATCTGCTCCCCCTCCCCTTCCCCCACCCCGACTACCCCCCGCTGGTCCCCAGCTTCAGCGCTTTCACCTGGCTGTTCGGGAACGATCGCAACGACTGGATCGCGCAAACCACGACCGGGCTGTTGACCCTGGTCGCGATCGGCGGACTCGTTGTGCTGCTGACCAGGGGGATACGCAGCCCCGGTCTTCGGGCGGTCGCCGGTGGTCTCGCCACCCTCGCAGTTCTCGGGGTGATCCAGGAGTACGGCTTCGACGGTCACGCCGACGGCATCACTGCCGTCGCCGTAGCCACCCTCTGCCTGGTGGCCATCCTCGGCGACGATCCCCCGCTCGGTGCGGTCGCAGCAGTGGCTGCAGTCCTGGCCAAGAGCGAGGGCGCCGTCTTCGTTCTCGTGGTCATCCTCCCCCTCTACCTCCTCCTCCGCAGGTCGCTGCGGCCTCTGATCCCGGCGCTGGTGCTCGGCGCCGGCTGGGTGGCTGCCGTCACCGTCGCCGGCTCCCGGGGCGAGGAGTGGCATCTCTCGGCCATCTTTCCCTGGAGCGACCGGTTCCTGGAGCGTCTGGGCGCCATCGCCGCCTCCCTGACCGGGAATGCCGTTTTCGTTGCCGCCGCGGTGCTCTGGTTGGGCGCGGTCTTGGTGTCGTGGGGGCGCCGGGAGCGGCGGCTCTCGCAGGTCTTGATCGCGGGTGGAGCCGGCCTCGCCCTGCTCTTGTCGATTGTCGTCTTCTACCTGGCCTCTTCACGGGACCTGCAATGGCACCTGGACACGTCTGCTCATCGACTCGTCCTCCACCCCTCCCTCGTGTTGGTGGTCGGGGCGGGCCTCGGCTTCGTCGCCGTGCTCAGATCTCTCTCCCACAGGCCCGAGACCGAGCCCAGCCCGGACTCGAAGCCCGCCAGGTTTTCCCCGTAGTTCTCCACAAGATGTTGAGAACTACACGCGTGTAACTCGGTTCTCAGCCCGTTTCCCAGCGACTAGCCTCGGCTTCGTGCCCGAATCGAAACGCCGGAAGCCGAAAAACCCTTCCGTGTCGGCCAAGACCGCCCAGGCCGCGGTCAAGTCCAAGGAGCCGAGCCCGACTTGGTACGTGGCCCTCATGGCCGGCTTGATGGTGGCCGGGGTGATCCTGGTCCTGCTCCGCTTCGTCTTCGAGTGGGATCAGACAGTTCTGATCATCGGGCTGGTGGCCATCGCAGCCGGGTTTCTGATGACCACCAACTATCGGTGACCACGCCGGTCAGGGGGAAGGCGTCGTCGTGGTTGTCGTTGTGGTGGTGGTAGTGCTCGTGGTGGTGGTCGGGGGCGGCTCGAACCTCCCCAGGGTCACGGTCACCACGTCGCCTGGGAACACGGTTGCTCCCACGCTCGGCACCTGGGACACCACCCGCCCATCCTGACCGGAGTCGGCCACCGGCTGGGTCGAACTGGACACGTTCAGGGTCAGCCCGAGATCGTCGAGGATCGCCTCGGCCTGGTCAGGGGTGAGCCCGATCAGGTTGGGGACCTCGACCGGGGCTGGGCCCAACGAGACGACGAGCAGGACCGTGTCGCCCGACTGCAGTTCGGTGCCTGCTTCCGGGTCGGTCCGGATGACCCGACCCTCGTCCACGGACTCGGAGTATTCCTCGTCGGTCGTGAAGAGGAGGCCGAGCTGCTGTAACTCGCTGATGGCGTCGCGCTCGGTGAAGTCCTCGAGGGCGGGGACGATGACCAGCTCGGGCCCGGTGGAGACGACGACGTCGACCGGCGCCTCCCTACCCACCTCGACACCTGCCGCCGGGTTCTGTTCGATCACGATGCCCTCGGCGCGGTCGGGATCGGGCCGCTCGGTCACATTGCCCAGGGTGAGACCGGCCTCCTCCAGGAGGTCCCGAGCGTCCTCCAGGGTCTGGCCCACCAGGGGTGGCACCGGGAACTCCTCGGCTCCGGACGAGATGTAGACGTCGATGGTCGAGCCCCGCTCCACCTCGCTTCCGACCGGTGGATCCGTCCTGGTGACGATCCCGACCTCTTCGGTGTCGCTCGGCTCGAAGAAGACCCGCCACTGGAACTCCTCCTCTTCGAGCCGGTTGAGGGCATCGAGCTGGGTCAGCCCGACCACGTTGGGAACGACCACCAGATCCTCCTCACCAGCACCGCCGGCCAGCCGGAAGAGGAAGAAGAGGAGGATCCCCAATGCGATCAGCAAGCCGAAGGCGGTGAGGATGAACGGCATCTGCGACCGCGGCTCCTCCTCGAGACCACGGTAGACCTCGTCTGGAGGCACGGTGGCCGGGGGCACGGTCGTGGTCATGACCCTCGTGGAGTGCTCCCCGTTGCCAGGGTTGGGCACCGGGATCGGCACCGGCATGCCAACCGGCTCGCCACGGAGGACCGAATGGAGATCGGTTCGCATCTCGTCGGCAGTCTGATAGCGGGCGTTGGGGTCCTTTCGCATCGCCTTCACCACCACCGCGTCGAGCGAGGGGGGAACGTCGGTGTTGAGTGAGCTCGGGGGTGGCGCCTCGGTGGAGACGTGCTGGAAGGCGACAGACATCGGGCTGTCCCCGGTGTATGGAGGCCGCCCCGTCAGCATCTCGTAGAGGACCACGCCCAAGGCGTAGACGTCACTGCGGGCGTCGGCCGCCGCTCCCTGGGCCTGCTCCGGGCTGAAGTAGGTGGCGGTGCCGATCACTGCCCCGGTGCGAGTCAACTCCTGGCTGTCGTCCCAGGCCCGTGCGATGCCGAAGTCGGTGACCTTCACCGTGCCGTCCCTGGCAAGCAGGATGTTGCCCGGCTTGACGTCTCGATGGACCAGACCGGCCTGATGGGCGACGGATAGCGCCGCTGCCACTTCCGCCGCGATCTCCGTGGCCCGCCGAGGTAGCAGGGCGCCCTCGGTCTTGAGCACGTCGCGGAGGGAGCGGCCATCGACCAGCTCCATCACGATGAAGTAGGTGTTCTGGGCCTGTCCCCAGTCGTAGATGCCGACGATGTTGGGGTGACTCAGGTTGGCGGCGGCCTGAGCCTCGCGGCGGAAGCGCTTGACGAACGCCTCGTCGGCCGAGTACTGCGAGTGGAGCACCTTGATCGCCACCCGGCGGTTGAGCAGGGTGTCGGTGCCCTCGTAGACGTCGGCCATCCCACCTCTGGCGAGATGGGAGCTGATCACATAGCGATCGGTGAGAGCGGTTTGGGCTTCCATGGGGGTCGATGGATTGTAGGAATGCTCCGGTTCCAACCTATGGGGATCTCTCCAGCCAGACCCGGAACAGCTCGGCTGCGATTGGGGCGGCCACCCCCCCGCCTGAGGCGGATTCACCCAGCTCGGGGCTTCCCTCCAGGAAGACGGCCAGGGCGATGGTCGGGCTCTCCACCGGGGCGAATCCGATGAACCAGGGATTGGGCAGCCCATCCGCACCCATCGATGTCCCAGTCTTTCCCGCCACCCTGACCCCGGGCACGGCGGCGGCGCGCCCGGTCCCCTCGGTGACGACCCGCTCCATCATCTGCGCCATCACCGAGGCCGTGGCCGGGGACATCGCCCGCCCCAGCGGGTTCGGCTCGAACTCTTCCACCGTGTTGCCATCGGCGTCGAAGGTCCGATTGACCAGATATGGGGTGGGAGTGATCCCATCGTTGGCCACTGCTGCCGCCACCATCGCCATGTGCAACGGCGCAGCCCTCACATCGCGTTCCCCGATCCCGCTCTGGGCGAGGGCGGCAGGGTCCTCCGACAGCTCCTCCACCGGGTAGGCGGCCACTGCCACCTGCCAGGGAAACTCGATCTCGGTGTTGAATCCGAGGGCCTCGGCGGTGATCCCGATGTCCTCGGCACCGAGACGGATCGACAGGTCGGCGAAGACCGTGTTGCACGAGACGACGAAGGCTTGGAGCAGGGTGATCCCCTGGCCGTCGTTGCACACCCCGCCTCCCGCGTTGGAGATGGTCGCCGTAGACCCCGGCAGTTGAAACTCCTCCGGATCAGGGAACACGGTGCTCGGCTCCACCTCACCGGTGTCGATCCCGGCGGAGGCGACGACCGTCTTGAAAGAGGATCCGGGCGGGTAGATCTCCTTCGTCGCCCGGTCATTGAGGGGTCGGTCCGGGTCGGCGAGCAGCGCGTCCCACGCCTCCTGGGTCTCGGCGCCGAGTAGCGATTCGGGGTCGAAGGAAGGTGAGGACACGGAGGCCAGGACGGCACCGGTGGTGGGGTCGATGGCGAAGACTGCTCCCTTCATGCCGCCCAAGGCGTCGAAGGCGGCACGTTGCAGATCGGCGTATAGGGTCGTCTCGAGACTCTCCGGACGCAGGTCGCGCCCGAGGATCACCGTGACGAGATCGCTGATGGTCAGATCGACCTTGGAGCGCAGCTCCTGGGCATAGGCGCCCTCGAGGCCGGACGACCCGATCAGGAACGAGTTGTAGCCCACGACATGGGCGTAGGCCTCCCCCTCGGGATACTCCCTGACGAACGAGCGGGGGTCGTCGGGATCCTCGACCGACCGTGCAACCACCGTCCCGTCGATGGTGACGATCAGGCCACGCTCCTTGCCCCGGTCGGCCAGTGCGGGCCGGGTGTTGCGGGGATCCGCCTTGAGGGCGTCGGCGTGGATCACCTGGATCCAGGTCACCGCCAGGAGCAGCCCGACAAAGCCGGCGAAGATCCCGATCGACAACCGGCGCACCGGGCCGTTCACGGCGCTTCCTCGTGACTGATCCGGAGGAGGAGGGCGACCAGGATGAGGTTGCCGACCAGGGCCGACCCGCCGTAGCTCATGAACGGCAGAGTGATCCCGGTGAGGGGCACGATGCGGACGATGCCGCCGACGATGAGGAAAGTCTGGACAGCCAGGACGAAGCTGAGACCGGCGGCGAGGAGCTTGCGGAAGGTGTCCCTGCTGCGAAAGGCGATGCCGAGACCTACCGCCACCACCAGTCCGAAGAGGGCGATCACAGCGACGGTCCCGGCGAACCCGAGCTCCTCACCCACCGCCGCGAAGATGAAGTCGGTGGCGGCATTTGGGATCAAGTCGGGTCGCCCCAGCCCTGGGCCGGCCCCGGAGAGGCTCCCGGTACCCATGGCGAACAGTCCCTGGGCGATCTGATAGCCCTCGTTCTCGTAGTGCTCGAATGGGGCAAGCCAGCCGACGACCCGTCGCTGGACGTGGTCGAAGGCGAGAAACGAGGCGACCCCGGCGACCGCCCCTAGGAACCCGCCCGCCACCAGGTACCCGGCCGTGCCGGTGGCGGCGTAGAGGAGGAGCACGAACCCGGCGAAGAGGAGCAGCGAGGCTCCCAGATCACGCTGGGAGATGAGTATGAGCACACTCACCCCCCAGGTGATGAGCAGCGGGATCAGCTGGCGGGGCTCGGGGAACGCGATCGGGCCGATGTGACGGCGGGCCTCCTGAAGGGCGCGCTGATGGTCGGCCAGGTAGGCGGCGACGTAGATGACCAGGCCCAGCTTGGCGAGTTCCGCCGGCTGGAACTGGAGACTGGTGAAGCCGATGTCGAGCACGATCCAGAGTCGGGATCCGTTGACCGAGAGGCCGCGCAACGGCAATGCCCAGTCGGAGGGGAGATTGGGGAGAAGGAGGAGGACGAGTGAGACGAGCAGGGTGATGTTGCGATAGCGACGCAGAACCGTGATCGAGCCGCGGGCGAGGAGGGCAAGGGCCAGGGCTGCCAGACCGCAGGCGATCAGGATCCACCAGCGCTGGAGACCTGCCCTGTTGGTCCCCAACGCCAGGTCGAGCCGGTAGATCTGGAAGAAGCCGAGGGCGGTGAGGGCGGCGACAGGAGCGATGAGAAACGGGGTCGCCTTCGGGGCGAAGGCGCGTACTGCGAGATGGAGGCCGCCGAACCCGATGAGGAAGACGAGAAAGGTGAGCGCCACCTGGGCGTCGATGGTGCGGTCCTGGGCGAAATTGACCAGGGCCACCCCGAATCCGGCCAGCACGCAGGCAGCCACGATGGTTGCGCCCTCGGCGTTTCGGGTCATCGGCTCAAGGGAGGACGTCGATGACGATGACGCTTATGTTGTCGTGTCCCCCGGCCTTGTTGGCCAGCTCGATCAGACGCCATGTCGCCTCGTCGGCTGTCCCCTCGCTGAGACCCTTGGCGATCCCATCGGCAGGGACCATCGAGTTCAGCCCATCGGAGCAGAGCAGCAGCCGGTCACCGGGCTGGAGGTCGAGGGTGATCTCGTCGACGTTGATGAATCGAGTGAGGCCCAAGCAACGCAGGATCATGTGGCTGCGCGGGTGATCCCGCGCCTCCTCGAGGGTGATCTGACCCATGGCCACCATCTCGGCGGCCACCGTGTGATCCGCGGTCAGTTGTTCCAGCTCCTCGTCTCGATACAGATACGCCCGGCTGTCACCGACGTGCCCGAACCTTGCCACGCCTTCCGGGGAGAGCTCCACGAGGGTCATCGTCGTTCCCATGCCTTCCAGGTCGGGACGGCGCGCCACCTCCTCCCTGATCGCCCGGTTGGCCGCAGCGACGCGGTCGGCCGGGTCGAGGTTGGTCGAGGCCGCCGCGTTGACCGCCAGACGGGAGGCGACCTCGCCGGCGACATGCCCGCCCATCCCGTCGGCCACGATCAGCACCGCGGGGCCGTTCGACTCGCCGGAACTGTCGGGGAAGAGGGAGTCCTCGTTGTTCTGACGCACCATTCCCTGATGGGTGGCCGCCGCCCACACGTACTTCATCGGGCTGCCTGCCTGTCACTGACAAATCGGACCAGCTCGGACCCCAGATGGACGAAGCTCCAGCTGGCCAGCACCCCTACCGCCCCGTTGATGGCGCCGAGTGCGAAACCACCGATCCAGATCTGGGCGACCGTCATCGACGGGTCACCCAGAGCGCTCAGTTGCAGCGCCCAGAAGATCCCGATCACGGGAATCGCCCACCACCGGTAGCGGGGGATGAGACCCCCGATCAGACCGAGGATGATTGCGTCGGGGATCATCGGACCTCCATCACGGTCTTTCCGACCTGGACCGTGTCGCCGCGGCGGAGGGTGGTCGGCGCCGTGACCCGCCGCCCGTTGATGTAGGTGCCGTTGGTACTGCCCAGGTCGTGCAGCACCAGCCCGTTCTCCTGCGCCACCAGCCTCATGTGGAACTCAGAAGCGTAGGGGTCGTCCAGAAGCACGTCGGCCTCGGCCGAGCGTCCGAGCACGGTTACATCCTCCACCTCGAGCTCGGTGCCTTGCTGGGTCTCGGACTTGATCATGACCAGCTTGCTTCCCTCACGCCTCCTCCGACGAAGTGATATCCCCAGGTGGGAGCCGATCGCCCTGGCCACTTGCCATACGAACAGGTAGACCAGCCCGATGAAGATGATCCTGAGCAGGGCGAGGATGATGTCGGGCACTCAGGGGCCCTCGTGGAAGCGGAAGCGGTGGCCGGCGAAGCTGACCACCGCCCCGGACTGGAGTCTCACCGGCTTGGTTCCGACCGCGGTGCCATCCACCGAGGTCCCGTTGGCCGACCCGAGGTCGCAGATCCAGGTCTGGCCATCGGCGCGCCACATCAGGGCGTGCTTCCGTGAGACGTCGTCGTAGGGGAGCATCAGATCGGCCTCCCCGGAGCGACCGATGGTGACCCGATTCCGCCCGATCTCAATGGCCGTCCCGCCGGCGGAGAGACGTCCCCAAGGTGGCATTGGGCCCGGGGCGACTGACGGCTCGCATTCGAATTGGCCGGCCGCCACCGAGTCAGAGGCCCTTATCTTCACAGTCGGCGGGCCTTCGAGGAGCAGCCCGGCCCCGGCGGCGTACTCGGCGAGTGCGGTCTCGAGCTTTCGCTCCAGCCCCGACGGATCCACGTCGAGATCGGCCGGGTTGACGGTCAGCACGTAGCAATTGGCGGTTGCCGGCCCCGACTCGTGCCGATAGCGGCTGAGATCGGCCTCGCGGGCGATTCGTCCCGCCAGCTCGGATGGGTGCAGCCTCCCCGAGAAGACGCGACCGGCGGCGCCTTCGAAGAGGCGCTCTAGACGGCGTTCCAGGCTTCGAGCCAGGCTCATGTGGTGGGAGGTTACGGTGGGTCCGGGACAGTGTTGCCCGACTACCGGAAGAGTCGGCCCAACATTACGATTCCGGCGATCCCGGGCGAGTGGCGGAATTGGCAGACGCGCAGGATTCAGGTTCCTGTGATCGCAAGATCGTGGGGGTTCAAGTCCCCCCTCGCCCACCACCGCATCGAGGAGAGGAACTCTTCTCGACCGACTGCGACGGCGGGTCCCCATCCGGACAAGCTCTTATGGTCTCTTACCCTCTACCGAATCCGAAGTGATCCTCGACTCACCACGACCCCGCCGGCGGACTCTGGTTCGTCTCATCTGGCCGGTGATCATCACCGCTGCCGCAGTCGTGGCCGTCGTCGTCTCCGGCGCCGGGGACGACACACGAGCCGAGCTCGGCTACCTCGGGGAGATGCACGATCACGTAATGACTCTCTCCGTCGGCGGTGACTCCTTGGAGGTGGTCATCTCCCGATTGTCCCGCATAGAACGCGACGAGCTGGTCACCGCCACCGACGCCATCGTGGGAGAGCTGACCTCGGCGATGGAGCTGGCCGAGGCGGGCGCCCCTTCGGAGACCCTGGTGGCGGCAAATGCTCTCTTTCGTGAGGCGGTCGAGGCCTGGACCGTGGGCATGAGCGGTTTCACCTCGGCGATCCTGGTGGCGGCCGACGAGCCGGATAACACGGTGGTTGTGGACAACATCGCCAATTCCCTCGTCGAGCTCCGATCAGGAGACCGTCTCTACACCGAGCTGGTGCAGGAGCTCGAGAGCGAAGACGTCCCCGAGCCGGTGGCGCCGATGCCGGACGTCACGCTCATTCCCGCGGAGGGCGAGATCATCAGCCTCGCCCAGGCCTACGTCGAAGCGGCTCGGGCGGTGAACAGCGGGCTGGCCCTCCGGCCCGGGTTGAAGGTCAGCTCGGTCGTCTCGACCCCGGCGTGGCAGACCAGCCCGGAGGATCAGGCGATCATGCCCGCTACCGAGACAGCCACCTTTTCGGTGGTGGTGACCAATGTGGGCAACGTCGCCAGCGATCCGCAGCCAATTGCCCTGACCTTGCTCGGAGGCCCCGAACAGGTGGTGATGGAGGAAAGCGTCCGGGCACTCGAGCCCGGCGAGCAGACCTCGGTGCGCTTCGCCGACCTCGGGGTGGCGCCGGGCGGCGTTTACGAGGTGGTGGCCGAGTTCCTCGACCTCACCAACGACGTCGACTTCGAGGACAACCGGCTCGGCGTCACTTTCACGGTCAACGAGGAAGAGGACGGCTGAACCGGCGCCGGTACCATCCTCCAACCGATGATCGACCCCCGCCTGCTCCGAGACGACCCCGATACCTTGCGCGAGTCGTTGCGCCGTCGCGGATCAACCGTCGATCTGGACGCTCTGATCCGGCTGGAGGCGGAGCTACGGACGGCGCGGCAGAGGGCCGAGGAGCAGCGCGCAGCCCAGAAGGAGGCGGGGCGGGAGATCGCGACCCTGGAGGGTGAGGCGAAGGAGAGGGCGATCGCCTCCGTGGCCGATCTCGCCGCCCGGGTCAAGGAGGCGGCAGCAGAGGTCGATCGCCTCGAATCGGAGTTCGAGCTGGCCATCCTCGAGATGCCCAACCTGGTGGCTGCCGATGCGGCCGACGGGTTCACCGACGAGGACAACTTGGAGATCAAGCGTGTCGGTGAGCCGCGGACCGAGGGATCCGATCACGCCGCGTTGGGGGAGCTGCTCGGGATCGTGGACACCGAAAGGGCCGCAAAGGTGTCGGGCAGCCGTTTCGGCTACCTCAAGGGCAAGGGGGCGATGCTCGAGTTCTCCCTGGTCCGCTGGGCCATGGACCACCTCGTAGCCGCCGGGTTCACACCGATGGTCCCCCCGGTGCTGGTGCGTGAGGATGCCTTGGTGGGCACCGGGTTCTTTCCCGAGGCGAGGGAGCAGGTCTACGAGATCCCACGCGACGAGCTCTTCCTGGTGGGCACGGCCGAGGTCCCGCTGGCTGCTTATCACACCGACGAGATCCTGCCCGGCGATGAGCTTCCGATCCGGTACGCCGGCTTCTCCACCTGCTTTCGACGGGAGGCCGGCACGTATGGCAAGGACACCGCCGGCATATTCCGGGTCCACCAGTTCGACAAGGTGGAGATGTTCGTCTTCACCAGCCCCGACGATTCGCCCACAGAGCACGACCGCCTACTCGCCATCGAGGAGGAATTGGTCGGCGAGCTGGAGATCCCCTACCGGGTGGTCAACATCGCGGCAGGCGAGCTCGGCGCCTCGGCGGTCAAGAAGTACGACATTGAGGCGTGGTTTCCCGGCGAGCAGAACTATCGGGAGATCACCTCCTGCTCCAACACCACTGACTTCCAGGCGCGACGGTTGCGGGTGAGGATGAGGACCGAGTCCGGCAACGAGATCCTCCACACTCTCAACGGGACTGCATGTGCAGTGGGAAGGACGATCCTCGCCATGATCGAGAACCACCAGCAGCCCGACGGGTCGGTGGTCATCCCGGAGGCGCTGCGCCGGTACACCGGGTTCGATTCGATCGAGCCGTGAGTGAGGCGTCCGACCCGATATTTGCGCGGATCGCGCGGCGTTATGACCTGATCAATCGAGTCCTCTCGCTGGGACAGGAGCGGAAGTGGCGGGCGCTGGGGACCAGGATGCTCGAGCAAGGGACTGTGCTCGATCTGGGGAGCGGGACCGGGACCACTGAGTTCGGCGGCAGGACGGTGGTCGGGCTCGATCCGGTGGCTGAGATGCTCGCCTTGAGCCCCGTCCGTGACCGGGTGGTCGGTGTCGGAGAGAGCCTCCCCTTCGGCGACGCCACCTTCGACGGGGTGTTCAGCGGCTTCGTCTTCCGCAACCTGACCTCGGTCGACGAGACACTGTCCGAGATCGAGCGGGTGCTCCGACCGGGGGCTGCCGCCGTGGTGGTGGACCTGGCCCGTCCCAGGCACGCCGCCACCGCGCTTCTCCATCGTCTCAGCACGGCGGTGCTCCTGCCTCTGGTGGGCCTGCTCTTTGCCGGAGCCCCCAAGGAGTACTGGTACTTGCACCGATCCCTCGACTCGCTGCCCTCGCCCGAGACCATGTTCCAGGGTCGTGAGGTGGTGGTGGAGGAGATCTGGCGGATGGGTGTCTTCGGCTTCGTCTATGGAGCGCGTTTGCGCAAGAAGCTGGATGCGACGCCTCCGCACCCAGGTTCGTGATCGTGCCCCCGCCGTCGAGGCCGTGTGAGCGCCACCGGCGATGGGACGCGGACTCGGGCCAGGCCGCCCTGCGTCACCCGGAACGATCCACTTAGGGCTGCTTCCTTCCGGATCTGACCCGGTTCGTGGTGCTCCGCCGCGCAGGACCCGACCGTCAACGTCTCGTCTCCACCGCCAGGAGGAGTCACGTGACCCCTCGGGCGGGGAACTCAGCCCCGCATGTAGAGGATTTCGGGTTCAGGGCACCCCTAGCGCCCCGCCTATCACGATCGAGCATGAGGGTACCGGGGGACGACGGATACAGCCAGGGGGCGAGATTCGCTCGGGCTGTTACCTTCCGCCGGCCATGTCCGAACGGTACGGCCCGCATTTCGGCAAGATCTTCGCCGCGGCCCTCCTCCAGGAGGTCTCCTTCGTCCTGCTGGTCCATTTCCCCGGCTACCTGGAGGGTCTCGGCGCCACCGAATCGGTCATCGGCTTGCTCTACGCCGCAGCGGCGGTCCTCGGCCTCGGCTTCCGCCCGGCCCTCGGCCGGATCCTGGACCTGACTCATCGTCGGACGGTCCTGCTAGTCACCGGGCTGGCCAACGCGACGGTGGTCCTCCTGCTCACGGTGACCGTCGTCTTCGGCCCGTTCCTCTGGGGGCTCTTCCTGGCCCAGCGAGTGCTCCAGATCGCCTTGTTCACCACCATGCTCACCTACATCGCCGACTCGCTCCCGCTTCAGCACCGCACCCAGGGCCTGGCGCTGTTCGGTCTATCCGGGTTGTTCCCCATCGCTCTGGGGGGTGTGGCCGGCGATCTGGTCATCGACGCCTTCGGCTTCGACGCTCTCTTTGTGCTCGCATCCGCGGCGAGTGTGGCCTCCTGGCTCCTGGTCTGGCGGCTGCCCCTGCTTCCTGTGATGGGCCATCGCCCGCGCCGCGGGTTCTGGTCGGCCATGGCCCAGCGGAATCTGCTCCCGGTGTGGTGGGTGACTCTGTTCTTCAGCATCGGTTTGGAGACGTTGTTCACCTTCACCCGGACCTATGTCGATCAGAGGGAGATCGGGTCGGCCGGGCTCTTCTTCGGTGTGTACGGCGTGGCCGCAGCCATGATGCGGATCGTGGGGGGACGGTTCTACGACCGACTCCCCTACCGGCCGTTGGTGGTGAGCGCTCTGGTCGCCTACGGGCTGAGTCTGGCGCTCATGGCGGTGGCCGGCGCTCTGCCCCTATTCGTGATGGCCGCCTTGGCGGGCGGGCTCTCCCATGGGGCGGTGTTCCCGATCCTGACCAGTCAAGTGGTGGGTCGGGCCAGGACGGCGGAACGTGGCTCGGCCATGGCGATCTTCACCTCCATCTTCGACATCGCCCTCCTTCTTGCCGCCCCGGTGGTGGGGAGGTTGATCGACGGGTTCGACTACGGAGTCGCCTTCGGGTCGGTGGCGGTCGCCCTCGGCTTCGGGGCGCTGGTGTATGCCATCTGGGATCGGCGCACCGTGGTCCAACCCGCCACGGCTTGACTCACCGCCGGTCGGCGAAGAAGCGGGACAAGAGAGCAGAGCAGTCGTCGGCGAGCACTCCGTCGACGAGGTCGATTCGATGATTCAGGCGACGGTCCTGAGGGATGTTGTACAACGACCAGGCGGCCCCGGCCTTGGGGTCGGCGGCGCCGTAGACGATCCGGTCGAGACGGGCCAGCACCGATGCTCCGGCGCACATCGGGCATGGTTCCAGCGTCACCACCAGGGTGTGGCCGGAGAGCCGCCAATCCCCGAGCTGACGGGAGCGGGCCGAGATGACCAGCATTTCGGCATGAGCGGTGGGGTCTGAGAGTTCCTCCCGCCGATTGTGGTCGGCAGCGACGATCTCCCCATCGGGGTCGAGTAGGACGGCGCCCACCGGCACCTCACCTTGCTCACCGCCTCTGCTGGCGGACTCGAGAGCCATTCGCATCGGCTCGATGAAGCTCCGAGGTGGAATGGGCTGAGTCATGGGTGGGGATTATCCTTGCCTGGTCTGCCGGCCCCGGGAGACGCTCCGGAGGGATCGCATAGTCTGGTCTAGTGCGCGGCACTGGAAATGCCGTTGGGGGTTCACGCTCCCTCGAGGGTTCAAATCCCTCTCCCTCCGCAAGGTCCGACCCCAGGGTCGGGTCGGGTTATAGGTTCTGAGTTTCAGGACACAGGTCGTCGGATCGCAGGCCTAGAACCAAGACGGCGATGCCAGTCATCGCACGGAGGGGTCGCATAGTCCGGTCTAGTGCGCGGCACTCGAAATGCCGTAGGGGGCTGACGCCTCCTCGAGGGTTCGAATCCCTCCCCCTCCGCGAAGAGCTTGCGACCGATAACGTGAGACGGCCGCTGTGCCGGCGTCTCGCCCGGAGGGGTGTCCGAGTGGTCTAAGGAGACGGTCTTGAAAACCGTTGGAGGGCGTTCTCGCCACCCGGAGTAGTAGGCGAAATAGCCTCCTGACCAGGGCGTTTACCCTTTCACCGTCTCACGTCGTGTTGCATCATTTCCCACCGCTTGCGGCCCAGGTGCGGCCCAGAGGCGCTCCACCCGAACACTCGTGGGTCGGGATCGGGGGCCGAGCGCACAACCTGAGGGTCCCGAACGCTCCTGGTGTGGGCTGGAGCGAACTTCAATGGATTGGAATGCCTGGTCTGCTCCTTAGCGGACAGCCGCGGACCGGCTCGGATTGCCTCGGACGCGCCATGGACGCTCGATGAGATGCAGATCCACACCGAGAAACCTTCCAGCGGGCGAGTAGTGCCGACATGTCTTGGCGACTTCCGACTGGGGGAGATTCCCCATGCCGCGAGGAGGCACTCGCCGGTAGCCTCGGATCCAGACCAGTCTCCGCCAATCGAGCAAACGGAATTGAGCACTCCAATCGTGTTCGCTGGGTATTTCCTTATCGTGCTTCTGGGAATCGGCACGTACGCGTTGATCAAGGGCAGGAGAGCAGTATCGGAGAGCCCGCGACACTTCTGGCGGGTAGTCACCCTCCTTGTGGCGACTGCGCTCGCTGCCGGCCTGCTCACGGTCGCTACGCGTCAGGACGACAGCGGATTGGAGGCGTGGTGGTTAGGGCGGGCAGCGGCCGCCGTAGGAGTCGGAGCCTTGGGCATTTCCGTCGTGATTGAAGCGCAGCGCCTCGCCAAGCGACTTTCCGACCTTGATTCGCTCGTGGCAGAGGCCCTTCGCCGGATCGATGATGTGGATCTCGATTCGTTGGACTTGACGGCACGGGAATCCGAGATTCTCGAAGTCATCGGATCAAGCACCTCGATCGACGATCACACGCTGGCCGAGGCCTTGAGTATCTCCTCGCACACTGTGCACACCCACGTCACCAACATCCTGCGAAAAGCGCGATTGCGAGACAGAAGAGACCTACAGACACTCGCACATGCGCTGAAAGCTCGCCGTGACGCTTACTCTCGGTTTGCCAAATGATTGAGCACAAGGATTTCCATCTATGCAGGTGACGCGGTTCATCTGGTCAGTCGATGGACATGAGGGCCGAGATGTGCTCTGCTCGCATTCATCAAACAGGAGGCGAAATGCGACGCAGAGTGATGACGCTCCTGCTGGTAGCTGGTCTGTTCTCGGTAGCCGCGCCAGCATCGGCGGCCGTCTACACAGACGGAACGTGCTCGATGAGTATCACCCATACCTCCAATCAAGCGGTGGCGGTCGACCTGTTTGACACGTGCTATCGCGTCCAATCGCGAATAACAATGCACGTCGACGGGTCTAATGTGACCTACTACGGACCCCAGGCGACGTCAACGTCGATTGCCAACGGTGGTGCTGGGACGTACGCCGGGTCGGCTGGACGGTTCAAGACCTACTCGAGCAGTTCGTGGACAGGTTGGCTTGCCGGCTAGGAAAGTTCGGCCCGCTCGAATGAAGTTCTCTCCAAACAAGTGACGTAGTTGGCGCGCCAGGTAACACGGGGCCTCCTCATCGCTCTCGTGCTTGCCTCATGCTCGGCTGAGCCCGGTCTGACCACTTCAAGTCTGTCGGGGACAGGTCTCAGCGGCTACGCCGCCCAAGCCTTGGCCGATGGGTTTGTGAGTGTCGACGAGTTACACGAAGCACAGCAGTTAACGGTTGACTGTCTGCGGACACGAGGTCTTGAGGCGGAGTATCAGGATGACATGAGTCTTCGGGTCGTTCAGCCGCAGGATTGGACGCAGGAAGAGATGGATCGCATCGTCGACGAGTGCCAGGACAACGCCGGTGGGCCGGTCGTCGGAGCATTCCTTGCTCAGGAAGGCCCATCCGAGAGCGAAATCCGGGACGAACTCCTTGCCTGCCTCCAGGACAAGGGTCTCGTGGGGTCCGACCCGACGCCGGAAGAGCTCGATGCGGCTCTGGGCACGCCTGATGGCTTCTCGTGCATACCCGGGGTGGAACCCGATTCTGGTTGACTGTCCGTCACGCTGCCACATGGAGGAGTGTTGTCGAGAACTTCCGACAGTACGACGCGGAAGGACGTGCGATCGGCAAGTTGGCTCGTTATCGCGGCGCTCCTGGGCGTGTCGATTGGGTCCGCTCTGACGTTCTGGTGGGGGCTTTCCGATGCGCCCCCAGAAGTCACACCACCACCGGCGGTCACCGCGGTACCAGTTGTGATCGAGTCGTATGACGGAACAAGACCCGCAACGGCAACTGTCGGCCTCGCCCCCGCAGAGACGCTCGAAGCTCCGACCGACGGAAGGATCACAGCCAGTTCCTGCGAGCCCGGACGCCGTCTCGCGTCAGGCGAGCCGTTGGTTTCGGTAGACGGCCAACCCATCGTCGCCCTAGCCACCGAGGTCCCTATGTGGCGAGATCTTTCTAGAGGAACCAAGGGTGCAGACGTTCAAGCCCTGCAGTCAGAACTCGAGCGTCTCGGTTTCGAGCTTACGGTGACCGGCAGTTTCGACAGTGAGACGCAAGCCGCGGTTCGCGCGTTCAACAGTGCCGTTGGAAGAGGCGAGGCCACCGACATTCCCGTTAACAGTCTGATCTGGCTTCCATCGCCTTCGTGGGACATCGAGACTTGTGAGACTCGAGTTGGCGATTACGTGACAGCGACTTCTGTCTTGGCCGCGGGGCCGCTGGCGATTGACACCTTCCAACTTGAAGCCGAACTTCCCGACGCGCTGCTCGGTCGTAGTTGGACCTTCCGAGCCTTCGGCAAGGCAATCGATCTCGACGCTGACCTTCAGCCCTCGGACGAGAGGGCGACCCAGACGGTCAGTGATGTCATCGAAGCGTCCGGGTCCGCTGACTCGACAGCAACGCTGGACGGAACTACTTCCCTAACCGAGCCGATCGAAGTTGTGATCGTCCCGCCTGCGGCCGTCATTATCGGATCCGAGGGAGGTTCGTCGTGCCTACGACTTGCTGAGAGTGGCGAAACGATTGAGGTCGCGGTCGTCGACTCAGCTCTGGGCAGAACAATGCTGATCCCATCAGTCCCGATCAAGGAGGGCACCTCGGTTGCCATCAGGGGTGCAGGCACGTGCTAGGCAGTTCGAACGTAGTGTCGGTCACCGACGTCGCGTTCGGGTACGAGAGGGATCGGCTTCTCTTCGAACACTTGACATTCGACCTAGCTCCGGGGACCACGACAGCCATCTGCGGGCCATCAGGTCGAGGAAAGAGCACTCTCCTGAGTCTCATAGCTGGGCTACAGAGACCACAGCGCGGGACAATTGCGGGAGCGGAAGGTCTCTTCTCGTGTTGGGTGCTGCAAGTACCGATCGGTAGTTCGAGGCGCACGGCCGTTGATCACGTGGCGGTCGTGTACGCAGCAAGAGGGAAGGCCTTGCCTGAAGCCGAAAGCCGGGCCCGGGAACTATTGCTCTCTCTCGGGCTGGACACCTGCTCCGATCTCACTTTTGGCACGTTGTCGGGCGGGGAAGCTCAGCGCTTGATGCTGGCGCGGGCGATAGCCGCCGACCCAGACATTATGCTCTTGGACGAACCCACGGCTCAACTTGACCGAACCGCCGCCGCCACCGTTACGTCAGCGATTGGACTTCTGGCCGAAACCGGAAGGATCGTGGTGGTTGCTACCCACGATGAGAGCCTGGCCCAATCATGTCAGTATCGACTTGACCTCTGAAGCATGGCCATGCGCTTTTCAACGATGTTACGAGAGGCCATTGCAGGGGTTAGGTCGGGCACGTCCCGTGCGGGCATCATCTTCGTCGCACTTGTGGTGACGTGTATTGCGTACCTCGCCTTGGACGGCGCCGACTTGGTGAGAATCGAGAGTCGATACCTTGCATTCACGGAACAGGGCGGAACGACCTTCCAGGCCACGGCCCCAGGGGAGATCAATGGCGTAACTTGTGAAGACCTGAACGCAGCGAGTGGAGTGAGTGCTGCATCTGCACTGCGATTTGATCACAGAGTATTGCCGGCGGTACTACCCGGAACTCCCTTCGATGTGGTGAGCGTTTCACCATCTTTTGTCGATCAGCTGTCGTCGCTGAACACAGAAGGGAGCGGCCTACGTGAAGGTGTCCTTGTGGACAAGGCTCTCGCCGAGCGGTTCGGTGTTGGCGTTGGCGATCGAGTCCCAACGACCACAGGAACTGACCTCTTGGTGGCTGGCGTCTTTCAATTGGGTTGGGAAGACCCGATCCTTGTCAACGCATTCATCGAGATAGTCAGCCCCATCGAGCCCTTCGATCGGTGCCTGGTTCGCATGTCGTCACCCGGAGTCGATGGATCGTTCCTTGCAATCCTGCCCGCTGCGGGACGTGACGGTCCGACCATCTCAACTTTGAACCCTGGACTCGGTGACCCTCCCGATTTCCTTGAGCTGGTGACATCTCGGACTGCTTCCTTCCTCCGCTTCCTTCCCGCCGCATTGGGATTGGCCATATCGCTCGCGATCATGGCTCGGCGCTCACTCGAGATGTCGGTGATGGTGAACTTCGGAGTCAACCGACGCGACATCATTGGGACCTCGATGCTGGAGAACCTCCTCATGGTCCCTCTAATAGTCCTGACAGTCGTCGGCCCGTGGTGGTCACTGAGATCCCTCCTTCAGACGGACGGCTTCCGTGCGTTCTTCGACGCCGAGATGCTCAGAACGCTTGCGCTTAGCGTCGTCGGCATCACGCTGGGACCTCTCCTTGCTGCTCCGATGATCGCGAGGAGTCGTTTTCTCCGCGCTTTTCGGCTGAGGTAGCCGCCGACGGTCCACGACTCGGCTATCGAGGGTCATCCCAACCCAGCGCGTGGAATCTTGTATTTCTTGCCCGACCCGCACGGGCAGGGGTCGTTGCGGCCGACCTCAACCAGGCCCGGTGTCGGCGTCGGTGCGGTCAGAGGTGGTTGAGTCATCGTTCGCAGTCGTTGCTCGCGTGTCTCGAGGTTGCGCTCCCTGGCGTCGAGCATCTGTTGTCGCTTGGCCAGCTCGGCTTCCCGTTCGGCAAGGAACACGGCGTCTCGGTTCGAGCCGTCGACGACCGAGCGGAGTTCGTGGCCGATGAGGGCGGCGATCCCCCGACCCATTGAGATGCCCAGGGAGTCGCAGTATCGCTTCCATGCCGACCACATCGCCTCCGCTACGGGAACCCGCACTATTTGCCAGGTCTCGTCGTGGCCCAGACCGGAGAGCACCTTGCGGTCGATCCTGGCCAACGTGCCGCGATCCAGGCCCTTCACGGTTTCACCTGTCTACATGTAGACATGGGCAACTGTGTTGCATGTGCGTGTGTCTTCCGAGAGGGTGGGTGCGCGAGAGAGGTGAGCTGGACCGGAATCCATTGCCGAGCGCGTGATAGGCAGGCTCGCTGAGATGGATAGGTTCGATGAGGCATCGACTGACCTTGGCCGGCGATGTCGATTTCTCTCGGTGCTGAGCCCGGCTGAGGTCGAACACCTGATCGAGGCACCCGCGAAGGCTCTGCGCAAGCGCACGTGGACTCTCACAGCCTCCAAGGTGGCCAGAGGCGGTTTCAAGCCGGTCGCAGAAACGGTCACACAGCCGTTTGCGATCGCTTTGCGATCGCCGTGAAACCAGGCCCCTTCACCATCGCCAGCATGGATCTCCCAGACAGGCTCTATCCCAGCCGGCACGGAAAGCGTGATGAGACCCACAAGGCCGAGCAGACCCCCACACCCTGTCGACGGAATGCCTTAGACCCTGTCAGAAACCCTCCAACTCAGCTCCGCCCGAGCCTCGACATCGAAATGACAGGGTTCAATCCATGATCGGAGGCATGGACCGCCATGACAGGCTGCTCAGCGTCACAGAGCTCGCCGATTACCTCGGAGTGCCGGTGACCACCCTCTACCAGTGGCGGTACCGGAGAGAAGGACCACCCGGATTCCGGGTGGGACGGCACATCCGCTACCGATGGCAGGACATCCAGGACTGGATCGAAGGTCAACTCCAGGACGCCGGTCCGTGAACCACCGTTTGTTCTCTCTCCCTCTGGTCCACGTCCCCGCCGGCGATTACCTTCGACCTGAGTATGGGATGGATTCGTAAGCGGCCCGACAGACCCGCTCCCTGGCGTGCCGGATATCGGGGACCTGACGGACGGGAGCACTCCAAGAGCTTCTTCCGAAAGCTCGACGCTGAGCGCTGGCTCCGTGACGAACTTCAAAGGCAAGACCAAGGGATATGGGTAGACCCCGCCGCGGGCCGCGTCACGGTGGCGGAGTGGTCCGAGGAGTGGTTGGCGGGACGGGTGGGGCTGACCGAGAAGACACGAGCCGGATACGCGGGAATCCTTACCAGCAGGGTGTATCCCACCTTCGGTCAGATGCAGTTATCAAGGGTCAGCCGGGCTGCCGTCACGAATTGGGTCTCCGATTTGACCGCAGAAGGACTTAGCCCGTCGAGGGTGCGTAATTGTTTCAACGTTCTGGCTGCATCCCTCGAGGCCGCTGTCAACCAAGGGCTGATCGGGAGGAATCCGGCGCGAGGTGTGGAGCTGCCCTCTCTGCCCCTCTACGACGACCGTCGGTTCCTCACCGCCGAGGAGGTTGATCGCCTGGCCGACGCAACGGAATCTGTGGCTGACCGCGCCTTGGTCCTCGTACTGGCTTACGGGGGTCTCCGATGGGGAGAGTCCGTGGCGCTTCGCAAGGGTCGGGTAGACGTACTCCGCCGGCGTATCTCGATCGTCGAAGCGGCCACCGAGGTGAACGGCCGGCTCGTGTTCGGGGAATCCAAGACGCATCGGAGGCGCCAGGTTCACGTGCCGGCTTTCGTCGCCGAAGTTCTGGCTCGGCATCTCGCAGATCGCCCCGCCGATCCAGATGCCCTGGTTTGGGCCGCGCCGAGGGGTGGACCGTTGCGTTACAACCCATATCGGCAACGCGTGTGGGATCGTGCCACCAGGGAGGCTGCCCTCGATGGGGTCACGCCACATGCGCTGCGTCACTCGTGCGCCTCGCTGATGAGGGCGGCTGGGGCCGATGTGAAGCAGATCCAGGTGCAGCTGGGACACCGGTCCCCGGTGGTTACCCTCAGTGTCTACACCCACCTGTTCGAGGACGCCTACGAGTCGGTGATGGACCGTCTTGATACGGAGCACCGTGAGCTGGTGCGGCCCAGGAGCGGCCCAGA
>DATBIX010000042.1:0-21951 GCA_036556665.1 Acidimicrobiia bacterium
ACCGCTCCCCGACCGGCACCGGCGTCAGTGGCCGCCTCGCCATTCACCATGCCCGAGGCGAAATCGAAATAGGTGAGGAGATCGCCGTGGAGAGCATTCTCGGCAGCGTCTTCACCGGTCGAGTCGCCGAGACGACAGAGGTCGGTGGGGTCCCGGCGGTGATCCCCGAGGTGAGGGGCACCGCACACATCACGGGGCGCAGCGAGCTGTGGCTCGATCCGCACGATCCTCTGGGTGGCGGATTCTTCATCCGATAGACCGCTGCCCCTGTAACGCGGAATGGTGGGCGTTGACGGACTCGAACCGCCGACCCCTGCCTTGTAAGGGCAGTGCTCTAGCCAACTGAGCTAAACGCCCGGCTTCTCGCATTCTGGCGCGGTGTTGTGCCCCTCCAAAGGGACAACACCGCGCCAAAACCGGGGGAAAAAGGTCATAGACCGGGAAAGTGTAAGAGATATAGGTCGTTCAGCCCATTCAACATTCTGGGGATAACCGTCGATAACTCAGTTGGACAATCCCCAAGAGTGGCCAGGTGCATTCCTACCCTGGCCGGAGGCTATGAACGGCATGGGTAGAAGCAGTTCAATCGAGCGAGAAGTCAGCGACGAGGCCATCCGCCAGTACCTCGACGGGATCGGGAGCTTCCAACTACTCACAGCCGAAGACGAGGTGCGTCTCGCCAAGGCCATAGAGACCGGGCGGAAGGCCGACCTCGCCCTCGAGTCGGAGACCGATCCGGCCAAGCGGCGTCAGCTGGCCCAGATGGTCCGGGCCGGCGAGGAAGCCCGACAGACCTTCATCCGTGCCAACCTCAGGCTCGTGGTTTCCATCGCCAAGCGATACGGCCATGCCCGGCTCCCCTTCCTCGACCTGGTCCAGGAGGGCAATCTTGGTCTGATCCGGGCTGTGGAGAAGTTCGAGTACCGCAAGGGATTCAAGTTCTCGACCTATGCCACCTGGTGGATCCGTCAGGCGATCACCAGGGCGATCGCCGACAAGAGCCGGACCATCCGGGTCCCGGTCCACATGATGGACACCATCACCCAGATGCAGACGGCCGAGGGGAATCTGACCAAGCGGCTGGGGCGCAAGCCCACAGACGAGGAGCTCTCCGAGGAATCGGGGCTCACGGTCGAGAAACTCAAAGAGGCGCGCAAGGTGGCCCCTGAGCCGGTGTCGATCTTCGAGCCGGTCGGCGACGACAACGCCATGCTCGGCGACTTCATCGAGGACCTCGAGGCGGCCGCCCCTTTCGAGTTGATCGCCTCGAAGCTCAACATCGAGAACCTCCATTTCGTGCTGGAGAGGCTCACCGATCGTGAGCGCACCATCATCGAGATGAGATACGGGTTGGGCAACCAGGAGCCGGCCACCCTCGACGAGGTCGGCCGTCACTTCAACGTGACCCGGGAGCGCATCCGCCAGATCGAGGCAAAGGCGCTGGCCAAGATGCGTCATCCCTCCACTCCCGGAGGTCTCCGGGAGCTGGCGGTTTCCTGACCGGTCAGGAGACCAACTCCCAGAGCTCACGGGTGTCCGCCTCGAGTGGGAGGTGCGCCTCGGAGCGGCGGGGGCGTCCCCGGCTGCGACGGCGGTGATAGGGCTGGCCATCCCAGAAGATGACTCCGCCCCATACACCCCATTCGTGACGATCGCGCAGTGCCACCTCGAGACACTGGACCTTGACCGAGCACCCTGCGCAGATGCGCTGGGCCTCGGCCAGCTCGGCGGGCTTCTCCGAGAAGAACAGCTCGTGACTGCCCTCCTCGCTACATCGCCCGTGGATCTGAAGTTGTTGTAGCTGCATGTTCATTGTCGAGTTCCTCGTCGTGTTGTGGGAGGCGGGAAAAGAGAAAGCCGCCGGGTTCGCCGGCGGCCTCACAACAGACTGTGGGATGTCACATCACGTGACGAGAGGTCGCCGGTAGGTGTTTGGCGCGTCGCCGCCAGCAGCGAGTGCGGGCGCGCGAAAACGCCGCGCCTTTCCGGTGGGATTCATCATCCGCTGCATCACCATTGGTACCTCGTTTCTCCGACCGTCCAAGAATGGCCTCCATGAGTCGATCCGTCAAGGTATTTACGAGCCGGTTCCCTGATAGCGGCCACCTGTAGATTCCTCGACCGTGGATCCGACCGCAGCCTCGCCGTTCGAATGAGCCAAGTCCTCGACCTCTGGGACTACCGCCGAAGGGTGGACGACATCTATCGCATGGCGCGCGACGGGGGCCCTGGCCGGCAGACCTGGGCCTCGTGGACCCGTGATCGCGACGAGCTGTTCGTCTCGCATCCTCAGTCACCGATCGAGGACCGGGTCGTCTTCGCAGGACTGACCTACTTCCCTTACGACGAGGCGTGGCGAACCGTCGGTCAGTTCACCCCGGTCGAAGACGAGGCGACACTGCTGGAGAGCTCGAGCGCGGGCACCGCCCAGTTCTTCAGGGCGGGCGTGGTGGAGTTCGAGGTCAAAGGTCATTCCGGGTCGCTGGAGATTCTCTGGCTCGACGCCTATGGGGGTGGCCTGTTCCTCCCGTTCCGTGACGCCAGCAATGGGCACACAACCTACGGGGGCGGTCGCTACCTCCTCGACACGGTCAAGGGCGCCGACCTCGGCCACGAGGGCGACAGCATCGTCCTCGACTTCAACTACAGCTACCACCCCTCATGTGTCCACTCCAGTCGGTGGTCTTGCCCCCTCGCACCACCCTCGAACATCCTGGACTTCGCGGTCGAGGCTGGTGAGCGTCTGCTCCCCGGCTGACCCCTGATCAGCCGACGAGTAGGGCAATGCCGAGGCTGACCACGCCGATGGCCAAGGAGACTGCCCCGAGATAGACGAGGATGCGGAGCCGATTCGGGCTGGTCCGCCCCTCCCCCATCGCCGAGAAGAAGAACCCGGCGGGCATGAAGATGGCGGCCAGCGGGATCGCCGACCTACCCGCCCATGCGCCGATTCCGGTCACCTCGATCGCATCGGCATAGAGCAATGCGACCAGAGAGAGCATCACAAGCACCCCGGCATGGGCATGGCCGGCACGGAACGACGAACGCTGGAAATCGGTGTACCCGGTCTGCGCACGGAGAAGACGGAACATGAAGGTCCCCCCGTACTCGACGAGCACGATGGTGAGCAGGAGGATTCCTGCGGTCCCGGTGGTGGCTGGCGAGAGTTCCATGCGGCGCCCCTTGATCGTCTTTACATTGACAAGATAAGAGAAAGCGAGAAACTTGTCAATGTCAAGATTCGGTCTAATCTCATCGGGGTGACTCGAGCCCCGTACCACCACGGCGACCTGCGGCGCGCCCTGCTCTCCGAGACGGCGAAGGTCATCGAGGAGAGTGGGATCGCCCACCTCAGCCTGCGCGACCTGGCCCGTCGGGTGGGCGTCTCGCATGCCGCCCCGGCCCACCACTTCAGGGACAAGACCGGGCTGCTCACCGCCCTCGCAGTCGAGGGCTTCGACCTGCTGGCGGCCTTCTCTGCTGCCGCTCGAGAGGATTCGGACGATTTCCTGGAGGTCGGAGTGGCCTACGTCAGGTTCGCCGTGGCCCATCCCGCCCACTTCGAGGTGATGTTCCGGCCCGGACTACTCGACAACGACGATGCCGACCTGATTGCGGCGAGACAGATGGCGCGGGCCCGGCTCTTCCCCCCGGCGGCGCAGGCCGCCGGTGAGGACTCCGCGTCACTGACAGCCGGCCTGGCCGCCTGGGCTCTGGTCCATGGGCTCGCTGCCCTCTGGCTCAACGGCGCCCTCCCCGACGGCGCCGGGGACGACCCGGAGACGCTCACGCGCGCCGTGGCCGCCCATCTCTTCGCTCGGTCGAACCCGCAGCCTTCGTCGGGCTGAGCGGGCCGGGCGCAACGTAAGGTAGAGGCGTGATCAGATTCATTTTCCGTCTGCTTCGCCTCGCATTCCTCGCCGTGCTCGGTGCGGCGCTTGCGGCCAAGTTCCTGCTCGAGTCCCACGCCGGGGAGGAGACCGAGGAGATAGACCTCGTCAACATCTTCGGCGGCGAGCACCTGATCTCGTCGGCCGACCCCTTCTTCGGGGGCAAGGTCACCAACGTGTTCGGTGGCACCATCCTCGATCTGCGCAAGGTGAACCCCGCGCCGACCGGGGTCTCACTCGACGTCCTGGTCGTATTCGGAGGTCTGCAACTGGTCATCCCGCGCGGATGGACGATCCTCTTCGACGGGACAGTGTTTGCCGGTGGCTTCGAAGATTCCACCGAGCCGACAAGCGACCCCGACGCCCCCGTGTTCCGGGTCAGTGGTCTCGTCATCCTCGGAGGGGTCAGGGCAAGCACCCGAGCTCCGGTGGAAGCCGTCGTCTGATGACGGTCACCCGGATCGAAGCGCAGCGCCTCATCCCGGGGCGAGGCGAGGTCATCGACGACGCCACCCTCATCCTCGACGGTGGGACCATCGCCTTTGCCGGCGCCTCGGCGGACGCCCCGGTGACCGAAGACGCCGACGTGGTTGCGACCGACACGGTGATGCCCGGTCTATGGGAGTGTCACGGGCATTTCATCGGCACCTACACCGCCAATATCGCCGAGGTGCACACCCTTCGCCCCCAACTGGCGGCGATGCGGGTCACGGCCGACGCCCACCGGGCGCTCATGGCCGGTTTCACCTCGGTGCGAGAGATGGGAGGGATGGGCACGTTCCTGGCTCGGGCGATCGAGGAGGGCCAGGTCACCGGTCCCAATGTCTACGCCAGCGGGTCGATGCTCTCGATGACGGCCGGCCACGGCGACGAGCACGGGATGGATCTCGATATCGCCCGGATCTCGCTCGCCAGGCAGTGGGGGGAGGACAACATCTGTGACGGCCCCGACGAGTGCCGGGCCGGCGTGCGCAGGATGCTGCGTCTCGGGGCCAAGGTGATCAAGGTGCACGCCTCGGGTGGCGTGATGAGCGAGCTGGACGATCCGGTTCTTCCCCAGTTCTCTGCGCAGGAGCTCGAGGCGATCGTCGACGAGGCGACCCGGATGGAGCGGCTGGTCGCGGCCCACTGCCACGGCAAACGAGGGATCATGGCGGCGCTCGACGCCGGGGTGAGGACGATCGAGCACGGGACGTATCTCGATGAAGAGGCGGCCGACGCCATGATCGAGGCGGAGGCGATCCTGGTCCCCACCAGATGGATCCTCAGGTACCTGATGAGCGAGGGGGAGAAGAAGGGTATGCCCGAGTATGCCCGGGTCAAGGGCGAGATCGCCTCGAGTCGTCATGCCGACGCCATCGCCCTCGCCGTCGGCAAGGGGGTCAAGATCGCTCTGGGGACCGACATCTGGGCCACCGGCCTGTGGGGGAAGAACGCCGAGGAGCTGGCCCTGATGGTCGAGGTGGGTATGACGCCGCTTCAAGCGATCGAATCCGCCACCGCCAACGGCCCGGACACGCTCGGCCCACAGGCGCCGAAGTCCGGCCAGCTGCTGGAGGGCTACGACGCCGACGTGATCTGTGTCGCCGGCGACCCGAGCGTCGACGTCGCCGTGCTGGCAGACCCGGACAACGTGACAAGGGTGTTCAAGGGCGGGGCCCTGGTCAAGGGGTGAGCGACCCCGCCTAGACGATCCTCCGCTTGCTCGCCCAGCGCGCAAGCTCGTGGCGGTTGGACAGCTGGAGCTTCCGCAGCACCGATGAGACGTGGGTCTCCACCGTCTTGATCGAGATGCTGAGCTTCCGTGCCACCTGTTTGTAGGCGAACCCACGGGCGATGAGCCTCAGGACGTCCTTCTCCCGGGAGGTGAGCTGATCCATCTCCGGGTCCTCGTCCGACGGCATCGCCCCTGCAAAGGCATCGAGCACGAAGCCGGCCAGCCGCGGTGAGAAAACTGCGTCCCCCGCCTTGACCCGTCGCACCGCGTCAGCGAGCTCCGCAGGCTCGATCGTCTTGGTCACGTAGCCCCGGGCCCCGGCCCGGATCATGGCGATCACATCCTCGGCCTGGTCCGAGACCGAGAGGGCCAGGAACCTCACGTCGGGGTTGGTCTGAAGCACCCCTTCGACCACGGCGATCCCTCCCCCGTCCGGCATGTGAACATCGACGAGGGCGACTTCTGGGTCGAGCCCGCGTATCTCCTCGATTGCGGTGTCCACGTCGTAGGCGGAGCCAACGATCGAGAACTCCTCGGAGAGCTCGGCCCTCACCCCCGCCAGGAAGAGCCGGTGGTCGTCGACGAGATAGACACTTGTGGTCACGGGACCGTCACCGGCAGCCGCAGCGCCACTTCGGTGCCTTCCCCGACCACGCTCTCGACGGTTGCCTCTCCCCCGGCCCGTGTCACCCGCGCCCTGATAGAGCGGTCGATCCCGTGTCGGTCCTTGGCCACGGTCGCCGTGTCGAATCCCTTGCCCTGGTCGGTGACGTAGACGACCAGCTCGTCGTCGTCTGCCTCGAAGAAGAGCGAGACGCGTTCGGCTCCCGAGTGCTTGGCGGCATTGACCATCGCTTCGCTGGCCGCACCGAGAAGCGCCCGCGTCGACTCGTTGAGCGGGTAGTCACCCACGACGACAACCTCGATGGGGACCTGATGGTCGGTCTCGATCTTGCGCGCCGCGGCGCGAAGAGCCGTCGACAGCCGGTCTGATCCGTCCGTGGGGGCGTTCCCGTAGAGCCAATCCCGCAACTCGGCCTCCTGATGACGGGCGAGTATGGACATCCGGGCCGGGTCGTCGGAGCGTTGGATCAGGGCGAGAGTCTGCAGGACGGAGTCGTGGAGGTGGGCTGCCATCTCCGCCCTCTCCTCCTGGCGGATCCGCTCTCTCCGCTCCGTGCCCAGATCCCGGGCAAGGCGGGTGACCCACGGGCCGAAGGCGACCAGGATGCCAATCCCGGTCAGAGCCACCGCCAGCACCACAGGGCCGATGTCGTAGATCGGCCCCACATTGGCGCTGAACACGGCGAGACCGCCCACCAACAGGCCGATCCCGACGATCATCCGCAGCCGGCCGGGTCTCTCGACCGAGGGGTCGACCAGGGCCGCCAACGGCCCGGGCATGTTGCGGTCGGTCAGAGCAGCGGTGCCGAACGCCAATGCACCCACGGTCAGGACCAAGGCATTCGACGGCCACCAGCCGAACGCGCCGAGGAGGAGCATCAACCCGGCGAAGCCGAGCCCAAGCCCGAATGCCTGGTGGGGGGCGACGGGGTCCGGCTCGACGTCCTCGACCCGATCCAGGGCCATCAGCCAGAACCCGAGGTAGGCGAGCACGCCGAGCCCCCAGACGGTGGTGAGGGTCACGAAAGCGGCCCTGACGAAGGCGTCGCTGACGCCGAGTGTGTCGGCCAGGCCCCCGGCGACACCGGCCACGACCCGATCGGTCGCCCGTCGCCGAAACACGAGAGGTCGTCGCTGACTCACACCGGAATCTTCGCGGTCTGTCCGACCAACCTCAATCGGGGACAACCCCGAGGATATCCGGGGTGGTTCAGGGTCGTCCCCGATTGCCGATCGAGCCCGAAAACGGTCGAATCGATCCCATGGAACAGAGCAACACAACCACCGGAGCCGCCGAAGCCCAGGCGGTCACCAGGGAGCTGGTCCGGCCCCGCGAGGGTCGGATGGTCGCTGGTGTCGCCCAGGGCCTAGCCAACCGGCTCGACATGCCAGTCGTGCTGATCAGAGTGGTGTTCGTCCTCCTCACATTCGCAGGGGGTCTCGGGCTCGCACTGTATGCCGCCGGCTGGTTCCTCATTCGCTCGGACGACGAGGCGGAGACCCCGGCGGAGCGCCTCTTCTCGGGGGCCTCCTCCACGAGGTCGTGGATAGGGATCGGGCTGGTGTTCATCGCCATCCTCGTCCTCCTCGACAACTTCACCTTCCTCTCGGCGGGGATCGTGTGGGCAATCGGGCTGCTGGTAGTCGGAGTACTCCTCTACACGGGCGATCTCCCGCGCCTGGTCAGCAGGGCCGACGATGAAAAGGAGGGAGTTCAACGAATGACGACCACCACAGAACTGCCGGCCCCGCCGGCACTCCCCGTGGACGAAGACTCGGCAGGCTCCGGGCCGGCCGGCGGCGGGGTGCCGCCGACACCCACGCCAACGCCACCCATTCTTCCGCCGCCTGCGGCGAAACCACGAGAGACCTCTTACCTCGGCCGCATCACCATCGGCGTGATGCTGATCAGCCTGGGCGTGCTGGCCATCCTGGACAACGTCCCTGGTATCCCGATCGAGCCGGAGCCGCGTCACTACATGGCGCTGGCGGTGACGATCCTCGGGCTCGGCCTGATCGTCGGCGGGTTCATCGGGCGAGCACGCTGGCTGATCCTGCTCGGGGTGGTCATGGTCCCGACGTTGCTCTTCTCCCCTGTGTTCGAATACAACTGGAGGAGCGACGAGTTCGACCAGACGATCGTCCCAGCGACCTTCGAAGACCTCGATGAGAGCTACAGCCTCGACGTCGGGAACCTCCAGATCGACCTCACCCAGCTGCCCTGGGATGGAGAGGTCGTCGACCTGGATGTGTCGGTGGATGCGGGCGTCATCGAGATCTACCTTCCCGACGACGTGGGCCTGGTCGGGGAGGCATCCGTCGACGTCGGCCGGGTTGCCGCCGGAGGACGTGAGTCGGCGGGCCTGGGTGGGCCCCAGCTGACCTTCAACGACGCCGGTGACCTCGGGACCGTGAACCTCGACGCCAACGTCGACTTCGGTGAGATCGAGATCTTCCGGGGACGGCTCGAGGGTCTCGAGGGCGGCGGCATCCACCTCGGTGACCGCCTCATCATCGAAGTTCCGCCTATGGAAAGGATCGCACCATGAAGTCACACCGATTCGACGCCATCTCCTTTGTCTCCGGGTTGGTGATCACGCTCCTCGGGCTGATCTTCCTCATCCCGCAGACACCAGTCGACATCATCGATGCCCTGACCAGCCTCGGTAGCTGGTTCTGGCCCACAATCCTCCTGGTCATCGGCATCGCCATCCTGGTCCCGGTGTTCCTCCCCAAGGAAGAGCAGGCGGCGCTCCCTGCAAGTGGGGACGACGACGCGGCGGGAGGTAGCTCCTAGAAGGCCTCCCGCGCCAGACGGGTCTTCAACTCGGCGAGGCGCCTGGTCACCGACACGTGATACACGTGAGGGTTGACCAGGCGCTTGACCCCCGGATCGAGCCGCTCCAGATCGGCGACCCTCCTCTTCCGCGCTTCGGCGACGACGCCCGGGTCGTCGATCGGCGGCTCGAGCTGCACCTCCTCCAACAGCTCCTCCGACGAGGACACCTGGCCCTCGTCCAGAGTCCGCGACACACCCGACTCGTGGTGATGGAGCAACTCGAGAGGGTATGCGAGCTCCTCGTCGTCGAGGGTCATAAGATCGACGTTGGCCAGGCCGCGGCGATCGTAGAGACGATGAGCCCGCTTACGCCCCGGGTTGACCATCTTGGCCGGCGTGTCCGACACCTTGATCGCCGGGCGCCATCCCCCCTCGCCGTCGATCGCCACCAGCTTGTACACACCGTCGAGATAGGGCTGACCGTCGGAGGTGGCCATCTTGGTGCCCACCCCGTAGACGAGACGGCCGATCACCCGGTCGGCCTCCTCACCGTAGCGGGGTGCCTCATCGGTGATCTGGGTCAGGATCTGGAAGATGGTCAGCTCATCGAGACTGCTGGAGAGGACGATGTGCACGTCCTCCATCCCGGCGGCGTCGAGCATTTGCGAGGAGCGGACGGCGAGATGGGCCAGGTCACCGGAGTCGAGACGGATTCCGACCGGCCGGTGGCCCTTTCGCTCCAGCTCCTCGAACACCGTGATCGCGTTGGGAACTCCGGACTCGAGAGTGTCGATCGTGTCGACGAGAAGCACGCATTCGTCGGGATAGGCCTCGGCGTAGGCGCGGAAGGCGCCCAGCTCGCCTTCGCCCAACGCCATGAACACCTGGACCATCGAGTGAGCATGCGTCCCCTGGGGAAGCACACCCATCTCATGGGAGATCCCCACGTTGGACGAAGCGCTGGCGCCCCCGATCAGCGAGGCCCGGGTGGCGGCGATCCCTCCTTCGTCGGAGGCCCGGCGCAGCCCGAACTCGAGCACGGCGCCTCCCTTGGTCGCTTCCACGACCCGGGATGCCTTGGTCGCGATGAGGGTGTGGAAGTTGAGATGGTTGAGCAGGGAGGTCTCGATCACCTGGGCGATGGCGAGCGGCCCCTCCACCACAGTGATCGGCACATTGGCATGGGCAACCCGCCCCTCGGGGATCACCTGGTAGCGGAGGGCATCCCAGCTCACCTCGCCCAGCCAATCGACGAAGTCGTCGGAGAAGAGGCGGCGGCCATCGACACGGTGTGAGCGGAGCGCCGCCCGCTCCTCCTCCCCGAAACTGGAGCGTTCCGCCCACCTCCCCAGCCATCCCCAGCCGGCACTGATGCAGTAGCCGGCCTGATGCTCGCCGTAGTCGGGGTACTTGCGGAAGAAGTGCTCGAAGCGGGCCTCCCGCTCGTGGAGGCCATGACGAAAGTAGAGCTGTGCCATGGTCAGCTGGTACTGGTCGGTCAACAGCGCCCCACGGGAGATTCCCATGGGGCAAGCCTATTTCCCCCTGTACTCTCGGACCGGTGATCAACTACGACGCCAAGACTGCACTGGTGGTCGTCGACGTCCAGAACGACTTCGCCGATCCCAACGGCAGTCTCTACGTCAAGGGCGGTGATGCCGTCATCCCAAGGGTCAACGACGAGGTGCGGCGAGCGCTGGATGCCGGGGCCTACGTGGTCTACACCCAAGACTGGCACCCGGAGTCGACGCCGCACTTCGAAAAGGACGGGGGCATCTGGCCGGTTCACTGTGTCAAACACACCTGGGGGGCTGAGTTCCATCCCGACCTCGTGGTCGAAGGTCCGGTCGTGCAAAAGGGCTCGAACGGCGAGGACGGCTATTCCGGATTCACGATGCGCGACCCGGAGACCGGCCGTGAGAAGGAGACGCCGCTTCGGACGATGCTCGAGGAGAAGGGGATCGAAAGAGTGGTCGTGGTTGGCCTCGCCCTCGACGTGTGTGTCAAAGCGACGGCGCTCGATGCCGCCGCCAGCTTCGACGCCTCGGTCGTGGTAGGCGCCACGGCGGCGGTGGAGTTGCAGCCGGGTGACGGCGCCAGAGCCATCGAGGAGCTCGAGGCCGGCTGGGTGGCGATCGACGGTTAACTTGCCGCTGCGGATTGCTGGCGAAACGCCCGGTATAGCGTCTGAGCCGCGATGCCGACTGCCAGCACTCCGAACATCGCTGAAAGCACCCGCCCCTCCACCCCCAGGGCGATCTGAGAGGCAACCACGGATCCCACCGCCCCGGCCAGGCCGACCACCAGTGCGTCACTGAGATGGACACGGCGGTTCCTGCGGTTGATGATCGTGGCGGCGGTCGAGGTGAGGATGATGGCCAACAGTGAGGTCCCCTGGGCCTCATGCTGACTGAACCCGAGCAACAGGACCGTGGCCGGGACGATCACGATGCCGCCGCCCACCCCGGCGACCCCGGCAAAAAACCCTGACGCCAGGCCGATTCCGAAGGCGATCAGCACCGATGTGAGCGTGTTGAAGTCCGCCGCACCCGGCATCGGCGTGCTGCTGAAGATCATGCGGAGCCCGGCGGCGAGGATGACGAGACCGAAGAAGATGCTCAAGGCCCGGGTGCTGAGCCGATGCATGAGCGACGCTCCGACGATGGAGCCCACCACTCCCCCGAGCCCTACCGCCACCCCGAGACCTATCTCGACGTCGCCGGCGAGGCCGAATGAGATGGCTCCGGCAATGGCGATAGGGAAGATGCTGGCCAGCGACGTGGCGTGTGCCCGATGGCGGTCGAGACCGACGGCGAGGAGTAGGGGGACGAGCACGACGCCTCCCCCAACACCGAAGCCACCGGAGAGCAACCCGGCGGCCAGACCGATCAGGACGAGCTTCCAGGCCTTTACCGCTACGTCCTGTTGCACCAGGTCAGGTTATAGAGCAGGACTCGGCAGGTAGGCACACGCGACAGGATGGCACCAGGCACTGGACAGGCTCGACCACCTTGGTCGAGTCGTACTAGAGGATGGGCGAAGGGCCGGCTCAACCGAGGCCGCCGAAGTACCTCGTCTTCGGCTCGACGTACTCCATGATGCCTTCGCTGCCCGACTCACGCCCCAGTCCGGACTGCTTCATCCCGCCGAAGGGCGCCTCGGGAGTGCTCGGATGCCAGTCGTTGATCCCGATCATGCCGAACTCGAGCTCCTCGCTCACCTTGAAGGCGGTGGCCAGGTCCCTGGTGTACACGTAGGCAGCGAGCCCGTAGTCGGTGGCGTTGGCTGTGGCGATGGCATCGTCGACGCTCTCGAATGGGATCACCGGCATCACGGGGCCGAAGATCTCCTCCTCGTGGACGGGCACGCCCGGCTTGACGTCGGTGATGACTGTCGGCTGGTAGAAGTACCCGGGGTGGTCGGGTGTTGCTCCGCCGGTGAGCACCCTCGCCCCTTGGTCGACACTGGTGGCGACCAGCTCTGCCACCCGGTCCCTCTGTCGGGCGTTGATCAACGGGCCCACGGTGGTCTCCGCATCGAGCCCGTTTCCCACCACCTGTTGCTCTGCTGTGGCGACTGCGGTCTCGCTGAACTCCTCGACGATGGACTCGTGGACGTAGAACCGCTGCGGTGCGATGCACACCTGCCCGTTGTTGCGCACCTTGGTCCGCATCCCGCTCCGGGCCACGGCGGCTATGTCACCAGCGTCGGGGAAGACCAGGACCGGGGCATTGCCACCAAGCTCGAGTGAGAGCCGAGTGACCGTCCGCGACGCCCCGTCCATGAGCAGTCGGCCCACCCGGGTCGATCCGGTGAACTGGATCTTGCGAAGGCGCTTATCGTCGAGCATCGCCTGGCCCATCGAGTCCGGTTCGCCGTTGATCACGTTGAGCACCCCGGCGGGCAGACCGGCCTCGGCAAAGGCGTGGGCGAGGAGCATGGCAGACCGGGGCGTGTACTCGGAGGGCCGGCTGACCACGGTGCATCCGACGGCCAGCGCCGAGGAGATGGCGCGGCTTTGGTTGTAGACAGGGAAGTTCCAGGCCGTGATCACCCCGACGACGCCGATCGGCTGGTAGGTGACGTCGATTCGGCGCCCCGACAACCTCGCCGGGATCCAGCGCCCATAGAGTCGCTGCGCCTCGGCGGAAGCCCAGCGGAACTGCGCCGGAGCTACCGACCACTCACCCCGCGCCTGGGAGAGGGGTTTTCCCGACTCCTCTGTGGTGATGCGGGCGAATTCGTCCAGATTCTCCTCGATCGCCAGCGCCGCCTTCTCCAACACGTCACCCCTCTGATACGGGGTCAGATGTGACCAGGCCGGGAAGGCCGCGGCGGCGGCGTCGATAGCGGCTCGTGCATCGTCCCCGTCACCAAACGGGATCGGCCCGATGACGAGCTCCGTGGCGGGATTGACCAGATCCCACGTCCCCCCGTTCCTCGCCTCGACCCATTCCCCACCGATGTACTGCTTGAAGTCGACCATGCCGGCAAGGTTACCGGCCCCCCTTTTGGCGCGGAGATGTGCCCTCACGAGGCACATCTCCGCGCCAGAACGCGGTTGGTGGCTGGCTATTCGGTCAGCACGTATCCCCGCTCCTCGTGGAGGGAGATGTCGAGGCCGTGGTGCTCCTGGTCCTCGTGGACCCTCAGACCCGTTATCGCCTTGACGATCCGGGCGAGGATGTAGGTCGCGGTGAAGGTGAAGAGGATCACCGCCGCCACCGCCGCCACCTGCTTGAAGAAGAAGACGGTTCCACCGTAGAGAAGCCCGTCCGGAACCGCCTCGTTGACCGAGCTCTGAGCGAACACACCGAGCAGGATCGACCCGATGATCCCCCCGACCAAGTGGATCCCCACCACGTCGAGAGAATCGTCGTAGCGGAAGCGGAACTTCAGGTTGACCGCATAGAAGCAGATGACCCCGGCGGCGAGACCGATGGCCATCGCCGACAGCGGGGTGACGAACCCTGCCGCAGGCGTGATCGCCACCAACCCGGCCACCGCGCCCGAGGCGGTGCCGAGAGTGGTCGGCTTCCCCCCTTTCAACCATTCGACCAGCATCCAGGCAAGGGCCGCCACCGATGCCGCGATCTGAGTCGTGACGAACGCCTGGATGGCGATGCCGTCGGTGGCCAGGGCAGACCCGGCGTTGAACCCGAACCAGCCGAACCAGAGGATGCCAGTGCCGAGCAGGGTGAGCGGGACCGAGTGGGGACGGTTCGGCTCGAGCCCGAAGGTCTTGCGCGGGCCGAGGGCGTAGACCAATGCCAGGGCGGCGATGCCGGCATTGATATGGACCACGAGGCCGCCGGCGAAGTCGCGCACACCCCATGCGTAGAGGAGCCCGTCCGCGGCGAACCCCCAGTGCGCCACGATCGGGTACACGATCAATGCCCACAGTGTGGTGAACAGAACCCAGGCCGAGAACTTCATCCGCTCGGCGACCGCACCCGAGATGAGCGCCGGGGTGATGATGGCGAACATCATCTGGAACACCATGAACAGCAGGGCATCGCCCTCCACGCCGTTCAGGCCGAGAAAGTCGAGACCACCGATCAGCCCTCCCCCGGCGTCCGGCCCGAAGGCGAGAGTGAACCCGACGAGTGTCCAGATGACGGTGACGATGCCGATGGTGACGAAGTTCTTCATCAGCATGTTGAGGACGTTCTTCGACCTCACCATGCCCCCGTAGAACAACGCCAGACCAGGCGTCATGAACAACACCAGCGCAGAACTGGTCAGCAACCACGCAATCGTGCCGTCACTCACGATCGGCCTCCTCCTTGTCGTCTGCTCCCGTGCGGTCACGTTGCGTTGCGCATGTTTCGAGCGTGTTTCACCCGCGTTAAGGGACATGATCTGGCGCAGGCTCGGGACGGTCCGTGTTTCACCCCCCTCCATCACGGGTATGCGGGAGGCTGACCGCAGACCGTGGCGTGTAGGGAAGGCCGGTCTGCCGACAAGGAGGAAATCTCATGCCCAATACCGATTCAGGTCGTCTTCGTCGCCTGTTGTGGACCCTCACCGGCACGATGGCATTCGTCGCCTTGCTACCGATCGCGGTATTCGCGTCACATTCGTTCGACGACGTTCCCGACTCCAACGAGTTCCACGGCTCCATCGAGTGGATGAAGAACAACGGCGTGACGGTCGGCTGCAACCCGCCGGCCAACACCCAGTTCTGCCCCAGCGACAACGTGACAAGGGAGCAGATGGCCTCCTTCATGCGCCGCTTCGCCCAGACCCAGGGCTCGGCGGGGGCGAGCGTCACCGACCCGACGGACACGGTCACGACCACGGGCACGACCTATGTCGAGCTGCTCACGATCCAGGCCACCCCCAAGGCAGAATCATCGGTGGTGCTCAACGGCCACGTCACACTGGCCAAAGCCACTGCCACCGACGGTGCCTATCAGGTGATCATCGCCCGGGACAGCTGTACCGGGACCGTGGTCGGAGCCGCCGGATGGGTCGGCGCGATCAACACCGAGGCAACCGCCGAGGCGTCAACGGTCGCCCTCACCGCCTCCGACGTGATCATGGCCGAGACCACCTATGTGCTGTGTGCGGCCGAGACGGTCGACACCTCGCCGGATGCCACGGCCGCCGTCCGTGGCCTCACTGCGGTTTGGCAACCGACGGCTTGAGCTGACAACGAGCAGACCGGAGTGGCGGGCGACCAGGACCCGTCACTCCGGCCCGCTGCCACTCCCGATCCACGCGGCCGTGTCTGTCGTGAGCATCGCTGTTCCCGGATCCCCGCTCACCAGCAAGATCTCACCCCCGGGGATCGGCACCGGCTCAGTCCCGAAGTTGACCACGACGGTCACGGTGCCGGCCCGACGAAAGGCGAGCACATCGGCGCCCAGGTCGAGCCACTCCAGGCTCTCGTCATGTGTCAGCCTCGACCTCCGGATAGAGAGGGCCTCCCGGTAGAGCTCGAGCATCGATTCGGCCACCCCCTCCTGGGCCTCGACCGATCGCTCACCCCACCCCGCAGGCTGGGGAAGCCAGCTGCCATCGTCGCCGAAACCATGCGATGCCCCGTCGACGGTCCACGGGATCGGCACCCGGGAACCGTCCCTCCCTTTGAGCTTGTGCCCTGATCGATCCCAGACCGGGTCGTCGAGGACGTCCAGGGGGAGATCGAACACCTCGGGCAATCCGAGTTCTTCCCCCTGGTAGAGGTACACCGAGCCGGGTAGCGCCAACTCGAGGAGCAGGGCGGCCCGGGCCCGGCGAGTGCCTGCTCCCGAGTCGAGCAGGCCGCGGTCGCCCTCGAGCAGCCAGGTCCTGGAATCGATCCCTTGGGGGAGGCCATAGCGGGTGGTGTGCCGAACCACGTCGTGGTTGGAGAGGACCCAGGTCGGGACCGAGCCGACACTGGACGCTGCCGCCAGGGCGGACACGATGCCCGCCTTCAAAACGGACGGCTCCCACGGCGACATGAGGAACTCGAAGTCGAACGCCTGGTGGTACTCGTCCGGGCGGAGATAGAGGGCGAGGTGGGCCCATGTGTCCACCCATGCCTCCGCCACCATCGCCCTGCCCGGGTACTCATCCACGACCGAGCGCCACTCTTTCACGATCTCGTGCAGCTGCGGTCGATCCCAGTAGGGATGGTTGGCTCCGGCGTGGGAGGTCAACAGGTCGTCTACGTGTCCCAGGTCCGGGTAGTCCGGGTCCTTGGCCAGGCCATGGGCGACGTCGACTCTGAATCCGCTGGCGCCCCGGTCGAGCCAGAATCTGAGGATGTCGCGGAACTCGGACCGCACCTCCGGGTTGGCCCAGTTGAGGTCAGGCTGGGTGACGTCGAACAGGTGGAGGTACCAATCTCCGTCGGGGACTTGGGTCCATGCCGGACCGCCGAACACGCTCCGCCAATCGTTGGGGGGCATCGCCCCACCTGCCCCGGTCCCCGGGCGAAAGTGATACCGGGCCCGCTCGGGACTGCCCGGCGGTGAAGCGAGGGCGGCTCGAAACCAAGGGTGCTCCGACGAGGTGTGGTTGGGGACGAGGTCGACCATCACCTCCAGACCGAGACGCCTTGCCTCGGCGATGAGGTCGGTGGCCTCCTCCAGTGTGCCGAACCTGGGGTCGATGTCCCGATAGTCGGCCACGTCATAGCCACCGTCGTGCAGGGGCGACAAGTACCAGGGGTTGATCCACAGACCATCGACTCCCAGACCACGCAGGTAGTCGAGCCGGGAGCGCAGCCCGGCGATGTCACCGGTGCCGTCGCCGTTCCCATCGGCAAACGAGCGCAGATATACCTGGTAGATGACACCATGACGCCACCACGGGGAGGAGATCACCGGTTGATTAAAGCCGCCCGATGAAACAGCCTGGCAGCTGGGATCGGAGTAGGTTCCGGATGCGGCCGAAGGCCGCAGGGGGAGGGAAGAAGGAAGGGGCGGGAAGAACGAGACAATCACATCGTCTGATCGCATTGGCGGTTCTCGGAGTCGCCTTCGTGGCGTGTGCCGGCGGGGACGAGGCCAGCACGGCTCTCGAGGTGACGACCTCCGAGTTCCAGTTCTCACCCAACGAATGGACGATTCCCGCAGGCGAGGAGATCAGCATCGAGATCACCAACGACGGGAGCGTGCTCCACGAGTGGGTCCTGATGCAACCCGGGGTGAGCATCGAGGCGGAGACCGATCTCCCCGAAACCGAGGAGGAGCTCCTCGCCGACTTCGTCTACGTCGAGGACGAGGTCGAGGCCGGAACCACCAAGACACTGACCTTCACGGCCCCGCCGGCCGGCACCTATCAGGTGATCTGCGCCATCGAGACGCACTTCGATGCCGGTATGGAAGGGACCCTGACTGTCGTCGACGAGTAGAAGGCTGTTCTACCGGCCCTTGCGGCCGGGTTACGGAACAAGAGAGGGCCCGGGTGTCGCCCGGGCCCTCCACTATTGCACCGGCCCGCGCCGATGTCTCGACCTGCCCGGCCCGAGGAATCGCCCGTATCCAAAGACATCGCCTCGACGATTACCTGGTCATGAGGCGACTCGGGACGGTGACGCTGGTGTCGACGTCGGTCGTCTCGGAGAGGAGAGAAGGGAACTGACTCGCCGCGGCGAATGAGCCGTGAGATCCAACGGGAAAAGGGAGGCAAGCAATTGGCTGACACGCGCAGAACGCGTCGATCACTTCGTCGCCGGAGTGCCGATGCAGATGGCCGTCGACTGGCTCGGACGGCAGGCGTGCTGACGATCGTAGGCCTGCTCGTCCTGGGGCTGGCATCGACCGGTGGCGCCAGGACGATCTCGAGCTTCACGAGGTGGATGGCCTATTCCGGGTCTTGGTACACGACCACGACCGGGTACCACTCCACGACCACCACGACCAAGCCCTCGACCACAACCAGCTATCGCAGCGCGACGTCGTCGACTTACGGCACGACGACCACCAAGCCCTCGACCACGACCACCACTCACGGGACGACTACGACGACGAAGGCGACGACTACAACGACCGAGCGACACGGCGGGGAGGGTTGCACTCCGGGCTATTGGCGACAGGCGCATCATTACGACTCCTGGGTGGTGTACATGCCAGGCCACGACTACGAGGCGGTGTTCGGGGTGGACGCGGTCTTCACGGCGACCCTTGGCCAGGCCGTGAAACTCGGTGGAGGCGGTGAATACGCGCTGGCGCGTCATGCCGTGGCCGGGCTGCTCAATTCCACCAGCGCAGGGGTCGACTACGAGTACACCACGGCCGAGGTGATCGACATCGTCCAAGATGCTTACGCAAGTGGTGACTTCGAGGACGCCAAAGACAAGTTGGCCGACGAGAACGAGGAGGGCTGCACCCTGAACTGACCACTCGACCATTTCCCACGCAACTCCAGACTCCATCCGGTCCTCGAGGGGTGGGTGCGCCGACGGCCTACCCCTCGGCCGGATGGGCGCGTTCTGGAGGGGCTGAAAGGCTATGGCTATGGTCCTCAGGGCCGGCATTCTCCAGCCGGGTCGGAAGAAGGGGAGCATGGGAGTCGGAACGCTGCGATGTGTCGTGATCAACGTCACAGACCTCCACCTGGCCTACCGGTTCTGGAGTGAGGTCACCGGCCTGGAAGTGATCGGATCCGAGAGCGGCTGGCACGACTGGCTGGGGTACCTGGGAACGAGAGACCCGTGGAAGCACGAGGTGATCCTCCAGCGTGTGGACACATCGCCGCTGGAGGTGGCATCACCAGACCCCGACAGACCCAACCCGGTGCACATCGACATCACACCTTCTGACGGCATCGACAGAGCGATCGAACGGATCGTGGCCCTGGGTGGCAGGGTCAAGAAGGCGCCGAGCCTGTATCCGCGGCCAGGATCTCACGGCGATGAGCGGCCCCTCATCGACTGGGCCGTCATGCAGGACCCATTCGGCAACGAATTCTGCCTGGTCGACGACCTCACCCTGGCGCAGTCGCATGCCGCAGCGGCTGCGAGCGGCGCCACCACCGATCACGATTGGCGTATCGCCGCGGGCGTCACCACAGCCGACTGACGTCCCCCGATGGCTCGATCGGCGTTCCGACGCGTTCAGACGAGGCATTCGGGGTGGCCATCGTCATCGACGGCCCGATCAGCCTGTCAGTTGACTGCGAGGCCGACGACGACCATGACGACGACCGCGACGACCAGCGCGAAGACCAGCCACTTGTGGTCCCGCAGGTTCTCCCACCACATGGCCTCCGGGTGCGTCTCCCGACGCCGGCGTTCGTACTCCTCGCGATCGTTGGTTCCCAAGAACACAATCCTATCCAGAAGGAGCCGACGAGCTCGCATGACGCTGCCGAGACGATGAGCCCGGGGGGTTCCGCAGTGGCTACCGTCCGCTGATGGAGACGGCAGCAATCATCGCCGCGGTGCTGATGAGCGTGGTCGCCGTGTTCCAGATAGCCCTAGCCCTGGGCGCACCCGCCGGCTTCGCCGCCTGGGGTGGCTGGCACGAGGGTGTCCTCCCCACGCGGCTACGTGTCGCCAGTGGTGTCGTCGGTCTCGTCGTCTACCCGGCCCTCATCGTGTTCGTCCTGGCCACCGCCGGGGTCATCGACGCCCCTTGGGTCCCCGGGACCGGGAGGCTGGGCATGTGGATCCTCACCGGCGTCTTCACGTTGGGCACCGTCACCAACTTCGCTTCCCGATCCAAACGTGAACGCTGGTGGGGGTTCGTGTCACTCGCCATCGCCATCTGCTGTGCGGTGGTCGCCCTGTCGCTGTGATCACCCACTCCGGGCGGGAACCGGTCAGGCCGGGTCGGGAGCGAGCGGCGGGCAGCCGCCTGGGACCTCCGAGAGCCATGGCACGACAGGTCGAGAAGTGATGAATGCGGGCTTTCCATTGCGGCCGGCTCGAATCCCAGGCATCCTGGTCTCGTGCCGCTGTTCATGGACCGCCACGAGTTCGAGAACCTGACGGCTGAGGAGGCGGCCGTCGCTCATCTCAAGGATCTCGAAGTCCAGGACCAGTTCCAGGTCCGCTTCATCACGTATTGGTTCGACGACGAGCGCCAGACCGCCTTCTGTCTCGCGACGGCGCCGGACGAGGAGGCGGTCGAGGCGGTCCACCAGGCGTCGCACGGCCAGATGCCCTACCAGATCATCGAGGTCGACCGGCGGGCGGTGGAGCGGTTCATGGGCGGCATCGTCGACCATCCGCCCGGCGAGCCGTACGTGGACACTGCGTTCCGCACCATTCTCTTCACCGATATCGAAGACTCGACGAGCCTGACCCAGCGACTCGGTGACGCCGGGGCGATGGCGGTCCTTCGCACCCACGACGAGATCGTCCGCGAGGCTCTGGAACGGCACGGCGGGTCCGAGGTGAAGCACACCGGCGACGGCCTGATGGCCGCCTACCACTCGGTGGTGGATGGGATCACGAGCGCGATTCGGATACAGCGTGGTCTCGCCCAGGCCGCCGAGCGCGCGAGCCTGCCCCTACGGGTGCGGATCGGGCTCTCCGCCGGCGAGCCCGTGACCGAAAGAGATGACCTCTTCGGCGCGGCAGTGCAACTCGCCGCCCGTCTCTGTGGCAAGGCGGAGCCCGGCTCGATCCTCGTTTCGAGTGTCGTGCGTGACCTCGCCGTTGGCAAGGGGTTCACGTTCCAGGACCGTGGGCAAATGACCCTCAAGGGGTTCGATGAGCCCATCCAGACATTCGAGGTCGACTGGGGCTCCGGCAGCCTCGCCGAGTAGCCCTCGGGAGGGCCTGCGAGTCGGGCGCCCGCGGTATGAGCCCGCGGCCCATCGCCCTCGGTCCCGGGCGGTTCAGGGGGCTACCTCACGGTTGCGAGCCAACGTCCGCCAGGGCCTTCTCCTCGATCTCGGGGGCCGGTGTTGGCTGGGTGGTGGCATGGCGCTCCGCCCGCAGCAGCAGGATCATGAACGGGATCATGAGGGCAGCCCACACGGTGGTGAACCATCCGAACACCCAAAGAGCCGAGTAGAAGGCGATCACGGCCACATAGCCGACCTGGGTTCTGCGTCCACCACTGAGAACCAGCAGTCCGACGATCGCCTCGAACGCAATCAGCAGGCCTATGAAGAGTCCCTGGTTCGGAGTCACAACCGAGCCCCAAGCCTCGCTCACCCACCCAAAGTGGGCATCGTCGGCGAACTCTTCATACCCCTCGCCAAACACGAGCGTGATGAAGTTGAAGGTCGCGCCGCCAACGAGGAAGAGGACGCCTACGGCGATACGTCCCAGATACAGCCATCGCCTACCCCGGGTCGCCATAACGCCTGCAATCAGTGTCGCCAATCCGCACACGATCCACAGGACTTCCCACGGGCCGATACTCATGGCCCCTCCTTTCCTTATCACTCACGACTGTTCGAGAAGGGAAGGGAGGACGGGTAGGGGCGAAAGCACCGATTAGGAAGGCCCCGATTCGCCTCTTCGGCCATCTGAGGGGGTTCGCGATCAG
>DATBIX010000043.1:0-13063 GCA_036556665.1 Acidimicrobiia bacterium
AAGAATTGTGCCGTGGCCCATACGTGGCCCAAGCAGGACGAAAGCAGTCGTTTCTCCAGGTAGGGCGCCTGCGACTAGTGGACTGTGAATCCATTGGTTGTAGGTTCGAGTCCTACCCGCGGAGCAAGCTCCTGACCTCGGTGATCGCCGAACTGGACCTTCTCGGCATCGGGGATCACGAGGCTGGTCAGTGCTCGGATCGAACTCGCCGGCAGACCGACCCTGAGTCCCAGGCTTCGCCGCCGACCGACCCCGGGACCTAATACCCCAACGTCGCGGCGAATTGGAGGCGGGCCTTGGCAGTTGGCATGAGAGATCCCGGGCCGAGGGGGCCCCCTGCCGCGTCGGTGGGGCCAGACCACCGGCGGAGATGGTCGCTGCGCACGAGGAGCTCCACGATCTCCTCGAAACGGCTCTGGGACAAGCCGGGATGGGCGGCGAGCACCCCGTCGTAGGCCCTTGCCGACACATCGCTCACCTCGAGGTCATGGGCTTCGACGATCGCCCAGAGGACATCCCGAAACACCGGTTGCTGCATCAGAGGTTCCTTTCCGGTGTCCGCCTCACCTGCTGGCAGGCTAAGTCGACTCGGGACTCTTCCGGTGGCAATCGGCGGGCTTCCTCAGCGGGGCGGCCATGGGGCCTTTATCGCCTCACCGACATCGTGGAAGTGTCTCTCCAGGGAGGTGGCGTACTCGTGGGCCCCGGTGTTGCGGAGTCGCAGTGCTACTCGTCCGAAGAAGTCGCCCAGCTTCGCAGGGTCGGCATCGTGGGGATCGAGCCAGGTATACCCGGGCTCCAGTGGCTGCGCCCCCTCCCCGTGGCTCCGGATGAAACGGTGGATCCACCCGTAACTGGCGGCATCAATGACGCGATGGGTGGTGGGGGAGCGACGCTCATGGGAGCAGGCGTACATGAATCGATCCAGCTCCTCGGGCCCCAGGGCCTCCTCCGGGCGGCTCGGTCGTTCGCTCATCGTGGCAGTCCGACCGGCAAGTCTAGATTCGCCGACCTCGGTCGACCCGACAAGCGGGTGTATCTCTACTCCTCCTCCCAATCGTCGTCGCCCGTGATGAACTGCTCGAGGACTGCGGTCGCCTCGGCTTCGTCGGTGAAGACCTCGAGTGGGAGCATTAGACGGTTGACCGCGGACGGGAAGCCCCCCAGCAACGCCTCTCCATCGGGGAGGACCAGCAGGGCGCTGGCGCTCACGATGGATGGGAGGACGTCGATGATCGCCATCCAGGTGTCCGAGCCCGCCTTGGGCCATTTCCTCGCATCGAAGAGGGCGGGCACAGGCCGGGAGACGAGAGTATGGATGACAGCCACAGTCTCCGCGACGGTTTCTGGCGTGCTCATGGTCCCGTTGCTAACCACGTGGAGAACGCCGCGCTCGTCGAGGAACACCGAAGTCGCAGTCGTCTCGATGACTTCGCTCAAGAGTCCACCCTGTGCAGGTCATCCTAAGCCATGATCTCAGCGGTTTCGGCGGCTCCGCCCCATCAGATACAGCCCGGCGACGATGGCGGCGACCCCCCACGCCACCCAGGCGCCATCGCCGGTCATGAAGCTCTTGGGGGCGAAGGGCACGTCGAGGCCCTGGAGTATCCAGACCGTACCTGCCAGCAGGAGGATGATCGCCCCGGTCAGCATCAGTGGTCTCACCCTGTCAACGTAGCCTCCGAGTGATCATCCGATCTTGACATCACCGGCAAAGCCACGAATAATCCGGCAAGACATGAAGACGAGCCCCTTCTCGATCGAGCGCGCCGGTTCCGGGCGCTTCTTCGGGTTCGTCTATTTCGGCGCCTAGCGCCGATTCACCTCACCCCCGCGTCACTCCGTACCCTTCTTCCCCTGACACGCGCCGAGGCGATCATGAACGACAAATCCAAATCCAACCCCGACGACATCGGGCAGATCCGGGACGACATCGACCGGATCGACGCCGAGATCCTCAAGCTGCTCGCCGAGCGGAAGGCCCACAGCCTGCGCATCGCCAAGGAGAAAGGACGGCACGACCGTCCCTCCCGCGACCAATTGCGTGAGGAGGGGCTCATCTCCGACCGCATCGCCTCCGGCATGGAGCACGACCTCGACTCCGGGCTGGTCAATCGGGTGTGGCGTGAGATCGTCAACGATTCGGTCCGTATCCAACAGGAGTACCTCGGCCGCTCGGAGCGACCCGACCGGCCGATGACGGTTGCGATCCAGGGGATAGAGGGCTCGTACAGCCAGCTCGCCACCCAGCAGTACTTCGACGCCAAGGGGATCGAGGTGAGCTATGCCAGGGGCCACACGTTCGGCGACGCCCTCGCCCTGGTCCAGCGTGGAGAAGCGGATGTGGCGGTGCTGCCCATCGAGAACACGACATCCGGCGCCATCTCCGAGGTCTATGACCTGCTCCTCAACAGCCAGCTGTATTTCGTGGGCGACATCAGGTTCCGGGTCCGCCATTGCCTGCTCGGCATCGAAGGTGCGGCTATCTCGGATCTGCGCCGTATCTACTGCCACCCCCAGGCGGTGGCACAGTGCTCCGAGTTCCTGTCCCAGCTCCAGGACTGCGAAATCGTCTACTTCTCGGACACTGCGTTGTCGGGGCAGAAGATCGGCGAGCTGGGCGACCCGACTATCGCCGCCATCGCAAGCGAAGAGGCGGGCCGGCTGTTCGGCCTGGCAGTGCTGAAGACGGGGATAGCCAACCGGGACGAGAACTACACCCGCTTCGTCGTTGCCGCCCCCGAGCCGGCCGAGGTGCCGGAAGGGGTGCCCTCGAAGACCTCGATCGTGATGGCGGTGGGCAACCATCCGGGGGCGTTGATGGATGCGTTGGCCGTGTTCCACGACGCCGACATCAATCTGGTGATGCTCGAGTCGCGCCCGATACCGCACAACCCTCGTGAGGAGCTGTTCTATCTCGACTTCGACGGGAACATCTCCGATCCGGCGGTCCAGGTGGTGATCGAGGAGCTGACCCGACAGGTCCGCTTCCTCAAGGTGCTGGGCAGCTATCCCTCGCGCGACCTTCGCCCCAAGCCCGTGGAGCGCAAGGCGCGGCAGGCGCCTCCACAGGGCCGTTCCTCGTTGACCAGGCTCGCCCCGAGCCCGGCCAGCCCCAAGGGCTACAAACTTGGCAGCCGGGGGCACAAGGAGCACGACACCATCGTCGAGGTCTCGGGCGTGAAGATCGGGGGTGACGACCTGGTCATGATCGCCGGCCCGTGCGCGGTCGAGTCGTGGGACCAGGTGATGGCCACGGCCAAAGTGGTGAAGGAGAGCGGGGGAGCGCTGCTTCGCGGCGGCTGCTTCAAGCCCCGGACTTCCCCGTACTCGTTCCAGGGACTCGGCTACGACGGCCTCGAGATGCTGGTGGAGGCGGGTAAAGCCTACGGCCTGCCGGTGGTCACCGAGGTCGTGTCACCCGAGGACGTCGAAGCGGTGGCACGGAAGGCCGACGTGCTCCAGATCGGGACCAGGAACATGCAGAACTTCTCGCTCCTCTCGGCCGTAGGCAGGGTGCATCGACCGGTCATGTTGAAACGGGGCATGAGCTCCTCTCTCGACGAGCTGCTCCAGGCGGCCGAATACATCCTCTCCGAAGGAAACCAGCAGGTCTTTCTGTGCGAGCGGGGGATCCGCACCTTCGAGACCTCTACCCGCAACACGCTTGACTTGAGCGCGGTGCCAGTCCTGCGACAGCGAACCCACCTGCCCGTGATCGTCGATCCTTCCCATGCGGCCGGTGACCGTGAGCTGGTGGCGCCCCTGGCCCTGGCGGCCCAGGCGATCGGAGCCGACGGGATCATGGTCGAGATCCATCCCGACCCGGAGAATGCCCTCAGTGACGGGCCGCAGTCTCTGAGATTCGAGCAGTATCGCGACCTGATGGCGGCTCTTGGCCTCGGTGGCTGACTCTCAGCCGGCTGCGGGCAGATAGGAGGCGCGGGACCCCTCGTGCGAGGCGATGTCGTCCTCATGGGTGAGGGTGACGCCGATGCCGTCCAGCCCCTGGAGCAGTCGCTCCTTGGCCGTGGGATCGAAGGAGAAAACCTCTTCGATATCGCCGGCGGTCACGGTCTGGCTCTCGAGGTCGATCGTGATCTCGGAGGCCGGGTCGGAAGCCAGATCCATGAGACGGCTCACCACTTCCTGTGGTAGCTCCACGATGAGCAATCCGACGAAGCTCGAGTTGTTGCGGAAGATGTCCGCCGCCGAAGAGGTGATCACCGCTTCGAAACCCCACTGCTGGATTGCCCAGGGCGCGTGCTCACGCGAGGAGCCACAGCCGAAGTTGGGCCCGGTGAGAAGGACCTTTGCCTGCCTCCGGGCCGGGTCGTTGATGATGAAGTCCGAGCTCGGCTTGCCATCATCGGTGTGCGCCCAGTTGTAGAAGAGGAACTCGCCGTAGCCGTCCCGCTCGATTCGCTTCAGGAACTGCTGCGGGATGATCTGGTCGGTGTCGACGTCGGCGCGATCGAGCGGCAGCATCGTCCCGGTGATCCGGCTGACCGGCTTCATCTCGACTCCCAGTCGCGCACATCGACGAAGTGCCCTGCGACAGCGGCCGCTGCGGCCATTGCCGGGCTGACCAGATGGGTCCTCGCCCCCCGGCCCTGTCGTCCCTCGTAATTGCGGTTGGAGGTCGAAGCGCACCGTTCCCCGGAGGGGATCACGTCGGGGTTCATGGCCAGACAGCTCGAGCACCCGGCGTCACGCCAGGAGAACCCGGCAGCCTCGAAGATGTCGGCCAGCCCCTCCGCCTCGGCCTGCGCCTTGACCTGCATCGAGCCCGGGACCACCACCGCGTTTACTCGCGAATCGACGCGGCGCCCCTCCAGCACCTTGGCCGCGGCACGGAGGTCCTCGATGCGACCGTTTGTGCACGATCCGAGGAAGACGTGGTCGATCCGGATATCGGCGATGGCAGTACCCGGTCGGAGCGCCATGTACTCGAGGGCGCGGATGGCGGCGTCGCGTTGGAGAGGGTCGTCGTAGTAGTCCGGCGAGGGCACATGCCCGGTCACGGGAACGGTCTGGGCCGGATTCACCCCCCAACTGACATGGGGCACGAGCTGGGACGCGTCGAGTCGCTCGACCCGATCAAAAGTTGCCTCCGGGTCCGTAGCCAGCCGTTCCCAAGCCGCCACCGCCTCGTCCCATTCACGGCCCTTCGGGGCGAATGGCCTGCCCTCCACGTAGCTGAAGGTGGTCTCGTCAGGGGCGATCATGCCGGCACGGGCCCCGCCCTCGATCGACATGTTGCACACGGTCATCCGCTGCTCCATCGTCAGATCGCGTATCGCCTGGCCCCGGTACTCGATGACGTGGCGCGTGCCGCCAGACACCCCGATCTTGGCGATGATGCCCAAGATCAGGTCCTTGGCGGCGACTCCCCAGGGGAGTCCTCCCTCGACCTCGACCGCCATCGTCCGTGGTCGCGCCTGCCATATCGTCTGGGTGGCGAGGACGTGCTCCACTTCGGTAGTGCCAATGCCAAAGGCGAGGCAGCCGAAGGCGCCGTGTGTCGAGGTATGGCTGTCGCCACACACAACGAGCAGCCCGGGTTGGGTCAAGCCCTGCTCGGGCCCGACCACGTGAACGATCCCCTGCCGGGGGTCGTCGATCCCGAACATCGTGATTCCGTGAGCCCTGCAGTTCTCCACGAGCGCATCGACCTGACGCTTGGAGAGCGGGTCTCTGATCCCGAGGCTGCGCCCGGTGGTGGGGATCCCATGATCGACGGTGGCCACGGTGAGGTCGGGACGCCGCACCCGTCGCCCCGCCTGCTCCAACCCGGCGAAGGCCTGAGGGGAGGTGACCTCATGGACCAGATGGAGGTCGACGTAGAGCAGTGCCGGGTCGGCGTCGACGACCACGTGGCTTTCCCACACCTTCTCGAACAGTGTCCTAGGCGCGGTCATATCGATGCCCCCGCCCGTTGCGATTCGCCGACCAGCGAAGCCACGCGCTCACCAACCTCCTCGGTGCTGATCCCCATCTCCCCGGCACGCAGGGATGGAAGGGAACCTGCCACCTCACCGACGGCCGACTCCACCGCTTCACCGGCGGCGGTCTCGCCGAGGGCTTTCAGCATCATCCCTGCTGCGCCGATCGCGGCCAGAGGGTTGATCAGACCGGTTCCCTCGAACCCAGGGGCCGTCCCTCCGATCGGCTCGAACATCGACACGCCATTGGGATTGATGTTGGCGCCGGAGGCGATGCCGAGGCCACCCTGGATCGCCGCCCCGAGGTCGGTGATGATGTCCCCGAACATGTTGTCGGTGACGATCACGTCGAACCGGCCCGGATCCTCCACCATCCAGAGGCAGGCGGCGTCGATGTGGGCATAGGCCGTCTCCACGTTCGGGTATTCGGCACCGACCTCGTCGAAGACCCTGGCCCAGAGACCCGAGGCGTAGGTGAGGACGTTGGTCTTGCCACACATGGTCAGATGTGCCCGAGGTCTGGTGGCGGCCAGGTCGAAGGCGTAGCGGATGCACCGCTCCACTGCGAACCGGCTGTTCACCGATTGCTGGACGGCGATCTCGAACGGGGAGCCCTTTGCGGTGAATTCTCCCTGGTTGACATAGAGGCCCTCGGTGTTCTCCCGCACCACGACCATGTCCACGTCGGCCGGATCGACGTTGCGCAACGGGCCGCTGACCCCGCGGTGCAGCTTCACCGGCCTCAGGTTGATGAACTGGTCGAGCTCGCGCCGCATCCGCAGCAAGATCTCCTGCTCGAGCACACCGGGCGGGACCTCGGGGTGTCCCACCGCTCCGAACAGGATGGCATCGGCGCCGCTCAGTGTCTGCAGGTCTGCGCCGGTTAGCGTCTCCTGGGTGCGGAGATAGCGCTCCCCACCCAGGTCGACCTCGTGATACTCCAACTCGAATCCGAAGGTGTCACCGGCGACCGCGAGCACCTTCACCGCCTCAGTCACGACTTCGGGGCCGGTCCCGTCTCCTGGCACCTTGGCGATGACATGACGGTTCATGCGAATGATGCAGCCAAGTCGTCGAGGAGGTCGTTGCCCGCGACCACCTCTTGGGCGATGGCGCGGATCGTCTCCTGGGGCACTTCACCCTCTCTATCGGCAATCGCCTTCATTCGGGCAAAGGCCTGCTCGAAGTCGGGGCCGTCGAGGTCGATCTCCAGCTCGTCGAGGGCGTGGCGGAGGGCGGCCCGGCCCGAGTGCTTGCCCATCACGATCACCGATCCGACCATGCCGACCTCCGTCGGGTCCATTATCTCGTACGTCGTTCGCTCCCTGAGCACACCATGCTGGTGGATTCCCGACTCGTGGGCGAACGCGTTCCGCCCCACCACCGCCTTGTTGTACTGGATCGGATAGCCGGTGAGCTCGGAGACGAGTCTCGAGGTCTCGGATATCTCCTCGGTGGTTACCAGCACGTCGAGCCCGTAGGCGTCGCGGCGCACCCGCAAGGCCATCACCACCTCCTCGATCGAGGTGTTGCCGGCGCGCTCTCCGATCCCGTTGATCGCCCCTTCGACCTGGCGGGCCCCGGCCTCGACCGCGGACAGCGAGTTGGCCACCGCCAGCCCGAGGTCGTTGTGGCAGTGGGTGGAGATGACGACGTCGGGGCGGTCGCCTTTCACCTGCTTGACGACACGCCGAATCATCGCTCCGTAGTCGGTGGGGGTGGCATAGCCGACCGTGTCCGGGATGTTGATCGTGGTTGCCCCCGCCTCGACGGCGGCGCGGCAGACGGCCACGACGAAGTCGGGATCCGAGCGGGTTGCGTCCTCTGGGGAGTACTCGATGTCGTCTGTGTGCTCTCGTGCCCTGGCCACGTTTTCTCGCACCGCTGTCATCACCTGGTCCTCGCTCATGCGGAGCTTGTGCTGCATGTGGATCGGCGAGGTGGCCAGGAACAAATGGATACGCGGCTGGGGCGCGGTCCGGATGGCTCGCCAGGCCCGATCGATGTCGTCGGGCCTGGCCCGGGCCAACGCGGCGATGGTTGGGCCCTCGACCTCGCGTGCGATCCGGCTCACCGCCTCGAAGTCTCCGGGTGAGGAGGCCGGGAAACCGGCCTCGATGATGTCGACGCCGAGCCGGGCCAACTGGGCGGCGATGGCCACCTTCTGGTCCGGGTCGAGCGCGATGCCGGGCGCCTGTTCCCCATCGCGAAGGGTGCTGTCGAAGATCTTCACCTGTTCCTGCATTCCTGTCTCCTGTTCTCGTGGGTCTCGTCGGGGCGCCGGTCGGCCAGCCAGGGCTTTCCGGCTAGATAAGGACGAGGCCGAGTCGGCCGCGACGGGCCGATGAGATGCGGATGCAGGATGGGAGGCGGCTCATTTGCCGACTCCCGCGCCGATCGGTGCCGGAGTCAGCTCCGACTCGCGCCGCATGGCGATGCGGCCGGACTTGACCAGGTCGACCACCCCATAGGGGCTGACGTGATCGAGGAATGCGTGGAGGTGTTGGGGCGTGCCGGACACCTCGAACGTGATCGCAGAGCTGCTCAGGTCGATCACCCGCGCATCGAAGAGCGAGGCAGTGTCCCTGACCTCTCCTCGGACCGCCGGTTGGGCGGCGATCCTCACGATCATGACCTCTCGCTCCAGCGCCTCAGACGCCTCCATCTCCTGGACCTTGATCACGTTGACCAGTTTGTTGAGCTGCTTCTTGAGCTGTTCCAGCTCGGGGGCGTCGACCACGAGCGTGATCCTGGAGCGCCCTTCTTGATGGGTGGGCCCGACGGCCAGCGAATGGATGTTGAAGCCGCGGTTGGAGAACATGGCAGAGACGCGGGCGAGGACGCCGGGCTTGTTCTCAACGACCACGGTCAACGTGTGCTGCATCAGAGATCCTCTCTGCGCATCACGATCATGTCGTTGGAGCCGCCAGCCGGGACCATCGGGAAGCACATCTCCTCGGGATCGACGACGACCTCGAGCACGACGGGCCGATCGGTCACCGCCAACACCTTCTCGATGACGGGATCGATCTCCGATGGGTGATCCACTCGTAGGCCCACGCATCCCATCGCCTCGGCCAGCTTCGGGTAATCGGGGTACTGGTCGCCGAGGTCCACGGCCGACAGCCGACCTCCGTAGAACAGGTTCTGCCACTGCTTCACCATCCCGTAGCCACCGTTGTTGAAGACGATGATCTTGACCGGGATGTCCTCGGTGGTCGCAGTGATCAGCTCCTGCATGGTCATCTGGAAGCAGCCGTCGCCGTCGAGGGCGATCACGACCTCCTCGGGGCGGGCCGCCTTGGCGCCCACCGCCGCCGGGACGGCGAAGCCCATCGTCCCCAGCCCACCGGAATTGACCCAGGTGCGGGGGTCGCTGAAGCCCCAGAACTGCGAGGCCCACATCTGATGCTGGCCGACTCCGGCGGCGATCACCGCCTGACCCCCGGTGATGGCATAGAGGCGCTCGATGAAATGCTGGACCTTGATCGGCCCATCTGGAAGCTGCTCGTACTCGAGCGGGTGCTGTGCACGCCAGGTGTCGATCTGGGCAAACCATGCCTCCCTCGGCGGCGGTTCGGACAGCGCTCGTCGGGAGCTCAGCGCGGAGAGGAGGTCCTCGAGCACGGACCTGGCGTCACCCACGATGGGGACCTCGGGGACGCGCACCTTCCCGATCTCTGCCGGGTCGACATCGACGTGGATGACCTTCGCCTGGGGAGCGAAGGCGTCGGGATTGCCGGTCACCCGGTCGTCGAAACGGGCGCCCAGGCTGACCAGCACGTCTGACTTCTGGATCGCGGTGGTGGCGGTGTACAGCCCGTGCATCCCGGGCATCCCCAGGGCCAGGCGATGATCGTCGGGGAAGGCTCCACGAGCCATGAGCGTCGTCACCACCGGGGCGTTCACTGCCTCGGCGAAGGCGAGCAACTCGGCGGCCGCTTCCGCCTTGATGACACCGCCCCCGACATAGAGGACCGGTCGATCCGCCTTCTCGATGAGGTCGAGAGCCGCCCGGATCTGCATCGGGTGCCCCGACACGGTGGGTTTGTAGCCAGGGAGGTTGTGCAGATGTGGCTCCCTCCAGGTCGTCTCCTGATTGAGCACGTCTTTGGGGATGTCGACCAGCACCGGCCCAGGACGCCCGGTGGAGGCGAGATGGAAGGCCTCGTGGATGAGGTTGGGGATGTCGTCGGCGCTCGTGGCCATGTACGAGTGCTTGGTGCAGTGCATTGCCAGACCCGTGGTGTAGGCCTCCTGGAACGCATCGCTCCCGATGGCGGTGGTGGGGACCTGCCCAGTGATGGCAACGATCGGGGTGGAGTCCATCAAGGCGTTTTGCAGGGGGGTGATCAGGTTGGTGGCGCCGGGCCCGGAGGTCGCCATCACCACGCCTACTCGTCCCGAGGCCTGGGCGTAACCCTCGGCCATGTGCCCGGCGCCCTGCTCGTGCCGGGCCAGGACATGTCGTATCGGACTGTCAAGGAGGGGGTCGTAGGCGGGGAGGATGGCACCTCCGGGCACGCCGAAGATGATCTCGACTCCTTCGTGCTCGAGGCTGCGGAGCAGCGAGTGCGATCCGGTGAATCTGGTTGGTGCTGTCATGGTGGGTAACAAAAAACCCTCCGGATGGGAGGGCTTGGCGCACGCAAGGTTTGTTTGCGCGCGCTACTCGACAAGGAGTACGTCGTGGGCGATCGAGGTCTGCTTCATTGCGAGTCTCAAGTAAACAACCTGGCCGGAGTCATGTCAAGATCATCGGCGGATGGGGGTCAGGCATGAGGGTTTCCAACCTCTGTTGGCGGTAGGTAGCCCCTACATTCCCGACATGTCACGCTATGGGACGGTCGAGCTAGGGGGTACCAAGACCTCATTTGGAGCGGGGTCGTCGCCGGATGACCTCGAATCGGCTGTCACCGTGGCCACCGCCTCCCCAGGGGAGACCCTGGGCCGGGTCCTCGAATACTTCGACGGCAATGACGTCGAGGCGGTGGGCATTGCCGCCTTCGGGCCGGTCGAGTTGCGTCGCGATCACCCTGAATACGGCCGGATCAAGACCACACCGAAGGAGGGCTGGTCCGGTGTCGACATCGTGGGGCCGATCGAGGCGGAGTTGGGGGTGGGAGTCGGATTCGACACCGATGTCAACGGTGCCGCCCTGGGGGAGGCGAGATGGGGGGCGGGTCGGGATCTGGCCTCACTGGTCTATGTGACAGTAGGGACCGGGATCGGGGGAGGCGCCCTGATCGAGGGCGCCCCGGTTCACGGTCTCGGACACCCCGAGATGGGCCACATCACCGTGCGTCGGCATCCAGCCGACAGTTACGAGGGCTGTTGTCGCCTCCACGGGGACTGTCTCGAGGGTCTGGCCAGTGGGCCCGCCATCGAGGGTCGGTTTGGGGGCCGCGGGGAGGATCTCTCGGGTGGCGACCTCATAGACGCCGTCGCCCTCGAGGCCTTCTATCTGGCCCAGATGATGCGCGACCTGATCTACACGCTCGCCCCGCAGCGAATCGTCCTCGGCGGGGGGGTCTCCCGCATGCCCGGGCTGCTCGAGGGGGTCGGCGAAGGCCTGCGCGATGAGCTGGCGGGGTATCCGGGCCTGCCCGAGCACGAGGCCGGGTTCCTCGTTCCTCCCGGGCTGGGCCGGCTCTCCGGGCTGGCCGGTGGCCTGGTCCTGGCCGAGATGGCGCTCAGGTAGTCCGGGTCACCTTGCGCAGACCGCGCGGGCTCTCGGGATCGATGCCTTTGGCCAGGGTCAGGTGGTAGGCGAACAGTTGGCCGAGAATCATCGCCGGGATAGGTGACAGCCACTCCTCGACATCCTCGCCGAAGGCCATCGTCGCCGCGCCGATGCCCAGCGCGGCGGGATCGTTCCCGATCACCAGCAAGGTCGCGCCGGCATCACGACATCGGTCGAGCACCGCCGCGACGTCGTCGGCGGCCGGGCCCCTCGCCGCGACCGCCAGCACCGGATAGCCGGGCTCGACGACCGCGATCGGCCCGTGCAGGAAATCGGCGGTGGAGAACGGCTGGGCCACGACATGGGTCAGCTCCTGCAGCTTGAGCGCCCACTCGAAGGCGGTGGCATGGTTCACACCTCGGCCGAGGACCGCGGTGTGTTCCATTGCGGTGAAGTCGTCGGCGATGCCCGACGCCCGCGCTTCCATGGCGAGCGTGGCAGAGGCGAGCGCCCCGAGCCCGGTCACCGTCTCCGGCGTTCCTGACATCGCAGCAGAGATCAGGGCAACCACGGCAAGTTGGGCGGTGTAGGTCTTGGTGGCTGCGACTGCTCTTTCCTCGCCGGCGTCGAGGTCCAGTACGACGTCGGCGACCTCGGCGAGAGGAGAGTCCGGCTCATTGGTGATCGCCACTGTGGGACGACTCTGGGCGCGCCCTTCCTCCAGCACTGACACGATGTCTGGTGACTGCCCGCTCTGTGAGATGCCCACGACCAATGCTCCGGTGAGCCGTGGGGGAGTGTCGTAGACCGAGAACAGCGACGGTGTGGTCAGGCCCACTGACAACCCGTTGCGCGAGCCCCACACGTACTGGGCATAGCGGCCGGCGTTGTCCGATGTGCCGCGGCCCGCGATGACGGCGTGGGTGCAGCCGCCGGCGAGCCGCGCCACCTCGAGGGCGCCGGCCCGGTTGCTCGCCAACGCTCGCTCCAGGACGGCCGGCTGCTCCCTGATCTCGTCGAGCAGGCCCATCATGGATCCTCCGCCCGATACGCCGGCTCTCCGGCGACCCAGGTCTCCTTCACCTGAAGGAGCCGGTCGAGCACGACTACATCGGCGCGCATGCCGGGATCGAGCCGACCCCGGTCTGTTGCCCCCACCAGGGCTGCCGGGATGGCGGAGGCGCTGTCCAGCGGAGGGTTGTCGGTGTCTGCCCACCGAGCCAGATTCTCCACGGCAGCGCCGAGTGCGAGGGTGCTCCCGGCCAGAGTGCCGCTGATGCGGGGGCCGTCAGGGCCCACGTTCACCTCGAGGTCTCCGAGCCGGTGGGTTCCGACGCCCAACCCGGCCGCAGCCATGGCGTCGGTCACCAGGACCAACCGTTCGGGCCCGAGGACCTCCCAGACGAGCCGGATTGCGGCAGGGTGGACGTGGACA
>DATBIX010000044.1:0-12715 GCA_036556665.1 Acidimicrobiia bacterium
TACCACCGTTTAACCTGTGACCGGCCCTTTTTTGGGGGGTGGTGTAACCGGTAGCACCGTGGGGTGCGGGGTCCTGCCGGAGCGGGCGTCACCACTATGCGGGGTTCCTGCCGGAGCGGGCGTCACCACTACCACCGTTTACCCTGTGGCCGGCCCTTTTTTGGGGGGTGGTGTAACCGGTAGCACCGTGGGGTGCGGGGTCCTGCCGGAGCGGGCGTCACCACTCTGCGGGGTCCTGCCGGAGCGGGCGTCACCACTACCACCGTTTAACCTGTGGCCGGCCCTTTTTTGGGGGGTGGTGTAACCGGTAGCACTGCAGGTTTTGGTCCTGCCGGAGCGGGTTCGAGTCCTGCCCCCCCAGCCCGAGCATGGAAAGGCGCGATTTGTCGACTCACGTGATCATCCTCGCCGCCGGTCAGGGGAAGCGGATGATGTCCGAACTGCCCAAGGTGGCCCATGTTGCCTCGGGACGCTCTCTGGTGGGGTGGGTCCTGGAGGCGGTCCGTCCCCTCGACCCGGCCCGTGTCGTGGTAGTGGTGGGGCACGGGGCCGACCGGGTCGACCCCCATCTGCCTGGCGACGTGACCACCGCGGTCCAGGAGGAACAGTTGGGGACCGGTCACGCCACCAGAGTCGGTCTCGAGTCTTTGGGGGAGGTGAGCGCCGAGGACACGGTCATGGTCCTCTACGGTGACATGCCCCTGCTCACACCCGAGCTCCTCAGCCGTCTCGCCGATCGCCCCGAGAATGTCGCCGCCAGGATGGTGACCTCCCACTTTGAAGACCCGACCGGTTACGGGCGGGTCCTGCGCGACGAAGACGGGCTCGTGGTGGGAGTGGTCGAGGAGCGCGACTGTGACGATGCCGAGCGCGCCATCCGCGAGATCAACGCCGGCTCCTACGCCTTCAGGGCCAAGGACCTGATCGCTGCACTGGGCGAAGTATCGAACCAGAATGCCCAGGGCGAGTACTACCTGACCGACGTGATCGGGATCCTCGTCGGGCGTGGCGAGCGATTGGAGCCGGTCGAGGCGATGACCGAGGAGGTGATCGGGATCAACTCACAGGACCAGTTGGCCGAAGCGAGGAGACTGCTCCAGGCGAGGGTGAATCAGCGGCTGATGGAGAGTGGGGTCTGGATGCTCGACCCCGATCGCACCTACATAGACGACACGGTGGTGGTCGCTCCCGGGGCGAGGATCTACCCGGGTGTCCACCTGGAGGGGACTTCGACCGTGGCTGCCGGAGCCCAGGTCGGCCCCGACGTGTTCGCGCTCGACTCCACCATTGGCGCCGGAGCGACGGTTTGGTATGCGGTGTTGCGCGGCGCCGTGGTCGGCGAGGAGTGTGAGGTCGGGCCTTTCGCCTCTCTTCGCCCCGGAACCGTCCTCGAGAAGGGGGCCAAGGTCGGCACCTTCGTCGAGACCAAGAACACCACCCTCGGTGAGGACGCCAAAGCTCCGCACCTGTCCTACCTCGGCGACGCCAGCGTCGGCGCCCGTTCCAATATCGGAGCGGGATCGATCACCTGCAACTACGACGGATTCGAGAAGCACCACACCGTGATCGGCTCCGACGTCTTCATCGGGTCGGACACCATGCTGGTCGCCCCCTTGACCATCGGGAATGGAGCAGTGACCGGGGCAGGTTCGGTCATCACCAACGATGTCGAAGAGGATTCGCTGGCCCTCGAGCGCAGCGAGCAGCGAAGCGTCCCCGGCTACTCTCAACGGCGCGCCGAGAAACGCGCTGCGAGGGAAGTAGAGGACTGAGTTGGACATCGTCTCCCGCAACCGGATGATGCTCTTCACCGGGGGCGCCAACATCCCGCTCGCCGAAGAGGTCGCCGAGGTCCTCGGCGTGACACTCGGCGAGCTCGAGCGCTCCCGATTCGCCAACGGCGAGATCTACGTGAGGCCGGCCGAGAGCGTTCGCGGGGCGGACTGCTATGTGATCCAGAGCCACTGCGAGCCCATGAACGACAACATCATGGAGCACCTCATCACGATCGATGCTTTGAATCGGGCATCGGCTCGTCGGATCACCGCGGTCATGCCGTTCTTCGGCTACTCGAGGCAGGACAAGAAGGTGCGGCCGAGGGAGCCGATCACGGCAAGGCTGGTCGGGGACCTGTTCATGACCGCAGGTGCCGACCGGCTGGTCTCGGTCGATCTCCACTCCGGCCAGCTCCAGGGCTTCATCCACAAGCCCTTCGACTCGCTCACCGCCCTACCCATCATCACCGACTACCTCTCCAGCCGGGTCGAGGGCCCGATCACGGTCCTGTCGCCCGATGCCGGCGGTGTGAAACGGGCTGAGCGCTACGCCCGCTTCCTCGACGCCTCGGTCGCCTTCGTGTACAAGAGGCGGGACCCCGAGTTGCATAACGTCTCCGAAGCCCTCGAGATGGCCGGCTCGGTGGAGGGACGCCATGTCGTTATCGTCGACGACATCATCGACACTGCCGGAACCGTCACCAACGCAGCCGAGATGGTTCGCGATCAGGGGGCGGCCAGCGTCAGGATCGCAGCCACTCATGGGGTGTTCTCCGAGCCGTCGGTCGATCTGCTCAAGAACGCCCCGGTGGAGGAGGTGATCGTCACCAACACCCTGCCGGTCTCGAGTGAGATCCTCGAGCTGGACAAGGTCCAGGTTCTGTCGATCGCCCCCATCCTCGCCGAGACCCTTCAGGCCATATTCATGGACTCCTCGGTCTCCGAGATCTTCCTCGGCGAGAACGCCTGAGGCGCCACTCCAACACCAACTCCCTTCCTATGATCAGGCGTCCGTGAGCTCGCGTCACAGCCAACCCCCCTCTCCGGCCCAGACCCGACTGCGGACCCTGCTCGTCGTGCTCGTTGCCGCTTTCTTGATCGCCTTCATCTTCCTGCGCGGGCTCGGCCAGGAGGGTGAGCCAGGCGCCACCACCGTGCCCCAGGCAGGGGCGTCGACCACGAGTGCCTCGTCCCAAGGCTCGGCAACCACCGCCGGTGACGGTGCGACGACGACGTCGTCGGCCACAGGCTCGACCAGCGATCTGGGCGAGTTGCAGGCCGTCGGGCTGGAGACGGTGGCCCAGGACTTCCGCCAACCCACGGTCATCACCGCTCCTCCCGGAGACGACCGGCTCTTCGTCGCCCAGCGGGTCGGCGTGATCAGGGTCCTCGATGCTGACCGGCAGATGCTCGACCCTGCCTTCCTCGATATATCCGATCGCGTGCTGGCAAACGGGATCGAACAGGGGCTGCTCGGCCTCGCCTTCCATCCGGACTATGCCTCCAACGGCCGGTTCTTCGTCTATTACACGGACGACGGCGGGCGCAGGCAGCTGTCGGAGTTCCAGGTATCGGTTTCCGACCCCAACATCGCCTCGGCCGACACCGAGCGGGTCCTGATCGAGTTGGAGCAGCCGGAGGACGCCACCGACATTCGCCACTATGCCGGGCAGCTCAACTTCGGGCCGGACGGCTATCTGTGGTTCTCGATGGGAGACGGGGCCGACTCGCGCGATCAAGGCCAGGACCCGAACACTCTGTTCGGAGCGGTCTCGCGGATCGACGTGGACAGCGGTGACCCATATGGGATCCCGTCCGACAACCCCTTCGTGGGCGGCGGAGGTGCGCCCGAGGTCTGGGCTTTCGGGCTCAGGAACCCGTGGCGCTTCTCGATCGACTCCGTCGACGGCCTGATCTACATAGCGGATGTAGGCCACGCCGACCAGGAGGAGGTGAATGTCCTTCCCATCGCCGAGGGCGGGTTCAACCTGGGATGGTCGGACATGGAAGGGACCAGATGCTTCCACGTCCAGGATTGCGATCCCGCCGACTACACCGCCCCGACCATCACCTATTCCCACACCGAGGGCTGCTCGATCACTGGTGGCTACGTCTACCGAGGGAGCGAGATCCCCGAGCTGGCCGGGACCTACTTCTACAGCGACTGGTGCAATCAGTGGATCAGGTCGTTCAAGTACGTCGACGGGCAGGTCACCGAGGAGCGGGACTGGACCGAGGACCTCGGAACCATCGGTCAGATCAACAGCTTCGGGCTCGGAGGGGACAGCGAGATGTACGCAGTCACTCACGAAGGCGTGGTGGCCCGATTCGTCGCCGACCGCTAGCCGCCGCTCTCCGGGAGCATGACGACCTCGCCCGGGAAGATCAGGTCCGGGTCACCGGAGCGGAGGCGGTCCCGGTTTGCTTCGATCACCGACAGCCAATAGGGGCCAACCTCTTCGATGCCGGCCGGTCGCCCCAGGGTGAGGTCGAGTTGCGCCTGGCTGATCTTCCACAGGTGGTCACCCGGCTCGACCGTCACCATGCCCGGCGACGACTGAGAAGGTGCGATCGCCACCGGCAGGTAGCGCGTCTCGCCGGCCGGCTCAGCCCAAGCCACCGTGGCCGTAAGGAGAATCAACGCGATGATGCAGAGACGCATCCCCCACGCCATGTCCCGACCGTACGACAGCGAGATGGGGGAGAGAAGAGGGTTACGATGGCCGGCCAGGGAAATCAGGAGCCGGAATGAAGGTCCGTATCGGAATAGCCGATTCCTCCAAGGTCGTCGAGGTCGAGATAGATGACATCAAGGCGTTCCAGGAGGAGATGGAACGAGCCGTGGCCGAGGGCAGCCTCGCCTGGTTCACCGACACCAAGGGAAAAGTGGTGGGCATACCGACCCGTGGGGTCGCCTTCATCGAGATCGAAGCCGCCGAAGGCGGTCCGGCGGTCGGTTTCGCCCCGGCGGTATGAGAGAAGGGCGCCCGGTGGGCGCCCTTTCATCATCCAGCCACGATGTATCAGAGGGAGCGGCGGCGACGCTCCGCCAGCCAGCGCTTTCGCAGGCGGCGGCGATCGTCTTCCGCGTATCCGCCCCACACTCCCGACTCCTGGTTGGTCTCGAGGGCGTACTGGAGGCAGTCCTCCTGCGCCTGGCAGGTCGAGCAGATGGCAATGGCTGCCTCGATCTGATCGATCGCCGGGCCGGTGGTGCCGACCGGAAAGAACAGAGATGGCTCGGAGTCCCGGCACGCAGCCAGATCTCGCCAGTCTGTCGTGATTGTCGTAAGCAACGTCTTCCTCACTTTGTGAGCTTTTTCACAAGGTTCCTCATCTTGGTAACGGGACGGGAACTGTGGATTTTCCGGGGCGAACGATACTGGCGCGATGCGAGCATGTAAACGGTTTTCTTGGGAGGTCCAGGATTGAGCGCCACGCCGCAGGTGATCGGCCATCGCGGATGGCCCGCTCGCTTTCCCGACAACACACTCGCCGGGTTCCTGGCAGCCTCCATCGTGGCCGACGCGGTCGAGCTCGACGTCCGCCGTTGCTCAGACGGCAAGCTGGTCCTCTCGCACGACCCCGAGCTCGGCGGCCTCGTGGTCGCCGAGCACCCCTGGTCGGAGCTCGCCGAGGTCGACCTGGGCGACGGCCATCATCCGGCACTGCTCGATGAGTTGCTGGCGGCCCTCCCGGATCTGCCCATCCAATTCGAGATCAAGAACCTCCCCTTCCAGCCTGGGTTCGAGCCCGACCATCGGGTCGCGCTCGAAGCGGCGGAGCGAGCGCGCCCCGGTGACATCGTCACATCCTTCTACTGGCCCTCGCTCGGTGCGGTGCGCAGCGCCTTCGCCGAGGTCGCAACCGGGGTCCTGGTCGGTCATTCCGGGGACCTGGGCTCGGCAATCGAATCAGCCCTCCAGGGCGGGCACGCCGCAGTTCTCCCTCACGTGGGGCTGCCACGCGAAGAGATGGCGCGTGCGCTCGAGAAGGGGATCGAGGTGATCCCGTGGGTCGTCGACGAAGCCTCGCTCGCCAGGGAGTTGGCCGGCTTCGGGGTGTCGGGCATCATTACAGACGATCCCGCCTTGATCCGTTCTGCCCTCGGAGGGAACCAGTGACCATCAGAGAAGAGCTGTCCATCGAGCTCAAGGAGGCGATGAGAGCCAAGGATGCGAGGCGTCGCGACGTCATCCGCCAGATAGAGACCGAGGTTGCGGTGGCCAGGAGCCAACCGGGATTCACCGGCGAAATCGACGACGTTCTCTACCAGCAGGTGATCGGCTCCTACGTGAAGAAGATGGACAAGTCCCGACAGGAGTACCTCGACCTGGGGGACCGTGGGGCGGCGATGGCCGAGAAACTCGGCTTCGAGGTCGAGTACCTGTCGCGCTGGCTCCCGCAGAAGCTCGACGAGGAGGCGACACGGTCCTTGGTTCGGTCTGCCATCGAATCCCTCGGAGTCGCCGGTGACGAGAAGGCGGCCGGCCGCGTCACCGGACAGCTGATGAAGGAGCATGGCAAGGACGTCGACGGAGGTCTGGTCAACCGGCTGGTGCGGGAGGAGCTGGCTCGTCGTTGAGCGTGCCCGATTTCGAGCCCATGCTGGCCACGAGGTGGCCGGCCGCCTTCGATGACCCGGGATGGTGGTTCGAGGTCAAATGGGACGGGTATCGGGCCGTCGTCGCCGCCGAAGGGGGACAGGTGAGAGCGCGCTCGCGGCGTGGGCTGGACCTGCTCGGCCCGTTCCCCGAGCTGGGCTCGCTCCCCATCCCCGACGGGGTCGCCCTCGACGGTGAGGTGGTCGCCTTCGACGAGAGCGGCCGACCCTCGTTCTCGAACCTGCAGAGGAGGTCCGGGTTCGGAGGTCAGGGCACCGGCGCCCGCGTCGGGGTCAACCTGGTGGTGTTCGACCTGCTCTACCAGGGAGAGAGCCTGCTGGGACGACCCTATGAGGAGAGGGTGGGCCGGCTGATGGGACTCTCATTGCCCGCCCCAATCGTGGTGCCCGAACCGACTCCTGAGCACGGCAAGGCCCTCTACGAGGTGGCAAGGGGCCAGGGCCTCGAAGGCGTCGTGGGCAAGAGGCTCGGGTCGCCGTATCTGACGGGACGCCGCTCACAGGACTGGCGCAAGGTGGCGGTGACGCGCCGACTGCGCGCGGTGGTGGGTGGGTTTCTGCCTGGAGAGGGGAGCCGTGCCAGCAGCTTCGGCTCGATCCTGGTCGGTCTCCACGACGACGAGGGGCTGCGCTGGATCGCCGCCGTCGGTTCCGGTTTCGACGACGCAACGCTCCGGCTGTTCACCGAGCACCTGCGCCAGATCGAGCGTCCCACCACGCCGTTTCACAACCAGGTGGTGCTGCCACGGCCCAACCGGCCGGTCTGGGTGGAGCCGAGCATCGTGGTCGAGGTCGAGTACAAGGAGTGGACCCACGACCATCACCTTCGGGCCCCGGTCTACAAGGGGGTCGAGATCGCCGACCCGGAGACGGTGACCTGGGCCGAGGAAGGGCCCGGTTAGCCGGGGCGCTCAGCCGGCCTTGGCCGTCTTGGCGTCCTTCGACTTGGTGGCTTCGACCGATGCCTTGAGCGCTTCGAGCAGGTCGACCACTTTGGTCGGCTCGGGGGAGGAGGCGGCGACGATCTCCTCGCCGGCCACCTTCCTGGCGGCCAGATCCTCGATCGCCTCTCGGGTCCTGTCGACGTAGCTGGCGGCATCGAAGGGCTTGGTCAGGTTGTCGATCAGGGACCCGGCCATCTCGACCTCTTCCGGACGGATCTCGACATTGGCGTCGAGCTCCTCGAACTCCGCCTCGCGCAACTCGTCTGGCCAGTACATGGTCTCCATGACGATGACCCCGTCCTTGGCGCGGAGTGTGGCCAGCTGCTGCTTCTCACGGATCGACACCTTGGCGATGGCCACCCTGCCCTTTTCCTTCAGCGCCTCCTCCAGGATCTTGTAGGCCTTGATCCCGGTCTTCTCCGGTGCCAGGTAGTAGGAGGACTTGTAGAACATCGGGTCGATCTCGTCCTCGTCGACGAACTGGATCACGTCCACCAACTTGTTGCCCTCCGGGTGGGCCGAGTCGAGCTCATCGTCGGTGAAGACGACATAGCGGTCCTTCTCGAACTCGTACCCCTTGACGATGTCGTCCCACTCGACCTCCTTGCCGTCGGCCTCGGCGACGCGCTTGTAGCGGATCGGAGAGTGGTCGGTCTTGCGCAACTGCTTGAACTTGGGGGTCTTGTTGTCGGTGGCGGTGTAGAGGCCGACCGGGATGGTTACCAAGCCGAAGTTGATGGCGCCTTTCCAGATGGCACGCGGCATGTCACAAGTCTATGGGATGGTTGTGACAAGAGTGTCGCGCGGCGCTCCCGGCAGGATTCGAACCTGTGCACCCGGCTCCGGAGGCCGGTGCGGTGCGATGAGCCGTGAGGCGAAGAGCGGTTGGGCAGAGTCCCTGAGCCTAGGGGAGGGTGGCTGGTGGGGCCGGGGCGCTCCCGGCAGGATTCGAACCTGCGCACCCGGCTCCGGAGGCCGGTGCTCTATCCCCTGAGCTACGGGAGCGTGGCACCCGATTCTACCGGGGCCTCTCGTCCTACCCTCCCGGGGGTGAGATACGTCTCGACTCGCGGAGACGCGGTCAGCCTCGACTTCCGCGGCGCACTACTCGCCGGTCTCGCCCCCGATGGCGGTCTCTACGTTCCGGAGGAGATCCCGACCCTCCCGGATGGGTGGCAGACCTGGGACTACCGGCAGGCGGTGACCGCCTCGTTGACCCTGTTCGGGGCCGAGCAGGTTGGCCCGCTCGTGTTGCAGGCGGCCGGGCGCTTCGCAGTGCCCGAGGTCGCACCGCTCGTGGAGGTCGGGGACCGGCACGTCTTCGAGTTGTTCTGGGGGCCGACGCTCTCGTTCAAGGACCACGCCCTCCAGGTCCTGAGCCGGCTTCTCGATCGTGAGGTCTCGGCGCAAGCCACGATCCTCGGGGCTACATCGGGTGACACCGGCTCGGCGGCGATCGAAGCCTGTCGCGGCAGGCCAAACCTGCGCATCGTGATCCTCTTCCCCCGCGGGAAGGTCTCCGAGTTCCAGCGCCGCCAGATGACGACGGTTCCCGACGAGAACGTGTTGGCCGTAGCAGTGGACGGGACCTTCGACGACTGTCAGGCCCTGGTGAAGGGGGCGTTCTCCCGTCATCCAGGGCTGCTCGCCATCAACTCGATCAACTGGGCGCGTATTGCCGCCCAAGTCGGGTACTACCTCTATCTCGGCTCACGCCTGGGCGAGGCTTTCGACGTCGTCGTGCCCACCGGCAACTTCGGCAACGTGTACTCCTCCTGGATCGCGCGGCAAATGGGGGTCCCGATCGAGAAGATCACCATCGCCAACAACGCCAACAGCATGCTGGCCCGTCTGGTCTCGACCGGGACGATGACCAAGGACGAGGTTGTGCCCACCCTGGCCCCGGCGATGGACATCGCAGTGCCATCCAATCTCGAGAGGTTCAGCGGCGATCCCGGCGCCGAGTTCGAGGCGGGCTACGCCGGCGACGAGGAGATCGTGTCCACCATCGCATCGGTGGACCGCGATCACGGTTATCTGCTCGACCCCCACACCGCAGCCGCCTGGTTCGTCGGCGAGTCGACGCGAGGCGAACGCCCTCAGGTGGTGATCGGCACCGCCCACCCGGCCAAATTCGCCGAAGCGGTTACCAGGGCGGTGGGTCGCCGGCCTCAGCCGCCTGACGGGTTCGCCGACCTGCTCGATCGGCCCGAGCGCACGATCGAGATCGAGGCCGATGCTTCAGAGTTGGACCGCTTGCTCCGATAATCGAGTGCCGGCTGCTTTGACCAATCCCGGTGAACAGCTACCATGTGACATGTTGACGGCGCCAAGGGACGCCACAACGATCCACCCACAGTCCTCATTCGAGGCATGCCCCATTGTTACGCGATGGTGTGCATCCCGGTCCGATTGAGCCCGCAAGGGACGAATCGCGAAGGATCCAATGACCACACGAGCTCAACTCCAGAGCAAGTCGATCGACGAACTCAGGCAAATCGCCGACGCCGTAGGCATCGAGACCGACGGTCTCCAGAAATCGAAGCTGATAACCGCTCTGGTCGACGCCGGCCAGGTCGCCGAGGCGTCTCCCACCGAGGACGTCGACCTGCCACAGGCCATGCCCCGGCTCGACCGCGGCGCTCACGAGCAGGAAGACAGCGAGATGGGTGAGCCGGACGAGACGCGCCCGGAGCAGCGCCAGGGCGGTCGTGGCGACTACGGCGAGGACCGTCAGGGTGGTGGCCGCAGCCGCAACCGGCGCCGCCGCGGCGGTGGTCGCGAGGACGAGTTCATCCCAGAGGAGGACCTGGAGACACGCGAGGGCCTGCTCGACGTCCTCCCCGAGGGCTACGGCTTCCTCCGCGTCACCGGATATCTCCCCGGCGACAAGGACGTCTACGTGTCGGCCAACCAGGTCCGCAAGTTCCGTCTCCGCAAGGGTGACATCGTCTCAGGCCCGATCCGGCCGCCCCGCTCCAAGGAGAAGTTCGCGGCGGTGGTCCGAATCGACAAGGTGAACGGGATGACCTCCGAGGAGGCCATGAGGCGACCCAAGTTCGAGTCGCTCACCCCGTTGTTCCCCGACCAGCGGCTCCGCCTCGAGCTGGAGGGCCGCACCGACGGGATCCTCACTCGGATCGTCGACCTGATCGCCCCGATCGGCAAGGGGCAGCGCGGCCTGATCGTCTCACCACCCAAGGCGGGCAAGACCACCGTGTTGCAGGAGATCGCCCAGTCGATCACCACCAACAACCCCGAGTGTTACCTGATGGTCGTGCTGGTCGACGAGCGACCAGAAGAGGTGACCGACATGCAGCGCTCGGTGAAGGGCGAGGTCATCTACTCGACCTTCGACCGCCCCGCTGAGGAGCACACCCAGGTCTCCGAGCTGGCTCTGGAGCGGGCCAAGCGGCTGGTTGAGATGGGCACCGACGTGGTGATCCTGCTCGACTCGATCACCCGCCTCGCCCGGGCACACAACCTGGCCACCCCGGCCTCGGGCCGGATCCTCTCCGGTGGAGTCGACTCCCAGGCCCTCTACCCACCCAAGCGCTTCTTCGGTGCCGCTCGGAACATCGAGGAGGGCGGCTCGCTCACGATCCTGGGCACCGCTCTGGTCGAGACCGGGTCGAAGATGGACGAGGTCATCTTCGAGGAGTTCAAGGGCACCGGGAACATGGAGCTGAGGCTCGACCGCAAGCTGGCCGACAAGCGGATCTACCCGGCCATCGACATCGAGGCATCGGGAACAAGGAAGGAAGAGCTCTTGTTCGACCACAAGGAGCTCACCCAGGTCTGGAAGCTCCGCCGGGTCTTGCTCGCACTGGATCCGGGAGCGGCACTCGAGCTGCTCATCGACAGATTGAAGACGACGAAGTCCAACGCCGAGTTCCTCGCCGAGGTTGCGAAGAGCGGCAACTGAGATAGGAGACCTTCGGTGAAGACCGACATCCATCCCACCTATGCCGAGACCAGGGTCACCTGTTCGTGTGGCAACACATTCACCACCAACAGCACCAAGCCGGGCGAGATGCACATCGAGTTGTGCAACGAGTGCCACCCCTTCTTCACGGGCAAGCAGAAGCTGGTCGACACCGGCGGCCGGGTGGAGCGGTTCCAGAAGCGTTACGGCAAGACGCAGTTCACCAAGGCAGGCGACGGCTCAGGCGACAACGTCGAGGCCACGCCCGCTGAGTGATCGCGGGCGTCCTGGCGAGCATTGGGAGCCAACGCCCCCCATCTGACACCTGAGCCCACAGCTGTAGGGCCGGTCGACGTCGACCCTGCCAAGACGGTTGGGGGACAGGCGGTGATCGAAGGCGTCATGATGCGCGCCCCGTCCGCCTGGTCGGTGGCAGTGCGTCTCCCCGATGAGTCGATCACCGCCCGGCGCCACGAACTGGCTCGTCTCTCGGAGCGCAACCGGCTAGCCCGGGTGCCCCTGGTCCGCGGCATGCTGGTCCTGTGGGAGTCGCTGAGCCTCGGGTTTCAGGCGCTCTCCTGGTCGGCCGAGAAGGCGGGCGGGGAAGAAGAGGAGCCGCTGACCCGGGCGCAGATCGGCTGGACGATGACCGTCGCCATCGTGCTCTTCGCCGGGCTCTTCATCCTCCTCCCGGCGTTGGTGGCCGATCTCTTCTCGGGCGAATCAGGGCTGGTATTCAATCTGATCGAGGGTTTGATCCGGCTCGGCCTCTTCATCGGCTACATCTGGGCCATCGGGAGGTCCAAGGAGATCGGCCGGGTCTTCGAGTACCACGGGGCCGAGCACATGTCGATCCATGCCTACGAGTCGGGGGAGCCGCTCAGCGTCGACTCGGTGCGCCGCTTCCCTCCCGAGCATCCTCGTTGTGGGACCAGCTTCCTCCTCATCGTGGTCCTCGGGTCGATCATCTTGTTCACCTTCTTCGGCCAGCCCGGCTGGTTCTTCCTTGTGGTGTCGCGCCTCTTGGGCATCCCCATCATCGCCGGCCTGGCCTATGAGCTGCTTCGATGGTCGGGCACCAGGAGCACCGGACGGCTGGCCCGGGCCCTCGCTGCGCCGGGGATATGGCTGCAGAAGCTGACTACCAGGGTCCCCGACGATTCTCAGATCGAGATCGCCATCACCAGCCTGGTCGTGGCACTCGATGACCAGATCCTGAGTGACGTCGTAGGCCGTGGCGGGCTGCCCGAGACGGCCCTGACTGTGCGGAGAAGCGTCCTCGCCTCGCCACTGCCCGAGGGGGAGTGATGGACGACTCGTTCGCCACCAAGCTCGCCGGGATCGAGTCGGCCTTCGAGGGCATCGAGGCCGAGCTTGCCGACCCCGACCTCCACAACGACCCGACCCGCCTCGCCGACCTGGGGAGACGCCACGCCGAGCTGCGTGA
>DATBIX010000045.1:0-51705 GCA_036556665.1 Acidimicrobiia bacterium
GGTAGTCGTCGGGCTCAATCAGAAGGGAGGATCCGGTAATCCTCGACCAGGAACCAACTCTCCCCGTCGAAGGTCATCTCGTTCCTCCAGAGCACCACTTCCGGATCCGTCGCCTCCCAGGTCAGCCGGATCCTGGGAAAACGGCCGGGAGCCGACTCGAACACGAGCACATCGCCGTCGATCCTCCCGCTCCACACGTCGGCCCGCCCATCCTGAATCCAATGATGGGTGGCGGTGGCTAGGCGAGCCGCTCCACGATCATGGCCATCCCCTGACCGCCGCCCACGCACATCGTCTCGAGACCAACGGTCTGGTCCAGCGTCTCCAGGTCGTTGAGCAGCGTGCCCATGATCCTCGCACCGGTCATGCCGAAGGGATGCCCCAGGGCGATCGCCCCGCCATGCGGGTTGAGCCGGTCCATGTCGATCCCCAACTCGTCGACGCAGGCGAGCACCTGGGCAGCGAATGCCTCGTTGATCTCGATCACGTCGACGTCGGTCAGCGACATCCCTGCCTGGTCGAGGACTGCCCGGACCGCCCCCACCGGGCCCATGCCCATGTACTCGGGCTCGAGTCCCACCACCGACGACGCCACGATCCTGGCCCTCGGCTGCAGTCCGAGCGCATCGGCCCGCGCGGCCGACATGACCAGCACCGCCGCCGCCCCATCGTTGAGTGGGCACGAGTTGCCGGCGGTGACCCGGCCGTCCGGCCGGAAGGCGGGGGGCAGCTCGGCCAGCTTCTCCAGGGTGGTGTTGGGGCGGGGGCCGTCGTCTGTCGAGATCACCCGTCCATCCGGAACCTCCATCGGGGTGATCTCCCGGTCGAAGAACCCGTTCTTCTGGGCCTCCACCGCCAGGTCCTGGGAGCGCTTGGCGAACTGGTCCATCCTCTCCCGTGTGATCCCGTAGCGCTCCGCCACGTTCTCAGCGGTGTTCCCCATCGGTATGTACACGTTGTCGATGAAGTCGTCGCGCCCGGCATCGGTGAATCGCGGGTTGAGGTCCTCGCTGTCGAAAGCCTTGCCATAGGTGCGTGTCACCGACTCTGCGCCTGCCGCCACGTAGGTGTCTCCCTCACCGCTGGTGACCGCGTGGAACGCCATTCGGATGGTCTGCAACGAGGATGCACAGAAGCGGTTCACCGTCGTCGCAGGCACGCTCTCGGGCATGCCGCCGAGCAGGGAGGCGGGCCGGGCCAGGTTGAACCCCTGCTCGTGATGGGTGAGCCCGCAGCCCACCATCACATCCACCACCGACCCGCGGTCGACCTCGGGCACCTTTCTCATGAGGGCGTCGATGGCGAAGCCGGCGAGATCGTCGGCCCGCACCTCGATCAACGAGCCCTTGTAGGCGCGCCCAATGGGCGAGCGTGTGGTGGCGACAATCACTGCGTCCGACATGGCAATCTCCGTCAATGCTCGATCCGGGTGAATCTTGACCGTTCGCTCAAATGTAGCGGGCGGGGACCGTCATTGGCAGATCCGTGCCCTTGCCTCGACGCTTCTCGTGCTGATCGGGGCGTGCGTGGGCGACCCGGTCACGGCTACGACCGCGGCGCCGGTCACCACGACGACGTCGCCGGTGACGACCAGCGAAACCTCGTCATCGAGCACCACGGCCGGATCAACGAGTTGTCCCTCCGACCCCTCATTCACCGATCGGGGGCGGGTCGTGCGGCTAGATCAGCCGTCGACCGACACCAACAGCCTCGGTCTCATTTCCTGGCAGGCCGATGGGGGGTGTGAGCGATTCGAGCTCGATTTCGAGACAACGGAGGGGGCGCCGGCCACCACTCCCCCAACTGTGATCGTCGACTTCCTCGAGAGTCGCCAGGTCCTCCGGCTCTGGATCGACGTTGGTGCGACAGTCATCACCGATCAGATCGTGGAGACCGCGCTGGTCGACCGCCTCTTCGTGGTCCGGGCGCTCGATGGGGGCATGTTCGTCGATTTCCATCTGATCGGGCCTGTCCAGGCCAGGGTCGCCATCTCGAACTCGCCTGCCCGGATGACCCTCGAGCTGCAAGCTGGGTCCGATCCCCTTGTCGCCGCACCCGCCCTCGTCTCGGATCTGGTGGTGGTAGTCAGTCCCGGGGTCGGGATCGACACGGCACCGGAGGTCGAGTTGGGCGGCTACGCCCGGACCTTCGAGGGCAACGTGTTGGTGCGGACCTCGGTCTCGGGGGCGGTAGTGGCGGAGACCAGTGTGACCGCGGCGGACTGGCTGGAGACCTGGGGCGAGTTCCGGGCGCCGTTGACGCTACCGGCGGGTCAGGTCGAGCTCTTCGTTGGGGAAGAGAGCCCTGAAGACGGGCAACTGGAGGGGGTCACTCTCAGTCTGACGGTCCGGTGAGCCCAGGAATCGAGACGACCTCGATCCGGCGCCGGGCGAGATCGACCGTTGGGACCAGATCGTGGACGAAGGGCACTTCGAAGGTGTGACCCCCCACCATCTCGACCAGCAACCTCTCCTGACCGGCGCCGTACAGCACATCTTTGACCACGCCCATCCGGGCCCCCTCCTGGTCGTAGACGACAAGACCAATCAGGTCGCCCGGCCAGTATTCGCCCTCCTCCAGCGATCGGCGGGAATCGATCGACAACTCCAGCCCTCGGAGCTGCTCGGCACCCGCCCGGTCTCCGACATCGTCGAAGGCGATCTGATAGCCCCGATCGACGCGGCGCAATGCCCGCACCACGTGAGGTTGTCCATCCAGATAGGCGATGGAGCCGGGCTGGAGCGACCCGGCGTCCTCCTCGTCGATGTACAGACCGAGATAGCCATCCAACCCGTGAGGGCGCCCGAGACGCCCTACGACGAATCGCTCAGGATCAGTCGAGGAATTCGACGCCAGCGTTTATGCCCTCTTCGTCGCCGGCGGCGCCGGCCGCAGCCCGTATCGCCTTGGCCACCCGGCCTCGCCGCCCGATGACCCGACCCATGTCCCGTTTGGCGGTGCGCACCTCCGCGATCACCTCGTCGGGCCCCTGCTCGACCATGGTGACCGAGACCGCATCCGGCTCCTCGACGATGCTCTTGACGACGTAGGTGACGACCCGCTCGACGATCTCGCCCTTGGCCACCGTCATTCCTCCTCGGACCCGGCCAACGCCGCCGGCTCCTCGGCCGGGGCCGCAAGCTCCTCGACCGGGGCCGCAGGCGCCGTCTCGGCGGCGGGCTTGGCCCCGACGGTGTGGATCTGTCCGGTGCGGATCTTCATCGTGTCCATCGCCCCGGAGATGTTGAGCAATTTCTCCACGGCCTCGGTGGGTTGGGCGCCCCGGGAGAGCCACTCGGTGGCCCTGTCGTTGTCGATCTCGACCAGCGACGGGTCTTGACGCGGGTCATACCGGCCGATCTGCTCGATGTAGCGGCCGTCGCGCGGCGCCCTGCCGTCGACCACCACGACCCGGTAGGTGGGCGACTTCTTCTTGCCCATCCTGATCAGCCTCATCTTCACTGCCATCGACTCACCTCTTGGTTCGCTGCGCCGAGAGGAGGCCCTGCAACGAGGGTGCCCCTCTGCCTCCGGCCAGCGCCTTCATCATCTTCTGCGCCTCGGCGAACTGCTTGAGCAGCCGGTTCACGTCCTGGGGCCTGGTGCCCGAGCCGGACGCGATCCGGCGCTTTCGGCTGCCGCCGATGATCTTTGGGTTCCGCCGCTCAACCGGAGTCATCGATTGGATGATTGCCTCGACGCGACGCAGATCACGGTCGTCGACATCCACCTCACGCACGAGCGAGCCGGAACCGGGGAGCATAGCAAGGATGTCCTTCAGAGGCCCCATCCGCTTCATGGCCTGGAACTGGGCGAGGAAGTCCTCCAAGGTGAACTCCCCCTTCTGGAGCTTCTTCGCCGCCTTCTCCGCCTCGGCCTCGTCGAAAGTCGCCTCGGCCTTCTCGATGAGGGTCATGACGTCACCCATGCCCAGGATGCGCGAGGCCATCCGGTCGGGGTAGAAGGGCTCGAGGTCGCCGAGCCCCTCCCCCATGCCGGCGAACTTGACCGGGGCGCCGGTCACGGCCCGCACCGAGATCGCCGCCCCGCCACGGGCATCCCCGTCGAGCTTGGAGAGGATGACGCCGGTGAGCCCGACCCTTTCCTCGAAGCCGGAGGCGACGTTGACCGCGTCCTGCCCGGTCATGGCATCGACGACGAGAAGCACCTCGTCGGGATCGGAGGCCTTGCGAACGTCGTCGAGCTCGCGCATCAGCTCATCGTCGATCTGGAGCCGGCCTGCCGTGTCGATGATGACCACATCCCTGCCGGTCCTGCTCGCTTCTTTGAGGGCCGACTTGACCATCCGGGCCGGCTTCCCCTTGCGGTCGGTGAACACGGGCACGCCGATGCGGCTCCCCAGCGTTTCCAGCTGGTCGATTGCGGCCGGGCGCTGCAGGTCTGCCGCCACGAGCATCGGCTTCCTCCCCTCCTTGTCGAGGAGGAGGGCCAGCTTCCCGGCGGTGGTGGTCTTGCCCGAGCCCTGCAGACCCACCATGAGGATCGTGAGCGGTGGGGCCGTCTTCTTCAGCGGTACGATCTCGGCGCCGAGTGTCTCGATCAACTCCTCGTGCACGATCTTGATCACCTGCTGTCCCGGGGTCAGCGACCGGGAGACGTCTTCGCCCGCCGCTCGATCCTTGACTCGGGCCAGGAAGTCCTTGACCACCTTGACGTTGACGTCCGCCTCGAGCAAGGCGAGCCGGACCTCACGCAGCGCCTGGTCGATGTCCTTCTCGGACAGTCGGCCCTTGCCCCGCAACGATGCGAAGACGCCTTCGAATCTCTGGGTCAGGCTGTCGAACATGATGGGCCCTATGGCTCCTGATGGCAGGTGGTCAAGACAACCTACGTCCTGCCACAGGCAATCTGGAAACTAGAAGTCGACGTCCCTGCGTCGGAAACCGACCAAGCCGGCTCCGATGAGCCCACCGGCGATCAGAACGAGGATCACCAAGGGCATTGCCTCGAGCTCCTCGGCCGGAACCATCGGTATGTGCGAGAACGGGGACAGGTCGAGGGTCCACTGCGGGAACTGGAGTATCTGGCCCAGCTGACCGAGGAGGAGGAAGGCCACGAGGAACCCCCAGCTCACGGCGACGAATCCGGGCGCCAGCCCGTACAGGGCCATAGCGATCCCGGTCAGCACCCACACCGCCGGGAGCTGGGTCATGGCCGCACCGACGATCCGGGGCACCGGTCCCCACACGTCGCCGATGACAAGGCCATAGCTCACCCCCACGAGTATCCCGGCCAGAGCGAGGATCAGGACGGGCCCGGCCACACCGAAGACGAGATGGCTCCATGCCCACCTGAGTCGTGGTGTTGCAGTGGCTAGGACGTGCTCGGCTCGCTGGCCCTCCTCCTCGACCCGAAGCCGGAGCACGGAGCGAATGGCGTAGGCCGACACGATGATGGCGATGATCCCGACCGCGGCAGAGAAGAAGGTGTCCGTGATCCCTTGCTCGCCGCCTAACTGCTCGAAGATCTCGGCGAACTGCGGGTTGCTCTCGAGCAAGTCGCCGATGCTGTCCCCTGCCGCCCCGTAGACGACGCCGATCGCGCCGATCCCCAAGGCCCAGCCGATGAAGGCGCCTCGTTGCAGCCGCCATGCGAGCCCGAACGGGTTGCCCAGGGTGGCGCCTGCCTCGGCCGGCCCCGGCCGCGGGGGGAAGGCGCCGGCCCCGACGTCCCGTCGAGCCGATATGGCAAAGGCGGCCCCGATCGTGACCAGCCCGAACAGCAGCCACAAGGAGAGCACCCACCACTCCTCGCCGCCAAAGGGGCGCAGCTTGCTGAACCAGCCGAACGGGGACACCCAGGTGAGCCAGCTCAGGCCGCTGTCCGCCCCGGCGTCTCCCGCCATGCGAAGTAGAAAGGCGAATCCGACCGTGCCCACGGCGATCCCGCGCCCGGTCGAGGCGCTCTCGGTCAGCTGAGCGCTGACCGCTCCCACCCCGGCAAAGGCAAAAGCGACCAGTGCGTACCCCAGGCCGAATGCGAGCGATCCGGTCAGAGCCTCGCCGAGGCCGACCATCCCGGCCGTGATGATCAGCCCCACCAGGAGACCGATGGCGACGACGACGATGATGGCCGCAGCCAGGGGAGCATGATGGCCGACGACGGTGGACCCGAGCAGCTCGCGGCGGCCGGCCTCCTCGTCGTCGCGGGTATGCCGAATCATGGTGAGCACCGCCATCAGCGCGACGAACACGGAGCCGAGCGTCCCGATCCTCCAGGCGGTCAGACCGCCGATGCTTATGTCGTAGAGGGGGCCGAGCAATGCATTGAAGGCAGGGCTGTCGACGACTGTGGCAGCGAGCGCCTGACGGGATGCCTCGGTCGGGTAGAGACCGATGAAGGCGCTGGCGGTCATGACCGGCACCAGGCCCAGCACCAGGATCCACACCGTGAGCCGGAACCTGTCCCGGCGGAGGATGAGCCGGATCAGGCTCCAGGTGCCGACCAGGGTGGTCATTCGACGACCTCGTCCTGATAGTGCCGCATGAAGAGCTCTTCCAACGTGGGCGGGTGACTGATCAGGCTGCGCACCCCGAGCGGAGCCAGCGCCTTCACAGCTTCGCCGAGCCGATCGGAGTCGACCTCGAACTCGACCCTGTGATCGTGGACCCTCAGCTCGTGGACACCAGGCACCTGGGCGATCGCGGCCGGATCCGATGACACCTCGGCCGAGACGTTGGTGCGGGTGAGATGCCTCAACTCGGCCAGGGTCCCGCTCTCTACGATCCGCCCCTTGCGGACGATGCTGACCCGGTCGCAGAGTGCCTCGACCTCGGCCAGGATGTGACTGGCGAGCAACACGGTGCGGCCGTCACGGATGTCACGCTCGACCACTTCCCGGAACTGGGCCTCCATCAGCGGGTCGAGACCTGCTGTCGGCTCGTCCAGGATGAGCAGCTCGACGTTGGAGGCGAGGGCGGCGATCAGGGCGACCTTCTGACGGTTCCCCTTGGAGTAGGTGCGTCCTTTCTTGGTCGGGTCCAGGTCGAATCTCTCGAGGAGCATCGCCTTTCGCTCCTCATCCAAACCTCCGCGCAGCCTTCCGAGGAGATCGATGACCTCACCCCCGGTGAGGGTGGGCCAGAGCATTACGTCGCCCGGGACATAGGCGAGACGCCGATGGAGTTCGGTGGCTTCGCTCCAGGGGTCACCACCCAGCAACGAGACCGATCCCGAGTCCTGGCGCAACAGGCCGAGGACGATGCGGATCGCGGTCGTCTTGCCGGCTCCATTGGGCCCGAGGAACCCGTGGATCTCCCCAGTGGCGACTTCCATGTCGAGCCCGTCCAGGGCTCGGGTGGCTCCAAACGTCTTCACCAGACCTGACATCGAGATGGCGTTGCTCATGACTCGACGGATCATAGCACTGTCGATTGAACGCGTGTTTAGAATACTGACCATGCGTTCAACCTACGGCGACGACCGGACCACCAGTGCCAGGATCCGCGACGCCGCCCTCGAACGCTTCCCCAGGGACGGGTTCGGAGCCACCACGATTCGTGCCATCGCCCGCGATGCAGGGGTTTCCCCTGGCTTGGTAGTGCATCACTTCGGCTCGAAGGACGGCCTGCGGGAAGCCTGCGACGAGCACGTGGTGGCCCGCTTTCGCGAGACCAAGCTGGCCGCGATGCAGGACGACAAGATGTTCGACCCCGGTTTTGCCGCCAGCGCCTACCAGATGGCCCAGCCGATGCTCCGCTACTTCGGTTGGGCGCTCGCCCGCGGCCACCCGGCGGCCGGGGACCTATTCGACGAGATGCTGCGCGAGGCGATCGAGATCTCGCGTCTCGCCGTTGCGAAGGGGATGATCAATGACTCGCCCAACCTGGAGCGCCGGACCGCAGTCCAGCTGGCGATGCAACTCGGGATGATCGTCCTTGACTCCCATCTCGAGCGGAATCTCGATCTCGACCTGCTCACTCCCCAGGGGATGGCGGAGATCACACCGACACTCCTCGAGATCCTCGGCGGGTTGTTCACCCCGGCGGTGCTAGCCGAGATCGAAGCTGCATACGGTGAGGGGGCCAGGAGGTTGGCGATGGCCGCCGCTGCTGACAAATGAGCAGGTCGATCGACACCGTGTTCGTCTGGGTCACGGACCTCGACCGAGCCGTCGACTGGTACCGCCGGCTCGGGATCGAGCCCGGGCCCCGTCATGGCGCATGGCAGGCCATGGACACAGGCGGAGCGACCCGGTTCGCACTCCACCAAGGCTCTCGCCGGGATGGGCCGCCCACCGCTGTCGCCGCGTTCGCCGTCGGCGACCTCGATGCCGAGCTCCAACGTCTCTCCGGTCTGGGGATGTCACCAGTCGACGAGATCACCGACACCGGCGCCGCCCGGTTCGCCACTTTTGCCGACCCCGACGGGAACCATCTCCAACTCCTGGAGCGTAGAGCTGACAAGGCTCGGGGGAGGTCTGGCGATTAACGTCTGAGAGGGTTCTGGCACCCGCTGGGACCTGTCACAACGGAGGCGATCATGAACCGCGAGCTGCTGCAACTGGCTTCCGATCTCAGCCGCCGGCACCAGCCGTTTCTGGTCGCCACCGTGGTCTGGGCGCGCGGCCCCTCATCGGGCAAGCGGGGCTCATCGGCGATCGTCGAGGCCTCTGGCACGGTTACCGGTTGGATCGGAGGAGCCTGCGCCGAGCCTGTGGTCGCCCGGGAGGCTCGGGAGGCTCTCGCCGACGGCAAGCCGAGGCTTCTCTTCCTGGGAACGCCGGAGGACATCCGAGAGGTCGACCGGCCCGAGGTGATCTCCGTGCCGATCTCGTGTACCAGCGAAGGCGCTCTGGAGGTGTTCTTGGAACCGATGCTCCCTCAACCCCATCTGGTCGCGGTGGGAAGGTCGCCCGCCGTCGAGACACTGACCGGTCTGGCCGCCGCCCTCGACTGGAGGGTCACGGTCGTCGATGAGGGCGGCAGGGCCGAGGACTACCCGGCCGCCTCCGACGTGGTGACCAGCCTGACCATGCCCGAGGACGTCGACCCTCGCACCGCAATCGTCATCGCCACTCAGGGCCATTACGACGAGCCGGCGTTGGAAACTGCCCTGACCACCAATGCCGGATACATCGGTCTCGTCGCCTCGGCGAAGAGGGCAGAGACCGTGCTCGGTTATCTGAGAGAGCGGGGAGTGCCCGCCGAGCAGCTGGACCGAATCACGGCCCCGGCGGGAATCGACCTGGGGCACATCCAGCACCGAGAGATAGGTCTCGCCATCCTCGCCGAGCTGGTGGCGCAAAGGGCGAGAGGTGACCTGACGGGCGGGATGCCGGCCGCCGAGCCGACCCACACCGCGCTCGACCCGGTGTGCCGGATGGAGGTCGTCGTCGCCACGGCGAAGTGGATCAGCGACTACGAGGGCGAGACCTACTACTTCTGCGCCCCGGGATGCAGGGCGGCCTTCGAGAAGGACCCCTCGAGATACCTCACCGAGGCGCTCTGAGGAGGCGCGCCCCGTTCGATCATCCACCCCCGTTTCCCCGACGGCGCCAGGGCCCCGATGTATATGCTCCGCCGGCATGGAGGCGGCAGTGCTCGAACCGATCCTCGCGGCGCGTCGTACTGACCATGGCCCCTCCGGGGTTCGGGGTCGATCCCTTCGGTGGATGAGCGAGAGAGAGGGTTGATCTTGTCATTCGAGTCTTCGGGTCACAGCCGTGGCAATCCCCGCCTCTACGAGTTGGTCGAACAGGCCCCCAAGACCGGCAAGAGCCCCACCATCTGGGCCTGGCCGGAGATAATCGAGTACCTCAAGGTGGCCGGCCAGCCGGTTCAAGGACCGTGGCCCCCACACCAGGAGCGGAGACCCGATCCCGAGGCCGAGTCGCTTCCCGTGGCGGTACCCGATCCGCAGTCGTTCCCACGCGAGCGCAGACCCGGCTTCGACCCGGGCAGCCAGGCCTGACCGAGCAAGGAGGCTGACATCTATCCCTCTCGATTTCGCTACGAGGCCCCCCGATCGATCGAGGAAGCCTGTGCCCTTCTCGCCGAAGGCGGCGGCGACGCCAAGGTGCTGGCCGGGGGTCAGAGCCTGATCCCGATGATGAAGCTGCGCTTCGCCTCTCCCGAGATGCTGGTCGACATCAACGGAATCCCCGGGTTGGGCTACCACGAGGCCGATCCCGATGGGACGATCAGGGTCGGCGCTCTCTGTCGTCATGCCGACCTGGAGCGATCCTCATTGCTCCCCGGCCGCCAGCCGACAATGGCGGCCGCAGCCCCGGTGGTGGCCGATCCCATCGTGCGCAACCGGGGCACCCTGGTCGGCTCCCTGTGTCATGCCGATCCGCAGGGTGACTGGGCCTCGGTGATGACCGCCCTCGACGGGTCGGTGGTGGTCCGCGGCCCGCGGGGCCAGCGGGTGGTCCCGGTGAGGGATTTCGTCACCGGGCCGTTTCAGACCGTTCTGGCAGTCGACGAGATCGCGGTCGAAGCCGTCGTGCCCGCCCCAGGAGGAGACCCCGCCGGGGGCTACCTGAAGCTGGAGAGACGGATCGGGGACTATGCCACGGTTGGAGTGGCCGTCGCCATAGAACGAAGCGGGGGCAAGGTGATCAAGGCCGGCATCGGGCTCACCGGTGTCGGTGGCTCGACCATATCTGCAGATGAGGCGGCAGACCTGCTCGTGGGCCAGCCCCTCAGCACGGAGGCGATCGGCGAGGCTGCCGAGCTGGCCGCCTCGGCTGCCGAGCCGAGCAGCGACCACCGGGGCAGCGCCTCGTACAAGCGCCACCTGGTGAGCGTTTTCACCTCCAGGATCCTGAGCGGGCTGCTCGGGTCGAAAGAGGAGGCTGCTTGACATGAGCAATCTGTTCGAGGTGGTGCCTCCCGAAGCCGACCAGGACGTCCCGGTGCGGCCGGTGACGGTCACGATCAACGGCGAGCGTCGCTCTGCGGTCGTCGAGCCCCGGCTTTTGCTTGTTCATCTCCTCCGTCAGGGCTTCCAACTCACCGGGACCCACATGGGGAGCGACACCACCAACTGCGGGGCCTGCACCGTGCTCCTCGACGGGACCCCGGTCAAGAGCTGCACCATGCTCGCCGTGCAAGCCGACGGTCACGACGTGATGACCGTCGAAGGCCTGGCCGGCCCCAGCGAGTTGCATGCAATCCAGGAAGGTTTCAAGGAGGAGCACGGGCTCCAGTGCGGCTTCTGCACCCCGGGCATGATGATGGCCTCCAAGGCCCTCCTCGAAAGGAACCCAAACCCGAGCGAGGATGAGATCCGCTGGGCCCTGAGCGGCAACCTGTGCCGCTGCACCGGCTACCAGAACATCGTCAAGGCGGTGATGTGGGCGGCGCAGAAGCTCGATGGCGGAAGCAATGAATCACAGGAGGTGACCGGGTGACGGCGCTTGACGAGGTCAAGATCGGCGGCCTCGGCGCCAGCAGGCGCCGGGTCGAAGACAATCGATTCATCCGGGGCAAGGGCAACTACCTCGACGACGTGGTCCTCCCGGGGATGCTCCACATGGAGATCCTGCGCAGCCCACTTGCCCACGCCCGGATCAGGTCGATCGATGCCTCGAAGGCCTGGGCCATGCCCGGGGTGCGCCTGGTGCTGACCGGCGAGACCTTGGCTGCCCGCAATCTGGCCTGGATGCCGACCCTCTCCTACGACACCCAGGCGGTGCTGGCCACTGACAAAGTGCGGTTCCAGGGCCAGGAGGTCGCGGCGGTCATCGCCGACGACCCGTATATCGCCAAGGACGCCTGCGAGGCGATCATGGTCGACTACGAGCCCCTCCCGGCGATCGTCAACCCGACTCAGTCGCTGGCCGAAGGGGCCCCTCTGATCAGGGACGACAAGGAGAACCAGCCTGACAACGTGGTCTACGACTGGGAAGTCGGTGACAAGGAGGGGACCGACCGGGCCTTCGCCCAGGCCGACCTCGTCTCCAAGATCGATCTGCACTACCCCCGTTCGCATCCCTCCCCCATCGAGTGCTGTGGCTCGATCGCCGACTTCAACCGGGCTACCTCCAAGCTCACCGTCTACATGACCACCCAGGCCCCGCACATCATTCGGGCCGCCGTGGCTCTGGTGGCCGAGCTCCCCGAGCAGATGATCAGGATCATCTCCCCCGACATCGGCGGAGGGTTCGGGAACAAGGTGCCGGTGTACCCCGGTTACGTGGTGTCGATCCTCGCCTCGATCCTCCTGGAGCGCCCGGTGAAGTGGATCGAGGACCGGACCGGCAACCTGATCTCGACCGGCTTCGCCCGTGACATCTACCTCCATGGCGAGCTGGCCCTGCGCAAGGACGGTCGCATACTCGGGGTCCGCATGCAGACGATGGCCGATCATGGGGCCTTCTTCTCCGACGCCCAGCCCTCGAAGTTCAAGATAGGGCTGATGCACTCGGCGTTCGCCTGCTATGACATCCCCTACGCCCATCTGCTGGCACGAGGCGTCTACACCAACAAGGCGCCCGGAGGGGTGGCCTATCGATGCTCCTTCCGGGTCACCGAGGCGATGTTCTTCCAGGAGCGGATGATCCAGGCCGCGGCGGACGATCTGGGCATAGACCAGGCGGAGTTTCGCCGCATCAACTTCGTGCGCGACGACGACTTCCCCCACCGCACCCCGTTCGGGTTCCTCACCGACTCGGGGCAATACGGCAAGTGCCTCGACGTGGGACTGGAGGCCATCGGCTATCAGGACTTCCTGAGCCAGAAGGAGGAGGCGGCGAGGCGGGGCCGTCTGCTCGGGATCGGCATCTCGACGATGACCGAGCCGCTCGGAGCCGGCAACAGCCGGGAGTACGACATCCTGGGCATAAAGATGTTCGACTCGGCCGAGCTCAAGGTCCACATCACCGGCAAGGCACTGCTTCGAACCGGGGCCAGGGGCCAGGGCCAGGGCCACGAGACGACATGGGCCCAGATCGTGGCCCATGAGCTGGGAATTCCCGCCGAGGACATCCTGGTCGAGGAGGGCGACACCGATACTGCACCCTTCGGGATGGGCACCTATGCCTCCCGGAGCACCCCGGTGGCGGGAGCAGCGGTGGCCATGGTCTCGCGCAAGATCCGGGCCAAGGCTCGCAAGATCGCCGCCCACCTGCTCGAGATATCGGAGGAGGACATCGAGTGGGAGCTGGGGCGGTTCTACGTGCGCAGCCAGCCAGAGCGGGGCGTGAGCATCCAGGAGTGCGCCGTCGCCGCCTACTCCAACATGCCCGACGGGATGGAGCCGGGGCTGGACAGCGTGGCCTACTACGACCCGCCCAACCTCACCTGGCCCTTCGCCTGCTACATCGCCACCGTCGAGGTCGACCCGCAGACCGGGGTCTGGGACGTGCTTCGGGTGGTAGCGGTCGACGACTGTGGCGTCCGGATCAACCCGATGATCGTCGAGGGCCAGATCATGGGCGGCCTGACCGAGGCCTATGCCATGGCCAACATGCAGTTCATCACGTTCGATGCCGAGGGCAACTGCATCGGGGCCAACTTCACCGACTACCTGCTCCCGACTGCATGGGAGACGCCGGGCTTCGAGCTGCACGAGGTGGTGACGCCGTGCCCCCATCACCCGATCGGGGCCAAGGGCATCGGCGAGTGCGCGGCCGTGGGCGGGCCCGCCGCATTCGTCAACGCGGTGATGGACGCATTGAAGGGCTCCGGGGTCCGCAACATCGACATGCCGGTGTTCCCCGACCGCGTCTTCCAGGCCCTGCAGACGGGCCAGGACGTGTCAGGTGCCCCCCCGGTGAGGATCGAAATGGCTTGACCGCCGAGGAGACGAGATGCTGATCAAGAACGAGTTCGAGGTCGACCAGCCCATCGAGAAGGTATGGGAGTTTTGCCAGGACATCCCCAACGTGGCCTCCTGCCTGCCCGGAGCGGCCCTCACCGACGAGATCGCGGACGACCACTACGCAGGCACGGTTGGCATCCGCCTCGGGCCGGTCCAAATGCAGTTCGCCGGGCGCGCCGCGGTCAGGCACCGGGACGAGGCGAACAAGACCATCGTGGTCGACGCCTCCGGCGCCGACCAGAAGGGAAGGGGCCAGGCCGCCCTCGGCCTCACCGCCCGGCTGGTCCCGACCGCCACCGGCACCAAGGTCGTGGTGGAACAGGACCTGCAACTGTCGGGGGCGGCGGCCCAGTATGGGCGGGGCATGGTCAACGACGTCAGCGCGGTGATGCTGCGCGACTTCGCAACCAACATGCAGAACAGGCTCGACGCCTACGAGCGGGGGGTGTCGCTCGAGGAGATGGAAGCGCCAAAGGCGGCGGGAGGCTTCGGGATCGCACTCAAGGCAGCCTGGATGGCCCTGGCACGGGTGGCACGGAGATTCTTCCTCCCCTACGAGCCGGGCCGGGTGTGAGGAGGTGAGGTCATGACCTGGTGGTGGATAGGGAACATCGTGCTGCTCCTGGTGGTGGTGCCGGTCCTGGTTTTCCTGCTCAACAAGGTGCTGGCTGCGCTGGAGCGGATCCGTAAGGCATCGGACGAGATTCTCGCCGGCGGGGTGAATCTGATCGGTGAGGTCGACCGGGCGCCCGAGCTTCTCGCCGTCACCGATCAGACCATCGAGGACGTGGCGCTGGGGGCGGTGCGCTACGCCGGCTCGGTTGGCAAGTTGCTGGGTTAGAGGAGGAGATAGGGCATGCCTGCAGCCGCAATCGTCACGCTGGTGCTGGCGACATTGATCATCGCCGCCGCCGCTCTCGGGCTGATCCGGGTGATCGGGCATCTCGTCGCGATCAACAGGACTCTCCAGGCACTGACCGGCGGCGTCGAGGTGGTGGCCGAGAAGACCAGCCCTGTGCCGCCGGTGGTCGGCTCCCTGAACACCAACCTCCAGCCGGTCAACGACTTCGCCGAGTCGATCTGAGGTATCGATATGAGTGAGCTCTTCGAAGGCAACACCGAATGGCTGGTCGGTTACGTCATCGGAATCGTCATCGTCCTGGTGGTGGTGGCGCTGGTGGTCCCGATCCTGGTGCTGGCCCGCAAGATCGGCAACGAGGCCAAGCTGATCGACGACAGTCTCAAGAAGTCGGTCGACAACACGGCGGGACTGGCCGGGCTGCATACCACCTACCAGATGGCCGGCAACGTGATCGCAGGCTTGAAGCGGGGTCGGGAGAGGTTGGGAGGATGAGCGTGATCCTTGCCTTGACCGAGTCGCAGGAGACCCTCTGGCAGATCGCCAACTGGGCCGGGCTGGCGGTGGTGGTGGCGGTGGCCGCCCTGCTCACCATCCTGGTTCTGCTGGTCCGCACCATCGAGCGCAGGGTCGCTGAGATCAAGGCCACCCTGACTCAGGCGGAGGCCAACACCACGGACGCCGCGGTTCTCGGCCAGATCGCCGCCGGGCTCGACCTCGTCCTCGAGGAGGGCCTGGAACATCATCTGTTCCTGGGCCGGGTCCTCGGAAAGGTGCGGTCATGAACGGCCTCGTCGTCTTCACCGTCATCGACATCGTCCTGCTCATCGCCGGGCTGGCGGTCTACCTTTGGATCGTCGGATCACAGCTCACCCGAGTCGCCACCGGCCTGGAGGAGTGCAACGAGCTGGTCCAACAGATCAACCGGAATGCCGCCAACATCGAGGGCGACCTCGAGCACATCAACCGCACCGGTGGGGTCATCGCCGGCGCCCTTCCCCTCCTCTACGGCATGGGCGAGGGGATCGTGACCGGCGCCACCTACGACGCTGCCAAGGTTCCCGCCCGGGGGCCGGCAGCCCCGGCCTCGGGAAAGCGGCGGTCGCGGATGCTCGATGCCGTGGGCTACCAGCCGGAAGGCCAGACCGGGGAATGATCGCGTCGGGCCGGGTGGCGCCGCTCCCGACCCGACTGCATTCCCCTCCGGATCACCGCAACCGGTGCTCCGGTTCGCCTCTTCGTGTCCGGATACCTGATCCATCTGACCGATTGATCCGACCAGAATCCTGTCAGAGAGCAGGGTCGATCGGACACTGAGGGGCGATGGACTCGAAGGCAGACCAGAGGTCGCGATTCGAGAGGATCTGGGACGAGCATCGTCCCCAGGTGCTGGCCTATTGCCTGAGACGGGCGTCGGGCCCGGGCGCCGAAGACGCCTGCGCCGAGACATTCCTCGTGGTGTGGCGTCGGCTCGACGAGATACCCCCACCACCCGGGACCATCCTCTGCATCTACGGGATCGCCCGGCGGGTCCTTTCCAACCAGACTCGGGCTCCCTGGTGATCACGCCGTAGGCGCGAACGCAGGGGAACGCACTTCCTGCAACCCAGGGTTCCAGGCTCCCCTCAGCGGGGCCTGGAACCCTGGGTTCGACGGCTCGAGACGGACCCCTACCGTCGCCGGTCCGGATCCGACATCCTGCCTTCATGGCCATTCCGGCCGCCGTGCTCCGACGCGCTGCGAAGCAAGGCGGATACATAACGAGAGCGCAGCTCATCGACCTGGGTCTATCGACGAGCGCCGTCGATAGGCGAATCGACTCCGGCGACTTCAACACCATCGTGCCGTCGCTCTATCAGGTCTTCGCATCCGACGACCACACAGACCTCATACGCGGGGCGCAACTCGCACTACCGGACGCGGTGGCATCTCATCAATCGGCAGCCCTGCTGCTTGCCTTCCCAGTGCTACCCAAGATCGAACCGACCGTCACGGTGCCCAGCCATACGACCCACCGGTTCCCGAATGTGACCGTGCGTCGTTGTGCCGACATGCGCGCCTCTCACTTGGCGACCGCTGACGGGATCCGTGTCACAACCATCGCACGCACCGTCTTCGACCTTGCCGGGGTCCTCGTCTTCGAGGAGTTCGAGAGGATCACAGAGGCCCTGCTCCTGGCACGCCGGATGGACATGCGGCAGCTCGAGCGCATGATCGAAGCCCTGGCCCGGCGGGGAAAGCCTGGCAGTCGCACCGCAAGGGATTTCGTGACACTCAGATCGGGCAGCGATTCGAGATCGACACGACTGGAGCGACTCGGACGGTCCGCCCTGAGTTCGGCAGGGCTCCCGAGCCCGGTCGCGCAGTATGCGATTCCGTGGAGGAGCACGCGTCGGTTCGACGATGCATATCCCGAGTCGAAGCTCGCCATCGAATGGGATTCGCGCTCCTGGCACTCTCAGAGGGATGCGATGCGATCGGACCGACAGCGTGATCGTGAGGCCGCGTTACATGGCTGGATCGTGGTCCGTTTCACCTGGCAGGACGTGACCGAGAGACCCGACGAGGTTTCCACCGCCGTGAGAACTCTCCTCGCCAAGCGAATAACCGGCTAAGACTCCTGCCAAACCCAGGGCCCCCAGCACCGCCAGGCGGGGCCTGCAACCCTGGGTTGCGGGAGAGTTGGGCCAGGGGTTGCGGTTCCTTCCGGGCGGGCGGCCGGCGGCCTCAGTCGGCGGGCTGGCGACCCGTGGTCAGGGGGCCGGTGGTGCCGGGTGTCTGGTACTCGCCGATCCAGTGCTCTTCCCAGGCCTGGTCGTACTGCTCCGGGTTGCACCCCGGCCGGTAGATCGAGACCAGCTCGCGGGTGATCTGCTCCCGATGGGCTGTTGTTCCCCCCGGGACCTCGTAGGTGGCGATGTAGAGCTCGAACCTCTTTCCACCCACTCGCTCCAACCAGCAACTCGCCGCCGGGTGGCTCGAAGGAAAGCCCGCCTCCGACAAGTCGTCCGCATGACCCACGTAGAGAACCCCGTACTCCTCGGGCTTCTTATCCGGATCGGGCTTGTACATCACCACGTAGACGGCGGCGCTCTCCGGCGCCGTCCACCCGGCCAGGATCCGGGGACCTTCGAACGGATACCCGGCGAGGGAGCCGAGCCGGATCACCAGGAGCCGCCTTCGTTGCCTGCCTCGAAGCCGTAGTCGATCTCGTCCTCGTCGGCATTGGTCTCCACCGAGATGATCGGCCACGGGGGCAGACCTGCCTCGCCTGCAGCGGCGGTGAAAATGGCCACCGCCTTCTCCACAGCCTGATCGCTGTCGTCGGCTTCGACCACGACCCTGGCGCCATACGAGTGGGTGCCCATCCCGGTGGCGATCCCGTCGCTGGCGGCGACTGCGTCGGCCAACTCCACCACCTCGGCCAGCTCGACCACCCTGTCGCCTTCGGCCATCATCGAGACACTCCATCTCATGATGGGAGCCTTCTCATCTCAGCTCGGGCAGCCTCTCGGCCAGCTTCTCGAGGCTGGCCAGGTCGTGGCCGGACAGGATCAGGTCGACGTGTGGGGCGACGACCATCATCCCCAACGTCGAGGGTCGAAAGTCGGCCCTGTCACCCTGGTGCGGATTCATCCACACCACCTTGTGGCTGAGTCGTGACAGCCTCTCCATCGCATTTGCCAGGATCGCCGGGTCGCCCCGATCCAGCCCGTCGGAGCAAATGACGACGATCGACCCCCGGCTCATCCCCCTTCGGGCGTACTGGCGGACGAAAGTGTCGATCGCATCGCCGATCCGGGTCCCTCCCTCCCAGTCGAACACAGCCTTGGCCGCTCGATCGAGGGCGTCATCGGGGCGCCGCCTGTCCAGGGACCGGGTGATCCGGGTCAGCCGCGTTCCGAAACAGAACACCTCCACCCTCGCCGAGGCGCGGCGGGTCGAATAAGCGAACTGGAGGAGATTGCGCGAGTACTCCGCCATCGACCCTGACACGTCGAGGATCAGGACCAGGGGTCGCATCTTCAGCCTTCTCCGCCGCCAGAACAGCTCGGAGGGCTCCCCGTGGGTGCGCATCGTGGTGCGCACCGTGCGGCGCAGATCAGGCCTGCTCCCCCAGGGTGCGACCATCGTGCGCCGTGATCGGCGGCGAGGGGGGATCACCCTCACCCGGTTCATGATCCGACGCAGGGCGGCCAGCTCCTCGTCGGTGCACCGCGAGAAAGCCTTGTGACGCCATATCTCGATGTCCGACGCCATCAGGCCCAGCTTCGCCTCCTCCTCGTCCTTGCCCATGGCGACCGGCTCGGTGGCGGGAACCTCGATCACAGACTCGTTCTCGATCGAGGACTGCTTCAGCGCCAGCTTGACCGGCTCAGGCAGTTCGTCGGCCTGGTCGAGGAAGAAGCTGCGGAACACCCGGTCGTAGACGGTGATCTCCTCGCGCCGCGTGAGGAGGGCTGATCGGCCGGCCCAGTAGAGGTCGATCAGGTCGGTCGGATCCAGGGCGGCCATGGCGGCGCAATAGGTGAGGATCTCGCCGGAGCCGACGGATATCCCGGCCCGCCGCAGCTCTCTGCCGAAGTCGACCAGCATCCCGACGAAAGGGACCCGGTCCGCCGCAGGCAGCTCACCGAGGACGACGAGGTCCTCAGCCATCGGCCACCAGCTCTTCGATGTGGTCGAGCACCGTCTCGAGATCGTCCCGCTCCTTGATCACGGCGCCCAGCGTCTCCTCCACGGTCGAGGCGTCGAGATCGTCCTGGCCGAGCACCCGCAGGGTGGCCACCCAGTCCAGCGTCTCGGCGACCCCGGGAGGTTTGACCAGGTCGAGCTGGCGTAGCCGCCCAACGGCGGCGACCACCTTGCGGGCCAGCGACTCGCTCGCCTCGGGGGCGCGCACCATCACGATCTCCACCTCCCGCTCGGCACTGGGGTACCCCATCCAGTGGTAGAGGCATCGCCGCTTCAGGGCATCGTGGAGCTCGCGGGTCCGGTTGGAGGTGAGGACGACGATGGGCGGGGAGTCGGCGGCGATGGTCCCGATCTCGGGGATGGTGATCTGGAAGTCGGAGAGCAGCTCGAGCAGGAATGCCTCGAACTCGTCGTCGGCACGATCGATCTCGTCGATGAGCAGCACCGACGTGCCACCAGCCTTCACCGCGGTGAGCAGGGGCCGCTCGAGGAGGAACTTGGGGCCGAACAGCTTGTCGACCTCCTCCTCGTCGGCGAGACGCTGCTCGGAGAGCGCTCTGATTTGGAGCATCTGTCGGGCGTAATCCCACTCATAGAGGGCCTGATTGGTGTCGATCCCCTCGTAGCACTGCAGCCGGATCAGACGGCGGTCGAAGACCGAGGCGAGCACCTTGGCCAGCTCGGTCTTCCCCACCCCTACCTCACCCTCGACGAGGAGCGGGCGCCCCAGTGTGAGGGCTACGTAGACGGCGGTGGCCAAGCCCCTATCGGCGAGGTAGGCGCCCTGGCGAAGCCGGTCGGTGAGCTCGGCGACGCTGGAAGGCGGGGCGTTGGATGCGGCCAGGGTCAGTCGCCCCGGCCGAGAACCAGCTCTCGGATGGTCTCGCCCGAGGGGCTCAGCTTGCCTTCACGGGCCAGCTTGGCTCGCCACGCCGACCCCAGGTCACTCCCGGGCTCGGCGTAGCCGTCGAAGGTGACATCCTTCATGTTGCGACATGACTTGTTCGGGCTGCAGTCCTCGTCGAGGTCGTGATCCTCGTGGCTGGTGACCCAGATCGACTGGAGGGCTTCCCCCGTCGTTTCGTTCTGGCCGTTCATCGATCGCTCCCTGAGAAACATGCCTCCTGACCTGCCGATTCTAACCGTGCCCTCGGGCTGACTCCATGGCCGGCCGTGCGACGGCGCCTGTCAGCCGGCATCTTCGGCAATTGCCTCGGCCAGGATCGAGACAGCGATCTCGGCAGGGGTCTCGGCGCCGATGTCGATCCCGGCAGGGCCATGGACCCGGCTGATGTCGGTCACGCCCCGGTAGGCGAGCCAGTCGGCCCGATTCTCCTGCATGCGACGGCCTCCCAGCGCTCCGATGTAGCCGGCGCCACTCTCCAACCCCGCCATCAGGGCAGCCCCGGCCAGCTCCAGCTCGTGGGCGGCGACCACCAGCTTGTCCCGGGACGACAGCCCGGCGATGAGCCCGGTAGCCGAGCCGGCGTCGGTGGCGACCCTGGTCTGCCAGCCGACCACATCGGCCAGACCGGCCAGGGCCGCGACCACCGGCGTGTCCCCGACGATGACCAACCGGGGCAGCGCCCTGAAGACCGAGACGATCAGATCGCCGGCCATGGTCGACCCGCTCCCGTCTGCTGTGAACGCACTGGCGACAGGGTCCCCGGCAGCAGACACCGTGTCCGCCGTGTACAGGGCGAAGTCGGCCACTTCGTCGCCTGTCATGACGCAGACGAGGCAGAACGACTCACGCTCGAGGGCCAGATCCCAGAGCCCGGCGGGCAGCACCTCTGCCGGCACCAGGAGACAGCGGGCCGAGCCTCCAGAGGGCAGCCCTGCGATCAACGCATCGGTCTCGCCGACCTCGATCTGGAGAAGGCGGCCCACGCTCGATCGCCCGAAGCTGTCGGCCAGTCGACCGTCGAGGGCACCGCCTGCGAGCGAACCGATCTTGCCTCCACCGGGTGTGAGCACCAGTGCATCGGACCAATCGCCGACCGGGATCCCATCGGTCCCGACCAACCAGGCGACCTCGGCCCGGGTGCCGGCCCGGAGGCAGGCAGCCACCGTGAGAGCGATGTCAAACACGAAGGCGATGATATTTGCCGGGTCCCCGTTCGGGGTTGGAGATGCGGTCTCCCCTCGACCCACCACCGTTTAGGCTCCACCCGTGATCCCGAACACGATCGAGGGCCTCGAGCAGAGTCTCGACCGCCTCGATTATCTGGCCGACGAGAGCCTGGTCGTCGCCATCCACCTCGCCGTCGAGCTGGGCCGCCCTCTCTTCCTGGAAGGTGAGGCCGGAGTCGGCAAGACCGAGGTGGCAAAGGTGCTCGCCGCCATGTCCGGGTCCGAGATCATCCGGCTGCAGTGCTACGAGGGGCTCGACGTCGGACAGGCCCTGTACGAATGGGATTACGCCCGCCAGATGATGGCCATCCGTCTCCTCGAGGCACGAGGGGAAGGGGTGAATGCCACCCCCGCCGACATCATGAGCCGTGAGTATCTGATCGCCCGCCCTCTCCTACAGGCGATCGAGGCGGCCAAGGACGGGCACCGCCCGGTGCTCCTCATCGACGAGCTCGACCGGGCCGACGAGGAGTTCGAGGCGTTCCTGTTGGAGCTGCTCTCGGACTTCCAGGTGAGCATCCCTGAGATCGGCACGATTCGGGCACAGGGCCGCCCGATCGTGGTGCTCACCTCCAACCGGACCCGGGAGATACACGACGCCCTCAAGCGCAGGTGTGTCTACCACTGGATCGACTATCCCCCCCCCGCCCGCGAGTCGGAGATCATCATGCGCAAGGTGCCCGAGCTCGAGCCCGATCTGGCCGACGCCCTGAGCGAGGCGATGCGACGGCTGCGCCAGATGGAGCTCTTCAAGCCACCCGGGGTCGCCGAGACCCTGGACTGGGCCGAGTCGCTGCGGCTGCTCCACACCGGCGAGCTGACCCCGACCACCGTCGACACCACCCTCGGGGTCGTGCTCAAGTACAAGGACGACATCGACATGGTGCGCACCGCCGGAGTCGAATCCCTGGTCGGATGAGCCGGCCCGGGCTCATCGACCAGCTGAGCGTCCTCTCTTCTGCGCTACGGGCGCGGGGACTGGTGGTCACCTCGGACCAGACCGCCGACATGGCGCGCGCCTTGACCCTCGTCGACCTGACCCGTCGCTCCCAGGCCAGGGCGTCGCTCTGCTCGTTGTCGGTCACCGACCCGGGCCAGATCCCGATCTTCGACGAGGAATTCGACCGGTTCTTCGACCGGATCACCCCGCCCGCCCCGCCAGGATCAGAGCCCGAACCGCCGGGGCCCGGAGGATCGAGCTACGGCCTGCAAGGCACGGAAGGGACCTCGACGGCCGAGGCCCAGGACCGGAGCGGAGCCTCGGCCGTGAAGCGGATCGCCGGCCGCGATTTCGCCGACCTCGACGAGGACGACCTCCAGGAGGCGCGGCGGCTGGTGATGACCATGATGTGGCATCCCACCGACTACCGCACCCGTCGCTGGTCAGGAGCTCGGGCCGGAACCCGTCCCGACCTTCGTCGCACCCTGCGCGATGCTGTCGGACCTTCCGGCGACATGATGCCGATCAGCTGGAAGCAGCGGCAGAACAAGGAGCGTCCCCTGATCATCATCGCCGACATATCGGGCTCGATGGAGAAGTACGCCGACATCTTCCTGGTGTTCGCCCACGCCGCCCAGAGACGTCTGCGCTCGGTCGAGATCTTCACCTTCTCCACCCATCTCAGCCGGATCACCGAGGAGATGAGACGGCGGGACACCAGGACCGCCCTGGCCCTGGTCGCCGAGAAGGTCACCGACTGGTCCGGGGGCACCCAGATCGGCGAGGCGCTGGGCGAGTGGAATCGTCGTTGGAGCCGGCGTCTTGCCCGGGGCGGGCCGGTGCTCATGGTCCTCTCCGACGGATGGGACTGTGGGGACCCACAAACCCTCTCCACCGAGATGGGGAGGCTGGCGCGTTCGGTCCACCAGGTCATATGGCTCAATCCGCTGGCGGCTCGGGCCTCCTACCAGCCGTTGACCAGGGGGATGCAGGCGGTGCTCCCTCATGTCGACCAGCTTCTCCCCGCCGCTAGCGTCAATGACTTCAGGGGAGTCGTGCGGGTGCTCGACTCAGTCGCAGGAGTCAGGTGATGAGACACCAGATCGAGATGCGCAACCGCTGGGTGGGCGAGGGGAAGAGGGTGGCGGTGGCCACCGTGATCCGGGTGCACGGGAGCGCGCCCCGTCCCGAAGGCTCGAAGTTCCTCGTCTCCGACGCCGGCGACATGGAAGGGTCGGTCAGCGGGGGCTGCGTGGAGAACGACGTCTTCCTCCACGCCCAGGAGGTCATCGAGACCGGGAGGCCAAAGACGGTCACCTACGGCATCGCCGACGACGACGCCTTCGAGGTGGGCATGGCCTGCGGTGGCACCATCGACGTGTTCATCGAGCCGTGGTGAGTGTGCTGGACACCGTCGAGGGAATCCTCGAGCGGGAGGAGTACGGCGCCCTGGTCACCTTCGTCGACGGGCCCGATGTAGGGGCCAAAGCGGTGGTCGATGCCGGTGGAGAGGTGGTAGCCGGGTCGGTTCCGGCCGCAATCGCCCCCGATCTGATTGCCGATGCCCTCACACTGATGGACCATGAACAACATCGGGCCGTGGAGTACCCGCCTCACACCGTGTTCATCGAGGCCCTCGCCCCGCCACAAGAGATGCTGATCGTCGGCGCGGTGCACATCGGCCAGTCGCTGGCCAGCTTCGCCGCCCAGATGGGATACCGGGTCACGGTGATGGACTCACGCGGCGCCTTCGCCACGCCGGACAGGTTCCCCACGGCCAGGATCATCATCGGCTGGCCGGAGAACGTGATCGACCAGGTGACACTCGATCGGCGAACCTGGGTGGTGATTCTGTCTCACGCCCCGCCGCACGAAGACCCGGTCCTCGCCGCCTCCTTGAAGAGCCCGGTCCGCTACATCGGGTGCATGGGCAGCCGACGGACCCAGGAGCTCAGGGTGGCCCGTCTCGGTGAGATGGGGTTCTCAGACGAGGACATCGCACGGGTGCGCGGCCCCATCGGCCTCGACATCGGTGCAGAGAGCCCGCAGGAGGTGGCCGTCTCGATCCTCGCCGAGATGACCATGGTCAGGTATGGACATGGCACCGGTCTCTCCCTGCATGGAATCGAGGGAAGGGTGCACAAACAGCGACCGGAGGACGAGTGACATGAATTGGACCCTCGAAGTGGTCGTGGTCCCGGTCTCGGACGTGGACCGGGCCAAGGACTTCTACTCGAGCAGGCTCGGCTTCGATCTGGATCACGACACGCGGGTCAGCGACGCCCTTCGGGTGGTCCAGCTCACCCCACCCGGGTCAGGCTGCTCGATCGTGATCGGTAAGGGGCTCGATGACATGGTCCCCGGCTCGCTCAAGGGGCTGCAGCTCGTGGTGCCAGACCTGCGCGCCGCACATGCCGAGCTGGCAGGTCGGGGCGTCGAGGTGAGCGAGGTCTCTGTCTACGCACCCGAGGGGCTCCGCCCTGCCGCGGAGGGTGATGAGCTCGACAATGTCGGGTTCGTCTTCTTCAAGGACCCCGACGGGAACGGCTGGGCGGTGCAACAGATCTCCAACCGCGCCTGACCAGTGTGCATTGCGCCACCCTCACGGTGGGTCGCTGCACACGACACGCGATGAGGCCAATACCCTGTCCGTGTGCCACAGAGCCCTGACGAGGCGCTTCGCTCCGACATCCGCCGCCTGGGGAACCAGCTGGGCGATGCCCTGGTGCGCCAGCACGGGCCCGGCCTGCTCGATCTGGTGGAGAGGGTGCGGGCCCTGGGGAAGTCTTCCCGGCGCGGCGGGAGCGTCGAGGCCGCCGCCGAGTTGGCCGACCTGCTCGCCGGTCTGACCATCGGAGACGTGATCCCGCTGGTGCGGGCCTTCACCGCCTACTTCTACCTGGCCAATGTGGCGGAGCAGGTCCACCGCATCGACCAGCTGTCCATCGACGAGATCGGCCTGGCGGCCACCGTCGACCGGGTCCTGGCCGCCGACGTGGACGATGGGACGCTCGCCGAGGTCCTGGGGAGACTGGAGATGCGTCCGGTGTTCACGGCCCACCCGACCGAGGCGGCCCGCCGCTCCATCCTCAACAAGACCGTGCAGCTCGCCGATCTCATCGAACGGCGCTTCGATGCCACGGAGGCTGAGCGCGACCGCGTCGACCGGCGCACTGCCGAGCTCATCGACCAGATCTGGCAGACCGACGAGCTGCGCCTCCAGAAGCCGAGCCCCGTCGAAGAGGCCCGGTCCGCCCTCTACTACCTGGTCCAGATCGCCGCCAACGTCATGCCTGACCTGGGCGAGAGGGTGTCGGTCGAGCTGGACCGCCTCGGTGTGTCCTACCGGCCGAGCCCGATCCGGTTCGGCTCCTGGGTCGGGGGCGACCGGGACGGGAATCCCGAAGTGACTCCGGAGACGACCCTCGAGACCCTCCTCCTCCAGCACGACCGGGGTCTTCGCCATCTCATCGACCTGGTCGAGTGGCTCGCCGAGGAGCTGTCGGTCTCCGAGCACCTGGCCCCGATCAGCCCCGAGTTGCGCGACTCGATCGAGCATGATCGTGAGGCTCTGCCCGTGGTGTGGCAGCGCGAGCACCGCAGGACGGCCTCCGAGCCATATCGACTCAAGTGCTCGTACATCCACGCCCGTCTCATCAACACCAACCGCCGGCTCCAGGCCGGGCTCCCTCACGTCGAAGGGGTCGACTATGGCCACCCGAGTGAGGTCATGGCCGAGCTCGACCTGATCGCCGACTCCCTGACCAGATCGCGGGGGCAACTGATCGCCCATGGGGCGGTGGCCCGGGTGCGCCGGGCCGTCGAGACGTTCGGGTTCCAGATGGCTGTGCTCGACGTGAGGGAGCATGCCGCCAGGCATCGGGCGGCGATCGGCGAGCTCTTCTCGTCCGTCGAAGTGGACTATCGGGCGATGGGGGCCAACCAGAGGATGGTGGTGCTCTCGGACGAGCTGCAGGGAACCCGTCCCCTGAGCGGGCTGACCACGACTCTCGGAGAAGATGCCGAGAGGACGCTGGGCGCATTCCACGCCATCCGCGCGGCCAAGGACCGCTATGGGGAGCAGGTGATCGAGTCCTACATCATCTCGATGACCGAGTCGGCGAGCGACGTCCTCGAGGCGGCGGTGCTGGCCCGCGAGGCGGGTCTGGTCGACATCAGGCGCGGGGTGGCCCGGCTCGGCTTCGTCCCGCTGGTCGAGACCATCGACGATCTCCGCAATGCGGCCGCCATGCTCGAGGACCTGTTCTTCAACCAGCAGTACCGCAAGGTCCTGGCACTGCGCGGGGAGAGCCAGGAGGTGGTGCTCGGGTACTCCGACTCGAACAAAGAGGGAGGCATCACCACCAGTCAATGGGAGATCTACAAGGCGCAGAAGGAGATGCAGGCCGTGGCGGCGCGCCATGGAGTCCACCTGCGTCTCTTCCACGGCAGGGGCGGCACGATTGGACGGGGCGGCGGACCGACCCATGCAGCCATCCTGGCCCAGCCCTACGGGACCATCGATGGCGACCTCAAGGTCACCGAGCAGGGTGAGGTCATATCGGAGAAGTACGGGCATCCTGCCATCGCGGCGCGCAACCTGGAGCTCGCCCTCGCCTCGGTCCTCGAGTCGTCGCTGCTCCACCGCCGCTCGCGCCAGCCCAAAGAGACCCTGGACCGGTGGACGGAGGCGATGGACTGCTTCTCCAGCGAGGCGTACACGGCTTACCGGGAGTTCGTCGGCCACGAGAGTCTGGTCCCCTATTTCCTCACCTCGACCCCCGTCGAGGAGCTGGGCCGGCTCAACCTGGGGAGCCGTCCCTCCCGCCGGCCCGGAGGCGTCGGGGGAATCGAGGACCTGCGTGCCATCCCCTGGGTGTTCGGTTGGACCCAGACCCGTCAGATCGTGCCCGGTTGGTTCGGGGTGGGCAGTGGTATCAGGGCGGCGCGCAAGGCGGGATACGGGGAAGTCCTCATGGAGATGGCGGTCGAGTGGGGCTACTTCCAGACCTTCCTCTCCAACGTCGAGATGACCCTGGCCAAGACCGATCTCGATATCGCCAACCGCTACGTGTCCAGCCTGGTGTCGGATGAGCACCGCGGCCTGCTCGACTCGATCAGGGCCGAGTGTGAGCTCGCCACCGAGGAGATCCTCACCCTGCGCAAGGAGCCGGGCCTTCTCGGCGACCTCCCGCTGTTGCGGCGGACCCTCGGCGTGCGCGACGTCTATCTCGATCCGATCAACTACCTGCAGGTCTCACTGCTGGGCAGGAGCCGGGCCGGCGAGTCGGGTGACGACCTGAACCGCGCCCTCCTCCTCACCGTGAACGGGATCGCGGCCGGGATGCGGAACACCGGGTGAGGTCTCGGGCCCGGATCAGCGTCCACCGTCGAGCCTGAACCCGCGATTCGACGGGGACCACCGTGGTCTTGCGACGAGCCCCGGCCTCATGGGCTCACCTCGCTGCCGCGGGACAGAACGAATGAACCGACGACGAGGGCGAGCGCGGCGGGTGCGACCGCCGGCCCGACACTGAAGACGAAAGCGACTGCTGAGACGAGCACGACGCCCGTTCCGAACCACATCAGGCGGGAGTCAGACCTGACAGACCCCCACAGGGCGGTGAGGCACCCAAGTGATGGCACTACACCGGCGGGATTGATGCCGCCGGAGCGGTAGAACAAGGTGACTCCGACCACCCACGCAACGCAGGCGGCGGCGATGGCGATCGCCACCTTCCTGATCACGACACTCCTCGACCGAGATGCGCCAGAGCCTATCGATCAAGAGACATGAGTGCCTTCTCCTGCGGTTTGAGCCAGGGTTAGATTCGACACGATGGAAGACCCATTCGTACCGCCCTCATTCGAAGTTCCGTCTTCCTACGCCTGGTCCGCGTTTCACCTGGAACCGCTGGGCGAGCAACACAACGACCGTGACCACGCTGCATGGATGTCGAGCATCGACCACATCCGGTCAACTCCCGGATTCACCGAACAAGAAGAGCCGGGTTGGCCGATAGCCATGACCTTGGAAGCGAATTTGGAGGATCTGGTCCGACACGCCAAGGACTTCGAGGAGCGCAGGGGCTTCACCTACTCCATTCTCGATGGCGACGATGTCATCGGCTGTATCTACATCTATCCAGATCGCCGCTCAGGCCACGACGCGTTGGTCAGCTCATGGGTGCGAGAGAGTCGTGCCGAGTTGGATACGGCGGTCCGGGAGGCGTTGTCAACGTGGATCGACGAGGCATGGCCTTTCTCGAATCCGCACTACGCAGGGAGGGCGTGAGCCGCTCATAGCTGCCGATAGCGGGCGGAGTCGGGATTCGACTCACCGCCCGCGTTGCAACCAGTCGGGGGGGAGGACATGACTCCGCCGACACAAGCAACGACTTCGATCCGATGTCCGCGTGCGAGGTAGACGGTCGATGATCAGCGGGGTCCCCCTTGGCTGGGGAGCGCGGTCCACGATAGGATCGAGCAGTCGTCGGAAGGACAGCATGACGCTTCCGAGCGGTGTCGTCACGTTTCTCTTCACTGACGTCGTCGGTAGCTCCAGCAAATGGGACATGGCCGGTGACGTCATGGAGCCGGCGATGCGCCGACATGATGAGATCATCGAGAAGGCCATCGCATCCCATTCCGGAGACGTCGTCAAGAAGACCGGGGATGGGTTCATGGCGGTGTTCGCCAACCCAGAAGGGGCGGTCTCGGCGGCGGTCGAGTCACAGCGAACCCTTGGCGCCGAGGCGTGGGAGGCGGCGATCGCCGATTTCACTGTACGAATGGGCATCCACACAGGATCGGGGCAGCTGGTGAACGGCGACTACCTCGGCTCCGCACCAAACAAGGCGGCTCGCATCGAGGCCGCAGGGCATGGGGGGCAGATCCTCGTCTCGGCGGCTACCAGGGAGCTGATTGACGAGGCCGCAGACCTGCTCGGCTACCGCGACCTCGGCTACCGCGACCTCGGTGACCACTATCTCCGCGGATTGAGCCGTCCCGAGCGCTTGTATCAGGTGACAGGCGATGGATTGATGGAGGACTTCCCACCGATCAGGACCGAGTCGAAGCCCGACCGGCCGTCTATCGCCGTGCTCCCCTTCGAGACCATAGGCGACCCCCAACGGGATGCGTTCGCCGACGGGCTAGTCGAGGACTTGATCACCGGGCTCTCCCGATGCAGAGACCTATTTGTAATTGCCCGCAACTCGACGTTCGTATACAAGGACTCCCCGGTGGACATCACCACCGTCGCCGCCAAGCTTGGCGTTCGCTACGTCCTGGAGGGAAGCGTGCGATGGTCAGGGGACCGAGCGCGCCTCACCGCCCAGCTCATCGACGGGTCGACAGGAGGCCACCTCTGGGCCGAGAAGTACGACCGCGACGTAGAAGACGTGTTCGGCGTGATCGACGAGATCACCGATGACATCGTGGCCCAGCTCAGCGGCTACCACGGCGTCCTGGTTCTGACCGAGAAGAAGCGGACCGTCGCCCAAGACCCCGGGTCGCTCGGCGACTACGAGACCTACATGCGCGGCCTCGAGCTGAAGCACCGTTTCATGCCGGAAACCAACATCGAAGCGAGGCAGACCCTCCTCCAGGTTCTCGAGCACCGCCCAGCGTTCGCTCGTGCCCATGTGGCGCTGGCGTGGACATGGCTGTTCGAGGTGTTTTGGGGCTGGACCGAGACACCCGAGATCTCGCTCCGCCAGGCGTGGAAGGCGGCCAAACGCGCCGCCGAGCTCGACGATCTCGACTCCGAGGTGCATTGGCTGCTCGGCGAGTTGCACATGGCACAGGGCGAGTACGAGCGCACCGAAGCCGAGTACCGCCGCGCCATTGAACTCAATCCGAGCCTCGCCGACGTCCGCGCCAACTGGGCTTCCACCGCCAACCGGCTGGGGATGGCCGAAGAGGGTGTCCAGTCGATGGAGCTGGGGATGAAACTCAACCCAAACCACCCGGCCTGGTATGCATGGTTCCACGGCTCCTCGCTGTATGGCGCCCACCGCTACCAAGAGTCAGTGGTTGCACTCCAGGCCGCAGCCGTGCACACCGTGGTCAGCAGGTTGTACCTCGCTGCCGCCCTGCACCGGTTGGGGAAAGACGATGAGGCCCGCCTAGCACTTGCCGCCGCCCAGGAAGAGGTCCCCGAGATCACCATCGCCATGCTCGAGCAGATCGAGGCCTACCGTGACCCGGCGGGACAGGCTCACCTATCGGAACCATTGCGATCACTGGGCCTACCCGAGTCCTGAGCGTCGGGAGCCGAAAAACTCGGAACGAACCCCTGTTTCTTGTCCTACCTGTCCCGTAGTGTTGCGAACATATGTTCGGGGGAATGGGATGAGTGGATTGCGTTCAGCTCTCGAGGAATGGTCGGCGGTCGAACCGGAGCAATTGAACATCGACCAGCTAGCCGATGACCTGGTGGAGCTGGAAAGGGTGTCGGGTTTGTTGGAGGCCCTCCGGTTGCAGTGGCTCGAGGTGTTCGACCGAAGGCAAGGCCACCACGCCCAGGGGTTCCCCTCCCCCACCTCGTTTCTCATGGCCCGGTGCGGGATGAGGGCGGGCCGAGCCCACAACAGCGTCACCCGGGCCCACACGCTCTCCGAGACTCCTCTCGTCTTGCAGGCTTGGGTTGAGGAACGGATCTCCACCGACCAGGCCAACGAGCTGTTGCGGATGGCATCGCTGGTGAAGGAGGCGTTCCCTGACGCCGAGGAGACCCTGGTTGGCGCGGTGAACGACCTGACCGTTCGCGACACGCACCGGTTGCTCGAGTATTGGCGCCAGGCGGTGGACGGACCCGGGTCCTACGCCGACGAGCAGGAGCAACTGAGACGACGGGGCGTCTCGTTGTCCACCGGTTTTTCCGGTTTGGCCTCGTTGGAAGGCGAGCTGACCACCACCTGCCGGGAGCTGTTGCACACGGCACTCGACTCGATCATGAGTCCACCTGGCCCCCGAGGACGAGCGGACTCCTCGCCAGCGTCGTCACGATGCCATGGAAGACCTGGCCCGTTACTACCTCGACCACACCACGACCACGGTGGGAGGGGAGAAGCCCCACATCAACATCGTTTGCGACCTCCAGGCTCTTGGAGGGATCGCGGGAGGGCTGCACGAGACCGAAGCCGGACAGGTGATCACCGTCGCCCAACTCCGCACCCTCGCCTGCGACTCCTCGGTATCCCGCATCGTGCTGGGACCCGACTCTGAGGTCATCGACGTGGGCAGACGCACCCGGGTCGTCCCCACTGGTCTGCGTCGGGCGATCGTGGCCCGTGATCGCCACTGCACCTGGCCTGGCTGCGACCGATCATCCACCTGGGCCGATGTACACCACGACCGGCACTGGATCGACTTCGGGCCCACCGACCAGGACAACTGCCGTCTTCTCTGCAGATACCACCACACCCTGACCCACCTGCTCGAGGAGACTCCCAACCAACCCCCGGCCAACCCCCGCAGGCACCCTCGACCGGTCGAGCTGAGTCAGGCCCCCACCCTCGACTTTCCGGCCCTGGTCCCACGGGAATAGGCTCGCCCCACTCCAATATCCTCCCCGCCATGCCGCTCACCATTCTCGACCACCCCCTGGCCGCAGACCTGCTCGCCATCCTGCGTAGCAGGGAGACCGAGCCACCCGAGTTCCGTCAAATCACGGAGCGCCTCGGGTACCTGCTGGTGGCGGAGGCACTCTCCGACATGTCCACGGTCGACGTCGAGATCGAGACCCCGTTGGAGACCACGGGTGGCAAGCAACTCCGCCGACCCGTGGTCGCCGTGGCTGTGCTGCGTGCCGGGCTGGGCCTGCTCGAGTCGGTGCTCACCCTGGTCCCGGACGCCGCCATCGGCTTCGCCGGGGTGCAACGCAACGAGGAGACGGCGGAGCCGATCGAGTACTACACGAAGTTCCCCCAGCTCTCCTCGGCCCGGGTCCTCATCCTGGAGCCGATGCTGGCGACCGGGGGCTCGCTCTCCTGGGCCATCGACAAGGTGAAGGAGAACGGAGCCAAGGACATCACCGCGGTTTGCGTCGTGGTGGCGCCCGAAGGACGGGAGAGGATGGAACTGGACCATCCCGAGGTGCGCATCGTTGCCGCCGCACTCGATCGCGAGTTGAACGAGCACTTCTACATCACCCCCGGTCTCGGCGACATGGGAGATCGGCTGTTCGGGACGATATGACCGCCTTCGAGGATGCCGTCCTCGATGTCCTCGACTCCCTGCGCCCGGGCGAGGTGGTGACCTACGGCGAGGTGGCGGCGCAGGCCGGTTACCCCGGGGCCGCCCGAGCGGTGGGAACCGTCCTCCGCACCTGTGATGGCGAGGTCCCCTGGTGGAGGGTGGTCGGGGCGGGCGGGCAGATCCGCACCCCGAGCATCGAGCACCAGGCAGACCTGCTCAGGGCGGAGGGAGTCCTCGTCATCGCCGGCAAGGTCGCCACGATCAGGAACCGTTGAGCCCGATTTCGCATCCAAATGTCATGAGCACGAACAAGCCAATCACCATTGCAGCGCTTGGCGCTTTCGTCTTGCTGCTCGGGGCCTGCAGCGCCACTCCCCAGGAGATCACGGTCAACACCTCGGATCAGGCCCAGACGGGCATCTCTGTGTCGGGTATGGGCGAGGTGACAGGGACACCGGACACGGTCGAGGTCGACCTCGGTGTCTCGGTGCTCGGAGCGACTGTGAGCGAGGCGAGCGCCGCCGCAGCGGAGCGAGCCCAGTCGCTGATCGACGCCCTCACCTCGAACGGGGTCGCCGAAGAGGACATCACCACGACCGGTTACTCGATCTACCCCGAGTACGACTATTCGAACAACCAGCAGCAACTGCTCGGCTATAGGGTGAACAACACCGTCCGCGCCAAGATCAGGGACGTCTCCCAGGCCGGGGCTGTGCTCGATGCGGCAACCGCCGCCGCCGGTGACGACGTCACTGTGAGCGGCCTCAGCTTCAGCATCGAAGACGACGCCGAGTTGGTCGCTGCCGCCCGCGAAGCGGCTTGGAACGACGCGCTGGCGAAAGCGACCCAGCTGGCCGAGCTCTCCGGTCAGACGTTGGGGGCGGCCACCAGCATCACCGAGACCGTCACCAGTGCTCCCCCGCCGATCTTCTACGGCGGAGACGCTGCCGGGGCCCCAGAGGCGGAGACCCCGATCGAGCCAGGCACCTCGTCGGTGACCATCACCCTCCAGGTCGAGTTCGCCATCGAGGGCTGAGGAGCGGATAGCCTCGCCCGCACCAACGAGCACCGGGAGGTAGCCGATTGAGTGTCGTCGTGACCGGCTCCGGCCGGGCGTCGGGGAGACCGGACACGGTCGAGGTCGACATCGGGGTATCGGTGATCTCGCAGACCGTCCAGGAGGCCACGGCTTCGGCTGCAGCTCGGGCCGAGGGCCTTGTCGCCGCTCTCACCGTCAACGGCGTCGAGGCGGAGGACATCGCCACCGCCGGCTACTCGATCCAGCCTGAGTACGACTACTCGGGCAATGCCCAGCGGCTCACCGGCTACCGGGCCGACAACACCCTGCGGGTCAGGATCCGGGACATCGCCGCCACCGGGTCGATCCTCGATGCGGTGGGTGCGGCGGCCGGCGACGACACGAGGATCGATCACCTGCGCTTCACCATCGATGACGAGGCCGGCCTGGCCGCCACCGCCCGCACTGCCGCCTGGGACGACGCTGCGGCCAAGGCGAGTCAACTCGCCTCACTGGCGGGACGCGCTCTCGGCGCGGCAATCAACATCACAGAGACGATGGGAGCGCCCCCGATCCCGATCCGGGGCGTTGCCATGGATATGGCCATGGCCGAGAGGGCCACGACCCCAATCCAGCCCGGCACGACATCGGTCACCGTCACCCTCCAGGTCGAGTTCGACCTGACGGGTTGAGCCCGAGGGAATAGCCGTCGCCACCGATAACCTTGTGGTGGGAACAGAGGCCATGAACGACCACTCTCTCCGGATCTACGACTCGATGCTCGGGATGCTCTCGAACGTCGACAACCCGACCCCGCTGGTGCGGCTCAACCGGGTGGTCGACTTCGCCCACACCGAGGTCTACGCCAAGCTCGAGTGGTACAACCCCTTCGGATCGGTCAAAGACCGGATCGCGGCCGGCATGATCGAGCGGGCCAGGGAGGAGCAGCTCCTCACAGACGAGGACCTGGTCGAGCCCACCTCCGGGAACACGGGTCTCGGCCTGGCCATGATGGGCAATGCCCTCGGCTACACGCTCACCACGCCCCTATCCAGCGCCATCCCGCAGGAGAAGCGCATCATGCTCCGCTTCTTCGGCGCTACCGTCGAAGAGCTGGAAGACGACCTCTGCCCCGCCCCCTGGGCTCCCGAAGGTGCCATTGCCCGGGCGATGGAGATCGCGGAGAAGCCGGACTTCGTGATGCTCAACCAGTACAAGAATCCGGCCAATCCCGACGCCCACTACCGAACCACCGGCCCCGAGATCTGGCGTCAAACCGGGGGAACCGTCACCCACTTCGTCGCCGGGATGGGGACCTGCGGGACCATCACCGGCACCGGCCGGTTCCTCAAGGAGCAGAGCGCGGGGATCAAGGTGATCGGAGTCCATCCGGCCGAGGGTCACGACATCCCTGGCGTGCGGAGCATCCGCCAGCTCCGCCAGACCGAGTTCTTCCTCCCCGACGAATACGACGGCACGGTCGAGATCGCCAACGACACCGCCTACCACCTCGCTCTTCGCCTCAACCGCGAGGAGAGCATCCCGGCCGGGCCCAGCTCGGGGATGGCGCTCGCCGGCGCCCTCGAGGTCGTCCCCGACGAACCGGGAACGCGGGTGGTGGTCGTCTTCCCCGACAGCGTCTTCAAGTACGCCTCCTCGATGGCGAGACACCTCCCCGGGATGGCCGGCTCCGCCTCTCCCCGGGTGAAGAGCCGCCGCGAGCAGCTCCTCGACGCCATCATCGAAGCCGCCCGGCACAACCCGCAGCTCGCCACCGACTCCGCTTCGGCCCGCCCGCTATGGGAATCAGGGGACACCGTCGTGGTCGACGTCCGCGAGGAGGCCGAGTTCGCCCGGTCCCACATCCCGGGGTCGATCAACATCCCGCTCTTCCAGCTCCCCGAGTCGCTGGACCGGATTCCCGCCGACCTGGACACCCCGGTGCTGGTGGTCTGCCAGCGGGGCAACATCTCGCTGCCCGGAGTGCTCTACCTCAACTCGGTCGGGTTCGAGAACGCCAGGAGCCTGACCGGCGGCATCACCGCCTGGGGTGGCAGCGGACTGCCCACCGAGGCGGGAGGCTGACCTCCTCTTGGAAATGAAGCCCCACGCCAGCAAACTGCCGGCATGCGGCACTTCCTGAACACATACGACTGGGCCCGTCCTGAGCTCCAATCGATGCTGGACGAGGGGCGCCGCTTCAAGGCCTCCCCCTATGGCGATGCCCTCCGGGGGAAGACCATCGCCCTCCTCTTCCTCAACAACTCGCTGCGCACCCGGACATCGTTCGATATCGGCGCCAATCAGCTGGGGGGCCACGCGGTGGTGCTCTCGCCTTCGGGTGGGATGTGGCCCCTCGAGTTCGAGGACGGGGCGGTGATGCTCGGTGAGGCAGAGGAGCACGTGAAGGAGGCGGCCAAGGTGCTGTCCCGCTACTGCGACCTGATCGGGATCAGGGCGTTCCCGAAGTTCGATTCCTGGGAGGAGGACCGGAAGGACGTGATCCTCAACGCCTTCGCCACTCACTCCGAGGTGCCGGTGATCAACATGGAGACGATCACCCACCCCTGTCAGGAACTGGCTCACGTCATGGCCCTGCAGGAGAAGCTGGGCCCCCTCGACGGGAAGCGATACCTGCTCACCTGGAGCTACCACCCCAAGCCTCTCAACACCGCCGTCGCCAACTCGGCGCTCATCGCCGCAGCCAAGTTCGGCATGGACGTGACCCTCCTCTGCCCGACCGAGGACTTCATGCTCGACAGCCGATACATGAACATCGCAACCCGCGATGCCGGCGCCAACGGGCGAAGTGTGACCATCACCCACGACATCGAGACCGCCTACGACGGGGCGGACGTCGTCTATGCCAAGAGTTGGGGAGCACTTCCCTTCTTCGGGCGATGGGAGGACGAGAAGCCGATCCGTGACAAGTACCAGCACTTCATCGTCGACAGCCAGAAGATGGCGATGACCAACGACGCCCTGGTCTCCCACTGCCTCCCGATGCGCCGCAACGTGATCATGACCGACGAGGTCTTCGACGGGCCGCGGTGCATCGCCTATGAGGAGGCCGAGAACCGGCTCCACGTGCAGAAGGCGATCATGTCGGGCCTGATAGGACAGGGCCCATGAGCCAGGACCGGGCGCCGGGCACGCCCAATCGGGACGTGCGGCAGACGATCGTCCATCTCCTCTCCAACATGAGCGACGGCAAGGAGATCCGTTCCTATCTGCAGCGCTTCTCCGAGGTCGACGCCTCCAGATTCGCCGTGATCAAGATCGGCGGCGCAGTCCTGCGCGATCATCTCGACGAGACGGCGGCGGCCCTCGCCTTCCTCCACACCGTGGGCCTCACGCCCATCGTGATCCATGGCGGCGGGACCCAACTCGACCAGGTGCTGGCCGACCGGGGCATCGAGACGGTGCGCCGGGACGGGTTGAGGGTGACCGACCCTGGGGTGCTCGACGCGGCCAGGGACACATTCATCGACCAGAACATCGCTCTGGTGGAGGCGATCAGGGAGCAGGGTGTCGCCGCACACGGGCTCACCGCGGGCGCCTTCGAGGCCGACTACGTCGACCGCGAGCGTTACGGCCTGGTCGGGGAGCCGACCGAGGTGCATCTCGCCTCGATCCGCTCGATCGTCGGCTCGGGGGCCATCCCGATCCTCACCTGCCTGGGCGTGGCGGCCGGGGGCCAGATCGTCAACATGAACGCCGACGCGGCAACGCGGGCCTTGGTCCATGCGGTGCAGCCGATGAAGATCATCTTCCTCGTCGACACCGGCGGCCTTCTCGGCGAGGACGGCAGGCCGATCGAGTCGATCAACCTGGCTTCGGACTACGACCACCTCATGGCCCAGGACTGGGTCCACTCGGGCATGAGGCTGAAGTTGGCCGAGATCAAGCGTCTACTCGACGACACCCCGCTCTCCACATCGGTCTCGATCACAACCCCCTCCGGCCTGGTCAAAGAGCTCTTCACCCATGGCGGGTCGGGGACGCTGGTGAGGAAGGGGGAGCTGATCAACCGGGAAACGGTCAAGACGGCCCTCGACCAGGGTCAGGTGCAGAAGCTGGTGGAGGAGTCCTTCGGTCGCACCCTCAGACCGGAGTGGTGGGACCAGCTCGAGCTCGACACGGCCTATCTGTCGGAGAGCCTCCGCGCCGGCGCGGTGGTGGCCCGGGTCGACGACTTCGCCTACCTGGACAAGTTCGCCATCCTCGAGGATGCCCGGGGCGAGGGTCTGGCCCGCACCGTCTGGGCCCGCCTCACCGACGATCATCCTGTCATCTACTGGCGGTCGCGCACCGACAACGGCTTCAACGCCTTCTATGCCGAGGAAGCCGACGGTTCGACGAAGCGTGGCGATTGGACCGTCTTCTGGAGGGGCGAGACCGACTTCGCCAGGATCGCCCTGGTGGTCGACCGGATCGCCTCCCTCCCACCGTCGTTCACCGGGGACCGGGATGAGTGAGACCCGGCGGATCGGTGTGATCGGTGCTCGAGGCCACACCGGCGCCGAGTTGACCAGCCTCATCGCAGGACATCCCCACCTCGAGCTGACCTTTGCCGGGTCGCGCGAGCTGGCCGGTCGAGCCGTGCCCGGCCACTCCGGCCTTCTCTTCGAGCCCATCGAACCCGCCGGTCTGGCTGGCCGGGACGCCGACGTGGTGATCCTCGCCCTCCCCGACGGCGCCAGCGACCCGTTCCTGGCCGCCATCGACCCGGCGAGGTTCGTCGTCGACATCTCCGCCGACCACCGGTTCGACGACGCCTGGGCCTATGGGCTGCCCGAGCTGTTCCGGGAGAAGTTGAAGGGGTCCACCAGGATCGCCAACCCGGGCTGCTACGCCACGGCCATGCAACTCGTCCTCGCCCCGCTCCTCGACCTCATATCGGGAGTCCCTGCGGTGTTCGGTGTGTCGGGCTACTCGGGAGCGGGCTCCACACCGGGGCCACGCAACGACACCGACCGGCTCAAGGACAACCTGATGCCCTACAAGCTGGTCGGGCACACCCATGAGCGGGAGACGGCGCGTCAGTTGGGACTTCCGGTCCGATTCGTGCCGCATGTCCATCCTGCCTTCCGCGGTCTCCTGGTGACCGCACACATCCCCCTCGATCGACCGATGTCGGGGGAGGAGACCAGGGCCCGTTTCCAGGATCGTTATCGGGACGAGCCCCTGATATCCATCCGTGACGGCATACCCGAGTTGCGCGATGGAGCCGGCGAGATCGGAGTCATCATCGGCGGATTCGACACCAGCCCGGACGGGCCGAGTGCTGTAGTGGTGGCGGCCGAGGACAACCTGCTCAAGGGTGCGGCGGTGCAGGCGATCCAGAACGTGAACCTCGCCCTGGGGCTGCCGGAGTGGGAGGGCCTGCCGGTCTCACGTTGACTTCTCGGCGGGGGTGGCATATCTTCCCGTCGTGTCTCCAATGACCGTGTGTCGCTGCGTCTGTGATCGCTCTCGGGCGGCGAGCCCGAGCGTGGACGCACCACGCCGTCAGCGCTCCTAGCGACGCCACCGCCCGAGAGAGACTCCCCAAACACTTCCGGGGCGGCGCCGCGACCTCACCGACATTTCCGAACAGGAGCAGAAGACATGACCTATGCCAATCCCGATGCCCTCGTCTCCACCGAGTGGCTCAACGCCAATCTCGGTGATCCCAACCTGCGGATCGTCGAGGTCGACGAGGACACGACCCTCTACGAGAAGGACCACATCCCGGGGGCGATCGCCTGGAGCTGGTCGGAGGACCTGCACCACCCGGTGCGCCGCGACTACCTCGACCAGGAGGGGTTCAGCTCGCTGCTCGCCTCGGCCGGGGTGGGCCCCGACACCACCGTCGTCCTCTACGGGGGAAACAACAACTGGTTCGCCGCCTACGCCTACTGGCTGCTCAAGTATCGGGGCTTCGAGGACGTGAAGCTCCTCGACGGAGGCCGGAAGAAGTGGCAGATCGAGTCACTCCCGCTCGATTCGGAGATTCCCGTGATCGAGCCGACCGATTTCACCATCACCGGCCCGGAGCGACCCGAGATTCGAGCCTTCCGCGAAGACGTGCTGGCCAGGATCGGGGAGGCGACATTGATCGACGTCCGCTCCCCGGAGGAGTACTCCGGAGCCAAGCTGGCCCCCGATCATCTCCCCCAGGAGCAGCCATACGTCGCCGGCCACGTCCCCGGGGCCAAGAACATCCCCTGGGCCAAGGCTGCGAACGATGATGGCACCTTCCGATCGTTCGACGAGCTGAGTGAGCTGTACGGAGGTGCCGGAGTGAGCAATGGCGGCGAGGTGATCGCCTACTGCCGGATCGGCGAGCGCTCCTCGCACACCTGGTTCGTGCTGACCGAACTGCTCGGCCATGGCAATGCGCGCAATTACGACGGGTCGTGGACCGAGTACGGGTCGCTGGTCAACGTGCCGGTGGAGCGGGGGTGATCACCTGAGCGGAGGGGCTCTGGTCAGGTGAGCGGGAACGGAGACTGAAGCCACCAAGGGATCGGGGAGATCTCGATCCTGGTGACCCACTTCACCCACCAGAAGCCCCGCCGGTCCGGCGCCACGATGCGTGCCGGGAAGCCATGCCCGGGGCTGAGCGCCTCGCCACCGTGCCGGGTCACGAGCCAGGTGCGCTCCAGGTCGCGCATCGGGAAACGGCGGGCATAGCCGGTCGCCGACCAGGCGACGAAGCTGCGCCCGTGTCCGGTGTCGACCAGGCGGTCAAGCCTCACCCCGCTCCACTGCTGCTCGGAATACCAGCCCCCGGTGCAGTCGAGGACGGCCAGGAAGGTCTCCTGTGGCATGGCCTCGAGCTGGGCGAGGGTCAGCACCCGGCCGGGGATCTCGACCGACCAGTCCTCGGCCTGGATCCGCGGCACCGGATCGTCGAACCAGGACGTGGTGGGCAGATCGGCCGGGTCGCCGGAACCGCGCTCGTGCATCCCGGTGAAGCGCCGCCGGCTCCCCGGCGCCTCCAGCGCCTCGAGGGTCCCCTCCCAGAGCAGCCACCCCGCCGCAGCTGCGGCAGCGAGCACCGAGGTGCGGAGAAAGGCCCTCCGGTCGAGGTCGAAGTGGCGCGGCTTGACCGGGTGACGGCGGAAATGGTCGACGGCCAGCACCAGGGCGAGCACCGCCCCACCGACATGGATCTGCATCACGGTGAACGGGCCGATCCGGGAGACCTCTCCATGGGAATGGACCAAGCCGGATATCAGGGTGATCGAGACGACCGTGAGCAGAGTCAGGGAGAAGAGCCGTCCAGGCTTCCTCTTGCCGAGCCCGCGTCGCACGATCGTGCTCTTCCAGGGTGAGAGGAGCAGGATCCCAAGGGCCAGCGCCCCATGAACGACGGCCATGTCGAGGGGCCAATCGACGCCGATCGCCTGACTGGCCAGACCCGTGATCACCGCCCCCACCAGGAGGCCGGCCAGGGCGAGATTCGTCCTACGTCCCATGTCTGTCCGGCTTGATAACGAGTGTTATACTGTGTGTTATCGAAGATGGCAACCACCACCCATAGGGAAGCCGATCCGGTTCGGGAGGAGCTGGTCGAGGCCGCTCTTCGGCTCCTCGCCAGCGATGGAGCAGAGGCCCTGGTGCTGCGCCGGGTGGCTTCGGCGGCGCGGGTCTCGACGATGTGCGTCTACTCCCGCTTCGGTGACAAGCTCGGTCTGCTCCACGCGGTCCATGCCGGTGGGGTCGAACGGCTCGCCGATGTGATGTCCGAGGCGGGTGGGGCCTCCGATCCGACCCGTCGTCTAATCGACCTCGGGGTCGCCTACCGGCGCTTCGCCATGTCCAACCCGGCGCTGTACACCCTCATGTACGAGCGGATGGTGGGATTCACCCCATCAGCACAGCAACGGGCAACAGTCATGGAGAAGACGCTGTCCCCTCTCAGTCAAGCTATGGGAGAGGCCGCCGATCTGGGGATGATCGTGGCAGATGACGAGAAGACCGCCGCCTACAACTTCTGGGCGGCCGCCCATGGGGCGGTGAGCCTCGAGCTCGCCGGCCAGACCGGTGGACCCGACGCGGAAGAGAGCTATCGGGGGGTGCTGGACAACACACTGCGCGGGATGCGATCCACCGGGGAGATGCCGCCCGTCGGAGGCCGATAGATTCTGCCCGTGGCTTACACGGCGGTCGAGCTCATCGAGATCAAACGCGATGGAGGTGTCCTTCCTCTAGACGCCATCGAGTGGCTGATCCGCGCCTACACCGACGGCACCGTGACCGAATACCAGATGGCAGCGATGGCAATGGCCGTCTTCTTCAATGGGCTGGATGGCGAGGAGCTGGCCGCCTGGACCGAGGCGATGCTGCATTCCGGTGACGTCATGGACTTCTCCGATGTTGCGGCGCCGAAGGTGGACAAGCACTCCACTGGCGGAGTCGGGGACAAGATCTCGATCCCGCTCGCCCCTCTGGTAGCTGCGGTGGGGATAGCAGTCCCCATGATGTCCGGACGGGGCCTGGGTCACACCGGAGGGACTCTCGACAAGCTGGAGACCATTCCCGGCTTCACCAGCCGTCTCGACCCGGACCGGTTCCGCTCCACACTCGTCGAGCACGGGCTCGTACTCGCCGGAGCCTCGGAGACGATGGTCCCGGCGGACCGCAAGCTCTATGAGTTGCGCGACGCCACCGCCACCGTGCCCTCCATCCCCCTCATCGCATCGTCGATAATGTCGAAGAAGCTGGCCGAGGGTCTCGACGGGCTCCTTCTCGATGTCAAGACCGGCTCCGGTGCCTCCATCAAAGTCCTCGATCAGACGCGCGCCTTGGCCCGGACCATGGTCGACATCGGAGCCCGGCACGGGGTCGGGACGGTCGCTTTGATCACCTGGATGGGCCAGCCCTTGGGTCGGGAAGTGGGCAACGCCAATGAGATCAGGGAATCGATCGAAGTCCTGAGGGGCGGTGGCCCGGAAGACGTCATCGAGCTGACCATGACCTTCGGTGAGGTGATGATGGAGATGGCCGGAATCGACGGAGGGAAGGCGGCCCTCGAAGAGGCGATCTCCTCGGGAAGGGCCCTGGAAAAGCTGGTCGAGGTGGTGGCCGCCCAGGGGGGCGATCCATCCGTGATCGAGAACCCCGATCTCCTCCCGACATGCGCCAACGAGGCCGTTCTCACCGCCGACCGTGACGGGTTCGTCACCCGATGTGATGCTCTGACGGTTGGAGTGGCCGCCACCCGCCTCGGGGCCGGCCGCGATCGCAAGGAGGATGACATCGACCCCGGAGTCGGGATCACCGTCGAGGCCAAGGTGGGTGACAGGGTCTCGACCGGGGACACTCTCGCCCGGATCCGCTATTCCGATCAAGCCAAATGGGATGCCCAACGTGACCTGCTCGCCTCGGCATGGGCCATCGACGACGAGGCGCCGGAACCGCAGGATCTGATCATCGAGCGGATCGAGGCCACGAGCTGATTCGAAGATTTTGAGCGTTTACTCAATCATCATCTTGATCGTTACCATCGCCCGGCACCGATCGACAAAGGAGCACAACCGATGAAGGTCGTCGTCTGCGTCAAGCAGATCCCCGACCCGGCCACCCCGTATCGGCTCGAGGAGGGCAACAACTGGCTGATCCGCCCCGAGGAGCAGATCCTGGACGACACGGATCGCTACGGGGTGGAGATGGGGCTGCAACTCGCCCAGAGCGAGGGCGGCACCGTCACCCTGGTCAGCATGGGCCCCGCGGGCAACGGCCAGGGGATAAGACAGGCTTTGGCGATGGGTGCGGACAAGGCGGTACTGATCGAGGACGACAGCCTGCGCGGCTCAGATGCCCTGACCACGGCGCGGGTGCTGTCGGCGGCCATCCGGGACGAGGGGTTCGACCTGGTCATCGCCGGGACCGAGTCGACCGACGGCTACTCGGGGGTGGTCCCCCAGATGATCGCCGAGTTGCTGGAGATTCCAGCCCTCACCTACGCCACCAAGGTCGAGGTGGGTGACGGGACCATGACCATCCACCGGCAGACCGCAGCCGGGTATGACGTGGTCACCGCCCCCCTGCCCGCCCTGGTCAGCGTGACCGCCGGGGTGGTCGAGCCGCGCTATCCGACCTTCAAGGGAATCATGGATGCCAAGAAGAAGCCGGTCGACACCCACTCGATGTCGGGTGTGGGCGCCGAGCGGGCACCTGAGCAGCTGGTGCTCTCCGTGACAGCCGCCCCGGAGAGGTCAGGCGGCACCAAGATCGAGGACGACGGTGAGGCGCACATCGCCATCGTCTCGCTGCTCGCAGAACGGAAGGTCATCTGATGGCGAGAGTCTGGGTGTTGGTCGAGCAAGACGGAGACAACCCGACCACGCTCGGATTGGAGCTGCTGGCCAAGGCCAGGGAGCTGGGAGATCCGACCGTGGTGCTGCTCGGCGCCGGATCCACCACCGTGATGGCCACTCTCGGCGATCACGGGGCGCGACGGGTGCTGCATGCCGATCCGGGAGATCGTCTCCCCTCCGCCCCCTTGGCGGCCGCGCTGGCCGAGCGGGCCGCGGCCGAATCCCCCGACCTGATCCTGTTTGGACAGGCCTACAACGACCGGGACATCGCCGGCCGTCTCGCCGCCCGCCTCGGAGTCGGTGTCCTCTCCAATGCGAGCGACGTCCGTCTCACCGGCGGCGGAGTCGAGACCGACCACGAGATCCTGGGCGGGTCCCAGGTCGCCACCGCCGGAGCGTCCCAAGGCCCCTACATCGTCCTGGTCCGCCCCAAGTCGTTCACCGCCGAGCCGGTCGGCGGCGGGGCGCCCGAGGTGGAGGCCCTCGATCTTCCCGAGGGCGGGCCCGGCGAGGCACGAGTCATCGAATCCCAGGTCGAGGAGCGCGAAGGCCCGCAACTCGGTGAGGCCGCAATCGTGGTGGCAGGCGGTCGCGGCCTGGGGTCACCCGAGGCCTATGCGCTGGTCGAGCAGCTGGGCAAGAAGCTGGGCGCTGCCACCGGAGCCACTCGCGCCATCGTCGACGCCGGCTGGGTCCCCTATGCCAAACAGGTCGGCCAAACCGGGAAGACCGTGAAGCCCGACGTCTACATCGCCTGCGGGATCTCGGGCGCCATGCAACACCTGGTCGGGATGAAGGACTCCAAGACCATCATCGCCATCAACAAGGACCCGGACGCTCCCATATTCTCCATCGCCGACCTTGGCGTGGTCGGAGACGTGCACAAGGTCCTGCCCAAGCTGATCGAGGCGCTGGAGAGCCGCTGAGCGCCGCTACGGCCGGCTGCCCAGGGTCGTCCCCAGGAATCCGGTCACGACCCGCTCCCAGTCCTCGGGAGCAACCGCCAGCCCCTGGATGTGACCGGCTCCCGGCACGGTCCAGATCTCGACGTTGCCCGCGGCCCTGCTCTGGATCCACTCGGCGGCGTGCCCCTCGTCAGGTCGCTCACCGGCCGTGATCAGGAGGATCGGCGTCGCAGCGGCCTCATTCGCCGCATCGCCCAGAGCAATGGGCTTCGAGGCGCTGGTCAACAGGTCGGCCACCGTGTACTGAAGCCACTCGATGCCGAGCTGGATCCGACCCCGAGCCCCATAGGCCTCGGCAAACCAGGCCTTGTCGGCGTCGGTGCGGGCGGTGGCACCCTCGGCCACCACCGCCGAGATCCGGGGGTCTGCCGCCGCTGCACCGACGGCTTCTTCCCCGCCCATCGACATCCCGACCACTCCAATCCGCCCGGGGTCGACGTCCTGGCGGCCGCCGAGGTAGGTCACTGCCGCCCCGGTGTCGAGGTCACCGAACCAGCCGAAGTCCATGGCTCGCCCCTCGCTGAGACCATGGCCCCGGGCGTCGGTCATCAACACCCCGTAACCGTGCTCGGCGAGGACAGCCGCCTGTGACAGCACATCGGAGGCGGTCGAGCCCGACCCGTGGCGAAGAACCACCGCCGCCCCGGTCTGCGATGGGACGTACCAGGCGGCCAGTTCCACCCCGTCCGCGGTGAGGAATCGGACGTCTTCCGCCGCCATGCCGTAGTCGGCAGGCGTTGCCTCACCCCTGTTCGCCCGCGGCACGAAGGTGGCCCACAGTGCGGGCAGCACGGCCCAAAGCGCCACGACACCGAGCAGGATTGCGACACCGACGAGGAGCCTCCTCCGCCAGCGCGGTGGGCGAGCCTGCCCGGTGCCCTCGCCAACCTGGCCTGCCGCAGTCTCCGACGTCGTGGTCATCTGGATCCTCCTGACTCCAGCCTCCACGAACCCGACCGTCCCGGACAGGGGCAAAGGCCCCAGAGCAAGGGGACCGTCCGTCATTCGCGTAGGTCGGCTTCTCGTATGATCTGCCGTTCCATGGGAACCAAGCGAGCCGTCGGCATCGCGCTATCCGCCTTCCTGCTGACTCTCCTGTCCCCCGCCTGTGGTGATGGCGACGAGGCCGGATCGACTCTGGACCAGATCCCTGGCCTCAACCCCGACGAGGAGGTCGAGCTCGTCGAGGTGGATCCTGACCCCAGCGATGGGTTGGTCGTTTGGATCCGTGCCTACCAGGTCGAGGCCTTGCCACCGGTCAACGTGGGCCATCCGACACAAGAGTTCCTCGACGACGCTCACCGTGTAGACGAGGATCCCGAGCAATACCAATGCATGGGGGATGCCTCGGGTTCCGGCGGATGCAGTGTCGAGGATGCCGCGCAACCCTCGATCTCTGGCCTGACCTTCGGTGGCCCCGACGTCCGGGCTTGGTCGTGGGAGTTCGTCCCCGAAGATGCCGTCGCGGTTCGTTTCACGGACCAGGACGGCGAGACGAGCTGGCAACGCCCGCAGGATGGTCTGGTGATCTTCCCCGACACCGTTGCGGACGATCCGGACGGCAACTGCCCGTGCCGGTTCGACGCCATCGAGGCCGACGGTGCCGTCATCGTCTCGGTCGATCTCGAGACCACGTCTTACGTCACCGACTAGACGACGTTGATGCCGGATCACCCAGCTCGGCGCTCCGCTTACCATTCCCCCATGACCGATCCTGTGCTCCAGCTGGTCGAGCTCGGTTTCCCATGGCCGGGACTGGACCCTTTCATCTTCACCGTCCACCATCTCGACGAATATCCCGCCGGGAACGAAGACCTGGGCCCGATCACGTCCCTCTACGGCCGCAACATCGGAGCCGACTTCTCCTACCAGGACGGGTGGAGCATGTACCACGGCGACGTGGTCCCCGGGTTCCCCCAGCACCCTCATCGTGGCTTCGAGACGGTCACGGTGGTGCGTCGCGGTTACGTCGACCACTCGGACTCGCTTGGGGCCACCGCCCGCTACGGGCAGGGCGACGTGCAGTGGCTCACCACCGGGAGCGGGATCATGCACGCCGAGATGTTCCCGCTGATCAAGCCGGACGGGCCCAACCCGCTCGAGCTGTTCCAGATCTGGCTCAACCTGCCCCCTGAGTCGAAGATGGTGCCCGCCTATTTCGGGATGTTGTGGGGCGAGGACATTCCCACCATCAGCCCGGCCAGGGGCGTCATCGTCGACGTCATGGCCGGCGCCGTCGACGGTCACCGGCCCCCTTCGCCGCCCCCCGACTCCTGGGCATCGAGACCGGAATCACACCTGGCCATCTGGGTGATACGTCTCGAGCCGGAGGCGACCTGGACCTTGCCCACCGCCCCCGATGGAATCAATCGGGTCCTGCATTGCTTCGGAGGAGACGACACCCGAATCGGGGGCCAGAGGGTGGAGAAAGGGATCGCCGCCCAGATCCGCCCCGATGTGGACACCGTGATGGCCAACCGGGGTGGCCCGAGCCAGTTCCTCCTCCTCCAGGGCCGGCCGATCGGGGCTCCCGTGTTCCAGATGGGCCCGTTCGTGATGAACTCGGCCGAAGAGCTCCGTCAGGCGGTCGAGGACTACCACCGGACTCATTTCGGGGGCTGGCCTTGGTCCCGGCGCGATCCGGTGCACGACCGCAGCGAAGGGCGGTTCGCCATTCACGCCGACGGCCGGGTGGAGCATCGGGACATGCTGCCGACCGGCAGATGACCGGGTACAGCGGCACACCCCTGCCCCAGAAACTCGGGATCAAGGAGGGGATGACCGTCGGGATCCTCAACCTCCCCAACTACTACGACTTCGACCTGGGTGACCTCCCCGACGACGTTGAGGTGCACCGCACCGATCGGCCCGCCGACGTCTTCATCGTCTTCGCCGAGCGGTCGGACGAGGCTGAGCGCGGCTTCCAACTGGCCATCACCCTGGTGCCGGCCGACGGTGCGATCTGGGTGTTCTGGCCCAAACGAAGCTCCGGCGTCGAGACCGATCTCACGGAGAACACCCTGCGTGAGCTCTTTCTCCCCACCGGGATGGTGGACAACAAGGTGATCGCAGTCGACGAGACCTGGTCGGGGCTTCGCTTCGTGGTCAGGAAGGAGAACAGGGCGGGTTGGCCGCCGGTCTCCTGAGCCTCACAGAGTGAACTTGTGAGGCAGCAGTTCCGCCATCGAGTGCTCCCTCACCTCCGAGCCGGGCCCGGCAGTCACGTAGATGGTCTTGACGTCGAACTCGCAGAGGATCTGCCGGCATCGCCCACAGGGATAGGACCTCTCGACGTCTTCGGCGTCGATGCAGGCAACGGCAACGGCTTCGATGTCCCTCACCCCAGCAGCGACCGCGGTGTTGACCGCGGTGGCCTCGGCGCAGCTGGAGGCCGGATAGGCGGCGTTTTCAACGTTGGCCCCTGTGAAGAGACGACCGTCACCCGCCAACACGGCGGCGCCCACGCGGAACCCCGAGTAGGGCGAGTAGGAGTTCTCGGCGGCAGCACGGGCGGCGGCGACGAGTTCGTCTCGGTTCATGACTGCTCCAGGAGGTCGGCGACGAATGAGTCCGGGTCGAAGGGCAAGAGGTCGTCGATCCCTTCACCGAGACCGACGAACTTTACCGGGACTCCGAGTTGACGCTCCACCGCGATGACGATGCCGCCCTTGGCTGTTCCGTCCAGCTTGGTGAGGACGATGCCGGTGATCGGGACCGCGTTGGCGAACTCACGCACCTGCGTCACCCCGTTCTGGCCACCGGTGGCGTCGAGGACGAGGAGCACCTCGTCGACCTCGCTCCTGTCTCCTGCCGCGACACGATGGATCTTGCTCAACTCGGCCATCAGGTTCTTCTTGGCGTGGAGACGGCCTGCAGTGTCGACGATGACCACGTCCGCTCCCTTTGCCCTCGCCGAGCCGATGGCATCGAATGCCACCGCGGCCGGGTCACCACCCTCCTGGCCGGAGATGACCTCGACCCCAAGACGCTCCCCCCATCGCTCCAACTGGGCCCCGGCAGCGGCGCGGAACGTGTCGGCGGCCGCAATCACCACCCGTCGATCCTGTCCCAGCAGCCGGTTGCTCAGCTTGGCGATCGTGGTGGTCTTGCCGGTCCCATTCACCCCGACCACCAGGATCACCGCCGGCGAGCCGGTCAGATGGATCTCCCGGTCCCTGTCGCCCAACTCGGCGCGAAGCAGCCGGGACAAGACCTCGCGCGCCTGCTCTGGCGTCTCCGGGCCGGCGGCCTTGACTCCTGATACGACCTCGCTCGTCGACTCGACCCCAACGTCGGCGGCAAGCAACGCCTCCTCGAGACCGTCCCAGGTCCGCTCGTCCAACCCCGATGCCCAGGCACGTCGCAGGGCAGCGCCGAGCACCATGGCGCTCCGACCCAGACGCGAGGGATGACTCTCGAGAGGCCGGAGCGTGCTCACGGTTTGGCGCCGAGCCCGGCGGCGACGAGCCCAGAGCAGCAGCCCCACGACGATCAGCACCGCGAGGGCGACGCCAACGACTATCAGCGCAGTGGTGTTGTCCATGGCGACGCCCAACCTAACTTCAGGCGGTTAGATCCATCGCCACGGCGGACATGTCCTTGCGGACCACCTGTGACGACCCTCCAGGCTCCATGGTCACCCCGTAGAGCACGTCGGCCGCCTCCATCGTCTGCTGCTGATGGGTGACGATGAGTAGCTGAGCCCTCTGCCTGAACTCGTCGACGATACGGAGGAAGCGGCGCAGGTTGGCGTCGTCGAGCGCAGCCTCGACCTCGTCGAGGACGTAGAAGGGGCTGGGGCGGGCCTCGAAGATGGCGAAGAGGAAGGCAAGCGCGGCCAGGCTCCGCTCCCCACCGGAGAGAAGGGTGAGCTGGCTCACCTTCTTGCCCAGCGGCTGGGCCTCGATGAGCAGACCCGCCTCGGGGTCACCGGGATCGGCCAGGCGGATTCGCCCCCGACCACCGGGGAAGAGCAGACCGAAGTAGCGCTGGTACGCCTCGGCCACCTCGATGAAGGCCTCCTGGAATCGGCGCTCGATCTCCTCCTCCAGGGCTTTGATCACCTTGCGCAACTCCGATCGCGACGACTCGACGTCGGCGAGCTGGTCGGCGATGAAGGTATGACGCTCGTCGAGCTCGGCGAACTCGGCTGCGGCCAGCGGATTGACCGGTCCGAGTCGTCTCAGCTGAGCCGACTTCTCCTCGAGGACCGCACGCAGGTCGGCGCTCTCGCCGTAGTCGGGCCGGGGGGCGGATAGTGCCGCCTCAGGTGCGGCATCGGCCTCACGCCGGATCGACTCGATCACGCTCTCCCGCATGAGGCGGAGCTCGGTGAGCCTGACCGCCAGCTCCGCGACACGATCCCGGGAGGAGGTGACGGCGCTTCGCCGCATCTCGAACTCGGAGCGGGCCGCGGTCACCTCAGCCACCGTCTCCTGGCTCACCGCGCGCAAATCGGCCTGACGCTCACGCAGGACGGCGAGCCTGGTCTCGAGCACGTCGACCGCGCGACGCGCCATGTCGGAGACCACGTCGAGCCTCTGAGCGTCGACACCGGACGGGTCACCGTCGTGGCCCCGGACGAGCTCGGCCTCGATGCGCCCCTTCCGGTCTTCGAGAAGACGCCGTCTCTCGACCAGACCGTGGACGGCCGTTGCCGCCTGCTGCCACTCCGACCGGGCGATCTCGCGGTCCGCCGCCAACCGGATCCGACGCGCCTCTAGATCCTCCCAGACCCGCAGCCTCTCCCCCTCCTCGCCTTCCAGCGCCATGAGCCGGCTGCTCAGATCACCAACCCGCCTCTCCCTCTCTTCCATGCTCTCCCGAAGCGACTTCTCTCGTTCACGAAGCCGCGATCGCTCCTGTTCCAGAGCGTCGACGGACTTCTGGAGCCGTCCCATGGCCTCGGTCTTGCCGGCCAGGCCGATCTCGACCGACTCCAGCTCCTCCAGCGACTGACGCTCCGATTCCCGGCTCTTCTCGAAGTCCCGCTTGGCCGCGGTGTGGATCGACACAGCCCGGGCCAGGGCGGTGCGGGCCCTCTCGGCGGCAACCTCGGCGGCCTCCAGCATGGCCGGCCCGGCCCCGTCGGGGTGGGCGATCTGGACGCCGTCCACCGAGATCAGATCGCCCTCCGGTGTCACCGCGCGCAGGGCGGGGTTGCGTGCGATCAGGGCCCAGGCGGTGGTCCAGCCTTCGACCAGAAGCACGTCTCCGAGGAGCCTGCTGGCGAGGGCGCGATCGGCAGCCGGGCCGAGAGCCCCTACCAGAGACTCGACCCCGGAAGAGGCGGCGACCTCGAAGGCCGGTGCGGCGATAGGCCCCGCGGCGGCTACCACGGGAATCCCCCCGCCGCCCTGTGTCTTGACCTGCTCTACCGCCTGCCGGAGCTGAGTCACCCCCACGAAGGCGACCGCGTCCGCCCAGCGGCCCAGGGCCGCATCCACCGCCTTCTCCAGGCCGGAGGGGACGTCGAGGAGGGAGACCAGACTGCCCCGGGACCCATCGGCTCCCTCCACCCGGTCACGGGCGGCGGGATCGAAACGGCCGGCCAGGGCCGCCTCGATCGCCTCCACTCTCGCCCCGCTGGCCGCCACCTCGAGTTGTGCGGTCTTCAGGGACTCCTCGGCCTCCTCCCATCCGGCTTGATCGCCCGCTCGCCGATCGGTCGCCTTCCGGTATGCCTCGTGCCGGGCGGACACCGACTCGTCCACCTCCCGCACCTCGGCATTGATCCTGGCGATCTCCGCCGACTCGTCGCGCAGTTGGGAGTCCACCACTTCGATGCGACGGCC
>DATBIX010000046.1:0-89048 GCA_036556665.1 Acidimicrobiia bacterium
CCGGAGGTCGCGGGTTCAAATCCCGTCGCTCCCGCCAAGCCATACCAGCAATGGTCTGGCTTGGAGGTCAGGTAGCTCAGTCGGTAGAGCGCCGGTCTGAAAAACCGGAGGTCGACGGATCGACGCCGTCCCTGACCACCAGTTCCATGCCAGGGGCAATCTCGGAAGCATGGGCGACATGGGAGGGGCCTGTTCCGGGTTCGTGCTCGCACGACGGAACGGAGCGAGGTTGCCTTGGCGTTAACAGGCCCAGATGGATCCCAACGGTCCAAAGGTTCAACCCATTGGCGACCCGGAGCCTCCACCTCGGGGTAAGTCGCCATCGTCCGCCATCGTCGTGGCAGCGATCGTGGTGGGGGTACTCACGGGCGTCTGGTTCTTTCAGGCTGCTGATGACTCTCCGGGTGAGTCGGTCCAACCGGTGAGCCCGTCGGTTCTGGAGACAAGCACCACCGGGCCTGCACCTGTGATGCCGGACGTGCCCTGGACACTCATGTTCGACGATGGCCTGGATGGTGTCGTTGTTGTGGATCCGAACGATCCGCAGAACCTCCAGGAAGCAAAGGTTGAAGGCCAGCGGGCTGGTGACCAGCCCTATCGCCTTGAACTCGTCGGTGGTCACCTGATAGTTGGGTGGGAGGAGATCTACGCCGTCGAGGTCGACTCGGCGGACTCGCTCCTCCTCGCCGATTCCACCATATACGTTCCCGCCGCTGAGCCTGATCGGGTATGGATGATCGACTACTCCGGCGGCGCGATCGGCTCGGGAACGCTCACTGCCTGGCAGGTCTCAGTTCTCGGAGAAGAGATCACCCCTCACTTCGAAGTCGACCTTGATGCCGATCCGGTGATCGGTGTCCCCCGAGGGCTTGCCTTGTACTCCGATTCCGGGATACAAGTCTGGGACGCCGTCGACGATGTCGTACTCGGATCAATGGGTAGCGGCCCAGGCGTGATCTCAGATTCCACCTTCCAACACGGCGGAGCCTTGGCATGGTGCGAAGTGTCCTGTGAGCAAATACACGTCACCGGTGTACCGGACATGACCGACGTGCCTATCGACCATCCCGACGAAGGAGTCCGTTTCATCTCCGGCGCCGCCAGATTCTCGGGCGACGGGCGATACCTTGCCGCACCAGCCGAGAGCGGGGACCTTGTGGTCTTCGACCGGGAATCAGGGGTCAGCTCGGTTGTGTTCGATCTCCCGTCTGAGAACCCCACCAGTGTCAACTGGTCTGAGTCGGGCCACGAACTGTTCGCAGTGACGCCTCTTCAGAGCAGCGGGCTCACACGCATCACCCACCATCTCCTGGGAACGGACGGATTCGGAACCGTCGACGTCTCCCTGGCCCGAAGCGTCGACTTCGTGGTGGTGCCTGAAGGGGCGGCAACCTCGTTTCTCGCCGTTTCGGAAACAAGTTGACGCTGACAGCCTTCAGCGCTTCATTGGGTTTCCGGGCAGACCTTGTGGATCGAACTCGGCCTGCAACCAAGGGCTACACCGTCGGATCGGGCGTCTTCTCAGGCAACTCCTTGGTCTGCTCAGGTGAGATGCCCCCTTCCAGTGCCAGCCGCGTGTAGCCCGCCGAGTGGATGCCCATTGCAACTAGCCCGCTGACCAACACTGCCACTCCGGCAAACCAAACAATGTGCCAGAAAGCGGCGACCAAGCCGGTGAAGGCGGCTGCCTGCGCCACGCCCTGTCCGATCGTGACCAGGATGGATCTGGTCCGACGACCCCGGAGGATCTCCTCCCGGTTGACCAGTATCAACCCAGCCAGGAGCGGAATGGCCACGGAAAAGGCGACGACGCTGATAGTGGCGGCGAGGTCGAGGGTTGGTGCCGTCAGAAACGGCTGAACCATCAACACCCCGCCTGCGATGAGGGCACCGTAGACCAAGCCGCCCTGCTCGAGCCACTCCCGTTCTTGGGCCGGACCAGGTTCCATGACCTGGTCGAGCAGGCGCTGATAGTCACGCTGAGACTTGGTGTCCATCCCGCCGGACCTACCCGTCCAGACCGCAAAGCAAACAATGACCGATTTCGACCCTGCGCCCCTGGGCACCCCATCCCGGCGTAGCCCCTGGGCTCTGTGACCACCATCATGTCGACGCAACCGGCGCGGTCCGCCCGTGCCACAATGACTCATTCGACCTGCAGAGGAGATGGTCATGACTACGTTGTCAGATCGACCCAATGCCGCCCTCCTCGTCATCGACGTTCAGAAGGGCGTCGTTGGCGACGCATATCAGCGCGATGCCGTCGTCGCCAACATCGGGACCCTTGTCGACCGGGCGCGCCAGGAGGGTGTCCCGATCGTCTGGGTCCAGCACTCCAGCGAGGAGCTGGCGATGGGAAGCGACACGTGGCAGTACGTCCCGGAGCTGACGCGCCAGGCGTCGGAACCAGTGGTGCACAAGACCTTCGGCGACTCCTTCGAGGACACCGACCTCGAGGACGTGCTGGCCAGTTCCCGAGTCGGGCACCTGGTGGTGACCGGCGCCCAGACCGATGAGTGCATCCGGTCCACCATCCACGGTGCTTTTGTGCGCGGCTACGACGTGACCCTCGTCGGTGACGCCCATACGACGGAGGATCTGAGCGCGTGGGGCGCGCCGCCGCCGGATCAAGTCATCGCCCATACCAACATGTATTGGCGGTATCACTCGGCGCCGGGCCGAACAGCCGCCGTCACCGAGACGAAGGACGTGACTTTCGCCGGCTGACGGATCCCGCCGGCGAGGGACCCGCCAGAGAGGACGGCCTGGCCCCACCCTGGCACACCTGTCATGCCTTCCACGCTTGATGTTATAGTGACACTCACGATATATCGTGATGTGTCGAGACCGTATCTGAAAGGAGGCTCAGATGTCCTATGCGGCACCCCACCCGTGGTACCTCAAGAGATGGATGATGTCGATGGGAGGCGGCCATCGCGGCTGGAAGGGTTGGGGCTACGGGCCCGGCTTCCCCATGGGACCGGGCGGCCCGATGTTCATGGGCGGACCCAAGGCAGGGCGGGGTGACGTCCGGCTGGCCATCCTCCACCTGCTCACCGAGATGCCGATGCACGGTTATCAGATCATGCAGGAGCTGGCGGAGCGGACCCACGGCGTCTGGCGGCCCAGCCCGGGAGCCGTGTATCCGACTCTGCAGCAACTCGAGGACGAGGGTTTGGTACACGCCGACGAGCAGGAGGGCAAGAAGGTGTACCGCCTCACCGATGAAGGCCGAACCGCGGTCGAGGAGGCAGGACGGCCGCCGTGGGAGCGCTTCGACCATCACGTCGACGACGACCTCGTCTCCCTGCGTGACGTCGGCTTTCAGGTCGGAGCCGCGGTGATGCAGGTTGCGAGAGCGGGATCCAGTTCGCAGGTGGTCAAGACCAGGGAGATCCTCGAGGAGGCGCGGCGCCAGATCTACCAGATTCTGGCCGACGACACCCACGACTGAGCTCACCCTCACCCGGCGGACCGGCATGTTCGGTGGGGCGACATTCGCCGACATGGTCGCCGTAGACGTCTCATCTCCTCGCCACATTCGAAACCCGCACACCGATGCGGCCGGTGGTGAGGATCCCAGACCTGCTCACACGACGCCATGTGACTGTGGCCATCCTGTCAGTCTCGGCCGGTGCCGTGCACATCGCTGCCTCGGGCACCCACCGGGATCTCGGCCTGCTCTTCGTGCTTCTTGCGATCTGCGGGCTCGGACAGTTGGCACTCGGCGTCTCGATCCTGGTGGTCCCGGGGCGCCCCGGCATTCTTGCCGTCGCCGCCTTCAACGGGATCGCCGTACTGGCCTGGTTGGCGAGTCGGACCGTCGGGCTCCCGCTCGCTGGGGCGGCCGGATCGGTCCAGCCATTCGGGACCCAGGATGTCGTGGCCGCATTGCTCGGAGCCGGGGCGATGACGACCGGGATCCGCGCGGTGCGCCGCCCGACCGATGACAGGGCCGCATTCGGATACGTGACAGCCGCGGCGGTGGTGAGCCTGACGCTGATGGGCATCGCCGCGCCCCACGACCATGGGGTCATCGATCAGTCGGTGCCCATCTTGGAGGCGGGCAGGCTGTCCGCCCGCATGCCTCAGGACGAGGCAATCGCGTTGCTCGGTCTCGCCGCCCGGCCGCCGCTGAGCGGCGCCTCCGGCTCCCAACATCATCACGGCGGCAATCACGGCCAGGGGTTCGAAGAGCCACCAGCGCCACGCCCGCTCAGTGACGCCGAATCGGCCCGATTCGAAGAGGAGTGGGCGCAAGCCCTGGCCGCAGCCGAGAGCCTGTCCACCATGGGCCAAGCCCTCTCCGCTGGTTACACCCAAGCTTCGACCGAGGCCCCGGGTATCGGCTCACACTGGGTGAAGTGGTCTCTCGTGGACCAGCCTTTCGACCCGGCCAAACCCTCGATGGTCTTGCTCAAGCAGATGAGACACGGCGAGGACCCCGAGCTGGTCGGTTTCTCCTACCTCGTTGCCTCTCCCGACGAGCCGGAGGGCTTTGCCGGGCCCAACGACGTCTGGCACCAGCATCACGGCATGTGCTTCATCGACGGCTGGCTCCGTGGCGAAGACGTGGAGGCACGGGGTGACTGTGCCGACACGTGGGTGGACGGATCCGACCTGTGGATGCTCCATGCCTGGGTTTCGTCACCATGGAGCAACAGGTGGGGTCTATTCGCCGACATGAATCCGGCGCTGTGCGGGCGGAAGCCGCTGACCCCCGACATCGTCCAGTGCGATCCCGAAGGGATCTGAGTCCCCGAACTGCCGGGTCCGGCTTAGCTCGGCGGGGGCGCAGGCGGAACCGGCGGCGTGGGCGGCCGTCCGCTCAGATCCTCATTGGCGGCGAGGAACTCCTCCCGTGTCATCTCACCGCGGGCGTACCTCATCCGCACCGTGTTGAGTGCCTCGTCCGGTCGCGCCTCCTGTCCGCTCGTCCGTCGCCAGAGAAGGGCAACGCCGATTGCGAGCAGGACCAGGAAGCCGAGGAACATGAACAGGGCGATCCAACGGAAGGCGAGACCGTGCTCCCACATCCTGAGACCATGCCCGAGACGTTCGACGAGTTCTGTCGCCATGCGAACAGAATACGGATGACCGCCTAAATGGTCCATAAGGAGGATTCGGTGAACGCCGGGATTGATCGCACGCGTGTCGAGGTAACGGGGGTGGCCGCGCCGTCTGGTCACTACTCCCATGGGATCGTCGTGTCGGGCCGGACCCTCTTCGTGGCTGGTCAGGTCGCCCTCGACGAGGGTGGACGGCTGGTCGGGCAAGGTGACGCCACCATCCAGGCCAGACAGGTGCTCCACAACATGGAGCGGGTGATCACTTCTGCCGGAGGTCGAATGAGCGACGTGGCGCGCACCAACGTGTATCTGACCCGACTCGAAGACCGGGGCCCTGTGGGTGAGGTCAGGAAGGAGTTCTTCCCGGACCCTCCACCAGCCAACACGCTGCTGGTCGTCTCTTCCCTGGCCCAGCCGGAGTTTCTTGTGGAGATCGACGCCATCGTCGCGCTTCCTTGACCAGATGACCCCGGCGAGGATCCTGATCGACCGAATCGAGGTGATGAGGCAAGGGCGCGACAAGCCTGTGCTAGTCGCCGTCGATGGTTGGAGCGCTTCGGGCAAGTCGACCTTCGCCGCCCAGGTGGCGGATCAGATCGGGGCAGTGGTGATCGACGGGGACGAGTTCTATGCCGGCGGGTCCCCCAGCGAGTGGGATGGCATGAGTCCCGCCGACAAGGCGGGCCATTGCATCGATTGGCGGCGACAAAGGCCCGTGCTGGAGGCCCTGGCGAGGGGCGAGACAGCCTCGTGGCACGCCTACGACTGGGACAGCCACGACGGGAGCTTCATCATTAGCGAGAGCAGTTGCAGCCCGGCGCCGGTGGTCATCCTTGAAGGGGTGTACAGCGCTCGCCCTGAATTGGCCGACTTGTTCGACCTGCGCGTCCTCTACTCGGCGCCAGCCGAGTTGCGTCGTCGACGCTGGATCGAACGAGAAGGGGAGGTCTACCTCGACGAGTGGGCGTGGCGGTGGTCCGAGGCCGAGACGTGGTATTTCACCCAGGTGATGACCCCGGAGGAGTTCGATCTCGTGCTTGCCGCCGAATGAGTCAGGCGCGGGGACGCCACCAGCCCAGCCGATCGACCGCGACGAAGCCGACGGCGGGGTAGAACGTCGCAGCCGGCTCGCGGGTGGTCTCGGTGCACACCCTGACCGCTCGCATCCCGGCAGCCGACATCCTCGCAAAGGCGTACTCGATCAGGGCCCTGCCCACGCCCTGTCGTTGGAAGTCGGGGTGGGTGCCGAACGGCTCGATCTGAGCAATGCCGGACGAATCGGGCCACCAGATGACGAATCCGGCGATCCGTCCATCCGGGGCCACCGCGACCAGGTCGCGTTCGGGGTCGTAGACCGCCGACCGCATGAAACGGAGGTATCGCTCCAGATGCTGGGCCGGGTCCATCGTCGAGGCGAAGGCACGATACGAAGCCTCTCGCCGGGCCAGAGCTTCCCCTTCACCGGCGAGCGGGCGAAGCACCCAACCGTCGGGCAGGGCGGCACGGCCAAACCCTGTCGGAGACAGGTCCATCCGGTAGAGATGCATCGCCTCCACCCTCTCGTCGCCGCGGCCGGAGAGGTATCCGACCAGTTCGCTGTCGGCATCGGAGACCCAGCCGAGCGTCCCCTTGCCTCCGAGCCGGATCCTGGCCCATTCGATCAAGGGGATGACGTCGAGCCCAGGCCGGGTGAAAGCGCTGATCTCATCCTTGCTCACGACCACGAAGCCAGAATCGTCCCATAGCCAATAGCTGGTCGAGTCGGCCAGCCGCGGGTCTTCGTGACACACCCACCAGGCGATATCGCCGGGATGGATCGTGTAACGCGGGACGTCCCGGGTCAACGCCTCGGAGGCGATCGAGCGCAGCAAGGACAGGTCGGCGCGTCGGTCGGCCTCACGCAGCTCGACACTCACCGACCGGCTCCGTTCGACCAGGCTGCCCAGGTCCCATCGAGGACCTTGGTCGGCGCCTCGGCCCCAACTCTCTGGACCCAGATCCCGGTCTCGCCTTCCACCTCTCCGGCGAGGACGAAGGCGGCCGAGTCGGGCGACCAGAGCTGATGCGATTGTGAATACTGGTCGAAGAAGCGAAGGACGTCTCTGATGATGAGCGGATGGGGGTCGAGCGTGAACTGCGACGATGTCGACTCACCATCCCAGACCAGCACGTCGGCGCGACCCGGCTCTCCGGTCGGGTCCAGCACCAGCAACTTCCGACCGTCGGGACTCCAGAAAAAGCCCGCCGAGAGGCCATCGGAGACCTCGGTCACCTCTTTGCTGGCAACGTCCAGCACTGCGACGGAGTTGGCAGGGAGCAGGGGTGCGTCGGACAGGGTGGCGCTGATACCCGAGTCCTCGTCGGCGTACATCTGCAACGCGAGCAGATCGCCCTGTCTGTTGGCGACCAGGGCCACGGGCCCGCGCACCGTGGCGAGGACGGTCGCCGTCCCCCCGGTGCCGAGCAGTTCCACGCCACCGGGGCCGAGGTGGAAGATCCCTTCGCCGGTCCAATGGGGAGCGGCATACCCGGGCTCGGTGGGCCCGGCCTGGGCCGAAGCGCCGTCGAGGCCGATTGTGACCAGGTCCGGTCCCACATGGGCCACCAGCCGCTCGCTGCCGGGGCTCCAGGAGAAGTAGAGGGGCGTTCCCCCGGCGACGACCTCGGCTGTCCCTGCCTCCACGTCGACGATCTCGAGCTCGATGCCCTCGATCCCGTTGTGCAGGACGCCAAGCTTCTCCCCGTCGGGAGACCAGTACAGGTAGAAAGGAGGTGCGCTCATCGCCGTCTCGGAGGCCCCGGTGCCATCGGGGGAGGCCACCTCGACTGCCACTCCGCCGGCCGACTGCTCACCCCATGCCAGGCGGGACGAGTCGGGCGACCACAACGGCTGTGTGTAGACGACCGCGTCACCGGCGTCGTTGGTGATCGGAGTGGGGCTCGACCCGTCGGGATCGACGGTTACGACGTTGCCAGAAGAGTCGAGCACGACGAGACGGCCGGGTATCTCCCCCGAGGACGTGGCAGTGGTGGGCGGCGTAGTCGCCGGCATCGACGTGCCGGGCTGGCCGTCTGCACCGGTGCAGGCGGCGATCAGGAGAAGGAAGGCAGACGTCAGCGCAACCGGGGAACGGGCCATGACCCGGACGAGGGTACCGGCTGGCCTGGCGACCGATTTGCGAGGCCCACTCTCACTACCGTCGCCGCCACCGAATCGAGGAGGAAAGGGAGATGGAGCGGATCGTCGTGGAGGGATTGGCACGTCTCCCCTCGTTCAGCCACGCCGTCGTGGCCGGAGATCACGTCTACGTCTCGGGAAGCCTCGGCACCGTAGGGGATGGCATCGAGTTGGTGGCGGGCGGCACCGGGCCGGAGACGACCCAGGCGCTGCGCAACATCGAGCTGATACTCGGTGCGTCCGGATCCAGGTTGAGCGATGTGGTCAAGGTGAACGTTTTCCTGGCCGACATGGCCACCTTCGACGAGATGAACCAGGCCTACATCGAAGTCTTCGCCGCGACACCACCGGCCCGCATCACGATTGGGGGAGCCGACCTGGCCCTCGGGGCTGCGGTCGAGATCGACTGCGTCGCCTATCGGGGAGGCTGACGGCCCTTTTTTCGACCCGGTTGTGACTTCAACCCGGACGGTCGATTGGTCGATAAAGCCTCGGTGGATTCGCTTCAGGGTCGCTCCCTGATCCCGGTCAGCAGCTACCGGCATCGCACGGTCGCGCTCCTCCTGGCAGCCGTTGGCTCTGCCATCGGCGTCATCGTCCAGGGAGCGGCATGGGCGCGCGACACCCCGGAAGCATGGCTGCGGTTGGTCGCGTTCCTGGTGATCGGCGTGGCCGCAGTCGTTCCGCTGCTGCGCGACCGCAGGACCGAGGGCTTTCTCATCGTCACCGGGCTCGTCTTCGGCCTTCTCGGCCTGGCGGAGACGGCTCGCATGCGCACCTATGAGACCGGGACGATGCTCGCCTTGCTCATCCTGCTTCTCGTGGTCTACGTCACCACCAGGGAGAGTCAGGCAAAGGGGCCGCTGATCCTTGCCTCCGGATTCACCTGTCTCTACACGGTGGTTGCCGTGAGTCTCGAGGCTCGGCCGTTGTCGCTGGCGGTCGGCACCCTCCTGGTCGGCATTCCTGGCCAGATGCTGGTGGTTTGGATCACCTGGCGTCTGATCCAGGTCCTCGGCGAGGCTTCACGCCAGGCAGCCGGATTCGCCAGGATCCAGCAGGCTCTGGCCACGTGTTCACAAGCCCTTCTCTCCGGCCGTGACGAGGAGCCCCTCGCCGCGGCGTTGAAAGCCCTGCTCGACGCCACCGAGGCGGACTACGCCTACATCGACGTGAACCGGGTCGACCGCGATGGCAACATCTCCTGGGAGATCGTCGCCGACGCCATCGGCGAGAATGTGCCCCCGGGCCCGAGCACATTCGACGACGGCGATTACAGCCAGTTCAGTGAGACCATGGAGGCCCTCTCGGCCGGCCGGCCGGCTCGTGTTCGCGTCAGCGAGCTGCCCGTGCCCATCCGGCAGCGTTACGAGGCCGAGGGCATTCGCTCCGAACTGATGGCGCCGATCGTCATCCGTGACCAGTGGGTGGGCACTCTGGGCTACACCGACTTCTGGCGCGACGACGCCTGGACCGATGTCGAGGTCGATGGCCTGATGCGGGCCGCCGACATGGTCGCCGCTTTCTGGGAGAGGGAATCGGCCCGGGAGGGTCTCGAGGAGCTGGCCGAGGCAAAGGACCGATTCATCGCCACGGTCAGCCACGAGCTGAGGACTCCACTCGCCGCCGTCGTCGGATTCTCGGGCGAGCTCGCCCAGGGTCTCGAGCAGTACAGCCGGGAAGAGATCTACGAGATGGTGAGTCTCATCTCGAGTCAGAGCATCGAGGTCGCACAACTGGTGGACGACCTCCTCACCGCAGAACGTGCCGCCTCGGGCAACCTCACCATAAAGCCCAGCGCGCTCGACCTCCTCGACGAGACCCGTTCGGTGGTCGGCTCCCTTCGCGCCGACTTTGCTGTCACCGTCGACGGGGAGCCGGTTTCGGTCTGGGCGGACACGCTGCGCACCCGCCAGATCGTGCGAAACCTGCTCACCAACGCACTCCGCTACGGCGGCCCCACGGTGCGGGTGGAGATCTCGACGCGAGGGGATCAGGCGATACTCGTCGTCACCGATGACGGCCCCGGAGTGAGGGGGATCGATGCCGAGCACATCTTCGACCCCTACTACCGATCGAAGACCGAGGACACCAAGCCCGACTCGGTCGGACTCGGGTTGGCCGTCGCCCGTCAATTGGCCAGGCTGATGGGTGGTGACGTGGTCTACCTCCGCAGAAGCGGATGGACCAACTTCGAATTGAGCCTCCCCACCGTCTCCGATCACTTCCCTGCGGCAACCGTCGCCGACCCGGTGCGCTGACCACAGGAGATCGGGCCGGTCGGGAACATGCCAAGATACGGCCCGATCGAGCAGAGGGCCGGCCATGGCGCGAATCGAAGAGACCCAACTCCCGGGCGTCGGAGTCCGTTTCGACTTCGTGACCGATGACGGTGAGCGCGTGGGCGTGGTCCACCATCGAGGAGGGCGGCGTGAGGTCTTCGTCTGTTCGGCGGAGGACCCAGACACGGCCAGGGTGAGTCTGGAGCTGACCGATGACGAGGCACACACCCTCGCCGAGGTGCTCGGTGTCTCCCCGGTCATAGAAGCCATGTCCCAGGTGCAACAGGTCGAGGGTCTCGCAATGGATTGGCTTCCGGTGCACGCGAATTCGCCCTATGCCGGGAAGACGATCGGTGATGCTCGCATCCGCACCCGGACCGGTGTCTCAGTTGTGGCAGTGATTCGAGACACCACCCATTTTCCGTCGCCCGGCCCCGACTTCGGCTTCGAGCCCGGGGATGTGGTGGTCGTGGTGGGCACGGCCGAGGGAATAGACGCCGTAAAGACGATCCTCACCTCCGGCTGAGGTGAGCCAGTCCGCTCTGATCCTCCTCGAGCTGGGGGCGATCCTGTTCGCCCTCGCCATCCTCGCCCGGGTGGCGGCCTTGCTGGGGATCCCTCCGATCCCCCTCTATCTGCTCGGTGGGCTTGCCTTCGGCCAGGGCGGGTTGGTCCCGCTCATCACCTCTCAGGCCTTCATAGACGTGGGTGCCCAGCTGGGGGTGGTGTTGCTCCTGTTCATGCTCGGACTGGAGTACACCGCCGACGACCTGGTCAGAGGTCTGCGCACCGGGGCGGTGGCGGGCGTGGTGGACCTGGTCGCCAACTACATCCCCGGCTACCTGGCCGGGCTGCTCATCGGGCTGGGCCCGGTGGGATCCCTCTTCCTGGGCGGCGTCACCTACATCTCGTCCTCCGGCGTGGTCGCCAAGCTCCTCTCGGATCTGGGCTGGACCGGAAACCGGGAGACCCCGGTGATCCTGTCCATTCTCGTGTTCGAAGACCTCGCCATGGCGGTGATCCTCCCCATCCTCGGTGCCGTCGCCCTGGGAGGCAGTTGGGGGGCCACCTTCGTCTCTGTCGCCGCAGCCCTCGTCGTGGTTGCGCTGATCATCTCCCTCGCCTCCCGCCATGGCGACCGATTCAGCCGTGCCGCCTTCTCCGGTTCCGACGAGGTCAACCTTCTCACCGTGCTGGGTGTGACCCTGATCGTCGCCGGGCTCGCCGAACAGCTCCACATATCCGCCGCGGTCGGCGCCTTCCTCGTCGGGATCGGCGTCTCCGGCGAGGCGACCGATCGCGTGAGAGAGCTCCTCGCCCCGCTCCGCGACCTCTTCGCCGGTGTCTTCTTCGTGTTCTTCGGGCTGTCCATCGACCCACAGACCCTCCCCGACGTGGCCTGGTACGCGATCGCCCTTGCCGCCGTCACCGGGGTCAGCAAGGCCGCCACCGGTTGGTGGGCCTCATGGCGCGCCGGGATCGGGGGGCGCGGGCGCAGGCGGGCAGCGACGGCCCTGCTCGCCCGCGGGGAGTTCTCCATCGTCATCGCCGGGCTGGGGCTCACCGCCGGGGTCGGGGCGGAGTTGGGCCCGATCTCCGCCGGCTACGTCCTGATCATGGCGACGACCGGGCCCATCCTGGCCCGATTCGTCGGAGACAGACGATCGGTGTGAGCGGAGGTCACACGAACAACTGCACGTCAGCGTCTGCAGCGAAGTCGAGGAAGGCCCCGGCCCCGGCTATCTCGCAGCCCTTGATCAGGTCGTCCTCCTCGACACCCATCACCCCCATCGTCGTGGAACAGGCGAAGAACCTGACGCCGAGTCCCTGGGACATCTCGATGAACTCGGGAACGGTCGGCATGCGGGCGTCGGTCATCCATTTCTTCATCACCTTGGTAGCGGCCGCGGTGGCCCCGGGCAGGGCGCCGAGCAGGTTGGGCAGCTGGATCGGCCCGGCCGGGTTGGCCAGGGAGGCGACCTTCAGTTTCTCCAACCGATCGTTGTGAATGATGTCCAGACCGTAGAAGGTGAAATAGACGCCGGCTTCCCAACCCAGGCTGGCCGCGGTGGTGGCGAGGATCAGAGGCGGATAGGCCTGGTCGAGTGTCCCTTTGGAGGCCACCAGGGCGATCCTCCGTCGCCGCTGAGACTCCTCGGTCGGGCGGCTCCCGTCGACGGTGAGCAGCTCGGTCATGACCGGGCTCCTTTCTCGATCCAGAACAAATGACGGTCCTCCTGGCGCTCGACGGCGAGCAGCGTGTTCCCTGTCTGCCGGGCAAGGGCCGGGATGTCCTCGAGGGCACCCGGGTCGGTCGCTATCACCCGAAGCACCTGGCCCGGGGCCAGCTGGCCGAGGGCGAGCGAGGCGCGGTAGAGCGGCAGCGGGCACAACAACCCGCTCGTGTCCACCTCGGCGTCCACCGTCGGGTGGCTCACCTGGGCGAATTGACTGGTCATATTCCTTCTCCTTGGCCGTGGGCTCCGGATCGGGCATCAAAAAACCCGCATCCGGTGCCGGTGCGGGTTTGGTGTCTCGAACTACGAGATGGCTCAGGACATCACCACGCACCCGGCGCGGGCGCGCAGCAACAGACGCAGGCGCCGAACGGGCGGGTGACGTGGCATGTCATGTCGGCGGGCATGGTAGGTGAGGGACGCCGGGACGCAAATGCCGATCCGTATCGGAGCGAATGCGAGGCCAGTGGAGTTGGAGAGGAGGAGAAGGAAGTCCGCCGCTGGGGCGGAGCAATCTCCACTGGCCATCGCACATTCGAGGGGAAGAGAATCACTTGTGATTCTATTCACAAGGAACAACCAAGTGGACCGAGTGGTTATTCCACGCGACCCGCGTCATCGGTCAATTGGAGAAGGTGACGGAGAAGGCCGGCGCCCATCTCGTCACCACCCGGCCATAGTTCTCCCCGGCCGCCATCATGTCGCCCTCGGCCAGGGCGTCGAGTGACCGCCGCACCAGCTCAACCGAATCGTCGAATACCAGATCGTGAGGGTCGAACAACTCCGAGACGTCTGCATAGTCGAGCTCGAGCATCGAACCGGGAGGGAAGTCACCCATCCACTCGAGGAGCTGCTCCAGCTCGGCGGCCGGGCCCTCGAATACCTGCAGCGAGCGCAAGATCCCCAGGGCATTCTCGACCCGCCTGGTTCCCACCGCCAGGTCGACTCTGAAGCGCAGACGGGGGGACCCATGTACCTCGTACACCTCACGGTCCTCGGGTTGGAATGCGGCGAACCAGCGGACCGGAACGTGCCAGGCGGCCGTGAGTACATGAGACCGATGAGAGGGATGGTCACGCTGGTACTGACGCAGCTCGCGATCGGCCGCTCTCGCCGCCGCGTCCGGGATCAGCCCCGCACCGAGGCCGCGAAATGCGTTGGCGAAGGCAAGGGTCGACTCGAGCACCCGAAGCCTCAGATAGCGAGGGCACACCACGCGGGCCCCATTCCACTCCGTAACCCAGCTCTCCTCGGTCTCGGTCTCCGAGAGGATCCCGTAGGCGTGGACGAAACCGGGCACAGGGTCGCCGATCTCCACAGCCTGAGGCGAGTACACCCGAAGGAACGCCGTCTTGGTCACGGCTCCATCCTGGCAGAGGTGGAAGGCAACAGCCATGGTGCCCCGGACCCGGGTCCAGGTAGTATCGGCGTTGCAGCCATGTGCTCGGTGAAGGAGCAAACGCATTGGTCGTGTTCGATGAGGTAGCCCGGGAGGGACATGAGCAGATCCTCTACGGTTACGACAAGATCTCCGGGCTGAAGACGATCATCGCGATCCACTCCACGGCTCTCGGTCCCGCCCTCGGCGGGACACGCTTTTTTCCATACCCTTCGGAGGACGAGGCACTCGAGGATGCGCTGCGGCTCTCCCGTGGGATGACCTACAAGGCCGCGGCGGCCGGGCTCGACCTCGGTGGGGGCAAGGCGGTGATCATCGGGGACCCCTCGACCGACAAGTCCGAGCGTCTGCTTCGGGCATACGGCCGGATCGTCGACTCATTGCGGGGCAGGTACATCACGGCTGAAGACGTCGGGACCACGACCACCGACCTCGACATCGTGCGGCGCGAGACCCGATGGGCCTTGGGGAACTCGGTGGCCGAAGGCGGGGCGGGCGACCCATCGCCGATGACGGCGAGGGGTCTCTTTGCCGCCTGCCGGGCGGTGGCCGAGGATCTGTGGGGTGACCCGGACATCTCCGGACGGCGCTTCGCCGTCCAGGGGGTCGGAAAGGTCGGCTCCGCCTTCGTCCAACTCCTCGTCGAGGCCAGAGCGGAGGTGATCGTCTCCGACGCCCACGAGGTGGCGACACGGGCCGCCGTCGACACCTACGGTGTGAAGAGCGTCGATGTCGACGAGATCCACGCCGTGGACTGTGACTTCTATTCGCCGTGCGCCCTGGGAGCAGGGCTCAACGAGCGGACGATCCCCGCCCTCGCCTGCCAGGCGATCGTGGGCAGTGCCAACAACCAGCTCGCCACCGATGCGGATGCCGAGAGGATCGCACAGCGCGGGATCCTGTACGGCCCCGACTTCGTGGTGAACGCAGGCGGGTTGATCAACGTCTACGACGAGCTGCAGGGCTACTCGAAGATCCGGGCCCTGCATCGTGTCGACGGGATCTTCCAAGCAACCAAAACGATTCTCGAGATGTCGAAGAGCGAAGGGATCAACCCGAACGCCGCCGCGATGAAGGTGGCCGAGGATCGGATCAGGGAGATAGGAGACCTGCGGCGGTTCCGTCGCAGTGGGGACGACCGGAATTGAGCGACACCCTGACGGGGATGGATTTCGACAGGAACCTGCATCATCACCAACTCGGGCTGAGCGACGAACGGGTTCTCGAGCTGTATCGGGTGATGGTCATGGCACGTCGCATCGACGACCGGCTCTTCGCTCTTCAGCGACAGGGCCGGGCGCCCTTCGTGGTCGGGTCCTCGGGTCATGAGGCGGTGCAGGCCGCCTCTGCCTTCGCCCTCGACAGGTCGAAGGACTGGGTCCTGCCCTATTACCGCGACATGGGAGTGGCGCTGGCCTGGGGGTTCACACCCCTCGACGTCTTCCTCGCCGCCTTCGCCAAGAAGACGGATCGCATGTCGGGCGGGCGCCAGCTCCCCGGCCATTGGTCGGACCCGGACCTCAGGATCCTCACCCAGTCCTCCGTGATCGGAACCCAGTTCCTCCATGCGGTCGGGATCGCACAGGCAATCGTCACCCGGGGAGAGGACTCGGTTGTCGTGGTCTACGGTGGTGAGGGCTCGACTTCGGAGGGCGACTGGCACGAGGCGATGAACTGGGCCGGGATTCACCGGCTCCCTCTGATCTTTCTCATCGAGCACAATGGCTACGCGATCTCGGTGCCCACCCACGAGGAGGTGGCCGGGAGCCTGGTCGCCCGAGCAGCCGGGTATGGCTTCCCCGGGGTCGAGGTCGACGGAAACCGCTCACTCCGTGTCTACAAGGTCATGCAGGAGGCGGTGGAAAGAGCACGGTCCGGGGAGGGCCCCACCCTGATCGAGGCCGAGACCTACCGTTACTACGCCCACACCTCGGATGACAACGACGCCCTCTATCGCAGCCGGGAGGAGGTGGAGACCTGGCGGAAACGCGATCCTGTCGCTCGGCTCCGCCAGTATCTGATCGAGCATCGGCTCCTGACCGAGGCAGAGGAGAAACGCATCGACGCCGAGGTCGCCGCCGAGCTCACCACCGCCGTGGAGGAGGCCGAGGCTGCCCCCGACCCTGACGAGGCGAGCTCACGCGTGTATGCCCGGGTCATCGAGCCAGGCCCGGCCGTCGTGGAGCCCGAGCCGTCGCTCGACGGCGAGGAGGTCAACATGATCACCTCGATCAACAGGGCGCTCCACGAGGTGATGGAGGCCCACCCGGACACGATCGTCTTCGGCGAGGACGTCGCCAGGGAGAAGGGGGGCGTGTTCAAGGCCACCCAGTCGCTCACCGAGTCTTTCGGATCGGCCCGGTGCTTCAACACTCCGATCGCCGAGTCGTCGATCGTCGGGGTCGCCATCGGCATGGCCGCAGCCGGGTTCAAGGTCGTCCCGGAGATCCAGTTCGCCGACTACATCCACCCCGCCTTCGACCAGCTGGTCTCCGAGGCGGCACGCATCTGCTTCCGCTCCGACGGGCGCTGGAACGTGCCGATCGTCGTCAGGACACCGTACGGCGCCGGGATCCACGGGGCGCTCTACCACTCGCAGTCGATCGAGTCGTTCTATGCCCACGTCCCGGGTTTGAAGGTGGTGGTGCCTTCGACTCCGGCAGATGTGAAGGGACTCCTGTTCTCAGCCGTCGAGGACCCCGACCCGGTCCTGTTCCTCGAGCCGAAAAAGCTGTACCGGCTGGCAAAGGGCCCCTATCCCGCAGGCGAGCATCGGGTGCCTCTCGGTCGGGCTGCCATCACTCACGCCGGGACAGATCTCACCATCCTGGTCTACGGGGCCATGGCCTACTTCGCCCTTCAGGCGGTGCCCATCCTCGAAGAGTTGGGGATCAGCCCCGAGGTGATCGACCTGCGCAGTCTCAAGCCTCTCGACTGGCCGACCATCGAGGCGTCGGTGAAGAAGACCTCCCGGGCCCTGATCGTCCATGAGGACAACGAGTTCGTCGGTTATGGCGCCGAGCTGGCGGCTCAGATAGCCGACAAGACATTCGAGTGGCTCGACGCCCCGGTTCGCCGTTACGCCCTGCCCGACGTGCCGGTCATGCCCTACGCCGGGGCACTCGAGGACCAGCTCTACCCGACCCCGGAGGGGATCGTCAGGCACGCCCAGGAGCTGGCCAAGTACTGAGCCCGCCTCAGGCCCCCCGGCCTGACCGGGAGGTCACACTCCTAAGGTCACCGGCACATGTCGCTCCTCGGTGACCTCTCCGATATGGCGAGCTCGGCCTTCGTCGAGCTCGGCCTGCCCGCAGAGCTCGGCGAAGTCGTGCCCTCGCAGCGCCCCGAGCTCGCCCAGTACCAGGTCAACGGGGCCATGGCGGCGGCGAAGCAGGCGGGAAGGCCGCCGCGGGAGATAGCCGAGGAAGTCGCCGCCCTGATCTCGGCACACGAAGACATCGCCTCCGCCGAGGTGGCGGGGCCTGGTTTCGTCAATCTGACTCTCACCGACGACGCCCTGGCCAGGTCCGCAGCCCGTGACTCGGCCGACCCCAACCTGGGGTACCGGCCCACCTCGCGGCCGGAGACCGTGGTCGTCGACTACGCCGGGCCCAACGTCGCCAAGGCGATGCACGTGGGGCATCTCCGAGCCACCATCATCGGAGATTCGCTCGCCCGGTTGTTCACGTTCGCCGGCCACCACGTGATCCGGGACCCCCATTTCGGCGATTGGGGCTTCCAGATGGGACTGCTCATCGCCGCCATCGAGGAGAAGCAACCCGACCTCCCGTACTTCGGGCCACCGGTCGACGAGTACCCGTCCGAATCCCCGGTGACACTCGACGACCTGCAACAGATATACCCGGAGGCGGCCCTTCGCGCCCGTTCCGACGAGGACTTCGCCGATAGCGCTCGATCTGCGACTGTGCGCCTGCAGCAGGGCGACCCCGGGTACGTGGCGTTGTGGGGCCATATGAAGAGGGTCTCCGAGGAGTCCCAGCGGGAGGACTTCGCTCGCCTCGGGGTCAACTTCGACCTGTGGTACGGCGAATCCACCGTTCACGACCGGCTCGCCTCGTTGGTGGCCGAGCTGCGAGACAACGGAGTGGCCGAGGAGTCGAAGGGTGCCCTGGTGGTCAGGGTGAGCCAGGAGGGTGACAATCGCGAGATACCTCCCCTGATCCTGGAGACCCAGGCGGGCGGTTTCCTCTACAGCACGTCCGACCTGGCCACCATCGACATGAGGGTCCATGACCTCCATGCCGACCTCATGCTCTACGTGGTGGATCGGCGTCAGGCCGATCACTTCGTCCAGTTGTTCCGCGCCGCCGAGAAGGCGGGGATCACCTCGCCCGGCACCCGGATGGAGCACATCTGGTTCGGGACCATGAATGGCGCCGACGGAAAGCCGTTCAAGACACGCGAGGGAGGTGTGGTCCGCCTCGGCGACGTGATCCAGCTCCTCACCGAAGCTGCCATGCGTCGCCTGGACGAGGCGCATCTCGCCGAGGACTACCCGGAGGCGGAGCGAGAGAGCATCGCGGAGATGGTCGGAGTGGCCGCGCTCAAGTTCGGCGACCTGGTCAACAACCGCGCATCGGACTACGTCTTCGACCTCGACCGTTTCAGCTCGTTCGAGGGCAAGACGGGGCCCTATCTCCAGTATGCGGCGGTGCGAATCAAGTCGATCCTGCGCCGTGCGGACGAGGCCGGGATCCGTGCCGGGGCGCTGCTTCCACCAATCGTTGAAGCGGAGCGGGATCTCATGCTCGAGTTGCTCCACATCCCGGAGGTAGTGGACCGGGCGATCGGACTCCGGGCCCCGAACCACATCGCCGAGTACGCCCATTCGGTAGCCGGCAGATTCAACAGGTTCTACGACGTCTGCCACATCCTCTCAGAGCCCGACTCAGGGCGTCAGGCGTCCTGGTTGGCACTGGCCACCTGGACCTTGGCAGTCCTCGAGCGCCTGCTCCAGCTGCTCGGGATCGAAGTCCCCGACAGGATGTAGCCATGTCGTTCGTAATCCGGCCGGCGCGTCCCGAGGACGTGCCCTCGATCGCCGTCTGGACGAGAGACACCTTCCCGTGGGGCGACTACGTGCCCGAGCAGCTGGCCGAGTGGCTGGCGGACGATCGATCGCTGGTCATCGTGTGCACGTACGAGGACGACGTCCCGGTGGCTGTGGCCCGGGCACAGCTCCTCACCCCGACCGAGGGTTGGCTGAGCGGGGCGAGGGTGCACCCCGAGCATCGACGCGCCGGGATGGGCTCGGCCATGAACGACTACTCCGCCGACTGGTGCCGCCAACACGGTGCCCGGGTCGCCCGCCTCGTCGTCGAGGAGGGCAACCAGCCGGCCCGGGGACAGGTGGAGAGGATCGGCTACCGCCCGGTCAGCCACTGGCTCTATGCCATCGCAGAGGTGACCCCCGGCCGTTCGCCCACACCGGGACGGCTCCGGCCGGCGGGAAGCCTCGATGCCGATGCCGCCTGGATGCTCTGGTCGCAAAGCGATCTGGCCAAGGCGGGCCGCGAGCTTCTCGCCGAGCGGTGGCGCTGGCGAAGAGCCACCAGGGACGACCTGGAGAGGGCTGTCGCCGACCGGTCCTTGTATCAGGGCGAGGCCGGCTACGCCGTCGTCGACGAGATCGAATCAGGGATCGCCCTCCGCTGGCTGGTCACCACCGACGCCGATGCTCCAATCATGCTCCAGGAACTGTTCGGTCTGGCTCGGGAGAGAGGGGCGATCAGCATCGAGGCAATGGTCCCAGACACCCCGTGGCTGGCTGAAGCGATGAGACGGGAGGGGTTCGAGGCGAGGCCGATGGTGATCTACGCCAAGGCGCTGTGAAAGGTCGGGCGGATCAGGAGATGATGGCCATCGTGGCCACCGCCCACACCACGAACATGACCGGGACCTCGGCCCTTTCGAGCCACTCCGGACCGTTGGGATACCAGCGGACCAACAGAGAGAGCGGGACACCAATGAGGGGCATCACGGTGAGACCGGCGATGCCGACCGCCCTCACCCCTTCCGCCCCCTTGACGATGGGAACGGGCACGCTGTCGAGAATCCCGTCCACCAGTCCGTAGACCAGGAGGGCAAGCAGGCCTACGACGAGCACCGCCAGGGTTCGCCCGATCCCGACCTCCCACAACTTGAATCCGACCAGACGGCGCCCCCGGCCCAGTGGGCCTTCCGCCGCCAGCCCGAGGGCGAACAACCCGATGACGGCCAGGACCAGCGCCGAGGCGAGCATCGCCCCGGTGGAGAGGTCCTGTTGCACGGAAACCAACTCGAATCCCGCCAGGAGCACGGCGATGGAGAGCCCGACCAGCAGACTGCCGACCACCATGAGGCCGATGTCGAGCATCGTGCCGAAGGCACCGTAGGCCAGGATGGCATAACGCTTGAGCAGCCCCCGTGTGTCGGCCCGGGCCACACCCTCCATCAAACCGGCTTCTCCATCGGCCGGACCTTACCGATCATCCCCCTGGCCTGTAAGGCTTCGTGATACCACTCGATCGGATGGGCGATCCGGTATTCGGGGCCCAGGAAGGACCGAAGCTGCATCTCGCAGCCGGGATTGGCCGAGGCCACCCGGGTGACATCACGGGAGCGCACCTGATCCGCCTTTTGCTCGCCGAGCCGTTGCGACGCCTCGGGCTGAAGCACGGTGTACAGCCCGGCGGCACCACAGCACATGCCGGCCGGATCGATCTCGAGCACCTGGTAGCCGGCTGCTGCAAGCACCGCTCGCGGCTCGGCGGTGATCCGTTGGGCGTGCCGCAGGTGGCACGGGTCCTGGATCGCGATCCGCCCCGTCTCACCCGCGATCCTGGGGAGCAACCCGGCGTCGATCGCGCGTGCCACGGCAACCGTCACGTCCACCGTCTTCTCCCCGAGCGCCGCTCCCTCACCGGCCCAATGCCGGTACTCGCGGACGTGGGCCGAGCAGCCCGCCCCGCTCACCACCACCTGGTCGTAGCGAGTGAACACGGGGACGTTCCGCTCGGCCAGCCGGCGTGCCTCGCTCGATTTGCCGTCATGCGCCGCCAGGGCACCGCAGCAGGTCTGGGTGGCAGGAACCTCCACCCTGTACCCGGCCAACTCGAGCAACTCGATCGCGGCGTGATTCACCGGTCGGAACCACTCGTCCTGCACACATCCGGCCAGCAACCCGATCACACCGAGGGAGCCCTCGCCGCCCTCGTGCCCGATGGTGGGCGGCGGCCTCCCGCGCAGGCTGCGCAGACCCGACGAAAGTCGCCGGAACCTGGATGGAGCCAGTGAGGTGGCCCCGATCGCCTGGGCGATCCTGAGGGTGCCGCTGCCCCATCTGAGTGCGGCCCTGGAGCCCAGCACGGGCCCGAGTAGGACCGACCGGATCCGATGCCCGATAGAAGGCCGCTGCGCCACGATCTCGGCTCTGGTTCCCTCGAGGGCCCTGCCATAGGGGACCATGCCCGGGCAGATCGGCTCACATGCCCGACACCCGAGGCAGAAGTCGATGATCCTCTGAAACGCTTCGTCCACCTCGAGAACCCCCTGATGGACCGCCTTCATCGCATGGAGCCGGCCGCGCGGTGCGGCGGTTTCCCGTCCGGTGAGACGGAAGGTCGGGCACACCGGGAGGCATAGGCCACATTGGACGCACGCATTCAGCTCCTCAGTGGTCGGGTGCTCGTCGGTGACCCAGGCCATCAGATCCCTCCCGGGAGGCGGCCAGGGTTGATGACCCGGCCCGGGTCGAATTGGGCGATGAGCCGCCGCTGGAGGTCGAGCCCGGGTGGGGGTGAGCCCCAGGGGTCGAGGCCGGAGAGACCACCACTTGGAGCGTCGACCACCACCAGCGCCCCACCACGCTCCTCCGCCCAGGAGCGGAGCGATTCGGCGCCATCGATCGCCGGGGAGGAGGCTCTGATCTCGCCGACCCTATGGATGGCGAGGTAGCTCCATTCCGCGGGGACCCGGGCGATGGCTTCCCTGGTGAGTGCAGGTGGCACCCGTAGCGACCAGCGAAAGCTGCCCGTCGGATCCGGGGGCCAGTCGAGACCGGCGACGACATGGCCGTCGAGCCGTGAGGAGGTGGCGTCGACCTCTTCCTCGGTCCCCCAGAGGAAGACCCGCTTGACCCCGTCGTGTTCCAGGACGGCGAGGGGGCGAACCACCCGGTCGGCGAAAGCCAGGTCGTCGACGGTCACCGTCGCCGACGCCTGCGGGGTCGACCACAGCTTGAGACAGATGCCGACGATCACGCCGAGGGACCCGAACGCACCCACCGCCAGGCGGGGAAGGTCGAACCCGCTCACGTTCTTCACCACCCTGCCGCCCGCCCGGACGATCCGCCCATCGCCGGTCACCAGGGTCACCTCGAGAATCCGCTCCCGGGTGCCGAGGAGACGCCCGCGACGCAGTGATGACACACCGGCTGCGACCACCCCGCCCACCGTCGAGGCGCCAGGGATCTCGGGCATGACAGCGGTTTGCGAACGGGTGGCCAACGTCTCCTCCAACTCCGCCACCGGGGTCCCAGACCTCACCGTCACGGTCAGGTCGTCGGGATCCCATTCCTCGATCCCGGTCAGACCGCTCATCGAGAGGACCAAATCGGGTGGGCTGGGCGCCCCGTATCCCTGCCGGGTGCCTCCCCCGACCACCTGCACGACCTTCCGCTCCTTCGTCGCCCGACGAAGGATGGCGGCGAGAGAATCGATGTCGGCGGGAGCAACCTGTTCTGCTCCCGCCGTCACCGCTTCGGTCATACCCAGGCACCGTGCGGGATCTGCCGTCTCACGCCCCCGAAGTCGAAGCATCGAGATCCCTCGGGGAGCACCTTGGCCGGGTTGAAGATCCCCTCCGGGTCGAACACCTCCTTGAGACGCGCCTGGGCGTCGAGATCGATCTCGGAGAACCCGGTGCGCATCATCTCCCGCTTCTCCACGCCGATCCCATGCTCCCCGGAGAGAGCGCCGCCGCGGCGCATGCAGGCAGCGACCATCTCCTCACCGGCGCGTAGGACCTTTTCGACCATCCCGGGCTCGGACGAGTCGAAGGCCATCAGAGGATGGAGGTTCCCATCGCCGGCGTGGAGCACGTTGTATACGGCGAGACCATGACGATCGGCGATCGCCTGCACCTCTTCCATGGTCTCGACCAGCTTCGATCGGGGCACCACCGTGTCGTGCAGGTAATAGTCGGGCGAGACCTGGGCCACCGCCCCGAAAGCCGACTTTCGCCCCTTCCAGAGCAGATCGCGATGGTCCTGGTCGCGGGCGATCTGGACCTGGCAAGCCCCGTTCTCGCGACCGATACGATCGATGATCGCCGCCTCCGCCTCCACCGCCTCGGCCGTGCCCACCACCTCGGCGAGGAGGCCGGCAGCCGACTCGGTCGGCAGCCCGCAATGCAGCCAGGTCTCGACCGCGGTCATCATGTTCTGGTCCATGATCTCCAGCGCCGCCGGCACCAGACCCGAGGCGATCACGTCCGACACCGTCTTGGTCGCACCGCTGAGATTCGTGAAATCGAGGAGCAGGGTTCGGACGTCAGCCTCGATGGGGAGGAGCCGGACCAAGGCCCTGGTCACCACCCCGAGCGTCCCCTCCGAGCCGACAATGAGCCCCTTCAGGTCGAGCCCCGGCATGTCTGGGGCGGATCCGCCCAGGACGAGCACCGCGCCCCCTGCCAACACCACCTCGAGGCCGAGCACATGGCTGGTCGTCGCGCCCTCGGCGAGACAATGTGCCCCACCCGAGTTGTTGGCCACGTTCCCACCGATGGTGCAGGCGGATTGCGACGAGGGGTCGGGAGCAAAGTGGAGCCCGTACGGCTCTGCGGCGCGAGTCAGGTCGAGATTGATCACACCGGCGCCCACCCACGCCGTTCTATTCTCGGGGTCGATCTCGATCTGGTTCATCGAGGTCGTGGAGAGGACGATGCCGCCCTGAATCGGGGTGGCCCCGGCGGTGAGACCGGTCCCTGCCCCGCGCGGCACGATTGGGACGTGATGGGCCTCGGCCAGCCTCACCACGTCGGCAACCTCCTCGGTCGTCCCGGGGAAGACGACACATGTCGGCTGGCCCCGGGTCAAGGACGCATCCTTCGAGTACAGGTACAGCTCGACCGCCTCGTCGAGCACCCGATCTTCCCCGAGTCTCGCCCGCAGCTCACCGATCAGACTCACAGCCGTGAGGGTAGTTCTAGGACTGCGAACCTCAGCTTCAGCCTGGCGTCAGGGAGCCCCCCATCCCCCACCGCCGGGCGTGAAAACGAGGAGGCGGTCGCCTGGGGCGACCGCCGTCGTGGTCTTGCCGGGCAGCCGCTCCCTCTTGCCATGGCTGGTGATGAGCCAGTCCTCGCCGGTCGCTCCCGGGCCGCCTCCGGCCAGACCCCAGGGATGATGCCTCCGTCGCTCTCCCATCAGGGACAGGGTCGCCTCCGCCAGGAACAGGATTTCTCGCTCGATCCCCTCACCTCCGGGGAACCGCCCTGCGCCGCCGCTTCCCCGGCGCAGGGTGTACCGCTCGACCCGGAACGGGAAGTGCGCGTCGAGAGACTCGATCGGGGTGTTCTCGGTATTGGTCATCCCGGTGTGGATGCCGGACTGGCCCGCCCTCCCCGGCCGGCCCCCCTGACCCCCCGCCACGGTTTCGTAGTAGGCGAAGTCGTCGCTTCCGATGAGGACGTTGTTCATCGTCCCCTGCGATGCAGCCGGAACCCGATTCGGCGCCGCCTGGGCCAGCGCCCCCAGGACCACGTCGGCGATCCTCTGGCTCGTCTCGACGTTACCGGCGGCCACGGCCGCAGGCGGCAAGGCATTGACGATCGTGCCCGCTGGGGCCACCAGCTCGATCGGCCGGTAACAGCCGCCGTTGGCCGGGATGGTGGGGTCGGTGGCCACCCGCAAGGCGAAATAGAGGCAGGACCTGGTCACAGCCTCGACCGCGTTGAAGTTGGATGCGATCTGACCGTGAGAGCCTGTGAAGTCGGCGAGGAGGCGGCCACCGTCGATGACGACCCGAACCCGGATCACCACATCCTCTTCCCCGTGCTCCATGAAGTCATGAAACGAGTACTCCCCGTCGGGCAGCCCGGCCAATGCGGCCGTCATCCTCCTCTCCCCGTAATCGAGCAACGAGTCGGTGAGAGCGGCGAATTCGGCGACACCGGCGCCCGACACGAGCTCGGCGAGACGGGCCGCCCCGACCGCATTGGCGCCGATTTGGGCAGCGAGATCACCCCGTCTCTCCCAGGGGGTGCGCGAGGCAGCGATGAATGGATCGGCGAATTCCTCCGCCCACCGGTCGTCGTGCACAGCGATCATCGGGTTGACGACGTGCCCCTCTTGTTCGAGCCGGGTGGCATGGGCAGGCATCGACCCGGGGGCCTCGCCGCCGACATCGGCATGGTGGGCCCGGTTGGCCACCCATGCGACATGGTCGCTGCCGACGAAGACGGGGGCGACCAGGGTGAGGTCGTTGAGGTGAGTGCCGCCGGCGAAGGGATCGTTCACCGCGAACTGGGTCCCGGGTGCCGGCTCGAAGAGGCGGAGACACGCCATCACCGATTCGGGCATCGACCCGAGGTGGACCGGAATGTGCTCCGCCTGGGCCAGCATCTCGCCCCCGGAGGTGAACACCGCGGCCGAGCAATCCGCCCTCTCCTTGATGTTCGGAGAGAGGGAGGTGTGCCGGAGCACCACTCCCATCTCGTCGGCCACCGCAGCCAGCCGGTTACGGGCGACCTCGAGAGTGATCGGGTCGGTGGTCACAGCAGATGCCCGATGTGCTTGGTCGCCTCGCGATAGGAGAGGCCAGAGAGCCGATCCCGGTGCCCCGTCACGAAATCGGCCACGGCGTCGGGGTAGATCCTGGCGTACTCGCGCAGGGCCCAGCCAATTGCCTTGCGTATGAAGAACTCCCGTTCGAAGGCCCTTCGGGCGCAGAAGTCGAAGAGGCGGTCGGCATCGGTGTCCTCCTTCGCCCCGACCTGGCAGATGATGGCCGACCGCCGCAGCCAGATGTCGGGATCGTCGACCCAGCCGTCGACGACCGACCATGTCTCGATCGGGTGAGCTACGACGAGGGTACGGACCAGGTGAGTCGCCACGTCGTCGACCAGGTCCCACCAGGCCCCTTCCACGATGAGCTTCTGATAGAGGGCGAGTGATTCGGGGACGATGTGGAGGCGGAAACGCCTGGCATACCCGAGCGCGAGATACTTCTCCTCTCGATGGGGGAGACTCCACAACGTGAGCACCATCGCCTCGTACTCGGCCCGGTTCGAGGGCGGGTAGTCGCCGACCAGCGAGGAGAGGATGGAGGCCCTCCCCGGTTTCTGCACGCCATAGAAGGGCATGTCGGTCTTCATGTATGCCTGCATGTCGACCGCCTTGGCCGGGTCGGCCGCCGCCCTGAGAGACGTCTGCACGAACTCGATCAGGGATGAACTCGATTGGGACATGTGGCCGCCTTCGCATTGCCGCCGACGGGAGCGTAAACAGGCCACCAGCCGGCGATCGGCGAGTGCCCCTGGCGGTGCGACGTGATGCGCCGTCGGGGCAGTTGACCCCGGGTGAACCTTCACCTGTGGGCGATGTCCAACGTCCCATCGCTGTGGACCGTCAAAGTGTCACCCGGCTCGAGCCAGACGGCCGAGTCGTCCTCGATGACTACGCCCGGGCCCGATGACTCGAAGCCGGCCGGGAGAAGACTGCGATTCCAAATCGGCAAACCCGCTTCGTCGAGGACCGGCGCGGGGACGTCCGTGACGTTGACCGCAGGCAGGTCGCCCCAGCCGATGGGCGGCTGCCCGGTCACCTCGGCCCTGACATTGACCAGCTCGATCGGCTCGCCGTCCCGCACGAACCCGAACCGGGAGTTGTGCTCGCTCTCGAAGTTTCGACGTAACCCGTCCCATTCGTGAATCATGGGGACAGCGAGCTCGTGGGCCTGCCCGGCATAGCGCACCTCGCCGATAGAGACCAGGTTTCTGCCTTCGACCCCGTGGTCACGCCGGAAGGCATCCCTGGCCTCAGTCTCGATCGACCAAGCCGCCGCGGGCAGCCCGGGGGACCCCTCCCCCAGCATCACCGTGCGCAGGGCGTCGCTGCGGGGCCGGGCCAGCAGCAGACCCAGTGCCGAGAACACACCGGACAGTGGGGGCACCAGGGTGCGTGGCGCGCCGAGACGCCGGGCGAGACGGGAAGCGTGCAGTCCACCTGCGCCGCCAAATGCAACCAGGACGGAGTCCCTGGGATCCACCCCCTCCTCGACCGAGACGGCGCGCAGGGCCCGTTCCATGTGAGTGTCCACTACCTCGAGGATCCCGGCTGCCACGGATGGGGCCTCCATTCCCAGGTCTGCGCCCAGCCTCGACAGGGCCCCGGTCGCAGCGACCGGATCGAGCGGGACCGAGCCGCCCATGGCGAGACCGGCAGGGATCCGACCGAGGGCGACATTGGCGTCGGTGACGGTTGCCTGGTCCCCACCCATCCCGTAGGCGGCGGGGCCGGGCGAGGAGCCTGCCGAACGTGGCCCGACTCGAAGCGCCCCTCCCTGGTCGATCCAGGCGATGCTCCCCCCACCGGCACCGATCGTTCGCACCGGGAGGGCAGGGACACGATTCACCCATCCGGCCCCGGCACGGCGCGGCGATCCTGCCGTCACACCCCCTGTGATACGGCACACATCGGTCGACGTGCCCCCCATGTCGAAGCTGATCACCGACTGGTGCCCTTTGGCCAGACCGAGCTCGGTGGCGGCGACGACTCCGGCCGCAGGGCCGGAGAGGACCAGCCGACCCGCATAGGAAATGGCGGACTCGAAGGGGAGCAGACCCCCGGAAGAGGTCATGACCAACCGGCGACGGACAGTCGTGGCACCCTCGAGCCGCTTCAGGTAACCGGAGACCTCGGGGGTGAGAAAGGCGTTGAGAACGGTGGTCGCCACTCGCTCGTACTCACGGAAAGCAGGCGAGACCTGGGCTCCGCTGGACACCGGCGCGCCGATCCTCTCACCGATGGCCGCCGCCAGCGCCATCTCCTCCTCAGGATGGTCGAAGGAACGGATCAAGGCGACCGCCACCGCCTCGGCGCCCGATGAGACCACCGACTCGACAATGTCCGCCAGGTCTCCGTCGTAGCCAAACCGCCTCGATCGGTCTACCAGCGGCGGGGGTCGGTCGACGAACACGTCGTAGAGAGACGGACGCGCCTGACGCCCGATCTCGATCAGGTCCTCGAAGCCGCGGGAAGTGACCAGAGCGGTCCGGGCGCCACGACCCTCGAGAAGGGCGTTGGTGCCTGCCGTGGTGCCATGGAGGAACATGGTCGCGCTGTCGCTCTCAACGCCCGAGATCGCGGCAATGACCCCGGCCGCCTGGTCGGAAGTGGTCAACGCCTTCCATCCGCGGATCGAGACGCCGTCGAAGACGACCACATCGGTGAACGTCCCTCCGACGTCCACCCCGACGGTCATGACCACCCGATTAACCTCGGCTCATGGCTGTCATCGTCGACTTGTCGCCCAACCCGAATGCAATGAAGTTCTCGGTGGGACAGCCGGTGGGCGGGCCGACCACACACGTCGCCGGCTCCACCCCGGAGGAGGCGTTCGCAGCGGACCTGCTTGCCATCCCAGGAGTCACCAGCATCTTCATGACCGCCGACTTCGTGACCATCTCCAAGGCTCCCGACGCCTCATGGGACGCCATCATCCCGGAGGCGACTTCGATCCTAGAGGGCGAGTTCGGGGGCTGATCTCAGGGAACGATGACAGTCACCGGTCGGCTGACCCCGTCGGGCGCCGGGGCCACGACCACGACCTGCCACTGGCCTGAACCGCTGTCGATTCCGCCCAGGATCTCGGTCCCACCCGACTGCTCGCGGGCGGCGTTGGCGATCTCGTCTGGCACCTCACTCAGCGACAAGGTGTGGGCGTCGCCCACGTCGGCGGGGCGAATGCTGGGCGGCATCACCACCTGGGGCGTCTCGTTTTCCATCCTCACCTCGACCGACACTTGGAGAGGAGGTTGCCTCTGGTAGGCGCCGTCGCCACCTGCGGCCAGAGATCGGGCCAGCACGTCGACCCTGAACTGGAGCGGGCCCGACTCCTCCACGGCGAGGGCCCGCACCCACTCGACGAAGACACGGGTCCCCTCGGGTGCGACCGGGAGGGGAACGCCGGCGGGAAGAAGAGCCTCGAGGGTCTGCCTCCCCTGCTCGGAGCCGTCGACGGTCAGGTACTCGGCGACGAACCACTCGGCGTGAGCCACAACTCGATCGATCACCCGCTCCGGGTGGACGGCATAGAGGTCGGCCTCGGCTGCCATCACCGACGACGTTGGTGGCATTGCGGCGACCGGCGGCGGCGGCGGGGAGGCCACGGTCACGGTCGCCGAGGTGCCGGCGGTGCTGGGAACATCGACCGGACCGGGTCGGTTGCTCATGAACGAGTAGGCGAGCGATCCGAGTACCAGCGCACCCGCCAGCCCATACATCAGCCAGGGGCGCTCGGTCTTCTTCTCCTCTAGCGTCTCCCACGGGATCCGCTCGTACACCTCGTTCCTCTCCGGCTCCACGTCATCGAAGGTATGGGACGGTGCACGGCGGTTCAAGAGGGCCGTTGCGGTGCAGACCCGTGAGACCGACGGCGACAGCTATCGTTTCGGCGGTCATGGCAGTCAACCCCGACCCGAAGCCGGGCCGCTGGATTCTCCCCCTCGTGATCCTGGGGATGATCGCGTTCACCTACTTCTTCGTCAGGTCCCTGCCCGAGGCTTCGCCCGATACCACTCTCGCCGCCGCGAGCAGCACCGTCCCGAGTGACGGCTCGTCGACCACCGTTCCCGGCACCAGCGGGACTACGGTCGGCGGCGCAGATGCCTATATCACAGAGTTGGATCGGATCAACGGTGAGTTCCAGACTCTGAACGCCGAATTGGTTGCAGTCAATTCCGGCTTCGATGCGGAGCCGAGGGAGGTCGAATACTCGGACGCCGAGAGCCGGATGGAGGCTGTCGCCACCCAAGCCCAGACCCTGTCCGACGAGGTCGCCGCCCTCACTCCCCCTGCCGGGTTGGAAGCGAATCAGGAGGCTCTGGCCAGCCAAGCCAGTCTGGCGGCACGGGCGGCCGACGAGGCGCTTTCGGGTCTCACGTCGACCGACCCCGGCGACCTGCGCCGTGCTGCGGTGACAACCTTCACCAACGCCGTCACCGACTTCGACGTCGAGGTCGAGAACACCCGCACCGCCGCCGGGGGAACAGCGCCCGACGCCTGATGAGCATCGAGTTCCGGGCGATCGAGCCCGGAGAGTTCGACTCCCTGAGGAGGAGCCTCGGTCTCGCATTCGGGGTCGAGCCTCACCCCGACGACGGTCGCCTTCGCACCTGTCTCCCCCTGTCCCGCACCCGATGTGGCTTCGAGGACGGGCTCATGGTGAGCACATCGGGTGCACACGAGCTGGAGATGACGGTCCCGGGCGGCGTGGTCCGCTGCGCCGGCACGACCATCGTCTCGGTGGCACCGACCCATCGGCGCCAGGGTCTGTTGTCTCGGATGATGCGGGCCCACCTCGACGACGTCCGCGAGCACGAGGAGCCGATCGCGGCCCTGTGGGCCACCGACAGTGCCATCTACGGCCGGTATGGGTTCGGTTGCTCCGCCGTGTGCGACGAGGTCACGATCGACCGGGGACACGTAGAGCTCCATCGACTCGCTCCCAGCCCGAGCACTGTTCGATTCGTCGAAGCCGACGATGCGACGACCCTGCTTCCCCCCTTTTACGAGACCATCAGACGGACGATTCCCGGCTACATCGGCCGGGGAGACGATTGGTGGGAGCACTACCGCTTCTACGACCCCGACCACGAGCGGAAGGGGAGGACCGCCTATCGGTATGTGGTCGTGGATGGAGAGGACGGCATCGCCGGATTCGCTCAGTATCGATCCAAGCTCGAATTCGCCGAAGGCCACGGTGCAGGCAAGGTCGAGGTGCGAGAGCTGGTTGGGACCACGCCCGAGTCTTGGGCCGGTCTTTGGTCGTTCGTGCTCAACCTCGACTTGATCGCCGAGATAACCGCCGACCTGAGACCGCCGTGGGACCCGGTCTTCGACCTCCTCGCCGGGACCAGGCGCGCCGCCGCCACCCGGTCGGATTCGCTATGGGTGCGGATCATGGACGTCCCGGCAGCCCTCACCGCCCGCGCCTATCCGGCCGAAGTCGACGTGGTGCTCCAGGTCGACGACCCGCTCGGCGACGTCAGTGGCGTCTACCGGCTCAGCGGCAACGGCGACGACGTCTCCTGCCGGAGGGTGGCCGCCGAGGCCGACGTCGCCATCGACCTGGAGGACCTGAGCGCCTGTTACATGGGTCGTGCCCGCTTCCGTCAACTGGCCCGGGCAGGGCGTCTCAGCGGCGACCGCGAGACTCTCACCAGGCTCGACCTGGCATTCGGCTGGGATACCGAGCCATGGTGCCCCGAGATCTTCTGAGCCCCGGGTACCGGACAGGGCGAGGGCCCGCCTGCCGACGGACCCTCGCTTACGTGCCACGCATCACGCGACACGTAAGAGTCGACGAGGCCGGGAGGCCCCGGGCTCAGATGTCGTAGTAGAGGCTGAACTCGTACGGATGGGGTCGGAGACGGACCGGGTCGACCTCGTGCTCGACCTTGTAGTCGATCCATGCATCGATCAGCCCCTGCGAGAACACCCCGCCCTGGAGGAGGAACTCGTGATCCGACCGCAGGGCGTCGAGCGCCTCGGGAAGGCTCCCCGGAACCGAGGGGAGACCGGCCAGCTCCGATGGGGGAAGGTCGTAGATGTCCTTGTCCACCGGCTCATGGGGCTCGATCCGGTTCTGCACCCCGTCGAGGCCCGCCATCAGCATCGCCGAGAACGCCAGGTACGGGTTGCAGGACGGGTCGGGGCACCGGAACTCGAGCCGCTTGGCCGCCGGAGCCTGCGAGTACTGCGGGATCCGGATCGCCGCCGAGCGGTTCCGGCTCGAGTAGACCAGGTTGACAGGTGCCTCGTACCCGGGCACGAGACGGTGATAGGAGTTCGTGGTAGGAGCGGCGAAGGCGAGGATGGCGGCGGCGTGCTTGAGCAGCCCCCCGATGTACCACCGCGCCATATCTGATAGCCCGGCGTAGCCCGACTCGTCGAAGAAGAGCGGCTCGCCCCCCTTCCACAAGGACTGGTGGGTGTGCATGCCCGACCCGTTGTCCTCGAAGATCGGCTTGGGCATGAAGGTCACCGACTTGCCGTACTCCCAGGCCGTGTTCTTCACGATGTACTTGTACAAGGTGACGTTGTCGGCGGTGCGGAGCAGCGTGTCGTACCTCATGTCGATCTCGGCCTGACCGGCGGTCCCGACCTCGTGGTGCTGTACCTCGATCTCGATGCCGGCCGCCTCCAGGTTGGCCGTCATCTCGGAGCGGAGGTCCTGGAAGTGATCGGTCGGGGGAACCGGGAAGTATCCCTCCTTGTAGCGGGGCTTGTACCCGAGGTTCCCTCCCTCCTCGTACTCACCCGAGTTCCAGGCACCCTCGATCGAGTCGACGTAGTAGAAGCCCGAGAACTGGTTCTGACCGAAGCGGACGTCGTCGAAGATGTAGAACTCGGCCTCCGGCCCCCAATAGGACGTATCGGCGATCCCGGTGCTGATCAGGTACTCCTCGGCCTTCTTGGCGATGTACCGCGGGTCTCGGTCGTAAGGGGTGCCGGTGACCGGGTCGTTGACGAAGCAGTAGAGGATCAGGGTCTTGCGGGCCCGGAATGGATCGTCGATGGCGGTGCCCGGGTCGGGGATCAGGATCATGTCCGATTCCTGGATCTGCTGGAAGCCACGGATCGACGAGCCGTCGAATCCGAAACCGTCCTCGAAGGAGTCCTCGGTCAACTGCTTGACCGGGACGGTGAAATGCTGGACTTGCCCGGGCAGGTCACAGAAGCGCAGGTCGACGAATTCGTACCCCTCATCGGCGACGAGGGACAAGACGTCGGCAGCCGTCTTGCTCACGGGAGCTCCTTTCCGTTCGATTGCCTGTCGTGAACGACGGCTTTGTAACAGAGGGGCCGTTTCACACCAGTTGCCGCATTGTGAACGCTGTGTTTCGTCACCGGCCCGAGGACCGGGAACTCCATGTCGGGCGTCTGGCACCGAGCGCGGCGATTGCCGTCGCAGCCGGGGAGCACAGTCTCATAATCCACCCGTGCAGCGGCTCTACCACAAGCGAGACGCCGATTCGCCTCTGGCCGAGGTTCCCGTGCCCGATCTTGGCCATCTCGTCTCGGAGCCGGGGTACTTCTGGCTCGACCTGCTGGGCGAGGACCCGGATGACATCATCGCTCTCGGCAAGATCGTCGGCATCGATCGGGCATCGCTGGCAGAGGCGATCGACGTCTCACTGCTGCCGCGTACCGAGGAGCACGAACGGTTCGTCTACGTGGTGCTCAACGGCCTCACCCCGAGCGCCGACAACAGGCTCAAGACGACCGAGATCGACCTCTTCGTCGGCAAGACCTTCCTCGTCACGATCCACCGAGACTCGCTCCCAGCGGTCGAGTGGCTCCAGTCGCCCGAGAATGCGGCGAGCACCACCAACCTGGACAGCCCGGCACAGCTGACCGCATTCATCGCCCAACTGGGCACCCGGCGATATCTCCCCCTGACCCAGGCCCTCGACGACCGGATCGAGGTGCTCGAGGAGATGGCCATGGCCTCCGACCCGCGCACTCTCTCCGAGGTCCATGCCCTGAGACGCGACGTGGGTCTGATTCGGCGCACCCTCGCACCGCAGCGCGATGTCTTCAACGAGCTGGCCGAGAGCATCCACCCCGCCATCGATCCTGTGGCGGCGCGCGCATTCGACAGAGTGTTCGATCATCATCTCAAGCTGGTCGATTCCCTGGACAACGCCCGCGCTCTTCTCTCCTCCGTCCTGGAGACCCATCGTGGAGCGGTGGCCGACCAGACCAACGAGATCATCAGGGTGCTCACCGTGTTCTCGGCGATCCTCCTCCCCATGTCGGTCGTCGCCGGGATGTGGGGGATGAACTTCATCGAGGTGCCACTGGCCGACGAGACCTGGGGCTTCTGGGCATTGGTGGGCCTGATGCTGGTCATGGGTCTCGGCCTCTGGCTCTACTTCGGCCGACGACGATTCGTCGGCGGGCCTCGGCTCAAGGACCTCCCTCGATCGGTGGGGCTGGGGCTGATCCAGATCGGGAGCTTCCCGATCAAGGTGGTGTCCACCGGTGCCAGACAGGTTGGCAAGATCGTGACCGACGTCGCCATGGGCGACTCCGGCGACGGGGGCGATGGGCAGCCCCGTCGACCTGATTAGCGTCGCGGCACGTCATGCCGGCCACAGTCGTCCTCGGAGCCCAGTGGGGCGATGAGGGAAAGGGACGCGTCGTCGACTTCTTCGCAGAGTCGGCCGACTTCGTCGTCCGCTACCAGGGAGGGAACAACGCCGGTCACACCATCGTCGTCGGCGAGGAGCGCCTCGCCCTCTCCTTGATCCCGTCCGGGATCCACTACCCCAATTGCACCCCGGTGATCGCCTCGGGCACCGTGATCGACCCGAAGGTGCTCATCTCGGAGATGGAGATGGTGGCGGGTCGTGGCCTCGATCCGTCTCGGGTGAGGATCTCGTCCAACGCCCACCTGATCATGCCCTATCACCGCAAGCTCGATGCCGCCATCGAGAGATACCTCGGCAAGAATCAGATCGGGACCACCAAGCGGGGGATCGGGCCGGCCTACACCGACAAATACGCCCGGTTCGGGATACGGGTCCAGGACCTGTTCGACCCGAAGATCTTCAGAGAGAAGGTGGTGGCCGCTCTCGTCGAGAAGAACAAGATCCTGCCCCGGGTCTACAACACCCTGCCCATGGATCCGGACGAGATAATCGACGAGTACACCGATTACGCCGACGCGCTCCGACCCCACGTCACCGACACGTCGCTGCTCATCTGGGAAGGGCTCCAGGCAGGGCAGCGGGTTCTCTTCGAGGGTGCTCAGGGCACCCTGCTCGACATCGACCACGGGACCTATCCCTTCGTCACCTCCTCCAACCCCACCGCGGGCGGGGCGGCGGTGGGTTCGGGAATCGGGCCCCGGGCAATCGACGAGGTGGTGGGGGTGGCCAAGGCGTATATCTCGAGGGTGGGCACCGGGCCGTTCCCCACGGAGCTGAACGATGAAGTCGGCGACCGGATGATCGAGCTCGGTGGTGAGTACGGGACCGTCACCGGGCGGCGCCGGCGTTGCGGATGGCTCGACCTCGTCGCCCTCCGCTACGCCAACCGGGTCAACACCTTCACCCGGCTCTTCCTCACCAAGCTCGACATCCTCTCCGCCTTCGACACGATCAAGGTGGCCAGCGCCTACCGCGCCGGTGGCGAGCGACACCTCGAGTTCCCCTCCCAACAGAGCGTGCTCTATCACTGCGAGCCCGAGTACGAGGAGCTGGCCGGCTGGGGCGAGGACATCACCGACGTTCGCACCTATCGGGATCTGCCCGGGGCGGCACGCGCCTACATCGAGCACATCCAGGAGAGTGTGGGGGTGCCCATCTCCTGGGTCTCGGTGGGCCCGGAGCGAAGCCAACTGATCGAGATCCAATGAGGGTTCTCCTCGTCGGAAGCGGCGGACGAGAGCACGCCCTCGGGTGGAAGCTGGCAAGGTCGCCCCGCGTCGACGAATTGATCACCCTCCCCGGCAACCCTGGGCTCGCCACTCTTGGCCCGGTGGTCGAGGGAATATCTCCCACCGACGTGGGAGCTGTGGCTGCGATGGCCCGTCTCCAGCGGGTCGACCTGGTGGTGGTGGGACCCGAGGCGCCACTGGCAGCCGGGGTGGTGGACGCCCTCGACGCTCTGGGTGTCCCCGTGTTCGGTCCGTCCCGCTCGGCGGCACGGCTGGAGTCGTCGAAGGCATTCGCCAAGGAGGTGATGAGCAAGGCCGGCGTCGCCACCGCGGCTTCGGAGTCGTTTCTCGAGCCCGCCGCCGCCCACGCCCACCTCGAGCGGATCGAACCGCCGTTCGTGGTCAAGGCCGATGGTCTGGCAGCCGGTAAGGGAGTACTGGTCACGGAGTCGAGCAAGGAGGCGAAAGCCTGGGTGGACCGCTGGCTCCCCACCGGGCCGGTGGTGATCGAGGAGTATCTGGAAGGGCCTGAGGTGAGCGTCTTCGCGGTCTGCACCGAGTACGGGGCCGCCCCGCTCGAGCCGGCTCGTGACTACAAGCGGCTGCTCGATGCCGACCGCGGGCCCAACACAGGTGGCATGGGCGCCTACTCCCCTGTGACCGACCTTCCGGTGGGGTTGGTGGAGGAGACCATGAGCAATGTGATCGAACCGGTGCTGGAGCGAATGGCCGAGGACGGGAGCCCTTTCCGCGGGTTCCTCTACGCCGGTCTGGTCCTCACCGAGGACGGACCGAAGGTCCTCGAGTTCAACGTCCGGCTCGGTGACCCTGAGACCCAGGCGGTGCTGCCCCGGATGACCACAGACCTGATCGACGTCCTGGAAGGATCCAGCCCCGATTGGGCGAGCCTGGCCACCGTGAATGTCGTGCTGGCCGCCGCCGGGTACCCGGATTCACCGGAAGCTGGGGCCGTGATCGGAAACACCGACTCCATCCCGGAAGACGTCCTGGTGTTCCACGCCGGGACCAGGACCGACGGCAAGCGCCTCCTGGTCGACGGAGGACGAGTGCTGAGCGTGGTCGGAACCGGTCGCACCTTGGAGACTGCGAGAGATGCGGCCTACCAGGCGATCGAAGGGGTGCGGTGGCCGGGTGTGCAGTTCCGAACCGACATCGCCGCTCAGTCGTAGGCGTGCCGGAACATGAGGGCGATCCTCGGAGGCGCCGAGGCGACCTTGGGCACGGTGTGCTCCCAGAGCCGCTGACAGGCGCCGCCCATGACCACCAGGTCACCCTGGCCCAGGTCGAAGGCCAGCGACTCGCCTCCACCCTTGGGTCTGATGAGAAAGCGTCTCGGCCCACCCAGCGACACCGTGGCCACGATGGAGTGGTGCCGCTCACGGGCGATGCGGTCGCCGTGCCAGGCGACGGAGTCGGCTCCGGTCCGGTACCAGCCGGCGCTGAGACGATCCATCCTGATCCCGTACCGGGACGAGAGGATCTCGACCATCTCCGCCAGCACGGGAGACCAAACGGCATCGACCTGGCCCACCAGACGAGGGGTCAGGACCTTCCTCTCGTACATCCTGACCTCGGGCTGCTCCCAGGCCACCGATTCTGCGAGCAGGTCATAGAGACGGGAGTCACCGGCCAGCCAGCCCGGGGCGAAGTCGAGCCACGAGGCGGGGTCGAGGTCGATCCGGGTCAGCTCTGAGAACCCGGCGTCGGGGACCGGTGGGCGATCCCCGAACAGGGACGGTTGGAACCCATCGACTGCGAACATATGTTCGATTGTACCAGAGACCGCCAGGAACGCATGGGCCTAGAGGGATCCCGGAAGGTGGTCTAGCCTCGCCCTCGATGACACATCTTTCCCCGTGAGACATTGGGGACGCCGGCGCGACGCGGTCCCCGGGCGGTTTCGTCGGGCTCCGTCGAGGACCTTCGGGATGTTGTCGGCGATGGCACTGCTGTTGGCATCGTGTGGGGGATTGTCGGAGCAGTCGTTCGAGACCGATTCCGGCTCATGGGTCCTTTTCACACAACCCCGTCTCCTGATGGGTGGACGGACGGCCCAGGTGCTCGGGTTCGTCGAGATGGACCACGAAACGGGATGCATCTACCTCCATCAGCCCGAGTTCGAAGTCAGCTACCCCAGTGTCTGGCCCTCCGGCACGGTTGTCACCGGCAGTGGCCTCCGACTCGGCGATGGCAGGGAGATACCCGCAGGCGAGTGGGTCTCCGGAGGCGGGGGTTACGCCGATGTCGACGAGCTGGAGGGTGGGGAGAGCTCCGATCAGGCACGCGTGCTCGAGCGCTGTCCGGGTGTCAACAACCAGTACGGAGAGGTTGCCGAGTTCGATTCACCGGCAAGCGAGATCCAGATCGGCGAGTAACACAAACCTGTCAACGCGCCAACAGTCGCCTCCCATGCAAGACAGCCTCCACGTTCATCCGCCGGACGGGCCACGCACGCGAACGGTTACCGTCACGACATGGCTCACAGAGTTGCGATAGTCATGGGCTCCGGCTCGGACCGCCCGGTGATGGAGAAGGCAGCCGAGACTCTGGCCTCGTTCGGCATCGAATCCGAGGTGAAGGTCCTCTCGGCGCACAAGACACCAGATCAGGCCATCGAGTTCGCCGCCACCGCCGCCGACCGAGGTTTCTCGGTGATCATTGCCGGCGCCGGCAAGGCGGCGCATCTGGCCGGGGTGATGGCGGCCAAGTCGCTCCTGCCTGTGATCGGGGTCCCGATCAACGCCTCACTCGACGGTCTCGACTCGCTACTGGCCACAGTTCAGATGCCCACCGGGATCCCGGTGGCCACCGTTGCCATCGACGGTGCAGCCAACGCCGCTCTGCTCGCGGTGGCGATCCTCGCCATAGGTGACGATGATCTCCGGTCGAGGTTGGCCGTGTATCGGGCCGATCTCGCCGAGAAGACCCTGGCCGGCTGAGGGGATACCATTCTCCCGACATGAGCGACATCTCCTTCGAGAAGCCCGACCCCAAGGACTTCCTCGACATCGACTCGCTTCTCTCCGAAGAGGAGGTCCTGCTGCGCGACACCGTGCGGGAATACGTGCAGAAGGAGATCGTGCCCAACGTGGGCGACTGGTGGGACGAGGGGTCGCTCCCCCAGGAGGCCCTGGCCAAGGCGTTCGGTGACATCGGCCTGCTCGGGATGCACCTCGAGGGCTATGGATGCGCCGGCACCTCGGCCACCGCCTATGGGCTGGCCTGCCTCGAGCTGGAGGCGGGCGACTCGGGGATCCGGTCCTTCGTCTCGGTCCAGGGATCTCTGGCGATGTTCCCGATCTGGAAGTACGGGTCGGAGGAGCAGAAGCAGACCTGGCTCCCCCGGATGGCCACAGGCGAAGTGATCGGGTGCTTTGGCCTCACCGAGCCCGACTCGGGGTCCGACCCCGCCTCGATGCGCACCAACGCTCGCAGGGACGGCACCGACTGGATCGTCAACGGCACCAAGATGTGGATCACCAACGGCTCCATCGCCCACCTGGCCGTGGTGTGGGCTCGCACCGACGACGGGATCCGCGGGTTCCTCATCCCCACCGACAGCCCCGGCTTCTCGGCGCCCGAGATCAAGAAGAAGGTGTCCTTGCGCGCTTCGGTGACGTCGGAGCTGATCCTCGACGACGTGCGCGTTCCCGATGACTTCGTCCTCCCCGGGGTGTCCTCGATGAGGGGGCCCCTCTCATGTCTCAACGAGGCCAGATTCGGGATCGCCTTCGGGGCCATGGGTGCGGCGCGGGCCTGTTACGAGGCTGCGCTCGACTACGCCATCACCCGTCATCAATTCGACCGGCCGATCGCCTCGTTCCAGCTGACCCAGAGAAAGCTCGTCGAGATGATGGTGGCTGTGCAGCGAGGCACCCTCGTCGCCCTCCATCTCGGACGACGCAAGGACGCCGGAAAGCTCGCTCCGGAGCAGGTCAGCTTTGGCAAGTACGACAACGTCCGCAACGCGATCGAGGTGGCCCGCACGGCACGATCGATCCTCGGAGCCAACGGGATCACCCTGGAGTACCCGGTGATCCGCCATATGAACAACCTCGAATCGGTGTTCACCTACGAGGGGACCAACGAGATCCACACCCTCGTGATGGGCCAGGCGATCACCGGCATCAACGCCTTCAGCTAAACGAGACGGGCCGCCAGGTCGCCGTTGGCTGCGACCCGCACCTCGCTCAGACCCAGCCAGGATGCGACCTCCTCCAGCTCGGCGCGCAGCTCGCGGCCGACTCGAGCCCCGTCGACGCCAGGCTCGGCAAAGGCTCCTCTGACCAGCAGCGCCCCGGCCTTGCGGTCGGTCTTCAAGTCGACTCGTGCCACCAGGGCGCCGTCGAGGAGGAATGGGAGCACGTAGTACCCGTGCACGCGTTTCGGTTCGGGGACGTAGATCTCGATCCGGTAGAAGAAGTCCCAGAGCCGTTCCACCCTGTCCCGGTACCAGATCAGGTTGTCGAACGGGGAGAGCAGGGCCCGTCCCTCGACCCGTCGCGGCAATGTCGCCTCCGGGTGCAGGTAGGCAACGCGGTCCCACCCTGGAATCTCCACCTCGATCAACTCACCCCGTGAGGCCAGTCTCTCGATCAGCGGGCGCGCCTGCGGCATCCGGATACGGAAGTAATCGGCCAGGTCCTCTGCTGTGGCGATGCCGAGAGCCCGGGCCGAGCGTCTCAACAGCTCGCTCTGGGCCTCCGCCGGTTCGGGGATCGGGGCGCCGAGATGCTCCGCGGCGATCACCCGTTCTGCCACGTCGTACATGCGGACGAAGTTGGGCCGGGCAGCCGCCGCCACCTTGCCCTGGACGAACAGCATCTCCAGGGCGATCTTCCCGTTGGACCAGTCCCACATCCCGTTCGAGCCACGTTTCCCCGGATCGTCGAGGTCGCTTGTCTGCAGTGGACCGCGTCCATACACCTGGTCGAGCACACTGTCTAGGTACCCCGGCTCATCGGCGAGCAGCTGCTCGGCGGGACTCCAGATCCAGCCCCGGTCCATCCGCCACCGGAACATCGGGTAGAGGTCGATGGGGAGGACAGAGGCCATGTGGCCCCAATACTCGAACACCTCGCCAGAGCCCCACAGCCAGCTGTCCAGAGCGCCCCGCTCGTATGCGCCGAGTCGCGAGAAGAACGGGAGATAGTGAGTGCGGCTGAAGACGTTGACCGAGTCGAGCTGCACCACCCCGACCCTGGCTATCACCCGGCGAAAGTGACGCACGTCGACCCGGCCCGAGGGTCGGGCGGTGCCGAGACCCTGTGCGGCCAGGGCATAGCGACGTGCCTGAGCGATGGTGACGCGACGCATCGGAGGGCAACCTAACGGTGATGGCGGACATATCGGGTCCTGGTCCGTGCCATCATCTTCCGTCGTGATCGAGCGCTACACCCTCCCCGAGATGGGCCGGATCTGGTCCGATCAGCGCAGGCTGGAGGTGTGGAAAGATGTCGAGACCCTGGCGCTCGAGGCGTGGCAACGCCTCGGGCGCGTCCCAGGGGGGGTAGCCGAGGCGGTTAGCGCCGCGGACTGCCCGACCCCGGAGCAGGTGCGGGTGCGGGAGGAGGTCACCAATCACGATCTCGCTGCCTTCGTCGACCTGCTCGGCGAGGCCGCTCCGGCGGCTGCAGGCTGGGTGCACTATGGGCTGACCTCGTCCGACGTGCTCGACACGGCCAGCGGGGTGGCCCTGGCAGAGTCATCGTCGCTATTGCTCGACTGCCTCCATGCCCTGTTCGAGGTGGTGAGAGGACAGGCGCTGGAGCACGAGCACAGCTACATGATCGGCCGCACCCACGGGATCTGGGCCGAGCCGACCTCGTTCGGCTTCAAGCTCGCGGGCTGGGCCTTCGAGGTGGCCCGCGATCACTCCCGCATCGACAGAGCGCGTCGGGCTGTGGCCGTGGGAAAGATCTCAGGGGCTGTCGGCACCTACGCCCACCTCCCGCCCGAGATCGAGCGTCACGTGTGTGAGGCCCTCGGGCTTGGAATCGAGCCGGCCTCCACCCAGGTGGTGGCAAGGGATCGGCACGCCGAGTACCTACAGGCGATCGCATTGACCGGCGCCACCGTGGAACGAATGGCAACGGAGATCCGGCATCTGCAGAGATCGGAGGTGGGTGAGGTCATGGAGCCATTCTCCGCCGGCCAGAAGGGCTCGTCGGCGATGCCACACAAGCGGAACCCGATCCTCTCCGAGCGTCTCACCGGGATGGCCCGCCTGTTGCGCGGTTACGCCCAGGTCGGGCTCGACAACGTGGCCCTGTGGCACGAGCGTGACATCTCACACTCCTCGGCCGAGCGCGTGGTCCTGCCCGACGCCTCGATCGTGCTCCACTACATGCTGGTCAAGCTCACCGGCCTCATCGAGCGCCTCGTGGTGGACACCAGCCGGATGAGGGCCAACCTGGAGGCGACCCGGGGGCTCGTCTTCAGCCAGTCGGCCCTGCTCGCCCTGGTCGATTCGGGCATGAGCCGCGACCAGGCATACCGGATCGTGCAGCGCAACTCGATGACAGCATGGGACAGTGGCCGGAGTCTGCGTGACCTGCTCGCCGAGGACCCCGAAGCCGGGCTGAGCGGGGAGATGCTCGAAGCCTGCTTCTCGCTGGAGCGGGTCCACGACTCGGCCCACGTCGTATTCGAGCGACTCCGATCCCTCGAGCTCTGACGACGTTTGCTCAGCCTCCCGGCGTGATGTGCACCGTCCCCGTGAACAGACCGACCTTGCGCCCGTCCTGCCTGGTCACATCGACCCGATAGGTGCCGAGTGTCCTCCCCCGGGACGCCTCGGTGACCGTGGCGCGCAGCCGGTCGCCAAGCCGGGCCGGAGCGGTGAGAACGAGATGAGTGTCGATGGCGACCGCCCTCTCCCCGGCCGCGTTCGACGCCAGCGAGAAGGCACAGTCGGCCAACGAGAAGACCATGCCCCCGTGGCCGACCTCGAGGAAATTGAGATGCTCCGGTTTCACCTCCATCTCTATGGCGATCTCGTCGTCGGTCACAGAGAGGAGCTCGATCCCGATCAGACGGGCATATCGATCGTCATGCAGCATCGCCTCGACGGTCGAGGCAGAGAAGCCGGGCACGCGGCGAGGTTAGGGGCGGGGACGGAGCGCCTGATGGCCCTCGGGGTCAGAAGCCCTTGGGCATCCCCATCCCGATCGGCGCAGGCATCGTCTCGAGCTTGGTGTTGTCGACCTCGTACTCCAGGTGATTCGCCACCGACGCCACCCCGTCCACCCTCTCGGTCAGCTTGGCCAGCAGCTCGGCGTCGCTCCGGGTGTCGAGACGCCCGCGCAAGGTGACATTGCCGTCCCGGCAGGCCACCGCCACTCGTTGTGGGTCGATCCAGAGCACGTCGCCCATCAAGTGACCGACGATCTCGGAGATGATCTCCCCATCAGGACGGGCAAACGCCCGGATGATGTCCGAACGGCTCACCAGCCCGACCAGACGCCCCTCTTCGACCACCGGAATCCTCTTCACCCTCGCCCGTTCCATCAGGCGAGCCGCCTCAGCATGGTCGGCCTCTGGGCTGAGCACGATCAGGTCGGTGCTCATCACATCACGGATCACCCGCGCCTCGGAGGGGATCTCAGACTCCTTGTAGATGAAGCGGAGAAGCCCGGCCCGTCTCTTACGACGGCGATCGGCCTCGGTCGCAACGAAGTCTGCCTCGGTGATGATGCCGACCAGCCGATCGTCGTCCCCTTCGGTCACGGGGAGACCACTGACTCCCGCCTCGATCATCCGGCGCGCCGCCTCCTTGAGCGAGGCATCAGGGCCGATCGTGATCACATCGCGGGTCATGAGATCTCTGAGCTTCATGTTCGGCTCCTTTCTCGATACCGAGTCAACGACGGCGCACCCGGGCCGGATAGGGCAGAAGGACCCATAGACGCGGGCGGCTACCCTCCCGCCCGGTGCCGGAGCTACCTCACATCGGATCGGGCAAGGTCAGGGAGATCTATGAGATCGACGAGCACCGTCTTCTCTTCGTGGCCACCGACAGGATCTCTGCCTACGACGTGATCCTCAATCAGGTGATACCCGACAAGGGCCGGGTGCTCACCGGGGTCAGCCTCCATTTCTTCGATTACCTGGACACCCCCAACCATCTCATCACTACCGACCTCGATGGGGTGCCCGGGCTGACGGACAGGGAGCTGGCTGAGTTACGCGGCCGGGCGATGGTCGTGCGACGGGCAGAGGTGATCCCGGTGGAATGTGTCGTGAGGGGGTATCTGTACGGGTCGTCCTGGCGGGAATACCGCGAGGGTGGTGGACCGACCACCGAGCATCTTCCGTCAGGCCTCGCCCTGGCCGACCGCCTCCCCGAGCCGATCTTCACGCCGGCCACCAAGGAGAGCAGCGGGCATGACGAGAACATCACCGAGTCGCAGACCAGGGAGTTGCTCGGCGACCAGCTCTTCGACGAGCTGCGCAAACGGTCGATCGACATCTATCTGCGTGCCTCGGAGTATGCCGCCACGAAAGGGGTGATCCTCGCCGACACCAAGTTCGAATTCGGGTTCTCCGATGGGGACTTGCTTCTCATCGACGAGGTCTTGACACCAGATTCGTCGCGCTACTGGCCGGCCGACGCCTGGGTCCCGGGACAGGACGTGCCCTCCTTCGACAAGCAGTACGTGAGGGACTGGCTCGACGGCACCGGCTGGGACCGCACCCCACCTCCCCCGGACCTTCCCCCCGAGGTCGTCGATGGCACCAGGTCCCGATACATCGAGGCCTACGATCGAATCACCGGAAGGAGATTCGCCGACTACACGGCCGGGACCACATGAGAGTGACGGTGGAGATCACCCGACGACCCGAGATCGCCGATCCGCAGGGCACCACCATCGAGCGCGCCCTTCATGATCTCGGCCACGATGAGGTGAGATCGGTTCGGGTGGATCGCGTCTTCCATCTCGAAGTCGCCGGCGACGATCCGGAGACCGTCAAGTCCAGGGTGGAGGAGATGTGCCGCCAGGTGCTGGCCAATCCCGTTCTCGAGGACTTCACGGTGGAGGTGGGGCGATGAGGGTCGCCGTCGTCGTGTTCCCGGGGACCAACTGCGAGCTCGACGTGGCCCACGCCTTGCGCTCACTCGGGGGGGAAGCCGAGCTGGTCTGGCACAGAGAGACCGATCTGGCCGGCTTCGACGGCGTGGTCCTGCCCGGAGGGTTCGCCCACGGTGACTATCTGCGGACCGGGGCCATCGCCCGATTCTCCCCGGTGATGGGAGAGGTCATGCGCATGGCCGAGGAGGGGCGACCGGTGCTGGGGATATGCAACGGATTCCAGATCCTCTGTGAGTCGGGGCTGCTGCCCGGCGCCCTCATCGCCAACCGAGACCTTGCCTTCATCTGCCGGTTTGTCGAGCTCGAGGTGGTGGACACCGGCACCGTTCTCACAGGTGCCGCCGAAGTGGGCCAGCGAATCAAGATCCCGCTCAACTCCTACGAGGGCAACTGGGTCGATCCGACCCAGAGCGGCCGGATCGCACTCCGCTACGTCGACGACCCCAACGGCTCGCAAGGCTCGGCCGCCGCCGTCGCCAACGACCTCGGCAACGTGGTCGGGATCATGCCCCACCCGGAGCGTGGCACGGACGAGTTGCTCGGCTCGGTCGACGGCAGGATCCTGTTGGAAGGGTTCCTCCGCTCCCTGGTCCCGGCGTGACGACAGCAACCGCGCCGGTCCACCGCCGGCTGGGGATGACCGACGAGGAGTACGCGTCGGTCGTGGGCCTGCTCGGGCGGACCCCGCGACCAGCCGAGCTGGCCATGTACTCGGTCATGTGGTCCGAGCACTGCTCCTACAAGTCCTCACGCACCCATCTCGGCCGCTTCCCCACGGAGGCGCCCTGGGTCGTGGTGGGGCCAGGCGAGAACGCCGGCGTGGTCGACCTCGGTGACGGCTGGCTGGCTGCCCTCCGCATCGAGAGCCACAACCACCCCTCATTCGTCGAGCCCTACCAGGGGGCGGCCACCGGAGTGGGTGGCATCCTGCGCGACGTGTTCACCATGGGCGCCCGCCCGGTGGCATTGTGGGACCAGATCCGCTTCGGTCCGCTCGACGACCCGAAGAACCGGTACCTGTTCAACGGCGTGGTGGCGGGCATCGCCGGCTACGGCAACGCGGTCGGGGTGCCGACGGTCGGCGGTGAGCTCGAGTTCGACGATTCGTACACGGGCAACCCCTTGGTGAACGTCATGTGCCTGGGCCTACTCCGTCGCGACCAACTCGTTCTCGGCACGGCGGGCGATCCCGACAACGTCGCCGTACTGCTCGGCAACGCAACAGGTCGTGATGGCATCGGGGGCGCCTCGGTGCTCGCCTCGGCGTCGTTCGACGAGACGTCGAGCGACAAGCGCCCAAGTGTCCAGGTCGGTGATCCCTTCGAGGAGAAGAAGCTGATCGAGGCCTGTCTCGAGCTCTACCAGAGGGGTCTCGTGGTCGGGGTGCAGGACCTGGGGGCAGCCGGCTTGTCCTGTGCCACCTCGGAGCCGGCGGGTCGGGCGGGAGTGGGGATGGACGTCGACCTCGATGCGGTCCACGTTCGAGAAACCGGGATGACCGCTCCGGAGCTGCTCATGTCGGAGTCCCAGGAGCGGATGATGGCGTTCGTATCGCCCAACCGGGTCGACGAAGTCCTGGCGGTCGCGGCGAAATGGGAGATAGACGGGGTCGTCGTCGGGACGGTTCGACCGGGAGGGACACTCACTGTTCGTCACGGGGGTGAAGTGGTGGCAGAAGTCCCGGCCGCCTCCTTGGCCGACGACGCCCCGAGGTACGACCGGCCCCTGGCCCGCCCTGAGTGGCTGGATCGGCTCTGGGAGGCGCCGGCGCGCCGGCTGGAGGAGAGCCCGGACCGGATCCTCCTTCGCCTGCTCGACGATCCGGCCCTGGGATCGACGGCCTGGGTCTACGAGCAGTACGACCACATGCTCTTCCTCAACACGATCATCGGTCCGGGCGGGGACGCCTCACTTCTCAGGATCAGGGGCACCGACAAGGCCCTGGCCGTCTCGACCGACGGGAACGGCCGCCTCTGCCGGCTCGATCCGAGACGCGGGGCGGCCCGCCTCCTCTTCGAGGCGGCCCTCAACGTTGCGGTGACCGGGGCCCGGCCGCTGGCGGTGGTCGACAACCTCAACTTCGGCAACCCCGAGAAGCCGACCGTCATGTGGCAGTTTCGGGAGAGCGTCGAAGGGATTTCGGAGGCATGTGAGGCCCTGGGCATCCCGGTGGTTGGAGGCAACGTCTCGTTCTACAACGAGAGCGAAGGCGAGGACATCCATCCCACCCCGGTGATCGGCCTGCTCGGGCTGGCCGATCCTGTCCCACAGCGGCCGCCACATCTCTCCCGGGCAGCCGACGGGATGGAGATCTGGGAGATCGGCCCGATGCCGACCGGAAATCTCGCCGGCACCTCGGCACAACGTGTCATCCATGGCGACCTGACCGGCCGGCCCACGGCTGCCGACCCCGCGATGGCGTCCCGCATCGTCGGCCTCGCCGCCGAGCTCGCCCATCAGATCCCGGTGCTCCACGACGTCTCCGACGGCGGCCTGGCCCTCGCGGTGGCCGAGGTGTGCATCGCCTCGAACGTCGGGGCAGCCATCACCGATGTAGCCACCGATCTGCTCTTCTCCGAGGACCCGCACCGCCTCCTGGCCGTCTTCGAGAGCGGGTCTGTGACTCTTCCCGACGACGTCAGCAGGCTGGTTGGCAGGATGGGGGGGGAGACACTCACACTGGCCGGGTCGGAGCCAATCCCACTCACCACGCTGCGCCGGGTCTACGACCAGGCCATCCCTCGCCGCATGTCGAACTGACGCTCAGTCGGGGCGGACCACCCAGCGCCCGCTCTCGTCCTGCTCCCAGGTCGAGCCAGATATCTCGATGACCACCGATGCCAGGTCCTTCACGTCCCTCTTCAGGGTCTTCAACAACGCCTTGGCCTCGTCCTTGATCGCCCGTGCCTGCTCCAGTCGGTAGCGGAGCGGGACCTTCTTGGTGTCGGTCCGCGCTCGCACGGCCTCGGCGTGCTCGAGATTGATCCGCCGGCTCGTCTCGAAGAGCCCGATCAGGCTGAGGATCTGTTGGTCCGATAGCGAATCGAGGTAGGGCTGGGCCGCCTCGGCCACCGGTCCGTAGATCTCGTCCACCAGCTTCTTCGCCTCGGGAGTGAGCTCCAGCACCACCTTGCGCCGATCCATCGGGTCACTGCCCCTCTGCATCAGCCCGGTCACCTCCAGCCGATCGACCACCGCGGTCACCGCTCCGGTGGTGAGACCGGCCTCCCGAGCCAGGTCACCCGCCGTCATCCGGCCGTGTTGGTCGACCAGGTCGAGGCATCTGGCATCGGTTCGGTTGATGCCAACGAACCCGGCGAAGGCCTCGTCGAGCATGTCGGTGGCCGACTGCGCCGATCGCACCGCCTCGCCCAGTCGCCGAACCGCCTCGCCACGCTGATCTCTTGACAAATGAATATCTTGATTCATAAGCTACTTAGAGATTGAAGTATAGCGCGAGGAGATCGAGATGCCAGAGACGATGATCGAGTCACGGGGCCTGCGACGCATCTACCGGACGAAGAAGCAAGAGGTCGAAGCGGTGCGTGGTGTCGACTTCCAGGTCGAGACCGGGGAGATCGTCGGGTTCCTCGGCCCCAATGGGGCCGGGAAGACGACCACTCTTCGCATGCTCACCACCCTGCTCGAGCCAACCGGTGGCGATGCCGTGGTGGCAGGTTGCGACCTACGCCTCGATCCCGTCGGGGTGAGGCGCCGGATCGGCTACGTGGCGCAGTCGGGCTCCACCGATCCCGAGGCACGGGCCGGAGAGGAGATCGTGGACCATGCCCGCATGTACGGGATCGCCTTCGATGTCGCCCGTCGCAGCGGAGCCGCCCTCTTCGAGCAACTCGATCTCGAGGGGATGTGGGAACGTCAGGCAAAGACCCTCTCGGGGGGCCAGCGGAGGCGGCTCGACATCGCCATGGGCCTGGTGCATCGTCCTGGACTGGTCTTTCTCGACGAGCCCTCCACCGGCCTCGACCCTCAGTCGAGAGCGAATCTCTGGGACCACGTCCGTCGGCTGCGCGACGACCTCGAGACGACGGTGTTCCTGACCACGCACTACATGGACGAGGCCGACGTCCTCTGTGATCGCATCCTGGTCATCGACGAAGGGGCGATCGTCGCCCAGGGGACGCCCGAGACGTTGAAGCGAAAGGTCGCCGGCGACTCTGTCACCCTCACCTTCGATCGACCGGACTCGGCCGCTTCCGCCGCCTTCCTCGCCAGCCAGTTGGCCGGGGCGGGCACATCGGTGGTCGAAGGGGCCGAAGTCAGGTTCCAGGTGCCGGATGGGGCCAGTGCGCTCCCGGTCCTGCTCCGCATGCTGGTCGAGCGCGATCTCGACGCCATCGGGGTCCAGGTCAACCGCCCCACCCTCGACGACGTGTTCCTGACAGTGACCGGTCGCTCACTACGCGATGACATCTCGTTCTCCGACCCGGCCGACCGGGCAGCTTGAAAGGACACGATCCGATGCGATTCATCACAGACACCTGGCTGGTCTTCAGCCGAGCGATGAGGCTCTCCCTGCGCAACCCCGTTTGGGTGATCCTGGGGCTGATCCAGCCGATCCTCTACCTCACCCTCTTTGGCCCGCTGCTGGAGCCGGTGGCATCGGCACCAGGTTTCCCACCGGGAGACGCCTGGAAGGTGTTCGTGCCCGGCCTCCTGGTCCAGTTGGGGATGTTCGCCGCCGCCTTTGCCGGATTCGGGCTGATCGCCGAGTGGCGAGCCGGGGTCGTGGAGCGGATGAGAGTCACCCCGGCCGGACGGGGTGCCCTGCTCCTCGGGCGTGTCCTTCGCGACGTGGTGGTCGTCGTGATCCAGGGGGTGATCCTGGTCGGGGCGGCGATGTGGGCGGGCCTGGAGGCACCGCTGCCCAGCCTGCTGATCGGGATCGTCTTCGTGGCCCTGCTGGCTGCCGCCTTCGGGGCGCTGTCCTATGGCGCCGCCCTCAAGCTGAAGAGTGAGGATGCATTCGCTCCGTTGCTCAATGGGCTGATAGTCCCGGTCCTCTTGTTGTCGGGGATCCTGCTGCCAATGGCCCTGGCCCCGGCCTGGCTGCAGACCGTGGCCGACTTCAATCCCTTGACCCATGTGGTGGAAGGGCTCAGGGCGGTGTTCCGCGGTGAGACCGGATCGGGAGACGCCGTCCTCGGTGGTGTGGTCACCATCGCCCTCGTCTTGGTCGGGCTGTTCTACGGGGTGAGGGTGTTTCGCCGGGAATCTGCCTGATCGGTATCGGGCCCTGGATTGAGCCAGGCGGATAAGCCGATACCATTTGCCCATGGCCAGGAGCATCGGGATCCTCACCGCCGGCGGTGACAGCCCCGGGCTCAACGCTGCCATCCGGGCCGTGGGCAAGGCGGCGCAGCGCGCCTATGGCATGCACGTCATCGGGTTCCAGGACGGATTCCTGGGGCTGATGCAGAACCGATTCGTGCGACTCGACTCCGATTCGCTCTCAGGGATCCTGATCAAGGGCGGGACGGTGCTCGGGACCAGCCGCGCCAAGGTCGACAAGATGGAGATGGGCGACGGGCGGAGGATGGACATGCGCTCGCTGATGCGTGACATCGTCGATCAGCACGAGCTGGAGGCATTGGTGGTTCTCGGGGGAGACGGGACGATGCGCAACGCCCTCAAGCTCGAGGACGTCGGGATCAAGGTGCTGGCCCTGCCCAAGACCATCGACAACGACGTGACCGGGACCGACGTCACTTTTGGGTTCGACACGGCGATGGGGATCGCCACCGAGGCGATCGACCGCCTCCATTCGACCGCACACTCCCACCACCGGATCATCCTGGCCGAGGTGATGGGCCACGAGGTCGGCTGGCTGGCGCTGGGAGCCGGGCTGGCCGGTGGCGCCGACGTGGTCCTCATCCCGGAGATCCCATATGACATAGAGGCGGTCGCCTCGTCGATCCAGAGTCGGAAGGCGGCAGGTAGCGCCTTCTCGATCGTCGCCGTGGCGGAAGGCGCCTACTCCCGTGAGGACGCTCTGTCCAGGTCAACCCTTCTCGAGGAGCTGGAGTCGGCGTCCGGCGAGGAGAAGCAGACGATTCGCGAGCGGCTGTCCGCTCTGGAGAAGTCGGCGCGCACTCAGAGGCTGGCCACCGCCCTGGAAGAGGCGACCGGGCTCGAGTCGCGGGTCACGATCCTCGGCCATGTGCAGAGGGGCGGGACTCCCTCACCGGCCGATCGACTGCTCGCCACCCGGTTGGGGACGGCGGCCGCTTCCTATGCTGCGGAGGGAGTGCACGGCGTGATGGTCGCCGCTCGTGGCGAGGGGACCGAGCCGGTCCCGTTGAAAGAGATCGCCGGGATCACCAAGTTCGTCCCGCTCGACCATCCCTGGGTGAGCGCAGCCAAGAGCCTCGGGATCGTCTTCGGCGACTGACCGCCGGGATGGCCGCCACGCGTTCGGCCTAGCCTGCCCTCATGTCATTGCTCGGAGCGGTTCTCGCCGGCGGACGCAGCTCGCGGATGGGGACCGACAAAGCGGGCATCGAGATCGACGGCAGCTCGTTGTTGGACCGGGTCGGCGGGGCCGTCGGCCAGGTCGCGTCGAGGGTGGTAGTCCTCGGTGCCGACCGGCCCGGGTACGAGGCATGGCCCGACCTGGCCCCCACGTCCGGGCCTCTGGCCGGGGTGGCCACTGTGCTGGGACGGATGACGGAGGACCGGGCACTCGTGGTCGCCGTCGACAATGCCTTCGTCCGCCCCGACACGCTGGCCCACCTCGCCGCGATCGACTCCGACCTCCCCGTGGTCCCGGTGGACGAGGATGGTGTGCGCCAGGTCACCTGCGCGGTCTACCCCGGGACAATCGCCGAATTGGCCATGGAGGAGGCGATGAGCGGCGGATCGATCCAGACCCTGCTCGATCGCGTCTCCTTCCTCCCGGTCACCCCGGACGTTTGGAGCGGATGGGACGAGGACGGTCGCAGCTGGTTCTCGGTAGACACACCCGAGGACGTCGAGACAGGTCGGCTCCGGTACTCCTGACCTCGGCCATCCTGCCCTCCAGCTTCGGCCGTTCTCTGTAGTCTCGCGGCAACAGAAAGGTGGTCGAATGGGTTGTTTCCTCCTGCTGCTGACCCTGATCAGCCCGAGGCTCGCCATGGTGGCGATCTGGCTGATAACCGATTGGGAGGATCGGGCGTTCAGCGGGTGGCTGCTCCCCCTGCTCGGGATCGTCTTCCTGCCCTGGACCACCCTTCTCTACACCATCGGATACATCGTCTCCGACGATCAAGCGGCACCCTGGGGGATACTCGGGATCATCATCGGCCTCTTCCTCGACATCGCCGTCCACGCCGGATCGGCCGTGCAGGGGAGACGTCGCTACTCGACCTGATCGGGGCCCGAGCCCGTGGAGCCGGTGATCGACCCCACTGCCCTCATCGCCCCTGGCGCCCGGGTCCACGGCGAGGTCACCATCGGGCCTCGGTCGTTCATCCTGTACGGGACGGTGATCCGCGCCGAGCTCGATCGCATCGCGGTCGGAGCCGAGACCAACATCCAGGACAACAGCGTGGTCCACTGCGACGAGGGCATACCCTGTCTCATCGGTGACCGGGTGACGGTGGGTCACGCCGCCGTGGTACATGGGGCCTCGGTTGGCGATCGATGTCTGGTGGGCATCGGGGCCATCCTGCTCAACCGCTCCAAGCTGGGAGAGGGCGCCTGGCTCGCCGCCGGATCGGTCCTGACCGAGGGAGCGCACATCCCGGCCTGGACCCTCGCCGTGGGCGTCCCCGCCCGGGCTCTGAGAGAGCTCACGGAGGACGAGGTCGCCCGAGCGGACGAAGGGGTCGAGCACTACCTCGACTTGCTCGAGAGTTATCGGAGCACCTTCCTCTCCGGGGGTGGCGGGCCAGACCCCTGATCTCACTACGATGGCCTCGTGCCCGAGGAGGCGATCGTCCGGATCAGCAAAGGGCCCCGAGAGGCATGCGGGGTTTTCGCCGCCTACACCCCGGGCCAGCGGGTATCCAGCGTCATCTACTACGGCCTGTACGCCCTTCAGCATCGCGGTCAGGAGTCGGCCGGCATCGCTACCTCCGACGGGGAGACCGTCACCGTGTTCAAGGACCTGGGCCTGGTCGCACAGGTCTTCGACGAGCCCGCCCTGGCCGGGCTCGACGGGCACCTGGGGATAGGGCACACCCGGTACTCGACCACAGGGTCGAACAACTGGGCCAACGCCCAGCCCGCCCACCGTCAGGTCGGGCACACCAGCATCGCCCTCGGCCACAACGGGAACCTGACCAACACCACGGAACTGGCCGAGCGACTGGGCCTGAAAGGGGCGACCACCGACTCGGACTTGATGGCCGAGGGCATCGCCCGGGCCCTGGACGACGAGAGGAGCGACAGCCGCGGGTTGGAGAAGGCGATCCTCGAGGTCGCCCCCACCTGGGAAGGTGCCTTCTCCCTGGTGATCATGGACCAGGGACGGATCGTCGGAGTCCGTGACCCTCATGGCTTTCGGCCGCTGTGTCTCGGCTCGTTCCCGGAGGGCGGCTGGGTCATGGCTTCGGAGACGGCAGCGCTCGACCTGGTCGGCGCCTCATTCGTCCGGGAGGTGGCTGCCGGGGAGATGGTCGTCATCGACGCCAACGGGCTCCACAGCTACTCCCTGACCCCCCATCCACAACCAGGCCTCTGCCTGTTCGAATTCGTCTACTTCGCCCGCCCCGACAGCCACATGTACGGGCGGGGGATCCACGCCGCCCGCAGCCAGATGGGCGAGAACCTCGCCCGGGAGCACCCGGTCGACGCCGACGTTGTAGTGCCGGTCCCCGAGTCGGGCCTTCCCGCCGCGCAGGGGTTCTCGCGAGAGAGCGGGATCCCATACGCCGACGGCCTGGTCAAGAACCGGTACATCGGCCGTACCTTCATCGAGCCGACGCAGAGCCTGCGCGACCGTGGCATACGTCTCAAGCTCAATCCCATCCCGGACAATCTGCGCGACAGGCGGGTCGTCTTGGTGGATGACTCGATCGTGCGAGGCTCGACCACGCGCAAGCTGGTCCAGATGATCCGGGACGCAGGAGCCACCGAGGTCCATCTCAGGGTGTCATCGCCCCCCTATCGGTGGCCTTGCTTCTACGGGATGGACACCTCAGATCGCTCCACCCTGATCGCGGCCAGCCTCGAGGTCGAGGAGATACGGCGGCACGTCGGTGCAGACTCCCTCGGTTATCTCTCGCTCCAGGGTCTCCTCGACGCAACAGGAGTGGCCGACGCCGGGTTTTGCACGGCTTGCCTCTCGGGGGAGTATCCGACCGAGATCCCCGAGGTGACGGACAAGTACCAGCTCGAGCGGTCCTGACGTGACCAGCTACCGCGAGGCCGGGGTCGACCTGGAAGGGTCGCAACGTCATGTCGAGACCATTGCCCCTTCGGTCACATCCACCTGGAGCGACCGGGTGATCGGCGGGTTCGGAGGGTTTGCCGCCGGCGTCGAGGTTCCCTCCGGCTACGCCCACCCGGTCATGATGATGTCGACCGACGGGGTCGGAACCAAGCTCGACCTGGCGCGGCGGGGTGATTCTTGGCAAGGGGTGGGGTTCGACCTGGTTGCCATGTGCGTCGACGATCTCGCCGCGGTCGGGGCTGCGCCACTCGGCTTCGTCGACTACATGGCGGTCGGCTCACTCCGACCCGACCGGGACGCGGCAATCGTGGCTTCGATCGCGTCGGCATGTGGCGAAGCGGGCTGTCCGCTCCTTGGCGGCGAGACGGCAGAGCACCCCGGCGTCATGGCCGACGATGCCGTCGATCTCGCCGGTGCGGCAATGGGGGTCGTCGAGCTCGGGGAGCAGCTCGGGCCCGATCGGGTGGGGGCGGGGGACATCGTCGTGGCCCTGGCCTCCCCCAACCTCCGCTCCAACGGGTTCTCCCTGGTTCGGGCGGTCCTGGGAGAAGACCTCGACCCGTTGCTCGGGGCGCTCCTCGAGCCCTCCGTGATCTACTCGCCGGACGTCCTGGCCGCCTTGACCACCGGGGCGGTGCACGCGGCGGCCCACATCACCGGTGGCGGCCTCCCCGGGAACCTGAGTCGGGCGCTGCCGCCGGGTCTGGGGATGGTCATCGACACGTCATCGTGGCATGTGCCTCAGATCTTCGAGTCGGTGGCGGAGCGGGGGGTGGAGAGAGACGAGATGTTCTCCACTTTCAACATGGGCGTCGGTTTCTGTCTCGTCGTCGAGCCCGGAGGAGTCGGAGAAGTGCTGGCGGCGACGGCGCGCCACTCGCCGTGGCAGGTGGGTGAGGTCGTGGCCCGATCCGGAGTCGTGTTCGAATGACCTTCTCCGCCGCCTCGGCGGTGGTGAGGGCGAGCGATCGGACCTGGAAGGCGGAGGTGTTGCCCGACTGGGACATATTCGGGATCAGCAACGGCGGCTACCTGATGGCGATCGCGGCGAGGGCAATGTCGGAGGCCGGCGACGGGCGACTCCCGGTGAGCGTGACCGCCCATTTCACCCGGCCGGTCTCGGCCGGGGCGGTCACCATCGATGTCGACACGGTCAAAGTCGGAAAGAGCCTGTCAACCATGAGAGCAGTCCTGTCCACCGAGAGGGAGGCGCTGACCCTCCTCGGCACACTGGCCACCCCCGAGAGCGTGAGAGACGAGGTGATCTACAGCTCCGCCGAACCGCCGGAGATGCCACCCCCGGAGGATTGCGTGCGGGCCCTGCCCGGTGTCAACACCCCGCTGCCCCCACCTCTGATGGCACAGTTCGAGGAGCGCATCCACCCCGAGGATGCCTCGGCCCTCGAGGGGAAACCCACCGGAGTGGCTCGAGTCAGAGGCTGGTTCCGTCTGCACGATGACGAGCCTCTCGACGCCTTCGCCCCCCTCTTGGTCGCCGACGCCTTTCCTCCGGCGATCTTCAACTCCGGCCTTCCCCTCTCTTGGACCCCCACCGTCGAGATGACGACTCAGATCCGCTCCGTCCCGTCGACGGAGTGGCTCCGCTGCCGGTTCGTCACGCGATTCGTCACCGGCGGCCTCCTCGAAGAAGACGGCGAGATCTGGGATGAAAACGGGCGACTGGTGGCGCTGTCCCGCCAGCTAGCCCTCGTCCCTCGATGAGAGCGCCTCCAACTCGGCAATGAGACTCTCCTTGAGCGCGTCGTCCAAGAACGAGGCCCGTATCGAATTCCGGGCCAGGTTGACGAGAGCCCCGTCGTCGAGGCCGAGTCCCGACTGAAGCGCCCGGTAGTTGTCGGCCACGTAGCCCCCGAAGTACGCCGGGTCGTCGGAGTTGACGGAGACGAGCAGGCCGGCGTCCATCATTCGGGCAAGAGGGTGGTCCTCGATGCGCTCCACCACCCTGAGGGCCACGTTGGACAGAGGGCACACGGTCAGGGGGATCCCGGTTCCGGCGAGCATGGCCACCAGATCAGGGTCTTCGAGGCAGCGAACACCGTGATCGATCCGCTCGGCGCCGAGCACTTCGATGGCCGCCCGAATGTACTCGGGCGGTCCTTCCTCGCCGGCGTGGGCCACCGCTTTGAGACCCAGCCGCCGGGCCTGCCGGTAGGCAGCCTCGAACAGCTCCGGTGGGCGGCCCCGCTCGGAGGAGTCGAGGCCCACCCCGATGACGCCGTCGAGGAACGGCTCGGCTTCGCGCAGGGTGGCTTCGGCCTCTTCACCCGACAGGTGGCGCAGGAAGCACATGATCAGGTCGGCGCTGATGTCATGACGGCGGGCGCCATCGGCGATGGCGTCTCGAAACCCGGTCATGAACACCTCGAACCCAACTCCCCGAGCCGTGTGAGCCTGCGGATCGAAGAAGATCTCGGCGTGACGCACCCCGTCGGAGGCGGCCCGCTCCAGATAGCCGGACATCAGCTCGTAGAAGTCCTCGGGGGTGCGCAGTACCTCGGCTGCCTGGTAGTAGATGTCGAGGAAGGACTGCAGGTCGGTGAACCGGTAGGCCGCCTGGACCTGATCGACGTCCTCGAAGGGCAGGATCATCCCGTTCCTCTTGGCGAGCCGGAACATGGTCTCAGGCTCGAGAGAGCCTTCGATGTGGATGTGGAGCTCGGCCTTGGGGAGACGGGTGACAAGGTCCCCCATCACAGGGCGATGTCCTGCGGTCGAACCGGTACCCGGGCCAGATCCTTGCCCGAGGCCGCCCTGATGGCGGCGACCACCGCCGGAGTGGAGGAGATCGTGGGCGGCTCACCCACTCCCTTCGCCCCGAATGGGCCCCAGGACCCCTCTCGCTCGATGAGCAGCGCCTCCACCTCCGGTGCGTCGAGGATGGTGGGGAGCAGGTAGTCGGTGAAGGTCGGGTTCCTGATCACCCCGTCCGCGATCACCAACTCCTCCATGATGGCGAGGCCGACCCCCTGCATGATCCCTCCTTCGATCTGACCCCGAACGGAGGCCGGGTTGAGGGCCAGCCCGACGTCCTGTGCGGTGTCGACCCGGACGACTTTGACCAGGCCCAGCTCGGCGTCCACGTCGACCACAGCACGATGGCCCGCAACCGCGAAATCGGCATGGACCACTCCTTGCCCGTTCTCGTCGGGACCGGTGGTGGGGGGATGGCGGAAGGTGACCGTCTCTTCCCATCCTTCCTCGACCATCTCCGACCAGGGAACCACCAGGACGTCGCCCATCCAAACCCCGTCGTCATCCAGATCGTCGCCCCGGTAGTGCTCGAGGAGACGTGTGCGGAGACGGGAGGCTGCCTCCAATGTGGCCCCACCCGAGACCTGGGTCTGACGTGAAGCCGAGGTGGAGCCGGCCGAGTCGATCCTGGAGGTGTCGACGTGGGTCACCTCCACACTGGCCACGCCCAAGGCACTGCGCGTGATCTGGGCGAGCACCGTGACGAGGCCCTGGCCTACCTCCACCGCCGCCGTCTCGACCACCGCCCCGTCCGCGGTGATTCTCACCCTCGCCTGGGCAAAGTCGTCGAAGCCCTCCGAGAAAGCGAGATTCTTGATGCCGATGGCGTAGCCGACCCCTCGTCTGACGTGACGCGGCTCGGTGGTGAGCCCGGAGCCGCCGGGAAGGGCGAAGTCGTCCGGCTCCTCCCCAATGTCGGGCAACGGCATCGCCGAGAGGCTGTCGATCACCTCCCTGGTGGGCAGCGGCGTCTCGATCAACTGCCCGGTCGTGGCGAGACGATCCCCGGTTTCGAGCGCGTTGCGCCGTCTCAGCTCGAGGGGATCGATGCCGAGCTCGGCCGCCAGCCGGTCCATCTGGGCCTCATAGGCGAAGCAGACCTGGACCGCCCCGAACCCCCTCATCGCCCCACATGGTGGGTTGTTGGTCCGGGTACCCGCCCCGTCCACCGCCACGGAGTCACAGCGATATGGGCCGACCGCGAAGTAACAGGCGTTGGCGAGAACGGCGGCGGTCGTCGAGGCGTAGGCGCCACCGTCGATCACCACCCGCGCCGCGACCCGGACGAGACGGCCATCGTGATCGGCCTCGTGCCGGTACCAGAGGCGGGCCGGATGTCGGTGGACATGCCCCGTGAAGGACTCCCCGCGCCGGTAGACCATCTTGACCGGGCGCCCGGTGTGGAGGGCGAGGAGACAAAGGTGGATGTGGAGGTTCACGTCTTCTCTGGCGCCGAAGGCGCCACCGATGCCGGTGGGGTGGGAGCGCACCTGATCCGGGCGCAGACCGAGGCTGGCCACCACCTGTTCCTGATCGACGTGGACGAACTGGCTGGTTGCGTAGAGGTCAACGCCTCCCTGCCCGTCAGGTACGGCAAGACCCGCCTCGGTGCCGAGTGGGGCCTGATCCTGCATCCCGACCTCGTAATAGCCCTCGACGACCACGGGCCCCTTCGCCGCCTGGTCCCCTCTCCTGATCCGCAACCGGCGGAAGACCGAGTCGGAGGCATCCGCCTCCTCCGGGTCGGCCAGGGGCGGCAGCGGCTCATACCCGACCTCGACCAGCCCGGCGGCCCGGATCGCGGTGCGTGCGTCCTCGGCGGCGACCACCGCCACCGGCTCGCCCCAGTACCTGACCTCCTCGCCTGCCAGCACCGGCTGGTCGGGGTGCTCCAGCCCAAAGGTGGCCCGGCCCGGCACATCGTCGGAGGTGAGGGCGGCGTGGACCCCGCCGACGCCGAGGGCCGGAGCCAGGTCGATGGAGAGGATCCTCGCCCGGGCATATGGGCTGCGAACAGTCGCCGCCCACAGCATGCCGTCGGCTCTCAGATCCTGGGCATACTCGAAATCACCGAGGAGCTTGGGGATGCCGTCGGGGCGCAGGGGCGATTCCCCGATGCCTTCCGCCAGTGCGCTGGTGCGCCGGGCTGTTGTGGTCATGGGCCCACCCCGTGGGAGAGGTTCTCCAGGGCGCGGACAATCGCCCCATAGCCTGTGCACCGGCAGATGTTCCCGGCCAGGGCCTCCTTGATCTCATTCGCGCTCGGGGCGGGGTTGCCGGCGAAGAGGTCGACCGCCGCGACCACGAAGCCAGGGGTGCAAAAGCCGCATTGCACCGCACCAGCCCGATGCATCGCCTCCTGCACCGGGTGGAGCGAGTCGGCCTCCCCGATGCCCTCGACCGTCACCACGGTCGACCCTTCTGCATCGACGGCCATGACCAGACAGGAGCAGACCAGATCACCATCGAGGATCACCGAGCACGATCCGCATTCGCCCTGCTCACAGGCGTTCTTGGAGCCGGGGAGACCGAGGTCGTCCCGGAGCAGGTCGAGCAGGCTCCCGGCATGGGAGACGTTGGCGGTGACCCGCTCGCCATTGACGATGAGGCCGATGATCATCCCAGGCACCTCTCCAGGAGCCGTCGGGCCAGGACCCCGGCCCCGTGACGCCGATAATCCTCCGTCGAGCGATGATCGGTGATGGGGCGCACTTCTTCGGCAACGAGACGTTGGAACTCGGCGAGATCCGTCTCTGACGGGGCTCGGACCGACGAGATCATCGTCTCGGCCCGCGTCGCTCGCATCGGTGTGGGAGCGACAGATCCGAGGGCGACTGTCGTGACCCCATCGTCCTCACGGGTCACCACGCAGTTGACCATGGCGATGACCATCGCGTTGCGCACCCCGATCTTCCCGAATGCCTGTCGAGACGGGAGGGTTTCGGGAAGCCGGACGGCAGCGATCAGCTCGTCGTCGCGTCGGGCGGTCTTCTTCACTCCGAGGAAGAAGTCCTTCCAGGGTAGGGTGCGCACCGCATCCGAGGAGACCAGCTCGATCGTTGCGTCTACCGCGGCCAGGAACGGGTGTCCGTCCCCAGCCGGGCTCGCAGTGCCCAAGTTCCCCCCGATCGTCCCGGCGTTCCTGATCTGAGGCGATCCCACCGTGCGCGCCGCCTCGGCCAGGGCCTTGGGCCCCTCACGCTCGATCCTGCGCCAGGTGACCCCGGCTCCGATCCTCATGCCGTCCCATTCCTTGAGCTCGCCGACGCGTCTCAGCCCCACCACCCGGTCGGGGTCGAGATGCCCCGAGTTGACCTCGACCATGACGTCGGTGCCTCCGGAAAGTGGGACCACCCCCTCACCGAGCCGGGCGAGCGCCTCGTCGACCGAGGTGGGGTGATACACCTGCACGGACCGGGAAACTAGCTGGCCATCTCCAGCGCGACCGGGAGCCCCATAACCGCCTTCACGTCCGGACCAGATCGGCGGCAAGCCGGTTGTGCTCCTCGACCAGAGCCGGGAGGTCGATTCCAGGCAGGATGCCCTCGCTGACAACCTTGCGGCCGCCCACCCAGGAGTGATCGACCGAGACGGGTGCGCACATCACCAGGGCGGCGACCGGATCGTGCAGGGCGCCGGCGAACTCGAGCCGGTCCAGGTCGTAGGCGATCACGTCGGCGGCCATCCCGGGCACCAGTTTTCCCACGTCGTCGCGCCCCAAGACCCGGGCCCCGCCAGAAGTGGCCAGCTCCAGCACCTCACGGGAGGTCATCTGCTCACCCGTGCCCAGACCCGGTGAGACACCGAGACGGTTGAGCAGTAGCGCCTGACGCGTCTCCGCCAGCAGATGGGACGAGTCGTTCGATGCCGAGCCGTCCACCCCGATGCCGACCGGCACGCCGGCTTCGAGATACCGCGACACCGGGGCCAGGCCCGAGGCAAGTCGCATGTTCGAGGTTGGGCAGTGTGCCACCCCGGTCCCGCACTCCCCCATCCGGGCCACCTCGTCGTCTGCGACGTGGACCGCATGTGCGTACCAGACGTCCGGCCCCACCCACTCCAGCCTCTCCATGTACGCCACCGGACGGCTGCCGAACCGCTCGAGGCAGAACTCCTCCTCGTCGGCGGTCTCGGCCAAGTGGGTGTGCATGGTCACCCCCAGCTCGCGGGCCAGCTCGGATGTGGCGCTCATCAATTCGGGAGTGACCGAGAACGGCGAGCATGGAGCGAGGACGACCCGGATCATGGCCCCCGGGGCGGGATCATGATGCTCCGAAACGGCCCGCCTGCAGTCCTCGAGGATCTCGTCCTCCGACTGCACCACCGAGTCGGGGGGCAGGCCTCCGCTGGACTGGCCCAGGCTCATCGATCCGCGTGACACGTGAAAGCGAAGACCGATCGGCTCTGCACCCTCGATCTGATCGCTGATGCTGGACCCGTTGGGCCACAAGTACTGATGATCGAAGGCGGTAGTGCAGCCACTCAGCGCCAGCTCGGCGAGACCGGTACGGGTGGCAACCCGGACGTGGTCGGGAGTCATCCCGGCCCAGACCGGGTAGAGGGCCCGCAGCCAGTCGAAGAGCCCCGAGCTCTGTGCCGCGGGAACCACCCGGGTCATGGTCTGGTAGAGATGATGATGGGTGTTGACCAGTCCAGGGAGGACCAGATGCCTGCGCAGGTCCACCACCTCGTCGGCGGTGTCGGGGAGCTCGGCCGTGCTCCCGACCTGCTCGATCCATCCATCGCGGGCGAGCAGGGCACCGTCCACGATCTCCCTGCCGTCCATGGTGACGATGACCTCCGCATGCCTGATCAGCAGGGTTCCCATCGGGACGAAGTTAACGGCCAATAGAGTCGCCCCACCATGACCTTGCGCGAAGATTCTCTGGAGCGATGGACGGATCGCCTGACCAGGGTGGCCTCCCGCGTCTCGGCCGATTTCCCCGGGGAGAGACCAGACCGTCAGCCGGTGCACACGGTGTACGGGGGCGCCCATCTCTTCACCGCGGGCACCGCCGCCCGTCTCGGTGAGTTGTCGGTGGCCGCGCTGGAAGGGTGGCTGGGGCGCCCCGATCGGCTCCAGTCCGTTTTGGGGCTCCCTCCCGACCTCGCGGTCCGGGTGCACGAGTTGGTGGGGAGCAAGCTGGGAACCGAGGCGGTCGAGGATTTCCGCATCGACTTCGAAGACGGGTACGGGCACAGGCCCGACGAAGAGGAGGATGGCCACGCCCGGTCGGCGGCGGGTGAGATGGCCGCCGGTCAGTCGGCGGGGACGCTGCCGCCCTTCATCGGGATCAGGATCAAGTCGCTCTCGGGGGAGCTCCACCGCCGCGCATTGCGCACCCTCGACCTGTTCCTGACCACCGCCCTCGAACGGGGGGAAGGTCTTCCCTCCGGATTCACCGTCACCCTGCCCAAGATCCAGGACCCCGATCAGGTGGCAGTGCTGGACGAGGCCCTGGCCGAGATCGAGGAGAGGCTCGGGCTGGAACGGATCCCCATCGAGCTCATGGTGGAGACGCCCCAGACGGTCATCGACCGCGATGGGACATCCGGTGTGCGCAGGTTCGTCGAGGCGGGACGAGGACGGGTCCGCGGCGCACATTTCGGGACCTACGACTACACCGCCTCACTGAGCATCACCGCCGCCTACCAGTCGATGACCCACCCAGCCTGCGACTATGCCCGTCACGCCCTCCAGGTGAGCCTCGCCGGCACAGGGGTGTGGCTGTCCGACGGGGCGACCAATGTCATGCCCGTGCCGACCCATCGCGGGGACAACCTCTCCATGTTCGAGATCGAGGAGAACGAGCGCACCGTCCATCAGGCGATGAGACTCCACTACGACCAGATCCGCCACTCCCTGACCCACGCCTATTACCAGGGATGGGACCTCCATCCCGCCCAATTCCCCACCCGGTATGCCGCGGTGTATGCGTTCTTCCTGGAGGGGCTGGACAGCGCCGGGGCCCGACTCTCCAACTTCGTCGAGTCGGCGGCCAAGGCGACCCTGGTCGGTGAGGTGTTCGACGATGCGGCCACCGGTCAGGGTCTGCTCAACTACTTCCTCCGCGCCATCAACTGCGGCGCGATCAGCGAGGAGGAGGCCACCGAGCGGACCGGTCTCACCCTGGACGAGATCCGGACCCGCTCCTTCCTCGCCATCCTGGGGGGCCGGACCGGGGGCTGAGCCACTCCCCTCCCCGATCGCGACGAGCGGCACTCAGCGGGTGACGGTCAACCTGATGTCGCCATGGGGCTCGGTCACCGGTTGGAACACCACGCCCCGGTCCTCGAGACCGAAACGGGTGAGGTCGAAGGGCAGATGATGCTGATTGGGGAGCCGGAAGTCTGCCTCCGCGATCTCGGGAACCGCTGTGAGCAGGGCGCTGGCCATCATCCAGCCCTGGTGCTGGACTGAGGCCGACCACTCGGAGAAGAAGCTGTCCAGGATGGCGGCGCGCCCCAGTTCCCAGGCTGCTGTGGTGTCCCCGGGCACCGGCTCGTAGCGCCATTCGACGGTCATCGAGGTCGCCAGGATGCGGTCCTCCGCCTCGGGCAGGATCGTGAACTCGTCACGAGGAAAGTCGGTGAAGGAGGAGCCGCTCGTCTTGAGAACGACCAGACCCTCGATCCCGGCCCGGGTGACCTTCTCGTCTCGCCCCGCCACGACACGAGCGGTCCTCCGCTCCGATCCGCCTCCGACGAAGCCGGAGGGCCCGACCCGATCCCACCGCTTCGCCTGGATCGAGACCGACGACCCGGTCACGGTCTCCCGAGCCAGGAAGTGATCACAGAGCAAGGCGGCAAACGCCTCGAGGTCGGAGGTGAGATGGTCCTGGGCCAGCCCATACACGGTGTTGCGCATTGTGTCCGTGGGGAGCACCCCGGAGTTGTCCCCTTCGGTGTGTGCCCTCTCGACCTCACCTTGGAGCAGGACTTGAACCGTCAGGTCGGTGAACGAGTCGGCGCCATCGGAAGGATGGACCTTCGAGACCCGCACCTCGCTCTTGCCCCATCTGTTCTCTCCCAGCAGGGCCATCTCAACTCCCCCGGTAGGTGGTGAAGCCGAAGGGGCTGAGCAGGAGCGGCACGTGATAGTGCTGCTCGGACTCGTCGAGGTCGACGATCAGGTGCACCTCGGGGTAGAAGGGGCTGCCCGCATCCCCTGTGGCGAAGATCAGGCGATGGATCCCCCCGGCCAGGGCGACACCGAGCGTCTGGATCCGGCCGTCGCCATCGGTCACGCCGTCACCGACATGCTGCCACCCTCCGTCCACTTTTCGCTCCAGAGCCACTGCGACGCCGGCCAGCGGCCGGCCCGTGCCGGTGTCGAGCACATGGGTGCTGAGGCTGATCATGCTCGCCCTTCTGCACAAAGCATCCGGAGCAGTCTGGTCTCGGTGATCGCTCGCTGTTGCCCCGCAGCTATCTGGATCTCCTCGTCGCGCTGGTTGCCGAGCCGACGCTGAGCCAGTTCCAGCATCTCCTCCGCGCTCTTTCCCGAGGCGTAGACGATGTAGGTGAACCCGAATCTCTCCTCGTAGCGCTGGTTGACCCGGGCCAGATCGGTGAGCACCTCGGTCGGGGCGCCGGGGACACGGGACTGCTCGCGGGCGCTCACCTGATCACCTTTGTCTCCGATCCTGGGATGCGCGCCGAACGCCTCGAGCCAGTCGGGCTCGACCAGGCCGGAGAACACGGCCGTCGCGGTGTCGAGCACGGCGCCGACGCCCGTGAAGGGACGGGCCGCCGCCATCGCCTCGACCCACCTGCCGGCGCCGCAAGCCCTGCGGAAGAAGAGGAGCGCCTCCTGGTCGAAGAGGGAGTTGAGGTACTCGATGCGCCGGGCCTCGGCGGCCTGCTCGTCCGGTCTCCCCCGCACACGCAACCGGGCCACACCGCCGTCGGGGTGGAGATCGAGACGGAGGAAACCGGCATGTGCCGGCGGGTCGAGCCCGATCACATTGATGACATCGGCGCCGACCTCGGCCCTGGTGACCACCTCGTCCCAGGACGCACCGTCGTCCGAGACGTGGAGGGAGACCCAACCGGGCGAGTTCCCCTTGAAGAATCGGGTGTCGACCTCGACCGATTCGACCACTCCGGACATGCCCAGGCGAAAGTCGGCCCAGTCGTGCCCCGGGCCGCGCCGCCGCGCCGTCTCCCATCCGTCCCACATGCCTCCCGGGTCGGAAGGACGGAGAAGGTTCGAGGGATGGGAGTAGTGGACATTGGATGCGTCGAGAGCCTCGCCGCCCAGGAGCGACGAGGCCAGATCGACGGCTCCCGAGTCGGGGCAGACAGAATCACGCCCCGGGATCGGATCGCCTTCGACCCTGAGGCGGGCCACCCCACCATCGGGGAAGATGTTGAGCCTCACGTGGGTGACCCGATGCGGGTCGGTGACCAGAAACGAGGCCGTCGTGTTCCCGCTAAGGGGGGTGCGGGCTATCAACTCGACCCACTCCGCCCGGTCGAGGCGATCATCCGATCCCGCCCCGCAGGCGTCTAGAGAGAACGACTCGGCGTAGTTGCCGGTGAAGTGGGAGGTATCCACAACCACCTCACCCACCCGGCCCGGTATCCCCAGGGCGATGACACACCAGTCATGACCCGGGTCTCTCCTCCGCCTCGTCTCCCAACCGTCCATCCATTTCCCGCGATCGGTGTAGACCCCCTCTCTCCATATAGGTTCACCGGTCTGGAGCAGGTTCTCGGCCTCTGCGAAGAACTCGTCGTTGCAGGCCACTATCCGCCCACCCGCCGCCCTGGATATCAGATCTGTCATCTCCGCCTCAACATCCTGCCCCGACCCCCCACGATGGTGTCGCCGTCGTAGACGATCTCGCCCCGGAGGATGGTGGCACGCACCTGGCCCCTCAGGCTCATCCCCTGGTATGGGGTGATCGGGTGTCGGTGCTCCAACCTGTCGCCTCTCACCTCGATCGAGCCATCCGGGTCCCACACCACGAAATCGGCGTCCCGACCCACTGCTATCGAGCCCTTCCGATCATCGATCCCGGCCAGCTTCGCCGGTGCCTCGGCTAGCCACACAGCCATGTCGATGAGGCCGGCTCCGCGGGCGGCCGCCCCGGTCCAGGTGGCGGGGAGACGAAGCTGGAGTGAGCCGATTCCGCCCCATGCCCTGCCGAAATCCCCACCCTCCAGGTCTTTGACCTCGTTCGGAGCCGGTGAGTGATCGGAGACGACCATCGCCAGCCGGCCGTCGCGAAGCGCCTCCCACAGAGCCTCGCGATGGGTGGCGCTTCGGATCGGGGGAGCGCATTTGAAGACGGTGGCCCCGTCACCGATCTCCTCGGCGCAAAAGGTCAGATAGTGGGGGCAGGTCTCGCCCGACATCCCGGTGATTGCAGGGTCGAGGACTGCAACCGCCTCCGCGGAGGAGATGTGGAGCACATGAACGCTGGCCCGTGACTCCCGGGTCAGATTGGCGAGCAGGGCAATCGCCGACGCCTCGGCCGCAGGAGGGCGGGAGGCAACGTAGGCGTCGTAGACGCGGGGATCACCGTCGAGATCGCCGAGCCCCATGGGGTCTTCGGCATGGATGAGCGAAGGGAGGCCGAGGTCGGCGATGACCGGGAGGGCGGAGGCCAACTCGTCCGCACCGATCGGGGGAAATTCGGGCACGCCGGAGTCCACCAGAAACGACTTGAAGCCACATACGCCCTCCTGCGCGAGGGGAGCCAGGTCTGCCTCGCCGCCCGGGATCAGCCCGCCCCAAAAGGCAGTGTCGACGGTGAGCTTCCCATCAGCAGCAGCCTGCTTCTCATGTAGGGCTGCCACGGTCACGGTGGGTGGCACCGAGTTGAGCGGCATGTCGACGATCGTCGTCGTCCCTCCGGCCGCCGCCGCTCTGGTGGCAGTGGCGAATCCCTCCCAGTCCGCCCTGCCGGGGTCGTTGACGTGGACGTGTGAATCGACCAGGCCGGGCATGATCACCAGATCGCCGAAGTCGAGGTCGGCCGGGCCGGGGGAGGAGATCTCGACGATCTTCCCATCGTCGATGGTGATCGAGGCGGGACGCTCTTCGCCTCCCACAACGACCCGATCGCTCCGGACGACACGCACGGTCGCAAGCTACCTGTCGGGCCCTCCAGTGCTGTCTCGCCCCGACGAGGCCGGGTAGCCTGATCTGCGCCCGGCACTGCCCCCGTTCAAAGGGAGAGATCGCACATGGAGACTGTCAGCCCACCGGATCGCACCATCAATTACGCCTTCCTCATGGGAGGGATCACCGCCGTGATCTTCGGCCTGATCCTGCTCTTCCGACAGGAAGAGGCTCTCTCGCTGCTCATGGTGATCCTCGGCTTGTGGTGGCTGATCCATGGCGTGTTCATGGTGTTCGCGGTGTTCGTGGACCGGACCGATGTGTGGTGGAAGCTGGCCCTGGGGCTGCTCGGCATCGTGGCCGGGATCCTGGTCCTGGCCAACCCGGGGGACGCCGCCGACGCCTTCCAAGGCGTGGTCGGGATCTTCCTCGGCGTGATCGGGGTCCTCGTCGGGGTCAGCGCCCTGGTCGGCTCGTTCCGTGGGGCCGGCTTCGGGGCGGCCATCTTCGGGATCGTCAGCATCCTCATCGGCGTCCTGATCCTGTTCAACGCCGAGTTCTCGACTTCGCTCCTCATCACCCTCTTCGCGGTGCTGCTCCTCATCGACGGGGTGGTCGCGGTCTACATGGCGATCAGGTACAGGTAGCGCCTGCCGCCCAATTCCCTCGATCCGCCATAATCGACATGAGATGCGGATCATGGGGAAGGGTCGGGTCGCACACTTAGGGGCGATTTCTCTCGCCCTGTCCCTGCTGGTCGCCTGTGCCGGCAACGGTGGGACGGCGAGCGACGACACCACCGCGACCGAAGGGCAGTCGGCGACCACCACGGTCGCCTCCTCCGATGGGGGCACCGCCGCCTCTCCCTCCGCCCCAGGAGACTGCCCCGTAGGTGGTGACGGGGTCCCGTGGCGGGACGACGCCACCGTCGTCCTCGAGCAGATCTCGTCGGATGGTGACCTCACCGTGTTCGCCGCCGAGTATCCCCTCCCCGGGCCGACCGAGGGTCTCTGGTCACAGTGGGGGCAGGGAATCGCCCTGGGCGACGGGCGGCATCTCTCCGCCGTCGGAGACCATCTCGGGACCGACGGCAACTCCTACTTCTTCGTCTACGACTCTGCCACCCGCAGCCTCACCCGCTTCGCCGACGTCCTTTCCACGGTGCCCCACCAGCCAGGAGCCACCGGGTACGGGAAGGTGCATGCCCAAATGGTCCGCGACCGATGTGGCACGGTGTGGGCCACCACCTATTGGGGCACGCGCGACGACCTGAGTTACGAGAATGGATATGAGGGCGACCGGCTCCTCGCCATCGACGCCGCTGCCTCGACCATCGGTGACCGGGGAGCGATCGCCGGCGAGTACGGGATGCCCACCATGACCGTGACCGCCGACGGATCGACCCTGGTCGCCGGGTCGGTGGATCCGAACTCGGGCGAAGAGGACACGGGCGTCCTCACCGTGTACGACGTCATGGCGGGAGCGGTCACACATCAAGTCGACGACCCTCGACAATTCGGATTCAGGGCACTCGGCATCGACCCGGTGAGCGGCGGGGTCATGTACGGCATAGGTGACGGCAAACTCGCCGCCCTGGACCCGCTGTCCGGGGAGTCCTCCGACCTCGAACCCACCATGCCTGGCTACTGGCTGCGCGCCATCACCCGCCCGGCCTCGGACGGCACCGTCTACGGGGCCAGCGACGACGAGTCTGCACTCTTCTCCATCGGCCCAGGCGGCCAGCTCGAGGAGTTGGGCGACCCGGGCGGGACCACCACCTCTCTGGCGATGACCCCGGAGGGCGGCACGGTCTTCTGGATGCCCGAGGCGCATGGCGGAGCATGGGAGATCGGGGCGCCGATCATGAGTCTCGACACCGCGACCGGGGAGATCAGTGAGCTGACGGCTCTGCTCGACGCCTTCGAAGACGAGCTCGAGCTCCTCCCAGGTGGCACCTACTCGGCCGTCTATGACGACGGCAAGCTGATCCTCGGTGTGAACGCATCACCGCTGGATGACGACTCGGGATTCGGCACGGTGGTCCTGGTGGTGGTCGAAGGGGTATGACCAGGCTTCGCCTCGGTCTCGCCTTCTGCCTTCTGCTCGCCGCCTGCACCGCCCAAGACCCGGCCGGCCAAGACGGCACCACCAGCATCGCCGTGACCGTCGCCACGGCCCCGGGCTCGACCGGGACCACGGGAGGAGGCGACGGCGGGATGACCTGCTGGACCGCCCCGATCGAGACCGCCCCGGGCCAGATCGCTCTCCTGGACGAGACCGAGGAGATGGGCCTGGTGGAGCCTCTACTCGGCCTCTACGGGCACGTCGCCGCATTCGGCCAGGTCAACGACGACCCGTTCGCCGATCTGGTTGTTGGCACCTTTGGTGATCGTGACCCCGAGGAGTACCAGGAGCGGGGAGCGGAGGGCCCGGCTCCCGACCGGTTGCTGATCAGCCAGCCAGGCCTGGTGCTCGAACCCGATTGGAGCAACGAGATGGGGCGCACCTCGGGGGCTGCCTTCGCCGATTTCGACGGCGACGGCGACAGCGACCTCCTCCTGGTGCGTCACGCCGGCCGTGACGGCGACTTTCCGGTGCCGACCCGCCTGTTCGAGAACGTCGACGGTTCGCTCCAAGCCAACAGCGAGCCCCTCCCCGCCGACTTCCGGGGCCGCACCCCGGCCGTAGCCGACTTTGACGGTGACGGCCTCCTCGACGTGTACGTCTCCGAGGACAACTCCGGCGAGACCGGCGGTCTCCTCCTCCGCAACGATGGCGAGCTTCGGTTCTCCGACGCAACGGGAGGTTCCGGCCTGGAGGGCGTGCTCTCGCTCGGGGCCACCGCCGGGCATCTCAACGACGATCTGCTTCCTGACCTGGCCACCTCCACCGCGGTGTTCGTCAATCGGGGCGGGATGACCTTCGAGGAGGTCACCCCCGAGGGATACCAGGCGGTTCCGATCGGCGAGGAGGACGACCCGGCCGGGGTGGCCATCGGTGACCTGGATCGGGACGGAGCCACCGATCTCGTCGTGGGCCAGCACTACCGGGCGACAGTCGAGTTCGACTCCGAGGTCGCGGTGAGGATCTTCCTCGGCGACGGGGCCGGAACACCCAGTTTCACCGAGGTCACCGAGGCTTCGGGCAGCACCCCTCTGCCCACTCTCGCCCCTCACGTCGATCTCGCCGACATCGACAACGACGGCTGGCCTGACGTCGTGACCACCGCCTCGGCCGGAGACGGCAAGGCCCCGGCCATCCTGCGCAACACCGGCAACCCCGATCTCGCCTTCGAGACCAGTCCCGGTCTCGGGTCCGATCAGTACTGGATAGGAGCCCCCGTCGCCGATGTCGATCACGACGGGCGATTGGACCTGTTCGCCGTCGAATGGGAGCCCTCGCTTCCCTCACTCATGTTCATGAATCGCGGTGAGACGGGGCACTGGCTCGAAGTGTCGGTGGACCGGCCCGGGGACGGGATCGGCTCCGTGGTCACCGTCACCACCGAACAGGGGGAGGTGATCGGGCGGGAGCAGATCTGGGTGGGAGGCGGCTACTCCACCGGTGTCTTGCCGTACGCCCACTTCGGTCTCGGTCCCGAGACCTCCGTCGCGGTGACCATCACCCTGCCCGACGGGACGACGGAGGAACTTCCCCAGGTGGCTGCCGATCAGCACATCCGGTGGCCCGGAGGCTGTTGATTCACGATTCCCCAGGATGATCCGTCTGGGTAGCATCCCGGCATGACCGACCTCGTCAGCAGACACAAGGACGTGATCGCCCCGGTCATCGGGTTCGACACCGAGATACACGCAGCCAGCGCCGAGGGCATCTGGATCACCGACGTGAACGGGAATCGATGGGCAGACTTCGCCTGCGGGATCTCCGTGACCAATCTCGGGCACAACCACCCGGCTGTCGTCGAGGCGGCCCATCGCCAGATCGACAAGCAGATGCACTCCGGATCCATCGTTCGTTACGACGCGATTGTCGAGTCCGCCGAGCGCCTCCGGAGCATCACCCCGCCCGGGATCGAGAAGTTCGCATTCGCCAACTCGGGTGCCGAGGCGGTCGAGGCCGCCGTGAAGCTGGCCAAGTACTCGACCGGTCGTCAAGGAGTAGTCATCTTCCGCGGCGGCTTCCATGGCCGCACGATGGGCTCGGTCAGCTACACCACCTCGAGCGCCCGGTATCGGGACGGCTATCACCCGGTGCTCGGCTCGGTGTTCATCGCCCCGTTCCCCCATCCCTACCGGTGGGGGATGTCCGAGGGCCAGGCCGTGGAGCACTCCCTCACCGAGCTCCAACTCCTGTTCAAGCACGTGGTCTCCCCTCACAACATCGCCTGCTTCCTGATCGAGCCGGTCCAGGGCGAAGGTGGTTACTACCCGGCCCCCGTCGCCTTCATGTCGGCGCTGCGAGACGTGGCCGACGAGCACGGGATCAAGCTGGTCTTCGACGAAGTGCAAACCGGGTTTGGCCGGACTGCCGAGTGGTTTGCTTCCGATCACTTCGACGCCAAACCGGACGTGATGGCATTGGGAAAGGGGATCGCCAACGGCCTGCCCCTCTCGGCGTACGGCGCCTCACGAGAGATGATCGACGCCTGGCCCCGGGGGGCCCACGGCACCACCTTCGGAGGCAATCCGGTCTCGACGGCGGCCTCTGTGGCGGTCATGGACACCATGGAAGGGCTGCTGCCCCATGCCCGTGATCTGTCCAAGCACGCCTTCGAGCGATTCAACGAGCTCGCCGAGCGCCACCCCACGATCGGTGACGTGCGCGGGCTGGGGCTGATGATCGGAGTCGAGCTGGTCACCGACCCGGAGAGCCGGGACCCCGACGAACAAGCCTTCCGTCACGTGGAGAAGCATCTCTTCGATCGTGAGCTGATCTTGATCAGCTGTGGCCCTGACCACAACGTGATCCGCTTCATCCCGCCGCTCATCACCACCAGCGAGGAGCTCGACTGGTCGATCGACCTCGTTGACGAGGGGCTCACCAGCTGGGAGAGCCGCTCCTGAGGCCCACCCCCGTCGACGGGGCCACCACCAGCCGCAGATGACGAGAGCCGCACTCGTGATCGGCGCGGTCCTGATCCTCGGGCTCGCCGTCTTCTCGGTATGGCGGCCTGACCGGGATGAGCCTCAATCCCAGGCCGCCGCTTGGACCACCACGGTCGCTCCGGCGACCACCGAGACCCCGGTCAGCACCACGATCCGCGCGACCACGACCTCTTCCCCTACACCGACGACGGCCGAGACCATCTTCCAGTCATCGGTCGACGTGGTCACGGCCGAGGATCTGTATGCCTCCTGGCGCCCCGGTTGCCCGCTCGATGTCGATGAGTTGCGCGGCGTCGACGTCTCCCATTGGGGGTTCGACGGAGAGCTGCACACCGGCCGCCTGATCGTGGCCGAGTCACTCACCGATGACGTCATAGCCATCATGGAGGATCTGTTCGAGGCCGGCTTTCCGATCGAGAGAATGGAGCCGATCGACCGCTACGACGGCGATGACGATCGGAGCATGGCCGCCAACAACACCAGCGCCTTCAACTGCCGGCCGGTGACCGGTGGATCATCGTGGTCGGAGCATTCCTACGGGCGGGCCATCGATGTGAACCCGCTTCTCAACCCCTATGTGAGAGGCGCCACCGTGCTCCCAATGGACGGGGCCCGTTATGCCGATCGCGATCTGGACATCCCCGGGATGATCCATCCGGGCGACGAGGTGGTTGATGCGTTCGCCGCCCGCGGCTGGGCCTGGGGGGGCAGCTGGTCCGGGACCAAGGACTACCAGCACTTCTCCACGACCGGTCGCTGAGCGGGAACCGTTTCCCGCGTCAGAGCATCCAACCGGCATGCGCAGGCTGATCACTCTGGCCGTCGCCCTGCTCGCCCTCTCCGCCTGTGGCGAGGACGCAGGAGGGATCGTCCTGCCCTCGGACCCGGAAGCGCCGGTGATCCAGATCCGCTCCGAAGGTGGGTTCGCCCCGATCGAGCAGATGTATTCGAGTGGGCCGACCTACACGTTGCTGGGAGGCGGTCGGCTCATCTACGAGGGCCCGGTGATCATGATCTACCCCGGGCCGCTGCTCCCCAACACCCAGGTGACGGAGGTGACCGACGAGCAGATGTCTGAGATCCTTGCGATGGTCGAGGAGATCGGGCTGCCTGACATGGTGTCGGAGCACGACGATTCCGCCGCCGATGATGTAGCCGACGCCACCACCGAGGTGATCACGTTCTGGGACGACGACGGGGAGCACGTCTACTCGGTCTACGCGTTGGGGATAGACACCGACCCGGTCCCGGCGACGGCAGCCGCGGTCGAGTTGGTCAACGTGCTTTCGGCGGCAGCCTCGACCGGTGTCTCCGACGAATACACCGGAGATCGGGTTCGGATCATCGCCGGGGTCTCCCAGACTGCCCCCGAGCCCGGTTTCGAGGACATCCGACCCTGGCCTCTGGCAGGGGAGGATCCCGCTCGATGGGAGCAGCTCGACCTCGGATTCTCCTGCAAGGTCTTCGGGCCGGAGACAATCGAGCCGTTCGGCGACGCGACCCAAGTGACCCAGTGGCTCCACCCGGACCCGATGATGGACGCACCGCCGTTCACTCTGATGGTGCGCTATCTCCATCCCGGGGAGCCGGACTGCCCGGTGGGCGGTTAGCGAAGCGCTGCCAGGGCTCGCTCGACCGCAGCCGTCGAAGCGCGGATCGAGGCCATCTCTCCCTCGGTGGCGCCCAGGGGTAGGACTGCCCCGGCACCTCGTCGATCCACCATCCGGGGAAGGGACACGCAGGAGGCGCCGAGACCGAGCGCAGGGTCGATCAGGGCGCTCACGGGCAAGACCGAGGCGTTGGTCGATTGGTCGAGGGCGCGGAGGATCTGGACGGTGGCGAGGGCGATCGCCCAGCTGGTTGCCCCCTTTCCGGCGATTATCTCGTACGCCGCGTTGCGCACCTGCTCCGATATCCGCTCTCTGTCTTCGGCGTCGAGGATTCGGCCCTCCAGGGTCTCGATCTGGTCGAGTAGGGCACCACCGATGCGCGCCGACGACCAGAGGATGGTCTCGCTGTCACCGTGCTCTCCCACCACGTGGGCATGCACGTGCCGCTCCGCCACCCCGTACATGGAGGCAAGGGTGTGGCGCAGCCGTGAGGAGTCGAGCACCGTGCCCGAGCCGAGCACGGTCCCGTCGTCTCGCCCCGTCATCTCGATGGCGAGGTGGGTGAGCACGTCGACCGGGTTGGATACCAGGAGCAGGACGGCGCCGGGAGCGACGGCGGTCACAGCGGGGACGATGGAGCGGAGCAGTTGCGCGTTGCGTCCGGCCAGGTCGCGGCGCGTCTCTCCCGGGCGCTGCCTGGCCCCTGCGGTGATGACGACCACGTCGGCCCCGGAGCAGACGGCGATGTCGTCGTCGCCCTCGACCACGGCCGGTGGCATGAACTCCAGCCCGTGACGAAGGTCGAGGGCTTCGGCCCTCACCCGGGCCCGGTCCAGGTCGTGGAGGGTCAACCGACCGGCCACGCCACGGCTCATGGCGGCGAATGCGATCGCCGTCCCGACGCTCCCGGCGCCGATGATCCCGAGATGCTCCACGACTACCCGGCGACGACGGGCACGCTCTCCATGGCGGCGGCTATGCGCTCCTCCGGGTAGGCGTAGTCGATCAACTCACCGGCGAAGTAGGCCTGGTAGGCGCCCATGTCGAAGTGCCCGTGCCCGGAGAGGTTGAACAGGATCACCTTCTCCTCCCCTGCTTCCTTGGCCTTCTCCGCCTCCATCATGGCGGCGGCAACGGCGTGGGTCGGCTCCGGCCCGGGGATGATCCCCTCGACCCGGGCGAACTGCACGGCGCGACTGAAGGTCTCGTTCTGGTGCAGGGCCATCGCCTCGATGATCCCTTGCTCCTTGAGCAGGGAGACCAGGGGCGCCATCCCGTGATAGCGAAGACCGCCGGCATGGATCGGGTCGGGGACGAAGTCGTGGCCCAGGGTGTGCATCTTGACCAAGGGCGTCATCCCGACCGTGTCGCCGAAGTCGAACTGGTAGCTGCCCCTGGTCAACGAGGGAGCGGCGGCCGGTTCCACCGCGATCACGGTCGGGTCCATCCGACCCGCCATCTTCTCCCGCACAAAGGGGAAGCTGAGACCGGCGAAGTTTGACCCTCCCCCGGCGCAGCCGATCACGAAGTCGGGTGTCTCCCCCACCATGGCGAGCTGCTTCAACGCCTCCTCGCCGATGATGGTCTGATGCATCAGAACATGGTTGAGGACCGAGCCGAGCGAGTACTTGGTGTCCTCGTTGGTGGCGGCGACCTCCACCGCCTCGGAGATGGCGATGCCCAGGCTCCCCGGGGTATCGGGATCCGCCTCCAGGATCTTGCGGCCTGCCTGGGTCCGGTCGGAAGGCGACGGGTGGATGGTCGCACCCCAGGTCTCGATCATTGCCTTCCGGTACGGCTTCTGGTCGTAAGAAGCGCGCACCATGAACACCTCGCACTCGAGGCCGAACAGGGCGGAGGCGAAGGAAAGCGCCGAACCCCACTGCCCCGCCCCGGTCTCGGTGGAGAGCTTCTTGACCCCGGCCCGAGCGTTGTAGAAGGCCTGGGCCACAGCCGTGTTCGGCTTGTGCGAACCGGCAGGGCTCACCCCTTCGTATTTGTAGTAGATGCGCGCCGGGCCCCCGATCAGCTTCTCCAGGTTGTGAGCCCGATAGAGAGGGCTCGGCCTCCACAGTCGGTACACCTCTCGAATCTCCTCCGGGATCTCGATGAACCGCTCGGAGCTCACTTCCTGCAAGATGAGATCCATCGGGAACAGAGGAGCGAGGTCGTCCGGCCCTACCGGCTGATGGGTCCCGGGGTGGAGGACCGGAGGCGGGGGGACGGGCAGGTCCGCCACGATGTTGTACCAGTGGGTGGGCAGCTCGGACTCGGGGAGGATGATCTTGGTAACCATGAAGGAAAGCTACACCTCGTCTTCGAGGCGTCAGGTTGAAACGTCGCTCACGGGGAAACACATGACCGCTCGCCGTCTCGTGGGCCGTCTCGCCGCCGGGATCCTGGTCGCCGGCGATGCGCTCAATGGGACCGATGGGACGGTGGATGGTCCCAGCCCGGCATTCAGCGAGGACATGACCGTGGCCCGGCAATCGGTGGTCAAGCTGGCCGGGTTCGACTACGAGGTCGCCCTGTTCGGGCACGGCGAGCCGCTCTCGGAGGGCGCCTCGACCGCGGTGGGTGCGCTCGCATCAGGTTGACCCCGAGCTCTCGGACCTGACCCGGCATACCATCGCCTGATGGATGAACTCGGCGAGTTGGCCATAGGCCTGCTCATAGTCGCCGGCCTGCTCGGGATCGTCCTGCCCGTGATCCCCGGGCTCGCCCTGGTGGTGGGCGCCATCTTCATCTGGGCCTTCGTCGAGGGGACCGGGACCGCATGGGCCGTCGCGGTGACCGCCCTGATCATCGGTGGGGTGGGGACTTTCATCAAGTACTCGATCCCGAAGCGGCGGCTCAACGAGTCAGGGGTGAGGAACAGCACCTTGGTCCTGGCCACCGGCGTCGCAATCGTCGGGTTGTTCGCCATCCCGGTGATCGGGGCCCCGATCGGCTTCGTGGCCACGATCTACTTGACGGAACGGGCACGTGGCGACGGCGAGCACGCCTGGCCCCGGACCAAGCAGTCGTTGCGCGCAGTGGCCACCTCGATCGGCATCGAGCTCGCCGCCGGTCTGATCATCGCCGCGCTCTGGTTCGGCGTGGTGCTGTTCGGCTGACTCCCTCGCGTCGGTTTTGGGTCAGTCTTCCGTGACCTCGGCTGCCTTGGTGGCGATCTCGATGACCACGGCTTCGTTGGCCAGGGTGGTTACGTCGCCGAGCTGGCGGTTCTCGGATATGTCCTGGAGCAGCCGACGCATGATCTTGCCTGACCTGGTCTTGGGCAGGTCATCGGTGAACACGATCGACTTGGGCTTGGCGATCGGCCCCAGGGTGTGGGCCACGTGGTCGCGGAGCTCGGCCAACAGCGCCTCGTCCCCGACAACGTCCATGCGCAATGTGACAAAGGCGGCGATGGCCTGACCCGTCAGCTCGTCCTTTCGGCCGATCACCGCCGCCTCGGCGACCGAGATGTGGGAGACCAGAGCCGACTCCACCTCGGTGGTGGAGATGTTGTGACCGGAGACCAGCATGATGTCGTCGACCCGCCCCAGCAGCCAGAAGTACCCGTCTTCGTCCCTCTTGGCCCCGTCGCCGGGGAAGTAGCGACCCGGGAAGCGTGACCAGTAGGTGTCCACATAGCGCTGGTCGTCGCCGTGGATGGTGCGGGCCATGGCTGGCCAGGGTCGAGTGATGACCAGATATCCGCCCCCTCCCAGCGGCACCGAATTCCCGTCGTCGTCGACTACGTCGGCAGAAATCCCGGGGAACGGGATGGTCGCCGACCCGGGCTTGGTGGCCACCACTCCGGGGAGGGGAGTGATCATGATCGCCCCGGTCTCGGTCTGCCACCAGGTGTCGACCACCGGGCACCTCCCGCCCCCGATGACCTGCTGGTACCAGATCCAGGCTTCGGGGTTGATCGGCTCACCCACGGTCCCGATGAGGCGCAACGAGGACAGGTCATGCTTCAGCACGTGCTCTTCCCCCCATTTCATGAAGGTGCGGATGGCGGTGGGGGCGGTGTAGAAGATGGTGACGCCGTAGTCCTCGATGATCTGCCAGAGCCGGTCGTGTTCGGGGAAGTTGGGCGCTCCCTCGTACATGACACTCGTGGCCCGGTTGGCCAGAGGCCCATAGACGATGTAGCTGTGCCCGGTGACCCAGCCGATGTCGGCGCCACACCAGAAAACGTCGCTGTCCGGCTTGAGGTCGAACACATATGAGTGGGTGGTGACGATCCCGGTGAGATAGCCGGCCTGGGTGTGCACGATCCCCTTGGGCCGACCGGTCGTGCCGGAGGTGTAGAGGATGTAGAGCGGGTCCTCGGCGTTGAGGATGACCGGCTCGCACTCGGAGGACTGGCTCTCGACCAGGTCGTGCCACCAGATGTCGCGGCCCTCGGCCATCTGCACCCCGTGATCGGTCCGCTTCAGCACGACGACATGCTCGACGCTCGGTGTGCTCTCCAGGGCGATGTCGGCGTTCACCTTGAGGGGGACCACATTGCCCCCACGCCAGGCTCCGTCCTGGGTGATCACCAACCGCGCCTCGGTGTCGAGGATCCGGCTCGACAAGGCGTCGGAGGAGAAGCCGCCGAACACGACGGAATGGACCAGACCGAGGCGGGCGCAGGCGAGCATGGCGACCGGTAGCTCCGGGACCATGCCCATGTAGACGGCGACCCGGTCGCCTTTCTCGAGACCGAGGCTCTTCAGGCCGTTGGCGAACCGGCACACGTCGGCGTGGAGCTCCCGGTAGGTGAGGGTGCGTGCGTCGCCCGGCTCACCGACCCAGTGATAGGCGACCTGATCGCCGTGATCGGCCAGATGACGGTCGAGGCAGTTGTAGGACAGGTTGAGCTCGCCATCGGAGAACCACTTGAAGAAGGGAGGATGCGAGTCGTCTAGGACCCGGGTTGGCTCCTTGTGCCATGTGATCCGGCTCAGCGCCTCCCTCTGCCAGAAGGCGAGATAGTCCGCCTCCGCTTGCTCGTGGATACCGGGTTGGGCGTTGGCCTGCTCCACGAACTCCGGTGACGGTTCGAACTTGCGGTCTTCCGAGAGCAGGTTCTCCAGGGCCTGGGGCATCTCTCCTCACTCCTCCTCGAGGTCGGGCGACGAAACTACCACCGGAGCCCGATTCAGCCACCAGGTGGCGAATCCGATCAAGGCGGCGAGAATCATCAGGACGTCCCCGGTACGGGCGTACACCGACCGCCCGGGCACCCCGGCGAAGCCGCCGTAGAGGATCTCCTTGGTGCCCAAGCCGGTTGCCTCGCCCAACCGGCCGGAGGGATCGATCACTGTGGACTTACCGGTCACCGCGGCGTGGATCACATAGACGCCCAGCTCCGCAGCCCGCATTCGGGTCATCCCGATGAACTGGTCGGAGCCAGGTGTGGTCCCGTAGGACCCTTCGTTGGTGGCCACCACCATGAAGTTGGCCCCCGCCTCGATGTGCTGGCGCGGATAGCGGGCGAAGCCGCCCTCGAACGAGATCACCGACCCCAACTTGAGCCCGTCGCCGAGGTCGAACACCACCGGACCTGCCCCCGGGATCATGTCGCGTGGCACCTGCTCCAACTCAGGGATCCACTCGAACAACGGTCGCCACGGGATGTACTCCCCGAACGGGACCGGGTGCTGCTTGCGATACTCGCCGATGATCTCGCCTTCCGGGTTGAACACCACATTGGCGTTGACCCAGTGGGTCTCGTCGATCGGGCGGTCGCTCCCCACCAGGAACCAGGCCCCGATCCGCCGGGCTTCATCCGCGATCGCCTCCCCGATCTCGGGGTTCTGCACCGGGTCGGCGTTGAATGACCCGGTCGAGCCCTCCGACCACACCACCAGGGAGACCGATCCCGGATCGATCGTCTTGGTCAGCGCGAGATGCTGCTCGAAGGTGCGCAGACGCTCGTCGGGGGGGCAGTGCTCGAACGGGCATGGGGTGGAGCCCTGGACGATGGCCACCGTCTGGCCGGCGAGCACATACTCCTCGTCCCCGATCTGGGCGACCGGAGCAATGGCGACCAGCAATGGGAGCGGCGCCAGCAGCCACCAATTCCTCGGGCTCCGGGTGAGGGTCACCACCGTCGCCGCCACCATCACCACCAGCACTGTGATCCCGGTGGTCCCGTAGACCGGGGCCAGGGCCCGAGCCCACCACTGATCCGACAAGGCGTATCCCGCCGCCCCCCACTCGAACCCGTCCACCGGGAACCGGTACCTGACCAACTCCATGATTGCCCAGCCCCCGATCGCCATCAGATACCAGCGAAGGGGCGACCGGTCGTTGTAGCGGGAAAGCCACCAGCCGTAGAGGGCCAGGAAAGCCCCCTGAACCAACACGAGGGGAATGACCGCGATCAGACCGAGCTCGGAGAGCCACCAGATCAACCCGCCGAAGAACGTCAACCCGTAGAGGGCGCCGAAGAGAAGACCCTGCATGCGGCTGGTGGCGGTCCTGATCCCTAATAGGAACAGGGTGACGCCTGGCAGGATCAGCCAGCCCGGCCCAAACCGGGGATAGGCGAGTGCCGAGGCGACACCGCCGGCGAGGGACAGGAGCGAGCCAAGCATGGCGGCAGGGTAGGGAGCCGGCCGGGTAAGGGCCGTAGAGTGCCGGCAATGTGGGAAGGTGACGTCTGGGTCGCAGTGCGGGCGGCACGTGCCGGCGCCGAGGTGGTGCGAGATGGCTTCCACGCCGATTTCACCACCGAGCTGAAGGGGGCTGTGGACCCGGTGACGGAGGTCGATCGCGAGGCCGAGGATGCAGTCAAGTCGGTGATCGCCTCCCATTTCCCCAACGACGCCATCCTCGCCGAGGAGGGAGGCGGGTCCGACTGGAGAGGGCACCGTGTTTGGATCGTGGATCCGCTCGACGGGACGGTCAACTTCGTGAACCGGATCCCCCAGGTGGCCGTCTCGGTGGCCTTGTGGAGCGAGGGAAAGCCGTTGGTTGGCGTGATAGTCGACGTGGCTCGGGAAGAGGAGTTCGTCGCCGTCGTCGGGGAGGGAGCTCGATGCAATGGCGAGCCGATCCATGTGTCCGACACGCCCGACCTCCAAGACTCGCTCCTGGTGACCGGATTCCCCTACGACCGTCAGGTGCACGCCCGCGCCTATCTCGACGTGATGGAGCAGGTGATGATGCGGACCAGGGGGACGAGGCGGATGGGAGCGGCCGCCCTCGACATGGCCTGGGTCGCCAACGGCCGCTTCGACGGGTATTGGGAGCATGGCGGGCCGCACGGTGTGAAGCCCTGGGATGCCGCCGCCGGCATCCTTCTCGTCACTGAGGCGGGGGGCACCGCCACCGACAGCAAGGGGGCCCTCAACGACCTCGAGCCAAGCGCTTTCGTAGTGACCAATGGGAAGATCCACGAGGAGCTCCGTCAGATCATCGACGACACCATGCCCGCCCACCTCCGCTGATGTACCACGACCACCACATCCACCCGCTCGCCTACGCCGAGCTCGTCAACGGGCTCGGGCTGATGGACGCCGTCGACCTGCCCGACTTGCTGCGCCGTGTCGCCGCCCGGGCCGATGAGGTCGAGGGCCCGGTGATCGGGCAGCGACTCAACGACGAGGGGATCTCAGAGGGCAGGCTCCCAACCCGGACCGACATCGACGACGCCGTGAGCGACCGCCCTGTCCTGCTCTACCGCTACTGCGGGCATGTCGCGGTGGCCAACAGCGCCGCCCTCGCTCTGGCCGGGGTCGATGCGACGACGCCCGACCCGCCGGGCGGGTCGTTCGATCACGGCCCCGACGGCGCCCCCAACGGTGTGCTCCGGGAGACGGCGGTCGAGGTCGTGTCCCGGTCGGTGTCGCCCCTGGTCACCGGGCCAACGGATGCCGAGATCCTGCGCGCCTTCCACCAGCTCTCCGATCTCGGCATCGGGTCGATAACCGGGATCGTCGCTGCCGGCGAGCCGCTCTGGTGCGGGGTCGCCGATGAGCTCGGCGTCCTCTGCCGGCTGGCCCCGGCTCTGCCCATCGACGTGGAGGTTCTCGTCATCGCCGCCAATCCTGCCGAGCTGGCAGACGCAGCAGAGCAGATCCGGCGCAGCCCGGGCAGAGTCCGTTTCCTGGGATGGAAGGAGTTCGCCGACGGGAGCTTCGGGGGCCATACCGCCGCAATGCACGAGCCATTCACCGACCGGCCCGACACGACCGGGACCTACCGCCTCGACCACGAGCACGCCCGGACCATGGCCAGGGCCGCCACCATGCTCGGAGGTTCCGTCGCCATTCACGCCATCGGAGATCGTGCCAACGACTCGGTCCTGGACCTGTTCGAGGAGTTGATCGAGATGGGAGCCGACCCGGAACGGCTCCGGGTCGAGCATGCCTCTCTTCTCACCGCGCAAGCGATCGAGCGAATGGGGAGGCTGGGGGTGACCGCATCGGTGCAACCCGCCTTCCTCGCCTCCGAGTCGTCCTGGCTGGAGAGACGGCTCGGCCCCGAGCGGATGAGCCGTGTCTACCCCTTCCGCTCCCTGCTCGAGGCCGGGGTGACCCTGATCGGTGGCAGCGACGCCCCGGTCGAGCTACCCGATCCCGAGGTCGGGATTCGGGCCGCGATCGACCGCCACGGCATCAACCCGCCCGAATCCCTCCCCGAGGCGCAGGCCCACGCGCTGTTCACCCGGTGAGGGTTCCACCAACCTCAGCTTCTGCGGCCCGTATACGGGCATAACCGTCTCAGGTTGGCCGGTGATCGGGGCGACGCAGGCCCTGTAGCGCCCATCCCGGCCCCGGTCGGAGGCCAGGAAAGGTCGTAGCCAGCCAGGTCCGCCCTGTCGTAGCGCCCAGAATCGGCCTTGGAACGAACCTGAGACAGTCCGGCCCGTATACGGGCCGTGGAAGCTCAGGTTCGTTGGCCCATCGCCTCGCTACCGTGCCCCCATGACGAAGGTGGATTTTGGGTTTTCGAGGGTGCGGGCTGAGGAGGTGGGCCCGGGGGTGGATGCCGCCATCACCGAAGCCAGGCAGATCCTCGACGACGTGGTGGCGGTGGAAGGTGACCGGACCTTCGAGAACACGATGCTGCCCCTCGACCGGATCAACGACGTGCTGGCCAAGGCGGGTACCCGATTCGTATTCATGGGTTACGTGCACCCCGACAAGGAGGTCCGAGCGGCCGGCAAGGCTGCCGAGGAGAAGCTGGGGAACTTCGGCGTCGAGATGGTCTTCCGTGACGACCTCAACGCGGCGGTCCAGGAGTATGCGGCCACCGACGAGGCGAAGTCTCTCGAGGGCGAGAGGGCCAGATTCCTCGAGTTCACCCTGCGCGACCTGCGCCAGGCAGGGCATGAGCTCGATCCGGAGGCAAGGGCGCGGGTCAAGGAGATGACCCAGCGACTGGTCGAGCTGGGGGTCCGATTCCAGGAGAACATCGACGAGTGGGAGGATCACATCCTGGTCACCCGTGACGAGTTGGAGGGCCTTCCCCATGCCTTCGCCGAGTCACTCGAGCCGGACGAGGACACCGGCAAGCTCAAGGTGACACTCGCCTACCCCCACGTCATTCCATTCGTCGAAAATGCCAAGCGCCGCGACCTGCGCGAGGAGCTCTCCTTCAAGTTCAACACTCAGGCGGTGGATGCGAACCGGAAGCTGCTCGAGGAGGCGATCGAGCTGCGACACCAGATCGCCCTGGAATTCGGGGTGCCGAGTTGGGCGCATCATCGTCTCGAGGAGCGGATGGCAAAGGAGCCGGAGCGAGTCTCCACCTTCTATCAGGACCTGCTCCCTCCGCTCACCCGGCAAGGTGAGATCGACCTCTCTGTTATGGGCGAGCTGCTCAGCCAGGACACAGGCGAGAACCAGGTCCAGACCTGGGATTGGCGCTACTACGACACCCAGCAGCGCCGCACCGACTTCGGAGTCGACCCGTTCGAGGTCGCCCAGTACTTCCCGCTCGACTCGGTCCTGAACGGCATGTTCGAGTTGGTCCAGGAGACCTTCGGTCTCAGCTTCGTCGAGGTGGAGAACCCGGACGTCTGGCACCCCGACGCCCGGCTCTTCGCCATCCACGACGCGGAGAGCATGGAAGAGCTGTCTCATTTCTACCTCGACCTGTTCCCCCGTGAGGGCAAGTACGGGCACGCCGCCGAATTCCCGATGATCCCTGGCAGGCGGATGGAAGACGGCTCCTATCAGAACCCCGTGTGCGCCATGGTCGCCAACTTCACCAAGCCGACCGCCTCGGCCCCATCCCTGCTCCAGCACAGCGAGGTCGAGACCCTGTTCCACGAGTTCGGCCACGTCCTCCACCAGAACCTGGGGAGGACCGAGCTGGCCCGATTTGGTGGCACCAACGTGGAGCGGGACTTCGTCGAGGCGCCCAGTCAGATCATGCAGCACTGGGTGTGGCGCGCCGACGTGTTGCGCCGGTTCGCCCGGCACCACGAGACCGGTGAGCCCATCCCCGACCGGCTGGTCGAACAGCTCGTCGCTGCCCGCCAGCTCAATGTGGCCATCCACCAGCTGCGCCAGCTGCAATACGGGTGGTGGGACCAGTCGATCCACGGCACCGAGGAGGCGATCGACCTGGAGCGGGTCCTCCACGAAGGGGCGGCCATCGGGCTGATGCCGTTCCACGAGGGCACCTTCGCCCTCTCCTCGTTCGGACATCTCATGGGTGGGTACGACGCCGCCTACTACGGGTACATGTGGGCCGAGGTCTTCGGTGACGACATGTTCTCCCGATTCGAGGAGGAAGGCGTGACCAACCCGGAAGTGGGAATGGCATACCGGCGCGAGGTGTTGGAGAAGGGCGGCTCCGTCGACGCGGACGAGATGCTGGCCAACTTCCTGGGAAGGGAACCGGACAACACCGCCTTTCTCAGGAAGCTCGGCATCGCCTGAGCTGAACACGGCCCGATCCCGAGAGGATTGGCCAAACCCGGCAGGCGGGGACCTAAAATGTCGATTGCGGGAACCAATCGAGCGTTCCCAACGTCTCAAGTCATATAGAGGTGGTTTACCGCCGCTTTACCGGGCGGGCCGCACAGTGTGAGTGCGGGCAAACCGTTTCGGGGGATCCCTTTCAGGAATCTCTAGATACACAAACACGTTTTCAACATCAGGGCCCAGGTCAAGGAGGGCCATCAAAATGACAGACATCGTCAGAGGGGCAGCCATCAAGGGGATGACACGGCCTTCCAAGCGTTTCAACGACGGAAGGGTGTGCGCCAAGGCGGGCTGCTCCACCAAACTCTCCCAGTACAACAAGGCTGAGTATTGCCACGCCCACGCCCCGGTCCGTTTTCCCAGGGTCCGTGGGAAGATCATGGACGGGCAGGACGCCTGAATTCTGGCCGGGACAGGTCCTCTCCCCCTCCCCGTCCCATGCCAGATAACCGAGAGCCCCGGCCCCGAGCCGGGGCTCTCCTTGTGCCCGGCGTTCCGGCACCGGGGAATAGCCGGCCCATCTCGGGCGTAGAATCGGGTGAGATGACAGATGTTCTCCTTCAAGCACCGGAGATCCACTGCGATCACTGCAAGATGAGCATCGAAGGCGCCGTCGCCGCCCTCGATGGGGTGGATTCCGTCGAAGTGGCCATCGCCGACGCCACCGTGAGGGTGTCCTTCGACGACACCCGGCTCCAGCTGGCATCGATCAAGAAGGCGATCGAGGAGCAGGGCTACGCAGTCTTCGGCTGAGACCAGGCCCGCCGTCAACGACACCATCCTCTTCGACGTCGACGGGATGACCTGCGCCACCTGCGCGGTCCGGATCGAGCGCGTGCTCGGGCGTCAGGATGGGGTCGAGGCCGCCAGCGTCAACCTCGCCGGCGCCTCTGCCCTGGTCAGGGTCAACGACTCGGTGGATCTCGAGGGCCTGGAGCAAGCTGTGGCCCGGATCGGGTACGAGATCGCCCCCCATCACGGGGGCGAGCGGCGGGACATGGTCGATCACTATCACGACGACGAGCACGTCCAGTGGCGCCGCTTCTGGATCTGCGCCGCCCTGACCCTCCCCGCCATGGTCCTCTCGATGCTCGGGCCTGACGAAAGCTGGAATCGCCTCGTCCAGGGCATCCTGGTCACCCCGGTGGTGCTCTGGGGTGGCTGGCAATTCCATCGGGTGGCCTGGCGGCAGGCACGCCACCTCAGCGCCAACATGGACACCCTCATATCGCTCGGGTCGCTTGCGGCCTACTTCTTCTCGATCTGGGCGCTCTTCGGTGACGAGCACGTGTTCTTCGAGACCGCCGGCGTCATCGTCACCCTGATCACCCTGGGCCGGGCATTCGAGGCACGCGCCAAGGGAAGGGCGTCCACCGCCGTCCATCGTCTGCTCGAGTTGGGGGCCAGCGAGGCCCGGGTGATCGTGGACGGCGAGGAGCGTCTCATCCAGCCCGACTCGATCATCCCCGGCGACCTGATGGTCGTGCTCCCGGGTGAGAAGGTCCCCACCGACGGCGTCATCGAATCCGGCGCATCCTCCATCGACGAGTCGATGCTGACCGGGGAGTCGATACCCGTCTACAAAGAGCAGGGCGACCAGGTCTACGGCGCCACGGTCAATCAGGAGGGGCGGATCACGGTGCGGGCCACCGCGGTGGGAGCCGACACCGTACTCTCCGGCATCGTTCGCATGGTGGAGGAGGCACAAGGCTCGAAGGCGCCGGTGCAACGCCTTGCCGACCGTGTCTCGGCGGTCTTCGTCCCCACGGTGATCCTGATCGCGATGCTCACGACCGTCGTCTGGGTAGCCCTCGGAAATCCCTTCATCGACGGGTTCCAGGCCGGAGTGGCAGTCCTCATCATCGCCTGCCCCTGCGCCCTGGGGCTGGCCACACCTACTGCGATCATGGTCGGTAGCGGGCGCGGGGCCGAGCTGGGGATCCTGTTCAAGAGCGCCGAGGTCTTCGAGCAGGCGGGCTCGATCGACACTGTGGCCTTCGACAAGACCGGGACGTTGACCACCGGCGTGATGACCCTGAGCGACGCGATGACCCATGAGGATCGGGAGGAGTTCGTCAGGCTGGTGGCCTCGCTCGAGGCTGCCTCGGGCCATCCCATCGGCAAGGCGGTAGCGCTCGGCGCCGACGAACTCGGCATCGACCTGGCTGTGCCGGATCGGGTCGAGAGCCTGGCAGGTTTCGGCGTCTCCGGTTCACTCGAGGGCCACGCACTGGTCGTGGGCAAGCCCAAGCTCTTTGCCGATGAGGGCATACCGGTGCCGGCGCCGTTGCTCAGTGAGCTGGCCCGCCTCGAGGAGGAGGGCAAGACCGCCTTCCTGGCCGGTTGGGACGGGCAGGTGCGCGGGTTGATCGCAGTCGCAGACACCGTCCGCGACGAGGCGGCCAGGGCCGTGGCCCGTCTCGAGGCGCTGGGCATCGAGACGGCGATGATCACCGGTGACAACCAGCGCACCGCCACCAAGATCGCCGAGCACCTGGGCATCGATCAGGTGCACGCAGAGGTGCTCCCGGGCGAGAAAGCCGAGGTGGTGGCACGCCTCCAGGCGGAAGGTGCCACTGTGGTGTTCGTGGGCGACGGGATCAACGACTCGCCCGCCCTGACCCGAGCCGATCTCGGGATCGCGATGGGGTCGGGGACGGCGGTAGCGGTCGAATCGGGCGACATCGTCCTCCTCAACAGCGACACCAGCTTGGTTCCCACCTCGATCGAGTTGGCCGGCGCCACCCTGAGCATCATCCGCCAGAACCTGATCTGGGCGTTCGGCTACAACACCGCCGCCATCCCGATTGCCGCCCTGGGCCTCCTCAATCCGATGATCGCAGCGGCGGCCATGGCCTTCTCGTCTCTCTCCGTGGTGCTCAACGCCCTCCGTCTGAAGCGGTTCGCCGCCCCCGTCCGCGACGAACCGCAAGGCGGCGACTCGGAGTAGGTTGGGCTCATGGGCTCGCTGCAATGGCTCGACACGCCGGTCCTCCAGGATCCGGTCGCCCTGGTCGCCTTCGAAGGATGGGGCGACGCCGGGGAGTCGGCCAGCCAGGCGGCTTCGGAGTTCCTCGACAAGCTCCAAGGCGAGCTGTTCGCCATCATCGACCCTGACGACCACTTCGACTTCCAAGTGAGACGCCCCATCGTCCAGCTCGACTCGACCGGGATCAGATCGATCTCATGGCCACGGAACGAGCTGTATGCCGTACGGGGCGCGGAGCGCGACTTGGTGATCCTGCTCGGCGAGGAACCTCACTATCGCTGGAAGTCGTTCACCAACGGCGTGGTGGAGGCGATGAGGGTCACCGGCGTCACCAGGGCGGTGACGATGGGTGCTTTCATCGGTCAGGTTGCCCACACACTGCCGGTTCCACTGGTCGGGTCGGCCAACCGCCCCGATGACCTGACCATCCATGGCCTGCTCCCCTCCGGTTACGAAGGCCCCACCGGGATCCTGGGCGTACTCAACCACGCCCTGGGCAATGCGGGTATCGACGTGATCTCGGTGTGGGCTGCTGTGCCCCACTACCTGTCCAACCAGGAGTACCCACCCGCTACCGAGGCTCTGGCACTGAAGGCATCCGAGTTGTGCGGCGTGACCTTGGATATCGGTGAGCTCTCCTCGGCGGCGCGGCAGTTTCTCTCGACGGTGGACGCAGCCATCGAGGGAAACGCCGAGCTCGAGGAGTACGTGGAGCGGCTCGAACAGGAAGCGGACGACGATCGGGGCGATCGGCTGGTCGAGGAGATCGAGAAGTACTTGCGGGGCGAGTAGGGCTGCGTGCGAATCGTCAACTACGTGCACCTCCTCGCGGCCACAGTGTGGGTGGGAGGTCTGATCGTGCTCGGTGTGATCATCTCGGGAGTCAGGCGCGTGACCGACGACAGGGTGGTGATCAGCGCCATCGCCCGCCGGTTCGCCGGCATCTCCTGGGCGGCGATGGGAGTGCTGGTGCTGACCGGGCTCATCCAGGCCGCCCGCTACGGCTGGACCGGCCCGCTTCTGATCAAGGTGTCACTGGTCCTGGCGTCGATCATCCTCGCCATCTGGCACACACGCGGCACCCACACGCAGGCCCCTTCCACCAGGGGGATGATCCAGGGACTAATCCTGATCCTGGCCTTGGTCATCCTCGGCATCGCCGTCACTCTGTGAACCGCCGAGGCGGTGCAAGCTGAGGGGCCGGCAATGCCGGCCCCTGGGAGTCACTTCCGCTTGTGGCGGTTCGCCTTCAGACGCTTGCGGTACTTGTGCTT
>DATBIX010000047.1:0-29880 GCA_036556665.1 Acidimicrobiia bacterium
GGCCTCCACGGCGAGCCGTTCACCCTGTTCAAATTCCGCACCATGAGCCCTACCTCGGACGAGCCCGCCGACGGTTCCGGTGACGAGATGCGGCTCACCCCGTTCGGCGCTCGACTCCGCAGCACCAGCCTCGACGAGCTGCCCGAGCTGTGGAACGTCCTCAAGGGCGATATGAGCCTGGTCGGCCCGCGACCACTCCTGATGCAGTACCTCCCCCTCTACTCGCCCCGGCAGGCCCGCCGCCACGAGGTGCGCCCGGGCATCACCGGGTGGGCCCAGATCAACGGGCGCAACGCCCCGCCCTGGCCGGAACGTCTCGAGATGGACGTGTGGTACGTCGAGAACCGGACGCTCTGGCTGGACCTCAAGATCATGGCTCTGACCTTGCCGAGGGCATTGCGCCGCACCGGGGTCACCCAGGAGGGCCAGGCGACAGTGGATTACTTCACCGGCTCATGATCCGCTATGCCCTCGCCGGGGATCGTCAGATCGCAGTCGACTGCCTCCGGTTCATGCTGGATCAAGGGGCCAAGCCGGAGGCCCTCCTCCTCCCGTCGCCGGATCGCGCCACTCATGGCGCTCATCTGCGTGACCTGTCTGGTCTGCCCGATGATCGCGTGCTGATCGGGCCCGAGTTCCGACAGCCGGGTGGGATCGAGCTACTGGGGTCACTGGACCTCGACTACATCGTCGGAGTTCACTTCCCCTACATCATCCCCACGGAGGTGCTGGCCCTGCCCCGAATCGGGGTCCTCAACCTCCATCCGGCGCTCCTCCCCTACAACCGGGGATGGCACACGCCGAGTTGGGCCATCATCGACCAGACTCCGTTCGGAGCCACCCTGCACTTCATGGACTCGGGCTTGGACACCGGCGACATCGTCGCCCAGGTGCCCCTCGAGGTCCGTCCCGACGACACCGCCCACACCCTCTACCGAAGGGCGCTCGATCTCGAGCTGGAGCTGTTCCAGGAGGCCTGGCCCCTGCTCCTCTCCGGGCACCCGCCCCGGACCGCGCAGCCGGGAGGGAGTGGAACCAGGCACGATCGGAGCGAGCTCGGCGCAGAACGTCGGCTCGACCTCGACCGTGCCCTGCCCGTCGGAGAGGTGCTGAGGACCCTGCGCGCCCTCACCACGGGTGATCCCGATGAGGCCGCCTACTTCGAGGAGGCCGGGCGGAGGTACCGGGTCCAGGTGGTCATCACCCCCGAGGAGCCCGGCGAGGCCTAGGAGACCTTCCCTCCCCATCTCGAGACAAGGGCGGGATGGAGCCCCCTTGCGGCCGCGACGTCGGCGTAGGCGCCCATCACCTTGTCGACCACCAATCGCTCGTCGAACCGGGCGGCAGCCCTCGACACCGACTCCCGGGCCATGCGCTCCCTCAGGTTCTCGTCCTCACCGACGCGGGTGATCGCCATGGTCAGGGCCTCCACTTCTCCCACCGGGAACAGATACCCGTTGACCCCGTCTTCGACCACCTGCCGGCAGCCGCGGATGTCGGTGGCGATTACCGGGAGCCCGGAAGCAGCCGCCTCCATGGCCGCCCTGGGGAAACCCTCGCGGTGACTGGGGAGCACGAACAGGTCCAACGCTTGGTAGATCCGATCGACGTCACGTCTCATTCCGAGGAGGCGAACTCCGTCCTCCTCGGCGCGATCGAGCAGGTCTTCGGGAAGCGAGTCTGCCTTCTCCGGGTCTCTGGGCCCGACGATGATCACGGCGAACCTGTCGGGCAGGCGTTTGGCGGCCTCGATCAGCTCGGGTACGCCCTTCTCGGCGACGAGACGAGCCACCAGGCCGACCGCGATTGTCCGGTCGTCGAGGCCAAGCTCCGCCCTGACCTCTCTTCTCACCGATGGGTCGGGCCGGAACCGCTCGAGGTCGACGCCGTTCCCGAGCAGGCGCAGCTTGCGCCGGGGCATGATCCGCCGCCGCCAGAGGAGGTCGTAGTCCTCCGGGCTCTGGATCAGCTCGGCATCCGAGAAACGCGAGGCCAGCCACTCCAGCCCGTACACGATCCATCGCTTGAGAGCGGGCGACTCAGGGGTGGCGTACAGCCCGTGGACGGTGTTGACCACGATGGGCACACCGGCGAGGCGCCCTACGATCCGACCGTACACCCCGGGTTTGGGGTTGTGGGTGTGGAGGATGTCGGGTCGCTCCCTGCGCAGCACCCGCCACAGCTGACCGATGGAGCGCAGGTCGGCGAGCAGGTTCATCCCGCGTGTCGAGGATACGAGGGCGACGTGGCGGATGCCCAAGGACTCGAGATCCGGGACGAATGGCCCAGGGGCACTGATCCCGATCGACTCACCCATCTCCCTGGCAGCCTCCAATTGGGGGAGCAGCAGGTATCGCAGGCTCATGTCGATGGTGGTGAGGTGGGCGATCTTCACGTGATCACCTCGGCCAGGCGGGCCGCATAGCCTGCCACGATCGGCTCCATGGCGAACTGCTCCTTGATCCTGAGCCGGGCCGCTCCGCCCATCCGCCGCACCATGGCGCGATCGGATCCCATTGTGCTGAGAGCAGCAGCCAGGGCGTCTTCGTCGCCTCGGTCCACCACCAAACCGGTGACGCCGTCGGTCACCGCCTCACGCACACCGCCGACATCCACGGCCACCGTCGCCAGCGATGCCGCCCCCGCCTCGAGCACGGCGCCGGGAAGACCCTCGGTCCGTGAGGTGAGCAAGAGGACGTCGGCCCAGGCGAGGTGGGGCATGACGTCCTCGACCGGGCCTGTCAGCTCGACCCGGCCTTCCATCCCGAGGGCGGAGACCTCGTCGACGACCCGGGACTCGAGGGGCCCGGCTCCGACCAGTCGGAGCCGGGCTCCCTCGACCCGGGAGACCGTCCGAACTGCCAGGAGCGGGTCCTTCTCCTCCGAGAGACTGCCGACCGTGACGACCCGAAGCGGTCCTTCCACCGCCGGCCGGCGCACATCGAACATCTCGTCGGGCACGCCGGTGTAGGTGACCTGGGTCCGTTCCTCGAGGTTGCGATCCAACCTCACCAGCTGCTCCCTGGTGGCCTCACAGACCGCCAGGATCATCCGAGCCCGGCCCAGCATCCAGCGGTTGGCTGCGCGCGAGAACGCCGATCGGATCCAGTAGTCCGGCTCTCCGATGGCGATGAATGCGAGCGGCACGCGCGACGAGAGCGTGGCCAGTGCCCCATACCGAAGCGTGGACCCCCCATTGGCCAGGAGGACATCGGGGGCGAACCGAGCGATCCGCTCGGCGAGGGCGCGTGATATCCGCAGGTTGAGCCGCCCAGGGCGGGCCGAGCTCACCGTCGTGAGCGGCTCGACGGCGACCCGGCTCCTGTCGCCGGAGCTGGTCAGGCTCACCGTCTCGACATCCCACCCACGCCTCGACAGACCCTCCCCGAGCCGAACGGAGAACACCTCCGCTCCTCGTCGCCGGTCGGTAGCGGTGACGATGAGGACGCGGGGCCTGTCCGTGCCTGTGCCCTGCGGTGTCGGCATGGGGCGATCAGTCGTGCTCGCCGACGGCAACCGCCATCACCAGTGCAGAGGTGTCGGTGTGGGTGATGGTCACCAAGACCTCTGTGATCCCCAGCATCGCCGCCCGGGCTGCCGCATTGCCGTACATGCGGACGGTTGGCCGTCCGCCACCGGTGATCTCGATGTCCTTCCACCCCACGCGGCGCCAGCCGGTGCCCAGTGACTTCATCACGGCCTCCTTCCCGGCGAACCGGGCGGCCAGCCGACGCGCCGGCGAGGCGAATCGAAAGGCGTAGTCGCGCTCATGATCGGTGAAACATCGCTCGGCAAACCTCGGGTATCGGTCGAGGAGCCGCTCGACCCGAGCGATATCAGCCAGATCCACGCCGAGGCCGACGATGCGCACCCGAGCAGGTTAACGACCCCCCTTCTCGATCCTCGTGGCGGCTTCGGCGCCGGCGGTGGAGATGGCACGGAGGAAGTCACGGATGACGATCAGCTGTTCCGACCCCAACTCGGCGCAGAGGGCGGTTATCGAGCGGTTCATCGGCCCGTAGAGCCGGGCCAGCTCGCCTCCTCTCTCCCAGACTGCCTCGAGGCGGACCCTCCTCCGATCGTCGGAATCGGGTGCCCGCCTCATCCAGCCCCCATCCTCCAACCTGTCGATGATCCCGGTCAGGGTCGCCGGATGGATACCCGTCGTCGTCGAGAGCTCGCCGGGAGACATCGGCCCGTGACGTGCGACCAAGTCGAGAACCTCGATGTCGGTGGCACGTAGATCGACTCGACCGCCCACCACATCGTTGAGGTGGTGGAGGCTCGAGGTCAGCTCCCGCAACAGAAGTTGTATCTCACGGCTCAAGCCACGGGAAGACGCGTCAGATTGTTCGGTGGTCATAATTTATGTAATCCGTATAATATGAGAACCATACACAAGCTACCAGGAGAAGAGCGTGAAGACGTATCGCCACACACCAACGCTTCGGGTCATGAATCCACTGATCGCTCGGTTGATCAGACTCGGATTGCCGATGGGGCCGATGGCCTTGCTCACGGTGCCGGGAAGGAAGACCGGGCTGCCGCGAACGACTCCGGTCGCGCTCGCACCGCTGGACGGCGGATGGCGCCTGGTCGCGGCCTACGGGCCCGTCGACTGGGTGAAGAACCTGCAATCGGCGGGAAACGCCGTCATCACCGTCCGAGGCCGGGAGACCGGCGTCGAATCGCGCCAGTTGGAGCCGGGAGATGCCGCTCCGATCCTGCGCGACAGCATCGCCGAAGCCGGGCCGATCACCCGACGGGTCGTCGGCCCGTACTTCGACACCGACCCGAAGGCGCCCCTCTCACAATGGGCCGAGGAGGCGCGCAACCACCCGGTCTTCCACCTGACTCCCCGCAGCACTTGAGTGCGCAATAGTTGACAGTTCAATCACTCTCCGATAAGGTGATGTTGAAAGTTCAACGATCTCAGGAGTTACCCGATGACGACTCTCCCCGCAACCACCACCACCGTCGCCCTGCCCACCACAGGCACCTGGCTGATCGATCCGATTCACAGCGACCTCCGCATCACGGCCCGCCATCTGATGGTGGCCAAGGTGCGTGGGACGTTCGGCGAATTCGAGGGCACGATCGTCGTCACCGATGACCCGGGTGACTCACGCGTCGAGTGGGAGGCCAATGCTGCCTCGGTCGACACCGGGGCGCCCGACCGCGATGCCCATCTTCGCTCAGCTGACTTCCTCGATGTCGAAGAGCATCCCCGTATCCGGTTCGTATCGACCGGGCTCACCGAGAAGCCCACGGGCTGGCGTCTCAGCGGCGAGCTCACCATCAGGGGAGTCACCCGCACCATCTCGCTCGACATGACCTTCGAGGGCGAGGGGACAGATCCCTACGGAAACACCAAAGCTGCCTTCACCGCCTCGGGCGAGATCGATCGTCGGGACTGGGGCCTGGTCTGGAACGTGGCGCTGGAAGGGGGCGGGGTTCTCGTGTCCGAGAAGCTCAAGGTCGAGTTCGACGTCGAGGCAACCTTGCACGCCTAGGCCGGCATGTGCACGACGGGGGCCCGGAATCGACGGGCCCCCTGACGTGAGCGTGCCTACTCGACAGTCACCGTCTTGGCGAGATTGCGTGGCTTGTCGACATCCATGCCTTTTGCCGTGGCCACGTGGTAGGCGAGGAGCTGGAGCGGGACAACCGCGGTCACGGTGCAAAGGAGGTCCGGGCCGGACGGCACCCGAATCACGTGATCGGCGACCTGGCCCACCTCGTCGCCCTCCTCGGCGACCAGGACGATGGTGGCCCCTCTCGCCTTCATCTCCTCCATGTTGGAGAGGGTCTTGACCCGTATGTGACTGTCGGTGGCCACGCCGACGACGACCACCCCCGGCTCGATCAGTGCGATCGGGCCGTGCTTCATCTCACCGGCGGCATATCCCTCGGCCCGCACATATGCGATCTCCTTCAGTTTGAGCGCCCCCTCCATTGCCACCGCGAAGTCCCCCGATCGCCCGAGGAAAAACCAGTCCCTGGTTCCCGCCCAGCCTCGCACCCAGCTCTCGATGTCCCCTGACCGACCGAGCACCTCATCAACCTGCTCGGGCAGCCGCAACAGCTCGGTGACCTGCACCTCGATCGCGCCAGGGTCGAGGGCGCCTCTCACCTGGGCGAGATAGAGGCCGAGCAGTTGCATCGCCACCAGCTGTGTGGTGAACGTCTTGGTGGCGGCCACGCCGATCTCGGGACCGGCCCTGGTGTAGAGGACGGCGTCCGACTCCCGGGTCAGCGCCGAGTCGACCACGTTGGAGACCCCGATGACCACCGAGCCCTGAGCCCTGGCGTAGCGGACCGCGGCCAGGGTGTCGATGGTCTCACCGGACTGGCTGATCCCGATCACCAGAGAGCGTTGATCCAGCACCGGGTCCCGATACCGGAACTCGGAGGCGATGTCGATCTCGACCGGCAGCCGGGCCCATCGCTCGATGGCGTATTTGGCCATCATCGCAGCGTGGTAAGACGTGCCGCAGGCGACAACAAAGACCTTGTCGATGTCACGGAGGACCTCGGGAGCCAGGGTCAGCTCGTCGAGTACGACCCTGCCCGCCGCCACCCTGCCGGCGAGGGTGTCGGCGATGGCATGGGGCTGCTCGAAGATCTCCTTGAGCATGAAGGTGGGAAACCCACCCTTCTCCGCCGCCTCCAGATCCCACTCGACCGTTCTCTCGTCGAGAGGCAGCTGATGACCGGTCAGATCGGTCAGGGTGACCCCATCGCGGGTGATCTCGACCACCCGATCGTCCTCCACTATCACCATTTGCCGGGTGTGCTCCAGGAAAGCGGGGATGTCGGAGGCGAGGAAGTTCTCACCGTCTCCCCTACCCACCACCAGGGGCGAGCCGCGTCTCGCCCCGACCAGCACGTCGGGCTCCGAACGTCGCATGACGACGAGGGCAAGGGCGCCATCCGCCTCGCTCATCACCGCCCGCACGGCATCGGCCAGCGGCATGTCTCCCATCTCTTCGATCATGTGCGCCACCACCTCGGTGTCGGTGTCACTCTCGAACTCATGACCGTTGTCGACGAGCTTCGACTTGAGATCGGCCCAGTTCTCGATGATCCCGTTGTGGACCACCACCACGTCGCGGAGGCAGTCGAGGTGAGGATGGGCGTTGCCTGTGTTGGGGGCACCATGGGTCGCCCAACGGGTGTGGCCGATGCCGCTGTGCGCATCGGCCGGCCCCTCACGGTCGACCAGCCGTTGCAGGTCGGCGATCCGCCCCGCCTGCTTGAGGACGGTGAGCGAGCCCCCGTGATTCAGGGCGACTCCAGCCGAGTCGTACCCCCGGTACTCGAGTCGGGCCAGACCCGGCATCAGGACGTCGATCACCTGCCGCGGGCCGACGTAGCCAACTATTCCGCACATGTCTATTCCTTCGATCGGGTGAGATGGTCATGGCCCCGGGCGATCCGGGGTCGGCCGATCTCGACGGATGGAGGGTGCGTGCGAGAAGCCGGGAACCGGCGCTCACGAGATGGTCTCTGTTCCGGGATCGCTCCCGGGTTTTGAACCAATCCCTGCGACCTGAGCTGGCCGGGAAGGCATCCGCCGAGTGTTTCGATGACCTTCCTCCTCGTCACCTCGCAGAGCCGTTTGCGGCTCGGGGGTCACCCGCTGCGAGGCCTGGCGCTATTTGATCTCGCGCACGCGATTCTGTTCTCGGCTATCGCTCCTTTCCCAGCGAGCTCTCCGTGATGCTCGTCAGGCGATCAGCGTAATGCCTCGCCGCGTCTTCGGAAGGGGCTTCCACCATGACCCTGACCAGGGGTTCGGTCCCCGATGCCCGAACCAGGACCCGCCCCTGTTCACCGAGCTCGGACTCGACCCGGCGCACCTCCTCCCAGATCTCGTCCGCCCGAGACAGGTCGGCGTCTCGGGCCACTCGCACGTTCTGAAGCACCTGTGGGTACTCGGTGATGGCCTCGGCGCGGAGCTCTCGCAGCTCCTTCCCGGTCCCGGCCACGACATCGAGCAGCCGCACCGCGGTGAGCAAGCCGTCTCCAGTCTGACCCTTGTCGAGGAAGATGATGTGACCGGACTGCTCCCCCCCCAGCACCCCGCGGTGCTCCACCAGCGCCTCCATGACATAGCGATCGCCGACTTTGGTCTCGATCACGTCGATCTCGGCCTCGGCCATCGACTTCCTGAAACCCAGGTTCGACATGACCGTGGCCACGACCAGGTTCTTCTTGAGGCTCCCCTGGGCCTTCATGTGTCTGGCCACGATGGCCATGACCACGTCTCCGTTGGCAACCCGGCCGTCCTCGTCGATGGCGATCAGTCGATCGGCGTCTCCGTCGAAGGAGAGCCCGATCCGCCCTTTGGCCTCGTTGGCCAGCATCTCGGGATGAGTGGCACCGCAGCCGTCATTGATGTTGGTCCCGTCGGGAGCATCGGCGAAGACGGCGATGTCGGCCTTCAATCGGCGGAAGAGGAGCGGGGCGGCCTTGAAGGCTGCGCCGTTGGCGCAGTCCAGGGCGACGCTCAGCCCGCTCAGGCTGTAACGGGAGACGGAGGCGAGATGGTCCACGTACCGCTCGAGGGCATCACTGTCGGAGAACCGTGTCCCGATGTCGGGGCCTATCGCCTGCCTGCCACCAGAAGAGCGGAGACGGTCCTCCAGCTCGCGCTCGACCTCGTCGGCCAGCTTGGTCCCGCGGGAGGAGAGGAGCTTGATCCCGTTGTCTTCGGCGGGGTTGTGCGATGCGGAGACGACCGCGCCCATCGTCGCCCCGGTGGTGGCGGTCAAGTAGCTGATGCCGCCACTGGGCAGGATGCCGACGTCGACCGTGTCGATCCCGACGGCGTTGAATCCCGCCTGAAGCGCCGAGGCCAGCATCTCTCCCGAGCGCCGGGTGTCCCTGCCCACCAGAACCGGGCCCCCGCGCAGGTGTGATCCGGCCGCCCGGCCGATAGCCAGGGCAAGCTCCGGGGTGAGCTCGAGACCGGCGACGCCGCGGACGCCGTCGGTGCCGAAGATGGGTCTCCCATCGTCGAGGAGACGACGGAGGTCGGCCAATTCGCTAGCGCTTCGTGTACTGCGGGGCTCGTCTCGCCTTGCGCAGCCCGTACTTCTTGCGCTCGACCACGCGGGCGTCGCGGGTCAACAAACCGGCCTTCTTGAGGACCGGCCTCAGCTCTTCGTCGAGGATGATCAAGGCTCGGGCGATCCCGAGGCGGAGGGCATCCACCTGCCCGGAGCTGCCTCCACCCTCGAGCGTCGCCTCGACGTCGTATCGACCCTGAGTCTGAGTTATCTGGAGTGGCTCCATGACCCGCATGCGGGCGGCCATGGTCGGGAAGTAGTTCTCGAGGGGACGGCCGTTAAGGGTGACCTGACCCGACCCGTCGCGGAGACGGACCCTGGCCACCGACGTCTTGCGGCGGCCGGTGGCCTGGACGAGTGGCTTGGCCATCAGAGCTCCACCTTTCTGATATCGAGCTGCAGAGCCTGGGGCTTCTGGGCAGCGTGGGGGTGGTCCGGGCCGGCGTACACCTTCAGCTTCCGGCTCATCTGCCGCCCGAGTCGGTTCTTGGGGAGCATGCCGGTGACTGCTCGCTCGATGATCGCCTCGGGGCGACGCAGGCGAAGACTCTCGAAGGTCTCGGCTTTGATCCCGCCGGGGTAGCCGGAATGGCGGTAGTAGATCTTGGCCTGGCTCTTGCCCGAGGTCACGGCGACCTTCTCGGCGTTGACCACGATGACGAAGTCGCCACCGTCGATGTGAGGCGCATAGCTCGGCTTGTGCTTGCCCCGGAGGAGAGTGGCCACCTCGGAGGCAAGACGGCCCAGCGGCAGGTCGGTCGCGTCGACCACGAACCAGGAGCGCTCGACGTCGCCCTGCCTGGGCGAGTAGGTCTTGTTGACGGTCATGGGTAATCCTCGCCCAGGTCGAAGAATCCGGGGAGCGTTTGGGGAAACGGCGCCCGATCAGGGTGCGCACATATGCTACGCGCCCGACGACTCATAGGCCAAACGCGTGATCAGCCTCACCGACATCCAACAAGCCCGAACCCGATTCGGTGGCAACGTCACCGAGACGCCAGTCGTCTGGTCGCAGTCGTTCAGCAGGATCACCGGGCGCGACGTGCACCTCAAGGCGGAGTGCATGCAGCGCGCCGGGTCGTTCAAGATCCGCGGCGCCCTCAACGTCCTGTCCGGCCTGGGAGGCAAGCCGGTCGTCGCCGCTTCCGCGGGCAACCACGCCCAGGGGGTCGCCCTCGCCGCCTCTTTCACCGGGTCGCCCTGCACGGTGTTCATGCCCGAGATCGCGGCGATTCCCAAGATCAAGGCGACCGAGGACTATGGAGCCGAGGTGCGGCTGGTGGGTACGTCGCTGGCGGACGCGGTCGAGGCGGCTCAGATCTTCGCCCTCGAGTCGGGAGCGCAATTCGTCCACCCCTACGACGACCCCGGGATCATTGCCGGCCAGGGGACCCTCGGCCTCGAGATCGTGGAGCAGTTGCCCGAGGTCGGGACCGTCGTGGTCCCCACCGGGGGCGGCGGCCTTCTCGCCGGGACGGCTCTCGCCCTCAAGTCGCTGCGACCGTCGGTGTCTGTGGTCGGCGTCGAGATCGAGCCGGCGGCCGTCTATGCCGCCAGCAGGGCGAGGGGCGAGCTGATCGAGGACTACCCGCGCGGGCGCCCGACCGTCGCCGACGGGATCGCGGTCTCGGTCCCTTCCCGGCTCGTCTGGGAGATCGCTGAGAAGCACGTCGACGAGATCGTGGTGGTCAACGACGTCCAGACCACCGCCGCCCTGGCCTACGTCCTCGACAGGTCGAAGATGATGGTGGAAGCTGCCGGAGCGGTGGGTGTGGCAGCGCTGATGGAGGGACTCATCCCAACCCGGGCGTCGGACCCGCTGTGCGTCGTCCTGTCCGGGGGGAACATCGACTTGATGCTGCTCGGCAAGGCGGTCCGTCATGGCCTCGAAGCATCGGGACGGTTCGCCCGCTTCACGGTTCTCGTTCCGGATCAGCCGGGGAACCTGGCGTCGGTGCTCCTGCTCATCGCCAATGAAGGTGGGAACGTGCTGCAGGTCGAGCACCATCGGGAGGGCTTCGGGGTTGCCTTCGGCAAAGTCGAGATCGAGATCTCGGTGGAGACCAAGGACGCCGATCACGCAGCCCGGATCGCCGAGGCATTGGTCCCGTTCCGGGCCATCCCCACCAGTTGAATCTCCGTGGGGGTTGTCCCCCACGGGGACGATCCCCATATCGCAGATCCGCCCGGCTGCGCAAGATCGGTGCATGCCTCTTCGCAATCTGCCCGATCGGAGGATCATCATGAGTCAGAAGCGCCCGCAACGACGCGCGGTCAAGGACGAAGACGTCTCCAGGGTGCCATTTGCACCAAATCGCCACCGTCTTCGCAGCCCAGAGATCGACGCCGAGCCGTCCCGATCACCACTCGATGCCCTGGCCAAGGGCCTGGTCTCGATCGGGGAGAGGCTCCGCTCCCGGCCAACGCTCCGGGTGCTCTGAGTGGGCCTCACCCCGAGGCGGGGTAGCCGACCTCCCAGAGGATCAGGCCATGAGGGGGAGCCACCGTGGCCACACGTCCTCGGTCTCGGGAGAGGATGATCTCTCCCACCTGGTCCACCGGGGTGAAGCCGCGTCCCACGTCGTAGCAGAGCCCGACCACCGACCGGACCATCTGATGGCAAAAGGCGTTTGCCTCGATCCAGAGATGGACGACGTCGCCCTCCTCCTCCCATCGGGCCTCGTCGACCCTGCGGACATTGGCGACGCCCTGGATCGAGCGGCAGAAGGCGCTGAAATCGTGTTCGCCCACCACCTCACCGGCCGTCTCCTCCATCGCGCCCAGATCGAGACCCGGCCCGACATGCCACTGGTGCCCGCGATGGAGCGGGTCCGGGGCGACACCGATCGAGAGCGAGTAGCGATACTTGCGCCCCACCGCCGAGAACCTGGCGTCGAAGTCTGCCGCGGCCTCGGTGACCGCCATCACCGAGATCTCGGGGCCGAGGATCCCGTTGAGGGCCCGGAGAAGCGGGCGCAACTCGACCCGACCATCGAAACGCACGGAGACGACCTGGCCGCGGGCGTGGACACCGGCGTCGGTCCTCCCGGCAACCGAGGTCTCCACCGCCGAGCCGAGCACCGTCGCCAGCGCCTGCTCCAGCTCACCCTGGACCGTCCGCAACCCATCCTGACGCGCATACCCCCTGAACCCCGAGCCGTCGTAGGCCAGGTCGAGGCGGAGGGTGGGCATCAGAACAGGGCGCTGAACAATGCGAACGGGACCCCGAGCAGTGTCCGGAAGATGGCGGCGATAGCGAACCCGATGAGGACCGATACCGCGGCATTGCGGGTGCTCATGTCGGCTGCCTCGCGGGTGGCCACCACCAGGATGACCAGGTACCAGACCAAGCCGATGGTTCCCCCGATGGTCCCGAGCAGCTCCAGGAGCAGCGGGAGCACGGCGAGACCCTGGAGGGCGATCATCGTCTGGGGCCTACCCGAAGCCTGAAAGAGCCTGGTGGCGGAGAACCAGGTGGCGAAGCCGAGTATCAGCCACGAGACCACGCCGGCGATCACTACCTGGAGCAGAGTGGGGAACGAGAAGGCCCCGAACGCCCCTTCGACGGCCAGCCGCCCTACATAACTGACGGCGGCCACCGCCGAGACGAGGATGGCGGCATCGGCCGCCGAGTCGCCATCGAAGAAGGCCTCGTTGAAGGGCTTGCGGTCGAGCAGCGTGGCTCGTCCCGCCCTGGAGAACATGTTGCTCACGGTGCGGCGAGGCTAACCGGGCTAGCGGCGAAGCCTGACTCTCTCGATCGAATGATCTCCCGACTTTCTCAGGATGAGGCTGGCCCGTTCCCGGGTGGGCAGGATGTTCTCGAGGAGGTTGACCTCGTTGATTCGGGCCCAGATGTCGCTCGCCACCGCCACCGCCTCCTCGTCGGACAGCCCGGCATAGCGATGGAAGTAGGCCTCCGGTTGGGTGAAGGCGGTGTCACGAAGGGTGATGAAGCGCTGGATGTACCACGAGCGGACTGCCTCGATCTCGGCGTCGACGAAGATCGAGAAGTCGAAGTAGTCGGATACGAAGGGCCCCGAGTCGCCGGCCTGGAGCACGTTGAGGCCTTCCAGGATGAGGATGTCGGGCCGGCTGATGACACGCGTCTCGCCAGGGATGACGTCATAGGCGAAGTGCGAGTAGACCGGAACTTCTAGGTGGTCTTCACCAGCCTTCGACCGGGCCACGAACTCGAGAAGCCCGCGCCGGTCGTAGCTCTCGGGGAACCCCTTCCGATCCATCAGGCCGCGCTCGTCCAGGACCGCGTTGGGATAGAGGAAGCCGTCGGTGGTGACCAGCTCGACCTGGGGATGCTCCGGCCAGCGGGCGAGCAGGGCTTGGAGCACACGGGAGATCGTCGACTTGCCGACCGCTACCGAGCCGGCGACACCGATCACGAACGGCCTTGGCCGGGGTGGGGCTCCCAGGAAGGTGTCAGTGACCGTCGCCAGCTGTCGACCGGCCTGCACGTGCAGGTTGAGCAGACGCGAGAGTGGCAGGAAGCTCCGCTCGACCATCTCGATGTCGAGCAGGACGTTTATGCCCCGGATCTTCTCGACGTCGGAGGCATCGAGCGTGAGAGGGGTATTCGCCCGCAGCGCCGCCCACTCGTCGCTGGAAAAGTCGAGGTAGGACGGCTGGCTCAAGGACATCCAGGCTAACCCGGGTTGGTGGTGGCTCCCTCTTCCTCCACGGTGAAAAAGGGCTAATTCGACCGCGAAAGCGACCGATAACACGCGGGATGGGACAGTTCAATGCGTCACTTCGCCTCCCCGGCGATAGCAAGGCCCTTGCCGCGACAGTCCATATCCAGGAAGGACGACTCCAGGTGGCCTCCGGGGAGCACGTCATCGGCGACTGGGAGCTCGCCGCAATCGACATCAGCCGGATTCCCGAGGGGATAAGGGTGGCGGCCGAGGGGGAGGTCCTCCTCCTCGACATCGCCGACCGAGCCGCCTTCGAGGAGGAGGCCGCCTCGCTCAACGGGAAGGCGAAGCGCTCGGGAAAGGCGAAGAAGACCCCGCGTACCCGCGCACCCCGTGCCTCCACCCCCCGCGTCGCCAAGGAGAAGCCGGTCAAGGTCGAGGGCAGCTCGCGAATCGACGGCTTCTTGGAGCGCATGAAGGAGCGCTTCGGCTCGAGGCTCCCCGACTGGGTGTTCACCCGGAAGACCCTGTTCGGGGCCCTGGCCCTCCTCGTCCTATCGATCGTGTTCGCCCGTCAGGTGTCCTACCTGCTCCTCATCGCCGGTGTGATCGCTCTGCTCACGGGTGGAGTCACCATGCTCGACAGCGTGATCGCACGCAGGATCCTGCGCCATCGAGTCACCCCGATCCAGGTCGTGATCGGTGGCGGCACCGTGTTCGTGCTCGGGCTGCTGGTCGGGATGGTCGGCAACCAGCTCTGGGGCTGATGGGACGGCACGCCCTGGTTCGAGTCTCGCTCAAACCAATTCGATGACAGCCTCCTCGGCACCGTCGCCACGGCGGGGACCGAGCTTCGTTATCCGGGTGTAGCCCCCGGCGCGATCGGCATAGCGGGGGGCGACGTCGTCGAACAGCTTGACCACCGCCTCGCGGTTGGGGATGGTCCTCAGCACCATCCGCTTGGAATGGACGTCGCCCTTCCGAGCCTTGGTGATCAGCTTCTCAGCGAGTGGCCGCACCGCCTGGGCCCGGGGCAGCGTGGTGGTCACCTTCTCGTGCAGGAACAACTCCGTGGCCAGGTTGGCCATGATCTTCTTGCTGTGTGAGGGAGAGCCCCCGAAGCGGGGCCCCTTCTTCGGCCTTGGCATCAGGAAGCTCCGCCACCGCCGGCGTCGGCCAGGCTCAGACCGAGCTCGTCCAGCTTCGCAGTGACCTCTTCGAGGCTCTTCTGACCGAAGTTGGTGATGTTGAGCAGGTCATCGGAGGTTCGCTCCACCAGCTCACCAACCGTCTTGATCTGTGCCCGGCGGAGACAGTTGCGGGGTCGCTCGGAGAGGTCGAGCGCCTCGATCGGGAGCTCCAGGTCCGGTGATCCGGAGAACTCGGGCTGGACCTCGCCCAGCTCGAGGCCCTGACCCTCGCCGATGTCGGCGAACAAGCCCATGAGCTCACGAAGAGTCTTCCCGGCCGAGGAGACGGCCTCGCCCGGCTCGATGGCGCCATTCGTCTCGACGTCGAGCACGAGACGGTCGAAGTTGGTCATCTGCCCGACCTGGGTGTTCTCCACCTTGTACGACACCTTGCGTACGGGGGAGAAGATCGAGTCGACAGGGATGACACCGATCACCGAGCTGGCTCCCTTGTTCCCGTCGGCGGTGCGGTACCCGACTCCGGGTGCCACCGTCATCTCCATCTCGAGCCGACCGCTCGCACTGAGCGAGGCGATGTGGAGGTCGGGGTTCACGATCTCGACCCCGGCCGGGAGTTTGAGGTCGCCCGCCTTGACCTCACCGGCACCCTTGGCCGAGAGGTACAGGGTCTGTGTGTCGCTGTCCTCCATCCGCACGACGATGCGCTTGATGTTGAGGATGATGTCGACCACGTCCTCGACCACACCGGGGATGGTGGAGAACTCGTGCTCCACCCCCTCGATCTGGATCGAGGTGACGGCTGCGCCGGGGATGCGGGAGAGGAGCGTCCGCCGCAGTGTGTTGCCGAGGGTGTAACCGAACCCGGGCTCGAGTGGCTCGACGATGATCCGCGAGCGGATCGGAGAGATCACTTCCTCTTCTATCTGGGGGCGCTGGACTATCAACAAGGCTTTACCTCACTTCGAGTAGAGCTCGACGATCAACTGCTCGTTGATGGCTGTGTCGATCTGGTCCCGACGGGGATGATCGACCACATCCACCCTTCGCTCGCCCAGGTCGACTTGAAGCCAGGCCGGGGCCTCGCGTCCCTGGGTGTCGACGGCGTGCTGGATCACGATTGCGTCCTTGCTCTTGTCCTTGAGGGTGACGACGTCACCGGGACGGACCTGATAGGACGGGATGTCCACCTTCTTCCCATTCACCTGGAAATGCCCGTGATTGACGAGCTGCCGGGCCTGGGGTCGCGTGGCGGCGAGACCGGAGCGCCATACGACGTTGTCCAGTCTCTGCTCGAGGAGCTGAAGGAGGTTGTCCCCGGTGATCCCGGGTCGGCGGGCCGCCTCCTGGTAGTAGCGGCGGAACTGCCGCTCGAGGACCCCATACATGGTGCGCAGCTTCTGCTTCTCGCGCAGCTGGACCAGATAGTCGCTCTCCCGGATCCGGCCTCGGCCGTGTTGGCCGGGGGGATAGGGACGGCGATCGACCGGGCACCGCTTGGACTGGCAGAGGGGGGTGCGGGCTCGACGACAAGCCTTGTGACGGGGGCCGGTGTAACGCGCCATCTCAGCCTCGCCGCCGCTTCTTGGGGCGACAGCCATTGTGCGGGATCGGGGTCACGTCACGGATCCAGGTCACTTCCATGCCCATGTTCTGCAGGGTCCGCACCGCGGTGTCACGGCCGGATCCCGTGCCACTGACGATCACGTCCAACTTGCGGATCCCGTGCTCGCCGGCGCGGCGTGCGGCCTCCTCGGCTGCGACCTGGGCCGCATAGGGGGTCGACTTCCGCGAGCCCTTGAATCCGACCGACCCACCAGAGGTCCATGCGACGGTGGCCCCGGTCTGATCCGATATCGAGATGATCGTGTTGTTGAAACTGGCCTTGATGTGGGCCTGGCCGTGGGAGATGTTCTTCCTCTCCTTGCGGCGGACCCGCTTGGCGCCTGGTTGCTTAGCCACCCTGCAAACTCCTACTTCGTGACCTTCTTCTTGCCGGCGATGGCGACGCGCCGTCCCTTGCGGGTCCTGGCATTGGTGTGGGTCCGCTGCCCACGCACGGGCAGACCGCGACGGTGGCGGATGCCCTGATAGCTCCCGATCTCGATCTTCCGCTTGATGTCCTGTTGGACCTCGCGGCGCAGGTCGCCCTCCACCTCGAAGTTGGCTTCGATGTAGCGCCGGATCCGGGTCACCTCGTCGTCGGTCAGCTGGCGGACCCGGGTGTCGGGATCGACACCGGTGTCGGCGCAGATCTTCTGGGCGCGGGTCAGCCCGATGCCGTAGATGTAGGTCAGGCCGGTCTCCAGCCTCTTGTCCCTGGGGAGGTCGATTCCTGCGATACGTGCCACTCAGATCACCCTTGGCGTTGCTTGTGACGCGGATTGGTGCAGATCACCCAGACGCGGCCGCGACGTCGGATGATCCGGCATTTCTCACACATCTTCTTGGTCGAAGGTCTCACCTTCATATCTGGCTCCAACACTCGGTTGTCGCACCCGGGATTACAGAGGTCACCTGGGGCGTGCGCGAACGCTGCCAGGCCATCGACCAACCTGCCGGTGAATCAGATTCGGGGGCAGACACGCAGACGACCTGGTGTGAATACCGCGTTGTCCGGCGCGAGCCGCGCCGATACGACCCACGAATGTTACCCACGGGCCGCGCTCTCCTCAAATTCGACTGGAATCGGGTCCTCCCCGGCGGTGAAGACCATCGGCCCGTCGGCGGTTATGCACACCGTGTGCTCCCAGTGGGCAGATAGCGACCCGTCCTTGGTGCGAACCGTCCAGCCGTCGGGGTCGATCACGGTGAGCCTCGACCCGAGGTTGAACATCGGCTCGATGCAGAGAGCCATCCCGGTGCGTAGCCGCATGCCCTGTCCCGGCCGCCCGTAGTTGGGCACCTGGGGCTCTTCGTGCATCTGACGGCCGATCCCGTGCCCCACATACTCCTCGACGACGCCCAGTCCGTTGGACTCTCCGACCTCGTGGACCGCGGCTCCTATGTCACCCAGATGGTTGCCCTTCCGAACCTGTCGGATCCCGACCCAGAGCGCCTCCTCGGTGACGTCGATCAGGTTCCGCGCCTCGACCGAAGCCCGCCCGATCGGCATGGTGAAGGCGGCGTCGCCGTGGAAGCCCTCGTAAATCGCCCCGGCGTCCACGGAGAGGATGTCGCCCTCCTCGAGACGGCGAGCCGAAGGGATGCCATGGACGATCACGTCGTTGGGCGAGAGGCACAGGGTGGCCGGGTAGGTCCCGTGATAGCCGAGAAAGGAGGAGCGGCACCCTCGATCCTCGAGGATGCGAGCCGAGATCGCCTCCAACTCCAGCAAGGACACACCAGGGGCGGCCGCGGCGCGTATCGCCTCGTGTATGGCGGCGACGGCCGCTCCGGCCTTCTGCATCTTGGCGAACTCGCGACGGGACTTGATCGTGATCATCGCTCGAGGGCAACGAGGATGCGGTCGGTCACCTCGTCGATGCTGCCCATGCCGTCGACCTCGGCCACGACACCGCGCTCGCCGTAGATGTCGAGTAGCGGCTGCGTCTGCTCCTGATACACCTTGAATCTGTTGCGCACCGTCTCCTCGGTGTCATCGGCCCGGCCCCGTGCCAGCAGCCGCTGGACGAGGGCGTCCTCGTCCACCGTGAGCACCACGACCTTGTCCAGCCCGTCGGCGCCGATCAGGTCGTCGAGCGCAGCCACCTGGCCCGAGGTACGGGGAAACCCGTCGAGGATGAACCCCGACCTGGCGTCAGGCTCGGCGATTCTCTCCCCCAGCATCGCGACCGTGATCTCGTCCGGCACGTACTCGCCGGCTCTCATGATCACGTCGACGCGCCGCCCCAGTTCGGTCCCGGTCGAGACGTGATGACGAAACATGTCGCCAGTGGAGACGTGGGGGATGCCGAGGTGCTCGGCCACCCGGGCGGCCTGGGTCCCCTTCCCCGCCCCGGGTGGGCCGATGAACAAGAGCCTCAAGTCAGGATCCCCTCGTAGTTCCTCATGGTCAGCTGGGACTCGATCTGCTTCATTGTCTCCAGGGCCACCCCGACCACGATCAGGATGGACACGCCGGAGAAGGCGATGTTGATGTTCCATGCCGCCCCGGCGATGGCGGGCAGGATGGCAATGACAGCGAGGAAGATCGATCCGGGCAGGGTGATCCGGTTCAGGATGAACCCGAGATGGCGGGCCGTCTGCCGGCCTGGCCTCACCCCGGGGACGAAGCCGCCCTGACGCTGGATCATCTCCGCCTGCTTCTCGGGATCGAACTGGATGGCGGTGTAGAAGTAGGTGAAGAAGATGATGAGGGCGAACAGGATCAGGATGTACCACCAGCTGACCGACCCGCTGCCCCCGCCGAGGTTGTCGTTGATCCAGTTGTAGATCGATTGGACCCAGGCGGCGTCGGAGGGGATGGCGGTGATGATCAGCGACGGGATCAGGAGCACGGACGTGGCGAAGATGACCGGGATGACCCCGGCGGTGTTCACCTTGAGCGGGATGTAGGTGGACTGCCCGCCCATGACGCGCCGCCCCCGCACCCGCTTGGCGAACTGGATCGGGATGCGACGCTGCGCCTGGTCGACATAGATGATCGCCACGATCATCACCAGGAAGATGGCCACGATCACCCCGAACCGAATCGGTAGGTCGGCTCGCACGGTCTGACTCCAGATCTGGGAGAAGACGAACGGGAACTGGCTGAGGATGGAGACGAAGATGATCAGCGACATCCCATTGCCGACGCCACGTTGGGTGATCAGCTCACCGAGCCACATGACCATGGCGGTGCCGGCGGTCATGGTCAACACGACCAAGATCACCCGCCCCGGGGTGTAGTTCGGGATGAGGTCGATCCCGCCGGTGAACCGGCCGACGTGGAAGAGATAGGTGAAGCCGGTCGACTGGATGAGAGCGAGGATCACCGTCAGGTACCTGGTCCACTGGGTGATCACCTTCCGGCCCGACTCCCCCTCGTCCTGGAGCGCCTGGAGACGTGGGATCACGACCGTGAGCAGCTGCATGATGATCGACGCGGTTATGTAGGGGATGATCCCGAGGGCGAACACCGAGAACGATTCGAGAGCCCCTCCAGAGAACAGGTTGAGCAGACCGTAGATCCCACCCGTCTCCTGTTGCTGCTGGAAGAGCTGGACCGCATCGAGGTCGATTCCTGGAACCGGGATCGTCGCCCCGAGGCGGTAGACCCCGAACATCGCCAGGGTGAAGAGGATCTTCGCCCGGAGATCCGGGATCTTGAACATGTTCCGGTAGATGTTCAGCATTTCGCTCTACTCACCATTCACGATCGACGACAGGCACGCTCAGTCGAGCAGCTCGACCGAGCCCCCGGCGGCCTCGATCTTGGACTTCGCGGCCGCGCTGAACGCATGCGCCTTGACGTGGAGGGCGGTGCCGAGCTCGCCCTGGGCCAGGACCTTGACCCGGCCCCGATGCCTGATCAGACCTCGATTGCGCAGCTCCTCTGGGGTCACCTCGGCCCCTTTCTCGAACCCTTCGAGGGCGGCCAGGTTGACGATGGCGAACTCCTCCTTGTTCGGGTTCTTGAAGCCCGGCTGCTTGGGCAGCCGCATCGAGAGCGGGGTCTGCCCGCCCTCGAAGCCCGGTCGCAGGGTGTTCCGGGCCTTCAAGCCCTTGGTCCCCCGCCCGGCCGTCTTGCCCCGCCGACCCCCCTCACCCCGTCCCACCCGGATCCTGTCCTTCTTGGAGCCAGGCGCCGGCTGGAGATGGTGGAGTTTGAGCTGCTCTTTCTTCTCTTCGGCCATCTCAGCCTTCCTCGACTTCGACGAGATGGCGCACCTTGTGCAGCATCCCGCGCAGCGTGGGGGTGTCGACGTGCTCCCGGGTCTGATGGAGCTTGCGCAGCCCCAACGACTCGACAGTGGCCCTGGTCTTGGGCTTCTCGCCGATCACCGATCTCTTCAACGTCACCTTCACTGTCTTCTCAGCCATCGCAGCCTCACTTCGAGTGCGCCCGCATCGACTCGGTCGAGCGGTAGGCGGCGAGCAGGCCGGGGGGCACGATGTCCTCCGCCTGCTTCCCGCGGAGACGGGCCACCTCATCGGGACGGCGCTGCCCGGTCAGGGCGTTCATGGCCGCCTTGGCCACGTTGAGGTGGGTGGGCGATCCGAGTGACTTGGCCAGTGCGTCCTTGACCCCGGCCGCCTCGAGGATCTGGCGCACCGCGCCCCCGGCGATGACGCCGGTGCCTGGCGCCGCCGGCTTGATCAGCACCTTGGAGGCGCCGTGCTCCCCGGTTGCCTGATGGATCACGGTCTGCCCGGCCATCGGGATCTCGACCATGGAGCGACGAGCCGACTCCATGCCCTTCTGGATGGCTGCGGGGACTTCCTTGGCCTTGCCGTATCCGATGCCGACCCGTCCGGCGCCGTCGCCGACGACCACCAGGGCGGTGAAGCTGAATCGACGCCCACCCTTGACCACCTTGGCCACGCGGTTGATCTGGATCACCCGCTCGTCGTACTGAGTTGCCTGCTCCTGGGCCATGCCTAGAACTCCAATCCGGCTTCGCGCGCCGCGTCGGCCAGGGCCTTCACCTTGCCGTGGAACTTGTAACCGCCACGGTCGAACACGACCGAGGTCACACCGGCCTCCTTGGCACGGGAGGCGAGCGTCTCGCCGACCTTGGCCGCGGTCTCCATGTTCAGATGGCTCGACCTCAGCGTCGTCTCCTGCGATGAGGCGGCGGCAAGGGTGCGTCCCTCGACGTCATCGATTACCTGTGCGTAGATGTACTTGTTGCTTCGATAGACCGCCAGACGGGGCCGCTCCCCGGTCCCGTGGACGCGCTTGCGCACCCGGGTGTGACGGCGGCTTCGGGCGTCTTCCCTGGAGCCCTTCATCACTTACCTGCCTTCCCGGCCTTGCGCCGTACGTGCTCACCGGCATATCTGATTCCCTTGCCCTTGTAGGGCTCCGGGGGTCGGACCCCGCGGATCTCGGCCGCCACCTGGCCCACCTGCTCCTTGTCGATCCCGGACACGATGATGCGGCTCGGCTCCGGCACCTCGAAGGTGATCCCGTCCGGGGCGGCCACGTCGACCGGATGGCTGAAACCGACCAACAACTCGATGTCGTTTCCCTTGAGGCTGGCCCGGTAACCGACGCCCTGGATCTCGAGGGTCTTGCTGAAGCCCTCGGACACTCCGTGGACCATGTTGGCGAGGAGGGCCCGGCTCAGCCCGTGGAGGGCGCGGGACTCACGCGTCTCATCCTGACGCACCACCGTGATCACCCCGTCCTCGGCCTGGAACTCGACCCTGTCTGCGAATTCGCGTGACAGCTGGCCCTTGGCGCCCTTCACGGTGACCCGTGTGCCTTGGATTTGGACGTCGACGCCCGAGGGCACGGTCACAGGCATCTTTCCTACCCGGCTCATCTCACCACACCTCACAGACGACTTCGCCGCCGAGCCTGCGCCGCCGCGCCTCGCGGTCGGGGAGGAGGCCCTGGCTGGTCGAGACGACGGCGACACCGAGACCGCCTTGGACGCGGGGCAGCTCGGATGCTCCCCGATAGACGCGGTGCCCCGGCTTGGAGACCCTCTTGATCCCCTCGATTGCAGGCTGACGCCTGGTCCCGTAGCGGAGGACCAGCTCCAGCTCGTTGGCGGAACCATTCTCCTTGACGTCGAAGCGATCGATGAAACCCTCTTCCACGAGAATCCGGGCGATCCCCACCTTCATCTTCGAAGCCGGCATGGTGACCCGCTCGTGCCCGACGGCTATCGCGTTACGGATACGGGTGAGCATGTCGGCGATTGGATCTGTGACCATCACCACGACGCCTTTCTGACTCCAGGCAGCTCGCCTCGGGAGGCCAGCTCGCGCACACAGATGCGACACATGCCGAAGTCACGCAGATAGGCACGCGGGCGCCCGCAGCGCTTGCATCGGTTGTAGGCGCGGACCTTGAACTTCGGCTTGCGGCCGGCCTTGGCGACCAACGATTTCTTGGCCATGTGCAAATCCTCCTTCAGACCCCGGTCGTTGCCTTGCGGAACGGGAAACCGAAGGCATCGAGCAACGCCCTCGCGTGCTCGTCGTTGTTGGCTGTGGTGCAAATCGTGATGTCCATGCCCCGGGTCGATGTGACCTGGTCGAAGTCGATCTCGGGAAAGATGAGCTGCTCGGTCACCCCGAAGCTGTAGTTGCCCCGCCCGTCGAACGACTTCGGGTTGAGGCCGCGGAAGTCGCGGACACGGGGGATGGCGATGGAGAGGAGTCGGTCGAAGAACTCCCACATCCTTGCCCCGCGCAGGGTGACCGAGGCCCCAACCGGCATACCCTCACGGACCTTGAACCCTGCGATCGACTTCCGTGAGCGGTTGAGCCTGGGCCGCTGCCCTGTGATCAGGGTCAGCTCGTCCATGGCGGACTCGATCGCCTTCTTGTCCTGGACCGCCTCGCCGACGCCCATGTTCACGACGATCTTCTCGAGACGGGGGATCTCCATGACGTTGTCCAGCCCGAGCTGATCCTTCAGCCGGGTGGCGATCTCCTCCGAGTAACGGGTCTTGAGGCGGGGGGTGGCGGTCACAGGTCACCCCCGCACTTGACACAGGTACGGTGCTTCACGCCCTTGTCGTCGATGCGGTGGCCGATCCGGGTCGGACCGCACTTCTCACAGACGATCATCACGTTGGAGGCGTCGATTGGCATGTCCTTGTCGATGATCCCTCCCTGCAGGGTCTGACCCCGCGGTTTGGTGTGCCGCTTGGCGGTATTGACCCCCTCGACGAGGATCCTCCCGTTGCCCGGGAAGACCCTCTTGATGCGCGACTCTTTCCCGGCGTCCTTGCCGGTGATGACCATCACTTTGTCGCCTTGTTTGAGCCTCATCACAAAACCTCCGGGGCGAGTGAGACGATGCGCATGAACTTGCGGTCGCGCAGCTCCCGGGCCACCGGGCCGAAGATGCGCGTGCCGCGGGGCTGGGAGTTGTTGTCGATGATGACGCATGCATTGTCGTCGAACCTGATGTATGTGCCGTCGGGGCGGCGCGACTCCTTCTTGGTGCGCACGACGACCGCCTTGACCACCTCGCCCTTCTTCACCGACCCGCCCGGGTTGGCGTCCTTGACCGTGCCCACGATCACGTCGCCGACACCGGCGTAGCGACGCGACGAGCCGCCGAGAACGCGGATGCAGAGCACCTCGCGCGCCCCCGTGTTGTCGGCGACCTTGAGCCGGGACTCCTGCTGGATCATCGGGCCCGCTCCACTATCTCGACCACACGCCAGCGCTTCTGCTTGGACAGGGGCCGGGTCTCCATGATCCGAACCGTGTCACCGAGCTTGGCGTCGTTGGCCTCGTCATGGGCATGGAACTTGGTGCTGCGCCGCACTACCTTGTCGTAGCGAGGATGGCTCATCTGGTTGGGCACCTCGACGGTCACGGTCTTGTCGCGCGAGTCGGAGACGACCACACCGACGCGTACCTTGCGGCGGCCTCTCGTCTTGTCATCAGTCATCAGGCACGCTCCTCGGCGGCGGCGCTCGACGTGGCCCGCTCCCGCTCACGGAGCACCGTGAGGATTCGGGCGATGTCACGTCTGACATCCTTGATACGGGCGTGGTTGTCGAGCTGATTGGTCGCCAGTTGGAAGCGGAGGTTGAACTGCTCTTCCTTCGCCTCGGCCAGGGCCTCGACCAACTCTTCTCTGCTCATCTCACGCATTTCGGTCGGGGTCATGAGTCCTCCCTGGTCACGACGCGAGTCTTGATGGGGAGCTTGTGACCCGCTTTTCTCATCGCCTCCCTGGCCAGGTCCTCTGGCACCCCGGCGAGCTCGAACATGACCCGCCCGGGCTTGACGACTGAGACCCAGAACTCGGGATTCCCCTTTCCCGAACCCATCCGGGTCTCGGCCGGCTTCTGAGTCACCGGCTTGTCGGGAAAGATGGTGATCCAAACCTTGCCGCCTCTCTTGACGGCCCGGGTGATGGCGACACGGGCAGACTCGATCTGACGGGCCGTGATCCAGCCCGCCTCGAGCGCCTGCAGCCCGTACTCGCCGAAGTTCACCGTGGTCCCGCCCTTGGCGACACCGGAGCGGCGTCCGCGGTGCGTCTTGCGATACTTGGTCCTCTTGGGCATCAGCATCGCCTACTCCTCCTCACCGGCACCAGGCACGGACTGCTCCTCCGGTGCTGCCGCCGCCTCGGCGACGGCTTCCTCCACCGGCACCGCTGCTGCCTCGGTAACGGCTTCCTCCACCGGCTCCGCTGCTGCCTCGGTAACGGCTTCCGCGACCGGCGCCGTTGCTGCCTCGGTAACGGCTTCCTCCACCGGCTCCACGACTTCGCCCCCCTCCGGGGAGATCTCGATCTCCTCGACCGCCGACTCGTACTGGACCTTGGCCTCTGCTGCGGTGGGACGGCGCCCGCCGCCGGCCTCGATGATGCGACGGCCTTCCTTGTTGCCGCCGCCGGCCTCGATGAGGCGCTTGCCGCCACCGGCCTCGATGAGGCGCGGCTTCCTCTCGGCCCCGGCAGCCTCCTCGGCCCTCGACTTGATGCTCTTTTGGGTGCGACGTGCCGGCCCGCCGGTGGCGAGGTCGGCCTCGGCGGCGATTCTGTCCCCGGAGACCTGGCCGGTCGACATGACCTCCCCGCGATAGACCCAAACCTTCACGCCGATGGTCCCCACCGTGGTGTGAGCGGTGGCGGTCCCGTAGTCGATATCGGCGCGGAGGGTGTGAAGCGGCACCCGGCCCTCCCGATACCACTCGCGCCGGCCCATCTCGGCGCCGCCGAGACGACCCTTGCACTCGACCCGGACTCCCTCCGCCCCGGCCTTGAGCGCCGAAGCTATGGCCCGCTTCATGGCGCGACGGAACGCGATCCGGTTCTCGATCTGGTCGGCGACACCGCGCGCCAGCAGGGCGGCGTCGAGGTCGGGGTCCTTGACCTCGTTGATGTTGAGCTTCACCGGTCTGTCGGCCATGGCCTCCAGTGCGCCGCGGAGACGCTCGGCCTCAGAGCCCTTGCGCCCGATGACCACACCCGGGCGCGCCGTGTGAATGTCGACGATGAGCCGGTCACGGGTTCGCTCGATGTCGACCCGGGATACCGCCCCTCTGGTCAGCTCGTTCTTCAGGTAGTCCCGAATCCTCCAGTCCTCGTTCACGAAGTTCACGTACTCCTTGTTGGAGAACCACTTCGACTTCCAGTCCGTGGCGATTCCGAGTCGGAACGAATAGGGGTGCGTCTTCTGACCCATCAGTTCACCTCCTCCTTCTCATCCGACACGACGATCGTGATGTGGCTGGTGCGCTTGCGAATACGGGTGGCACGGCCGCGGGCGCGCGGCCGGTACCGCTTGAGAGTCGGCCCCTCGTCGGCATAGGCCTCGGTCACGACCAGGTCCTCGGCGTCGAGGGCGTGGTTGTGCTCCGCGTTGGCCACCGCCGATTTGAGAACCTTGGTGACGGGCTCCGTCGCCCCCCGCTGGGTGAGACGGAGCAGGTCCTCGGCATCCTGAACCGGCAGTCCGCGTACCAGGTCGAGCACCCTGCGCACCTTGTAGGGGCTTTGACGCACGTATTTGGCTTGCGCTCTGACCCTCATCGCTTCCTCGCAGCCTTGTCGGCGTGGCCCCGGAATGTCCTGGTGGGAGCAAACTCGCCGAGCTTGTGCCCGACCATCGACTCGGTGATGTAGACCGGCACGTGCTTGCGCCCGTCGTGCACCGCGATGGTGTGCCCGATCATCTCGGGGATGATCGTGGAGCGGCGGGACCAGGTCCTGATCACTCTCTTGCTGCCCGAACGGTTGAGCTCGTCGACCTTGTTGGCCAGGTGCTCATCGACGAAAGGGCCCTTCTTGAGGCTTCTACTCATGGCTATCTCCGGCCCTTCTTCGCGCGTCGGCGCACGATGTACTGGTTGGACGCCTTCTTCTTGCTCCGGGTGCGGCCCTCGGGCTGGCCCCAAGGGCTCACCGGATGACGACCTCCGGAAGACTTGCCCTCGCCACCTCCGAGCGGGTGGTCGATCGGGTTCATGGCCACACCTCTGGTCTGGGGACGAATCCCCTTCCATCGGTTGCGCCCGGCTTTGCCCAGCTTGATCAGCTCGGCTTCGGTGTTGCCGACCTGACCCACCGTCGCCCGGCAGTCGAGAGGGACCTGTCGCATCTCTCCAGAGGGGAGACGGAGCAGGGCCATGTCGTTCTCCTTGGACATGAGTTGCACCGAGGTGCCGGCGGAACGGGCCAGCTTCGCCCCTCCACCGGGCCTCATCTCGATGGCGTGGACGTTGGTGCCGGCGGGGATGTTGCGCAGAGGCAGGGCGTTGCCGGGACGTATCTCGGCCCCGGAGCCCGACTCCAGCCGGTCGTCGACCCTCACCCCAACCGGGGCCAGGATGTACCGCTTCTCGCCGTCGGCGTAGTTGAGCAGGGCGATCCGGGCATTGCGATTCGGGTCGTATTCGATCGTGGCGACGCGGGCGGGCACACCGTCCTTGTCGCGGCGGAAGTCGATCACCCGGTACCGCTGCTTGTGGCCCCCGCCGCGATGACGGGCGGTGACCCGACCGTAGGCATTGCGGCCACCGGTGCCGCCCTTCTTGGAGATCAGCGACTTCTCGGGCGCGTCGGTGGTTATCTCGGAGAAGTCCGAGACGGTTTGGAACCGGCGGCCCGGTGAAGTCGGTTTGCGCTTCTTGACTGCCATCTCAGACTCCGAACAGATCTATCGAATTGCCATCGGCCAGGGTGACGAGGGCCCGCTTGGTGTCCTTGCGGCGACCCTTGGTCCAGCCCTGTCGCTTCACCTTGCCCCTGCGGTTGAGGGTGTTCACCCTCAAGACGCGGACCTCGAAGATCGACTCCACCGCGTCCTTGATCTCACCCTTGTTGGTGTGGTTGTTCACGACGAAGGTGTAGGTGTTGTGACGTTCGATGAGGTCGTACGACTTCTCGGAGACGACGGGGGCGAGGATCACATCTCGTGGGTCCTTCATCACTGCTCACCTCCCTCGTCCTTGACGAAGTCGCTCTCGCTGACCTCGTACGAGCTGGCGCGGCCCACCGAGCCGACAGTGTGCGAGGTGAAGACCACCTGATCGGCCCACAGCACGTCATAGGCGGTCAACTGGCCGGGCTCCGACATGGCCACATCGGCCAGATTGCGGAACGATCTCCCGGCCACACCGTCGAGCTGGCCGAGCACCACGAGGGTCTTTCCCTCGGCTCCGATCGCCTTGAGCAGCGTGGCCGCCTGCTTGGTCTTGGGAGCGGCCCAGTCGATGTCTTCGATGACCATCACGGCCGCCTCTGAGGCGCGGGCCGACAGTGCACTGCGCAGGGCGAGACGCTTCATCTTCTTCGGGGTGCGCTGGGTGTAGTCACGCGGCTTGGGGCCATGGGCCACTCCGCCGCCGACCCAGTGCGGCGCCCTGATCGAGCCCTGACGGGCCCGACCGAGGCCCTTCTGGCGCCACGGCTTGCGGCCGCCTCCTCGCACCTCGGCCCTGGTCTTGGTCGAAGCGGTCCCCGACCTCTTGGCGGCCAGCTGGGCGGTCACCACCTGGTGAAGCACGGCGAGATTCGGCTCGATCCCGAACACCTCGGCATCCAGGTCGATGTGGCCCTTGGCCTTGCCGTCGGCCGTGAACAGCGGGGCTCTCACCTCAGCCATGCGCCTTCACCGCCTCCCTGACCAGGACCACCGAACCCTTCGGACCGGGGACGGCGCCGCCGAGGAGGAGCAGATCGCGCTCGCCGTCGACTCCGACGATCTCGAGATTCAACGTCGTGACCCGCTCGCCACCGAGCCGCCCGGCCATCCGCATCCCCTTGAAGACGCGAGCAGGCGTGGCACAGGCCCCGATCGAGCCGGGGGCACGGTGCTTCTTGTGGTTGCCGTGAGAGCCGCCCTGACCGGCGAAGTTGTGTCGCTCCATGACGCCCGCGAAACCCTTGCCCTTGGAGACACCGGACACGTCGGCCTTGGTTCCCGGTTGGAACAGGTCGGCGATCCTCATCTCCTGGCCCACCCGGTATGCGCCGGGATCGTCGACGCGGATCTCGACGAGATGGCGCGCCGGAGCGACCCCTGCCTTGGCGAAGTGCCCGGCCTCGGGCTTGCTCACCTTGCCCGGCTTCACGGCCCCGAACGCGATCTGGATCGAGTTGTAGCCGTCGGTCTCCTCGGTCTTGATCTGGACGACACGGCAGGGCCCGGCCTTGATCACGGTCACCGGGATGGCGCGAGCGGCCTCGTCGAAGACCTGGGTCATCCCCAGCTTCTGTCCGAGAATGGCGTTCACAGCTCGATCTCCACTTCCACTCTCACCCTGCGGGGGGACGACCCCCCTGCACCCCCCGCCCAGGACAGGGTCGACGCGGCGGGCCTGAACCGGGGTCTCACAGCTTGATCTCCACTTCCACTCTCACCCTGCGGGGGGACGACCCCCCTGCACCCCCCCGCCCAGGACAGGGTCGACGCGGCGGACCTGAACCGGGGTCTCACAGCTTGATCTCCACTTCCACGCCGGCGGGCAGCTCGAGACGCATCAACGAGTCGACCGTCTTCGGGGTCGGCTCCAGGATGTCGATGAGCCGCTTGTGAATCCGCATTTCGAAGTGCTCGCGTGAGTCCTTGTCGACGTGCGGTCCGCGAATCACGCAGTAGCGATGGATCTCGGTCGGGAGCGGCACCGGCCCCTTGATCTTGGCCTGAGTGCGCACCACCGTCTCCGTGATCTTCTTGGAGGACTCGTCGACCACGTTGTGGTCGTAGGCCTTCAACCTGATCCGGATCTTCTGCTGATCACTCATTGCTGCTCACTCCCTCGCTGGCCCGGATCACTTGAGGATCTTGGTGACTCGTCCGGCGCCGACGGTGCGGCCGCCTTCCCTGATGGCGAAGCGGAGACCCTCGTCCATGGCGATGGGAGCGATCAACTCCACCGTCATCTCGGTGTTGTCACCCGGCATCACCATCTGGG
>DATBIX010000048.1:0-21826 GCA_036556665.1 Acidimicrobiia bacterium
TTCGTTCGTGGCCCGGACGCTGGACATGGATCGAAACCACACCCAGGATCTGCTTCAGGCGGCGTACGAGCACGAAGGGTCCGCCTTCATCGAGATCTACCAGAACTGCAACGTCTTCAACGACAAGGCGTTCATCCAGCTAACCGGCAAGGAGGAGCGGGTGCACAACCGGATCGATCTCGAGATCGGCAAGCCGATCGTGTTCGACGATGGGGCCAAGGCGGTGGTCATGCGTGACGGGCAGGCGACCATCGTCGACTCGTCCAAGGTCGACCCGGGGGCGATCCTGGTCCACGACCCGACCCGGCCCGACCCGTCGATCGCATTCGCCTTGAGCAGGCTGTCCCACGGTCCCTACGGGCCGACCCCGCTCGGCATCTTCCGGATGGTGTCGCGCCCCACCTACGAGTCCCAACTCGAGGCGCAGATCGAGACGGCCAAGGAGAAGTCAGGGGAAGGCGACCTCGCCAGGCTCATCTCCAGCCAGGGCACCTGGACCGTGAAGGACGGCTCCTCGAACGGAGGCTGATCGCTCAGCGGATCCCGGTCGTCACGAACGAGACCACCGCCTCGACGAGTTGGTCGCGGCCCAGCTCACCCCCGGGGTGATACCAGCGCTCCAGCGCGTTGAGGATGGAGAGGACGAAGATCGAGGCCATCTTGGGATCGACGTCGGTGCGCAGCGAGCCGTCACCGGCGCCTAGGGCGATGGCCTCGCGAAACGCCTGCTCGTAGCGGTCCCTGGCCGCGATCACCCGAGACCTGTGGTCGGCGTCGAGCATCCCCGCCTCGTTGAGGAAAGTGCGAACCACCTCCAGGTTGGCCAGGACCACGTCGACGTGCCCGGAGATCAGGGTGCGCAGCCGGTCGGAGCCCGATCCCTCTACGGCGAGGGCCCGCTCGGCCGAATCCTGGAACAACCTGGCCCCCTCCTCCACCACCCCGACCAGGAGGTCCTGCTTCGAGTCGACATGGGCATAGAGAGAGGAGCCGAGGAGGCCGAGCTCGCGCCCCAGGTCTCTCATCGATGTCCCGTGATACCCCTTTTCGGCGAAGAGCCGACCGGCTGCGGCCACCACGTCGGCCCGGCTGTTGCGTGTCGACACCATCAGCGGTGGTCGTATCGGACCACCACCCGGTCGGTGAGGGGGTGGGCCTGGCAGGTGAGGACGTAGCCGGCCTCGAGCTCGGCGTCGATCAGGGCGTAGTTCTTGTCCATGCGCACCTCTCCCTCCTCCACCCGGCCCTTGCAGGTGGCGCACATCCCCCCCTTGCAGGAAAAGGGAAGCTCGGATCGGACCCGGAGAGCAGCGTCGAGAATCGAGCTGTCCGGCGCCATGCGGGTCTGGACGGCCCGCCCGTCGAGGATGACGGTGAGGTCGACCGACCCCTCCCCGGGAGGGGGCTCGGCCGGCAGCGATGCCGGGTCGACCGGGCCGGCGAAGAACAGCTCGTCGTGGATCGTGTCATCTTCCACCCCGAGCGTGGTGAGAGTCGCTCGCGCCGTCATCACCATGTCGTACGGGCCACACAGGAACCAGCCCGAGACCGGGCGCCCGCCGAGCAGGAATTCGTGGACGACCCGTATCTTCTCGTCGTCGATCCGGCCGGAGAGGAAGGGGAGGTCGGAGCCCTCCCGGCTGAGGACATGGAAGAGCTGGAATCGGTCCGGGTAGCGGTCCTTGAGGCCCTCCAGCTCGTCGAGGAACATGATGCTGTTGACGGTCCGGTTCCCGTAGAGCAGGGTCCAAGACGACCGCGGCTCGGCCTCCAGGGTCGACGAGATCAGTGAGAGCACCGGGGTGATCCCCGAGCCTGCGGCAATCGCCACGCGATGCGTCGCCGTCCCCGGGTCGGGCTCGATGGTGAACTCCCCAACCGGCGGGGCCACCTCGAGCACATCGCCCGCCTTCAGGTGTGCGGTCGCATGGCTGCTGAACATGCCACCGTGGAGCCGTTTGATCCCGACGCGCAGCTTCCCTTGGTCACCGTGGGAGCAGATCGAGTACGAGCGCCGCACGTCTTTGCCCTCGATCCAGGCGCGCACGGTCACGTGCTGCCCCGGGAGATGAGCGAAGTCTCCGGCCAGATCCTCGGGTACCTCGAAGGTGACCGCCACCGCCTCGTCGGTCAACGGTGTGACCTCGAGCACGCGGAGCGGGTGGAACTCGACGCTCAAGCTAGAACTCCTTGAAGAGGTCGAACGGCTCGCCGCACGAGTCGCACACCATCAGGGCCTTGCATGCGGTGGAGCCGAAACGGGCGACGAGCCGCGGCCCGGCGGCCCTGCAGTTGGGGCAGAGGACCTGGGACATCGGGACGGGAGGGGCGATGCCGAACTCGGCCAGCTTGCGCCGCCCTTCGCCGGTGATCCAATCGCTGCTCCACGGCGGCTGGTGGGTGACGACGACCTCGACACGGGCAAGACCGGCCCGCTCCAAGGCCTCGGTGAGGTCATGCTCGATCTGTGTCATCGCCGGGCAGCCCGAATAGGTGGGAGTGATCGTCACCAGCACCCGATCACCGTCGACAGCGACGTCACGGAGGATCCCAAGGTCGGCGATGGTGAGGACCGGGATCTCCGGATCGACCACGGCGGAGGCCACGGCTCGGGCGCGGTCGACCTCGACCATCGGCGTCGAGGTCACCATCGCAAACCCGGGTAGCTGCGCTGCATCCATTGCATCTCGGCGAGAAGCGGGCCTAGATGCTCGGAATGAAGGCCTTGCCGACCGCCGGAGTGCTGATAGCCGTCGTCCGGGACACCGAGGCCGGCCTCGTCGAGTATCGAGCGAACCGCCCCCTGCCAGACCTCGGCCATTGACGGGCCGAGCTCATCGAGCATCTCTCCCGTGTACCCCCACAGCGAGTCGACCGCGGCCTGGGCCCTGCGATGGGATTCGTCGGTGCCGTCGCCGAGCCGTATCACCCAGCTCGAGGAATGCCTCAGGTGATACCCCGCCTCCTTGAGCGCGCGGGCGGCGACGCCGGCGACGACAGGGTCGTCGTCTTCGGCCAGGTGCGCCCAGAGCTGCGTTTGATAGACGTCGAAGAAGACCCCCCGGGTCATGGTGTGGGCGAAGTCGTCGTTCGGCTGCTCTACTAGGAGGAGGTTGCGGAACTCTCGCTCCGATCGCAGCATGGCGAAATCGTCTTCGGTGCGCCCCAGGCCCTCGAGCTCGCCGGCGCGGGTGTAGAGAGCGCGAGCGACGCCGAGGTGATCGAGGGCGATGTTGCCGAGGGCGATGTCCTCCTCGAGCTCGGGAGCGTTCGAGATCCACCCCCCCAGACGCTGAGCCAGGACCAGGTTGTCGTCGGCATGCCCGACGAGCAACGCGACACGCGGATCCAACTCCACCTGGCTCACATGTGGCCCACTTCGTCGGGGATCTCATACGAGGTGGCTTGCCGGTAGACCTTCTCGTTGGCGGCTACGTACTCGGCGATGTCAACGGGGTCGAAGGCATGGATCTCCGAGCTGCGCACCACCCAGAGGCTGGCCCCCTCGTTGCGCCGCGTGTAGACGTCTCGGGCGTTCTGGAGCGCGGCCTCGCTGTCGGGAGCGTGGAGACTCCCTATGTGGACGTGCGAGATGCCACGACGGGCTCGGACGAACACCTCCCACATCGGCCATTCCTCCGAGGTGAGTTGGGTGCTCTCCTCGATCTCGGCGCTCTCCCCGGGGGCGACCGGCACCTCGTAGGTCATCGGTCTCTGCTCACGCTGCCGACCGCGCCGCCTTCTTGGCGGCGTGGGCCAGGGCGGCCTCCCGAACCCAGGCGCCCTCGTCCCAGGCGCGCACCTTGTGCGCGATCCGATCCCGGTTCATCGGGCCGTCACCTTTGACCACCCGCCAGAACTCGTCCCAGTCGATCTCACCGAAGTCGTAGTGGCCTCGCTCCTCGTTCCATCTCAGCTCCGGGTCGGGGATGACGAGCCCGAGATAGTCGGCCTGCGGGACGGTCATGTCGACAAACTGCTGACGCAGCTCGTCATTGGACACCCGCTTGATCTTCCACTCCATCGACTGCTCGCTGTGGGTCGAGTCGGTGTCATGGGGGCCGAACATCATCAGCGACGGCCACCACCAGCGGTCGAGGGAATCCTGGGCCATGGCCTTCTGCTCGGACGACCCGGCACAGAGACGGAGAAGGATCTCGTATCCCTGGCGTTGGTGAAACGACTCCTCCTTGCAGATCCTGACCATCCCCCGGGCATAGGGCCCGTAAGAGCACCGGGTCAGCATCACCTGGTTGGTGATCGCCGCCCCATCGACCAGCCATCCGATCGCCCCGATGTCAGCCCAGCTCAGGGTCGGGTAGTTGAAGATGGACGAGTACTTGTGCTTGCCCTGATGGAGCAGCTCTTGGAGCTCATCGCGCTTCACCCCGAGGGTCTCCGCGGCCGAATAGAGATAGAGACCGTGCCCTGCCTCGTCTTGCACCTTGGCCATGAGGATCGCCTTGCGATGAAGGGTCGGGGCCCGCGCGATCCAGTTTCCCTCGGGCTGCATCCCGATCACCTCGGAATGAGCGTGCTGGGCGATCTGGCGGATGAGCGTCTTTCGATAGCCCTCGGGCATCCAGTCGGCCGGCTCGATCTTGTCCTCGGCGGCCACTATGGCAGCGAACCGCTGCACGGGAGTCATGCAACGAGTCTAAACAAACGAACGTTCGTTTGGCAATAGAAGGCAGACATGGACTAGTCAAACCGCGCGGATGAGAAAACGCCCTGGCAGGTGTGGCGGGCGGGACGAAAGTGACCCGGGCGCGGGGAGCGCACACAAAGGGGATTGCCGAAGGAGGCATACCTCCGGCATCTTGGCTTGCAGACCACCACACGCCCTTGTTCGGCGATCCCCTTGTGTATGCCCTCGACGCGAGAAAGCCGTTCGTCCACCCGAAGGGAGGGCCTCTCCGGGGGAGGCCCTCCCTTCAAAGGCCACCATGCCTGCACGACATCTCAGAGTCCACGGTCGGCACCTCCATCGACCCCGTCATCGTGCTCCCATCCGCCACCCCTCACTGGGGGAGAGGGCGGTGGCCTGGTCGCTCATCCTCGCCCTACTCACCGCCGGGATGCGGGTCGCCACCGCGCTCGCCCGGTGATCAGCTGTCGAACGAGCCGACCGATTCCCCGTTGAGCAGGACCTGGCGCGTCTCGTCGGCCCAACTGCCCAGGGGAACTGCGATGGTGAACGGCTCGATGACCTGGGCACAGGTCTGATCACTGGCCACCTGGGAGATCATGTCGATCTCGATCGTCTCGCCCGTGTCCTCGACCGTCCAGAAGATCTCGTGGCATGGAGTGGGCTTCTCCCCGCTGACATCGAGCATCACCTGGATCGGGTAGGACTCCATGATCCTCAGCTCGGCGCTGGTCACCCAGACCTCCCCGTCGATGCTGCCGGCGATGGGAGGACGTGGCTCCGGGATCGAGCCAACCGTCCCCGGCTCGGCGACCGGCTCGTCGCCCCCGGAGTCGACCGGCTCGTCCGGATTCTGTGTCGTCGTGGTGGAAGCGCCGGCGCTGTCGCTGCCGCCGATCACCTCCGGGTCGCCACAGGCGGCGAGGGCCAGGGCCAATGCCAGGAGAAGAACTTGCTTTCTCATTCCCGTTAGATGCATGGCTCGCTCGAATGGTTCCTCAGGCGAGGGCGACCAGATCGAGCAGGTCGGCGTCGAAGAACCGCACCTCCCCCTCAGGCATCAGCATGGCCCGGTCGGGCATGAGTTGAGCGACGAAGTCGGTGTCGTGGCTGACCAGGACGACAGTTCCCTCGTAGATGGTCAGGGCGTCGAGCAGCGCCTCCTTGGCCTGGGGGTCGAGGTTGTTGGTGGGCTCGTCGAGGAGGAGCACGTTGGGGCGCGTCGCCACCAGCATGGCCAGGGCGAGCTTGGTCTTCTCACCCCCTGACAGGGTGGCTGCATCCTGATCGACCTTGTCGGCGAGGAGGAAATGACCGAGCAACGACCGGAGCGTCTGGTCGGAGAGGCCTCCCCCCTGCCGCATGTGGTCCAACACCGAGACACCGTCGAGGATTTGCTCGTGCTCTTGGGCGTAGTAGCCGAGGGAGGCATTGTGTCCCAGCGACACCTCGCCCAGGTCGGCCGTCTCGACCCCGGCCAGGATGCGGAGCAGGGTGGTCTTGCCGGCGCCGTTGAGCCCGATCAACAGCATGCGCTCCTCTCTCTCGACCGCGAACTCGACGTCGACGAATACCAGGTTCTCGCCGAACGACTTGGCCAGCCCGAATGCCGAGAGCGGAACCCTTCCCGATGGGATGGGCTGGGGAAAGGCCACCTTGACCCGCTTCCCGCCCTTGTGCACCTCGACCAGCTCGCGTTTCATCCGGTCGACCCGGGTCTCCCAGGCACGTGCCACCTTCGCCATCTTCTCTGTGGTGCCTTTGAACCTCCTGATGTTCTCCTCGAGCCGGGCGATCGCCTCGTCCTGGTGTCTGCGTTCCCGCTCCTTCTGCTGTCTCCGCCGGTCGCGCTCCACCAGGTAGTGCGAGTAGTTGCCCCGGTACGACTCCAGTTCGCCGTGCTCCAGGGCCAGAACCGAGGTGATCGCCTCGTCGAGCAGAGGAAGGTCATGGGACACCACCAGCATCCCTCCCTTGTACGAGGTGAGCCATTCGATCAGCCAGGCCTTGGCATCGAGATCGAGATGGTTGGTCGGCTCGTCGAGGAGGAGGATGTCGGTTTCGGCAAAGAGGATGCGCGCCAGTTCGACACGCCTGCGCTGGCCGCCGGACATGGTCGCCACCGACTGGATCAACTCGTCGTTCCCGATGCCGAGCGCCGCGGCCATCCGCTTGGCCTCGGCCTCGGCGACGAAGCCCCCCTTGGCCTCGAACTCGTCGTGGAGCCGGGTGAAACGCTCTATCCCCCGATCGCGCTCGGTTCCGGTCAGATCGTGGAGCCGCTGTCGGGCGGTCTCGATCCGACGTTGCAGCGCGCCGATCTCGCGTGCCATCAGGATTCGCTCCAGCGCGGTGGCAGCGGCATGCTCGAGATCAGGGAGCGCCGCCTCCTGCGAGAAGTAACCGATGTTGCCCGACCTGAGCACTGTCCCCTCTACCGGGGACAGGGTTCCGACCAGCGTCTTCAGCAAGGTCGTCTTCCCGGCGCCGTTGCGACCCACCAGGCCGATTCGATCGCCTGACTGCACACTGAAAGAGGCCTCCTCCAGCAGTATGCGAGGGCCGACGTCGATGCGGATGTCGCGGGCGATCAACATGGCGTGTGTCCAGAAGAAGACGTTAGGAGAGGGCCATCCCCTACCCGGTGGAATAACCCGTGACGGGGGCCCGCGCCGGCCAGTGCGCCACTAATTTGCGGCGGATGTTCGAGAGATTTCGGACGCTCTTCGACTCCCCGTTCCTGCGCCGGGTCAGCTGGCACATAAGAAGGGTGGGCGAGAAGGTTGACCGCCGTTTCTTCACGTCGTTGCTGCTCGGCCTCTTTCTGTTCCTGGGGCTGGCCGGCCTGATCGTCTGGCTGGTCGAGACCGATCGCTCCTGGCCGCAGCTCGGCCAGTCGTTCTATTGGGCCGGGGCCACCGTGCTCGGTCTGGGCGAGGGCGGCTTCGTCAACGGGCCGGTGGGCTGGGTGGTCGGCTGGCTTCTGGGGTTGTTCGGGGTCGCGATCGTGGCCACGATCACCGGGGCGCTGGTGGGTTTTGTCATCGATTTCCTGCTCAAGGAGGGACAAGGGATGGGTGCCTCGGGTTACAGAGACCACATCGTGGTCTGCGGTTGGAACGCGACTGCACGCGACCTGATCGACGAGTTGAACAAGGACGAGTACGGAACCCGGGTCGTCCTGCTCCACGACTCGGAGCGCAGCCCCGCCGCCGAAAACGTGTACTTCGTACGCGGAAGCTCGAGTCACGAGCCGGATCTGAGACGAGCCGGGATCGAGTCGGCCACCGCCGCCGTCGTCTGCCCGGTCGACGGCTCCGATCAGGCCGACATGACGTCGATCTTGACCGTGCTGGCAATCGAGTCGATCGCCCCCGGTGTACGGACCGTGGTCGAGGTGAACAACCCCGATCATGTGACGCATTTTCGCCGGGCCAACGTCAACGAGATCATGGTGACCTCGAAGCTGGCCTCGCATCTCCTTGCCCGATCGGCCATGTACCCGGGGCTCTCCGAGTTGGTGACCGACATCGTCTCGGGTGGCGAGGGATCCGAGCTGTACCGCGTCCTGCTCCCGCCCGAGCTCGGCGGGATGACGGTGGACGAGCTCTCCTCCCGGTTGAGGGCCGATCACCGGGCGACGCTCCTCGCCATCAACCGGGACGGCGTGACCCACGCCAACCCCGAGTCGGGGTTTCGGGTCGAGATCGGTGATGACCTGGTGGTGGTGGCGGAGGCACTCGGGGAACTGACACCCCTCGAGGTGGCCAGCGGAGCCGCCTGAGCCCGGAAGAGCCGGCTCGAAGGTTCAGCCGCGCGCCCACCGCAGGTAACCATCCGGACATCTCGCCCCGGTACAAATGCAATCAAGCCATCGGGCCGGAGCCCGGAGGCACCAACAGATCCCTCCTCCCAGGGGCATCGGGGCGACGCAAGCGTCGCCCCGATTTCGTGTGCTCTGAACTCCCTCACCACGGGTGGCTAGCTTCCCCCGGTGCCCAGCCACACCTTCCAGCACTCTGCTACGACGGGCGCCGGGATCGACACGGTCTGGAAGGCCCTGGACGAGCCGCTCACCTGGGAGTCGGTGCCCGGGGTCGACAGGGTGGTCGACCCTGTCGTCGACCACGCCGGCCGCCTGCGGGGCTTTGGGTTCGAGAGCATCGTCGCCGGAAAGACCTACCGCGGTGAGGCGACGCCGGCCGGGCGCGAAGAGGAGAAGCTCATGGCCTGGGACATACGGACCTCCGAGCTCAAGGGCAGGGTGATGGTGGCGTTGAGCGCGATCGGCGATGGGACCAGGGTCTACGTGAGCCTGCACGTCGAGGGGACCGGGATGCTGGGCTCACTCTTCTTCCCGGTCATATCCTCCGCGATCGGAGGCGGCTTTCACGCTACGGTCGACGAGTTCGTCCGAATCCTCGGCGACGACTCGATCGCGAGCTGATCAGCCGGCCGGCGCCGTGGGAGGCTCGGCGTCTTCGGCGCCGGCGGCGAGCTCCTCGGCGACCTTGCGCGCCTCATCCCTACCGCCTTCGGCAACCTGGGCCCTATCGGTGATCAGGGTGACCTTGTTGTCGAGGACCTGGATGAACCCCCCATGCACCCCGATCGTGGTCCGGGTCCCGTCCTCCGCCTCGATGGTCACCGGACCGGTGACCAGCGCCCCCATCAGGGGCTCGTGGTGGGCCATGATGCCCAACTCGCCGTCAGCGGTCTTGGCCATGACCAGGGTCGCCAACCCACTCCACACCGTGGCCTCAGGGGAGACGACGTCCACCTGGAATGCGTTAGCCATCGCCCCGCCTCATCATCGGCAGCTCACGCCGCCGCGTCCTTGGTCAGCTCGGCGGCCTTGCGCTCGACGTCCTCACGCCCGCCGACCATGTAGAACGCCTGCTCGGGGTATTGGTCCATCTCACCGTCGATCACCGCTTTGAACGAGGCGATGGTCTCCTCCAGCGGGGTGTACACCCCGGCCTGGCCTGTGAACTGCTCGGCCACGAACATGGGCTGGGCGAAGAACCGCTGGATCCTGCGGGCACGGGCCACCACCAGCTTGTCTTCTTCCGACAGCTCGTCGATCCCGAGGATGGCGATGATGTCCTGAAGGTCCTTGTAGCGCTGGAGGATCCGCTGGACCTCGGTGGCCACGAAATAGTGCTCGGCCCCTACCACCTGCGGGTCGAGGGCCCGGCTCGACGAGTCGAGCGGGTCCACCGCCGGGTAGATGCCCAGGGCGGTGAGGGGTCGGGACAAGACCGTGGTGGCGTCCAGATGGGCGAAGGCGGTGTGCGGCGCCGGGTCGGTGATGTCGTCGGCCGGGACATAGATCGCCTGCAGCGAGGTGATCGACCTCCCCTTGAGCGAAGTGATCCTCTCCTGGAGGAATCCCATCTCGTCGGCCAGGTTGGGCTGGTAGCCCACCTCGGACGGCATCCGGCCCAGCAGGGTCGATACCTCTGAGCCCGCCTGGGTGAAACGGAAGATGTTGTCGATGAACAGCAGCACGTCCTGACGCTGGACGTCACGGAAGTACTCGGCCATGGTCAGGGCGGACAGGGCGACCCGCAGCCGCACCCCGGGCGGCTCGTCCATTTGGCCGAACACGAGAGCCGCCTTGGAAATGACTCCCGACTCCTGCATCTCGAGGAAGAGGTCGGTGCCTTCGCGGGTCCGCTCCCCCACCCCGGCGAACACCGAGACACCACCGTGCTGGGTGGCGACGCGGTTGATCATCTCCTGGATGAGCACCGTCTTGCCGACTCCTGCCCCGCCGAACAGGCCGATCTTGCCCCCCTGGAGATAAGGGCTGATCAGGTCGAGAACCTTGATCCCCGTCTCGAACACCGTCTTCTGCGGCTCGACGTCCTCGAAGGGAGGCGGGGTGCGGTGGATCGGCCAGCGCGGATCCGAGAAGTCCTGGTCGGGGGCATCGAGGGAGTCGCCCCAGACGTTGAAGATGTGACCCAGCGTCTGGTCACCGACAGGCACCGTGATCGGGCCGCCGGTGTTGTGCACCTCGGCGCCCCTGGTCAGGCCGTCGGTCGGGGCGAGGGCGATGGCACGGACCTTGCTGCCCCCGAGATGCTGGGCCACTTCGGCGATAACGGAGCGGGATTGGCCCCCGACCGTGAAATCGACCGTGATGGCGTGGAGGATCTCGGGCATACCTTCCGGCGGGAACTCCACGTCCACCACCGGCCCGGCCACTTTGACGATTCGGCCGGTGCTCGTGGCCTCACTCATTGGTTTCTCCATTCATTTGGTGACTCAGCTCCGGTCACCGGCCAGGGCCTCGGCCCCGCCGACGATCTCGGAGATCGCGGTCGTGATCTCTGCCTGTCGTGCCCGGTTGGCCTGGACGCTCAGGACCCGGATCAGATCCTCCGCGTTGTCGGTCGCAGCCTTCATCGCCCGTCGGCGGGCGCTGTGCTCGGAGGCCGATGCCTCGAGCAGGACGTTGAAGATGATCGCCTCGACGTATCTGGGCAGCAGCCGGTCGAGGATCTCCTCGGGCGAGGGCTCGTACTCGTAGGCCACCCGTTGCACCCGACCCGACTCGGTCGGATCCGGTGGCGTGATCGGGAGCAATTCGAGTCTGTTGGGGACCTGGATCATGGCCGACTGGTACCGGGTGAAGAACACTTCCACCGCATCGATGCGCTCGGTGGCGTAGGCAGCAAGGACGGCGTTGGCCACTGCCCGGGCGTCTCCGTAGCCCGGGGTGTCGGTGACACCCAGGTAGGCGTTCTCGATCCGATACCCGCGATAGCGGAAGTAGGCCTGCGCCTTCTTGCCGACGGCATAGAGGACGACGTCTTTCCCCTCCCTGTCGAGCTCCCGTATTCGGTTCTCGACGAGCCGGATGATGTTGGAGGAATAGGAGCCTGCCAGCCCGCGGTCGGAGGAGACGATGAGGAGGCCGACCGTCGCGATGTCACGTCGTTCCAGGAGCCGGTGGGTGGCCCCGGCTGCGGCGCCGACGTTCTCGATCACCTCGATCAACTTGGCGGTGTACGGCTTCGAGGCGGTGACTCTCGCCTGGGCCTTCGGGATCCGGCTGGTGGCGATCAACTCCATGGCGCGGGTGATCTTCTTGATCGCCTCGACGCTCCGTATCCGGCGTCGCGTGTCCCTGAGCTGGGCGGAGGCCATCCCGGCCGGCTACTCCTCGGCCCCGGAGCCCTCGAAGGTCTCTTTGAACTCGGCGATCGCCCCGGCCACCGCCTCCTCGGAGGGCAGCTTGCCGGTGTCCCTGATCTCGGTGAGGAGCCCGGGGTTGCGACTCCGGAAGAACTCGCGCAGCCCTTCTTCGAAGCGCCGGATGTCACCGATGGCCACGTCGTCCATGTGCCCCTCGGTCACCGCGTAGATCAGGATCACCTGCTCTTCGACCGGAACCGGGGCGAACTGGGGCTGCTTCAGAACCTCCACGACGCGGCGCCCTCGCTCCAGCTGGGCGAGCGAGGTGGCGTCGAGCTCGGACCCGAACTCGGCGAAGGCGGCCAGCTCACGGAACTGGGCCAGGTTGAGGCGGAGCGGGCCGGCGATCTTCTTCATCGCCGAGATCTGGGCCGCCCCACCGACCCGGGACACGGAGATCCCGGCGTCGAGGGCGGGTCTGATGCCCTGGTAGAAGAGGTCGGAGAGCAGGTAGCACTGCCCGTCCGTGATCGAGATCACATTGGTTGGGATATAGGCGGAGATGTCGTTCGCCTTGGTCTCGATGACCGGCAAACCAGTCAACGACCCGGCACCGAGATCATCGGAGAGCTTGGCGCACCGCTCCAGGAGCCTGCTGTGCAGGTAGAACACATCCCCGGGATAGGCCTCGCGCCCGGGCGGGCGCCGAAGCAGCAAGGAGATCTCGCGATAGGCGACCGCCTGTTTCGACAGGTCGTCGAACATGACGAGCGCATGCTGGCCCTCGTACATCCAGTGCTGGCCGATCGCAGACCCGGCGTAGGGGGCGTACATCTGCAGGGCCGGTGCCGCCGAGGCAGCCGCGTTGACCACCACGGTGTACTCCATGGCGCCGGCCTCCTCGAGGGTGGCCACCACCTCGGCAACGGTCGATGCCTTCTGGCCTATCGCCACGTAGATGCACTTGACCTCATCCTTGGTGCCCTGGTTGGACTTCTGGTTGATGATCGTGTCGACCAGGATGGCGGTCTTCCCGGTCTGCCGGTCGCCGATGATCAGCTGGCGCTGCCCTCGCCCGATCGGCGTCATCGAGTCGATCGCCTTGATACCGGTCTGGAGCGGCTCGCTCACCGGCTGTCGCTGCACGACCGACGGTGCCTGGGTCTCGAGGAGACGCCGCTCGGTGGTGTTGATCGGCCCCTTGCCGTCGAGCGGGTTGCCCAGCGGGTCGATCACGCGCCCGAGCAGGCCATCGCCGACCGGCACGGAGAGGACGGTGCCGGTCTGCTTGACCGGATCACCCTCCTGGATGTGGCTCGCCTCGCCGAGAAGCACGACACCGAGGTCGTTCTCGTCGATGTTCAAGGCGACACCTATGAGCGCACCCGGGAACTCGAGCAACTCGGAGGCCATGACGCTTGGCAGTCCTTCGACCCGGGCGACTCCGTCTGCGATTGCGGTCACATATCCGACCGTCTCCTTGGCCACCTCCGGCTCCCAGCCGGACAGCTGGTCACGCAGGGCCTTGGTGATCTGATCGGCGGTGATTGTCATGTCAGGCATGGGACTCCTCAGCGGCTCAGTACGGCTTGACGCAGCTCACCAATGGTGTTGGCGATCGACCCGTCGATCACGACGTCGCCGACCCGGGCCACGATCCCTCCGATGACGGACTCGTCGACAACGACCTTGACTTCGACCTTCTTGCCGGTCGCTTTGCCCAAGGCTGTCGCCAGGCGCTCGATCGTCGCCTCGTCGAGCGGCACGGCAGCGCGAACCTCGGCCACTGCCCTCGACCGTGACTCGACCGCCTTCTCGACGAAGGCCTTGGCGATGGAAGGGACCTCTGAGATGCGGCCCTGGCTCACGATGAACTGGATCAGACCCACGGTCAGATGCGAGGCCCGACCGGCGATCAGCTCATCGATGATCGCTTGCTTCCGATCGAGAGGGAGGGTCGGGTCGGTGAGCGCAGTACGCAGCTCGGCCGACTTCTCGAAGGCCTGGCCGACGGCGAGGAACTCGCCTTCGACGCGTTCCAGCTCACCCTCGGCTCGAGCAAGGTCGAGGATGGCACTGGCGTAGCCCTCGATCCGGTCATCCATCTAGAGACTCTCCAACTCGGCGAGATAGCGATCGATCAGTTCCTTCTGCAGCTTGTCGTCGAGTGACTCGCCGACAATCTTCTCCGCCAGACCCACCGAGATCTCCCCGACCTCGCGCCGGGCGTCGGCTAGAGCACGCGCCTTCTCTGATTGTGCCTCCTCGCGCGCCTTGGACAGGATCTGGGCGGCCTCCTCCTCAGCCCGCGCCGCCACGTCGGCCTTCAGCTGCTCGGCGGCGACCCGGGCCTCTTCGATGATCCGGTTGCCCTCGGCCTTCGCCTCGGCCAGCTGGGCCCTGTAGTCGGCGAGCAGGCTCTCGGCCTCGCGCTTGGCCTCCTCGGCCTCGGACAGCTGCCCGGTTATCGCTTGCTGCCTCGCCTCGAGCGTCTTGTTGATGGTGGGGAGGGCCCACCTCCACACGAAGAAGAAGACGATGGCGAAAGCGAGGATGCCGGCGATCAGCTCCTCGGGATGGGGCAAGACCAAGGCGAGGCCGCCGGAAGCCTCATCGCCTTCCTCGGTGGCCAGCACGGCCATGGCAATCGACAAATGCATGGGGGTTCCCTATCCCGCCGACGCGATGAAGAAGAGGACGAAGCCGATCAGCGCCAGCGCCTCGGTCAGGGCGATACCGAGGAACATGGTGGTTCTGATCGTCCCCTGCATTTCGGGCTGGCGGGCCATCGCGGTGATGGCGTTGCCGGCCACGATGCCGATGCCGATCCCGGGGCCGATGGCGCCGAGACCGTATCCGATCAGGGCGAGTGCGCCAGTAATGGCCTCGATGTTGCCTTCCATTCTCTCTATCTCCTTAGTGCTCGAAGTGGATGGACGATTCGATGTAGATCGCGGTCAGAAGCGTGAAGATGTACGCCTGGAGCACCGCCACCAGGACCTCCAGGAGGAACATGAATAGACCCAGGCCGAACCAGAAGAACCCGACTGCCCCTTTGGCGCCGATATCTGGGATGGCGGCCACGAAGATCACTCCTGAGGTCAGCAGCAATGTGAGCATCAAGTGCCCCGCCACCATGTTGGCGAAGAGCCGGACGGCGAGGGTGAGAGGACGCAACAAGAAGACCGAGACCAGCTCGATGAGCCCCACCAGCCACCGGAGGCCAATCGGAACCGTCTTGGGCCAGGCGGTGTCGATCAGGTACCGGAAATGGTTCCTGGAGAAGCCGAGGATCATGAAGATCCAGTAGGTGACCAGGGAGAGGAATGCGGGGATCGCCATCCGTGAGGTGATCGGGAAGTTGATCAGCGGGGTGATCTCGAACAGGTTGCCCACCAGGAGGAAGGTGAACATCGCCAGGAGATAGGGGAGGTACTTGGTCGACTCCGGCCCAATGACGTCGCGGCCGATGCCGTCTCTCACGAATCCGACGATGCCCTCCACCGCGACACCGAATTTGGAGGGGACCAGCCGCTGCTGGCGAAGTCCGAAATAGAGGAGTGCCAGCACCACAATCGCTGCGAAGATCATGAGGATCTCGGTTCGGGTCACCTCGAAGTTGCCGATGGTGAAGATCGTGGGGAACTCGAAGAGCTCATTGACGTCCGCAGGAGCGCAAATCACCTCATTTGCGACGTCGCACTCCGATGCGACGATCATCGTGGCCAACTGAGCTCCCTTCCTCTGCCTCTCGAAATAGAAACCGCTTCCCACGTGAGGAGGGCGAAGTACGCCACTACCGCCGAGATTCCGAAGGCGATCCTGTCGACCTCGACCAAGCTGGCGACGAGGTAGACCGCGCCGATGAACAAGCCGAGACGAAGGAAGAAGCCGATCAGAGCGGCGGCATGATAAGCCTGGAGGCTGATCCTTGCCGAAATCGAGAGGATTGCCCCGGCGAGCAAGAAGTTGAGCACCACCACCAGGACGCCGAGCGCTGCGCTCCAGGCCCCATCCCAACCCCGGACAAGGCCGAAGAGGAGGATCAGAACGGGGGCCACGTAGACGGCACGCGCCACCGTGCTGCGAGCCAGGTTGGCCTCGATGGGAGGGCCGTGCTCAAGGCTCACCGTCGGCCTCCTCGATTCGCTTCGAGTAGTTCCACATGTTGACGAACCCCGAATAGATACCGAGCAGGCTGCCAATGACGACGAACCATGGGTCGGTGCCGAGCCACCGGTCGGCGAGCAGGCCGAGGAGGGTGCCCGACAGGATCGAGCCGAAGAACGACCCGGCCTGTGACCACCCTTCGTTCAGCGCGCGCCCGATCTCCTGGTGTGCTGTCTCGTGCTTCATCGGGTCTGCCTCGATCGACTCACGCTTGTGAATCTATTCACAAAGTTTAGGGAAGGGCGTGATCACGGCCAAATCGAAGCTAGCAAGGCTCACACATGACCTGCGAAGTCGTGGGGGTAGGGGGGAAAGCGGCCAGCCAACTCGGCGACACGAGCGGCCACCTCGGCGATCACGGCGTCATCGCCGCGGTGCCGGAGGGCCCTGGCGATGAGGATGGCGACTTCGGACGCCTCCTCCTCCTTCATCCCTTGAGTCGTCATCGCCGGAGTCCCGATCCTCAGACCCGAGGCCCGAAACGGGGGACGAGGGTCGAAGGGGATCGTGTTGAAGTTGAGCGTGATCCCCACCTCGTCGAGGAGTCTCGCCGCGTCCTTCCCGGTCAGATCGTCGTCGATCGAGCGGAGGTCCACCAGGAAGAGGTGGTTGTCGGTCCCCCCGGACACGACCCGGACCCCGTGCTGCTGGATCGTGGCTGCCATCGCCCTGGCGTTGGCCACGATCTGCTCGGTGTATACGTGGAAATCGGGTCGGAGCGCCTCCTGGAAGGCGACCGCCTTGGCCGCGATCTGGGACTCGATGGGGCCTCCCTGGGTGTTGGGGAACACTGCCTTGTCGATCGGCCTGGCATACTCCTCACGGCCCAGGATGAGACCGCCGCGCGGCCCGCGCAGGGCCTTGTGGGTGGTCCCGGTCACGATGTCTGCGTGTGAGACGGGTGAAGGGTGGGAGCGGCCCGCCACCAGACCGATGAAGTGCGCGGCGTCCACCATGAACACGGCCCCTATCTCGTCGGCGATCGAGCGGAAGCCCTCGTAGTCGAGGATGCGGGAGTAGGCGGAGTAGCCGGCAAGGACGATCTTCGGCTTGTGCTCCAGGGCGAGGGAGCGAACCTCGTCCATGTCGATCAACTCGGTTGTCGGGTCGACCCCGTAGGCAACGAAGTCGTAATAGAGGCCGGAGAAGTTGACCGGCGAGCCATGGGTCAGATGGCCTCCCTGATCGAGACGCATGCCGAGCACCTTGTCCCCCGGGTTGAGCAAGGCGAAGTAGACGCCCATGTTCGCCTGGGCGCCCGAGTGCGGCTGCACGTTGGCGTGATCGCACCCGAACAGCTCGACGGCCCGGTCGATTGCCAGCTGCTCCATCTCGTCGACCACCTGGCATCCCTCGTAGTAGCGACGGCCCGGGTAGCCCTCGGCGTACTTGTTGGTGAACACCGAGCCGGATGCCGCCATGACGGCCGGCGAGGCGAAGTTCTCCGAGGCGATGAGATGGATGTGGGAGTTCTGCCGCTCCAGGTCCTTACGGATCAAACCGGCGATGGCAGGGTCGGCCTGCTCCAGCGAGTCCATCGAGATCATGGGGCGAGGGTACCTAGAGAAACACAGGGCCTTGCCGCACCACGATCGGGTGATCCCCGGTCACGTCGACCACGGTGGATGCCTCGCCGCCCGGGGCGGTGCCGGGAAGGTAGACCGGGATGGCGTCACCGAAGACGGCTCGCGCCTCGACGTCGCTCATCGTCTCCGGCTCACCGGTGAGGTTGGCGGAGGTGACAGCGAGCGGGCCGGTGACGGACAGCAGCTCGAGGAGCAGCGGGTGAGCGGGGACGCGGATGCCCACCGTCTTGGTCTGCTGATCCCCCACCCACTCCGACAGGATCACCTTCGGTGTCACGACGAGGGTCAGGGCCCCCGGCCAATGCCTCTGCGCCAGCTCGGCGGCGGATCCCTCGATCTCGCCGACCTGTCTCGCCTGCTCGATCGAGGCGACGAGCAGCCCGACCGGCTTGTGGTCGGGACGACCTTTCAGCGCGAACAACTTTTCCATGGCCCCAGGGTTGAGCGGGTCGGCTCCGACCCCATAGACGGTGTCGGTCGGCACGCCGATCACCTGCCCGGCTCGGACGGCGCCAATGGCCCGGTCGATGATCACGGCTTGACGGCGACCACGTAACGGTCGCGGCCGGTCAGGTCCTTGCGCACCACGGCGGGCAGGTGATGGAACGAGCTCGAGGCGGAGATCCCCTGCCGTTCACCGATCTCGCATATGACGACTCCGCCGGGTCGCAGCCAGGCCGCGGCCGAGGCGCCGATCCTCTGTATGACCTCCAGCCCTGTGGGCCCGGCCACCAGCGCCACCTTCGGCTCTCTCTGCACGTCACGAGGCAGGTCGGCGAAGTCCACCTCCGCGACGTAGGGTGGATTGGCCACGATCAGGTCCACGGTCCCCAGGATGGCGGTGGGGAGCGGGTCGAACAGGTCGCCGACGGCGAGGTAGACCTGATGGCCCGTCTGGTATCGGTTGAACGTCGCAACCTCTATCGCTTCCGGCGAGATGTCGGTGGCGAAGACGGCTGCGCTCGGATAGCGGCTCTTCAGCCCGAGGGCCAACGCCCCCGAGCCGGTGCACAGGTCAACGATCACCTCGGGAGTGCGCACCATGCGCGTCGCCAGGTCGAAGAGGCCCTCGGTCTCTGGACGCGGGATCAGGACCCGCTCGTCGACCAGCAGGTTGAGAGGCCCGAAGGCCGCGGTCCCCTCGATGTACTGCAACGGCTCGCCGTCGAGACGGCGCGAGATCAGCTCGTCGAGCGGTGGTCCGTGTTCGGCCAGCGCTTCGAGCCTGGCCAGTTCGTGATCAGGAATGGTCCCCATCGAGGCCCAGAATCTCCGGGAGCAACAGAGAAGATAACGCCGTCACTGCGGCTTCATCGGTAACGAGGCCGCCGAATCCGGGCAAGTACAACCCTTTGTGCCATCATCTGGGGCGCCAAACACCCCCTGGGACAAGAGATATCAATGCCCGAGGCCAAGAGAGTCCTCGTTGCCGACGACTCGGAGACGGTGACCACCCTGCTGGTGACCGCTCTGGAGCTCGAGGGCTATCAGGTCGACACTGCGCTCAACGGGGTCGAGGCCTATGAGAAGGGCATCTCCGGGGATTTCGACCTCGTCATCCTCGACCAGCTGATGCCCGGGCTGCTCGGCCTCGAGATCATCGAGAGATGGCAGACGGAGGGCCGCCCGATGAGGGTGATCATGCTCTCCGGGGTGGACGACGATCGGACCGTGGTCCATAGCCTCGACCTGGGAGCGGTGGACTTCGTGCGGAAGCCGTTTCGCCTCCCTGAGCTCATGGCGCGGATCAGGCAGCGTCTGCTCAGCTGAAAAGGCGATCCTCAATGCGGCCCTCGGGCCCGCCGATGATTAGCAAGAGATCTCATGGATGGGACAACGATCGGCCTGATCGCGGTCGGGGTTGTCTTCGGCTTGGACCTCTTCTTGCTCCTGGGGCTGGTTTCGCTGAAGGCTGTCCACCGCCGACGCATGGCACGGCACGACACGCGCCGCGCCGGGTACGTCGCCGTCCTCAGCCGTCATCTCGCCTACGAGCATCACACCGACCCGATCGGTGCCGATGCCGGCGATGACGACGCCTTCATCGACGCGGTCATCGACCTGCGCAACATCGTGTCGGGCGCCGACATCGAGACCCTGGCCGGGATCGTCGACCGGGTCGGGTTGGCCCGCAAGCAGGTGGCGAGGCTGCGGAGTCGGTTCCCTCTGGGTCGTCGGCTTCGCGCTGCCGTGTCCCTCGCCGAGATCGGTGACGATTCGACAGCGCCGGTGCTCATCGAGCACCTCGACGACCGGGAGCCGGAAGTGCGCATCCAATGCGCCCGTGGGTTGGGGCGGATGCGGTACACGGCTGCCATCGATCCGATCCTGGAGCGGCTCGGCAAGGAGCAGGCCTGGGTGCGGGCTCGCTTCGCCGACACCCTGGTCGGTTTCGGGGCCAAGGCAACCTGGCCACTCATCGCCTACATCCGGGTCAACCTCGGGCACGACGGCAATGTCGGGGTGATCGAGGCGATACGAGTCCTCCGCACGATCGGAGACCGCGACGCCGGCCCGCCCCTGGCCGACGTGCTTCGGGTCAGCAGCGACATCGAAGTGAAGATCGCCGCGATCGAAGCTCTCGGCTCCGTGGGAGGCCCGCTTGCCATCGGGCCGCTGAGCGAGTCGCTCCAGTCGCCCGACTGGAGGCTTCGGGCCAAGGCCGCCTCATCCCTCGGAGAGATCGGAGATCCCGAGGTCGGCGGGGATCTGGCCCGGTGCCTCAGGGACGAGAACTGGTGGGTGCGGCGCAACAGCGCCGCCGCTCTCGCCTCCCTGCTCGGGGGAGATCGGATCCTCATCGGCGCCCTCCAGGGCGTTGACGCCTACGCGGCGGACGCCGCCGCCGAGGCGCTGGCAGACTCAGGCGTCCTTGCCACGGCGAGAGATCGCTCCGAGACCGGGATGGCAGACGAGCAGGATCGAATCCTCCTCGCCTACGTGGATGGGAGAGAGGAGGTGCCGGCGTGATCCTCGACATCCTCCGCTGGGCCGGTTACGCCACTCTCGTCTACTTCATCCTCATGCAGTCCTACATGATCTGGCTGGGACTGCGCTCGGCGACGGTGATGAGGAGGACCCATCACGTCGACCGTTTCGGCCGGGTGGCCGACATGCTGTCCAGTCAGACGTCGCCCCCGGTGTCGATCGTCATCCCCGCTTACAACGAGGAGGCAGGGATCGTCGACGCGGTCCGTTCGATGTCGATCGTGGGATACCCGAGGTTCGAGATCGTCATCACCAACGACGGCTCGTCGGACGAGACACTGCAGGCGCTGGTCGAGGCGTTCGGACTGGAGCGGGTCCGCATCCCGTACCGGCCGGACATCCCCACGGCCGAGGTGAAGGCGATCTACCGAGGCCACGGGAGCGTCGACATCACCGTCATCGACAAGGCAAACGGCGGGCGCGCCGACGCGCTGAATGCCGGGATCAATGCAGCCCGCTACCCGTACGCCCTGTGCACCGATGCGGACGTCATCCTCGACGCCAACTGCCTGGTCGGGGCGATGAAGCGAGTGGTCGAGGATCGGCATCGCACCATCGCGGTGGGCGGGAACATCCGGCCGCTCAACGGCAGCCGGGTCCAACTCGGCCACCTGATCAAGGCCGAAGTGCCCCGGAATCTCATCGCCAGGATGCAGGTCCTCGAGTATCTCCGCACCTTCCTCGCCAGTCGCCCCGCCTGGTCGGACATGGAGGCGCTGCCACTTGTCTCGGGTGCGTTCGGCGTGTGGAAACGCTCGGCGGTCATCGCGGTAGGGGGCTTCAGCAGCGGCCACATGGGCGAGGACATGGACCTGACCATGCGTCTCCACCGTCACCACATCGAGCACGGCATCCCTTACCGGATCGTGTACGAGCCGTCGGCCGTGATCTGGACCGAGGTACCCGAGACCCTGCGTGTGCTGCGGCGTCAACGCATCCGCTGGCATCGGGGGCTGATGACCGCAGTCCGCGACTTCATGCCGATGACCTTCAACCCCCGATACGGGCGGGTGGGCATGGTCACCTGGGCCGCCATGTTTCTCTTCGAGTACCTGGCCCCGATCATCGAGTTCGCCGGGTGGATCACGATCCCCCTCGCCTTCGCGCTGGGGGCGCTCAACCCGGCCTCCCTGGTCCTGCTCCTCGCACTCGCCTTCGGCGTCGGGCTGCTCAACTCCCTCGTCGCCCTGATGCTCGACGAGTCATACGGCTACTTCAACTCGAAACGCGACACCGCCCGCCTCATCGTCATGGTCCTCATCGAGAACTTCGGGCTCCGCCAGATCAC
>DATBIX010000049.1:0-4740 GCA_036556665.1 Acidimicrobiia bacterium
CTCGCCACAGATGTAGGCCCCTGCGCCGAGATGCACCGTCACCTCGAGGTCGTACCCGGAGTCGAAGATGCCCTTGCCCAGATAGCCGCGGGCATAGGCGGCGTCGACCGCGGCCTGGACCCGGCGCGCCGGTTTGGGGTACTCCCCCCTGATATAGATGAAAGCGTGATGGACCTCGTTGGCGACAGCGGTGATGATCACGCCTTCCACCATCTGATGGGGGTCCCGCTCCAAGAGTTGCCGGTCCTTGAAGGTGCCCGGCTCCGACTCGTCCCCGTTGATGACCAGATAGCTGGGACGGGCTGGAGCCAGGAACGACCATTTCATCCCGGCCGGGAACGCCGCCCCTCCCCTGCCGAGCAGGCCCGATGCCTTGATCTCCTCGACCAGTTGGTCACGGGTCATTCCAAGGGCTCGGCGAGCCTGCTCGTAACCGCCAGTCGCCTCGTAACGCTCGATGGTATGTGAGTCGGCCGGATGCTCCATCATCCGCTTGGTGACGACGAGTGGCGGGTTCAACTCCCGCCCTCTCTCCCCACGGTCCCCAGGGGCTGGAAGGCGGGATAGGGGCCGACCGCTCCCTCGTCCTCCTTTATCGCCCAGTCGAAGCTGCGCACTCCCCCGAACAGCTCCTGCATCTCGTCGCCGTTGATCACCTCGGGTCGGGCGCCGCTGAGCCATCTCACCAGGTCGCGGGCGCGCTCGGGGGTCACCCCTTCGATGAGCTCGTAGTTGACCTGCACCGCCGGTGCGCCCCCACATGCTCCGATGCACTCCACGTGCTCCACCGAGATGAGCCCCCTGGCATCTGTCTCACCGTGGGGTACGCCCGACTCGTCCTCGACGGCGTGGAGGATGTCGTCACCCCCGAGCAGCATGCACGAGATCGAGGTGCAGCAGGAGATCAGGTACCTGCCGGTCCGCTCTCGCTTGTACATGGTGTAGAAGCTGGCCACCGCGCTGACCTGTGCCGGGGTGATACCCACCCATTCCGCCACCTCTTCCATGCCCTCGTTGCTGAGGCGGTCCCCCTCCTCCGCCATGGCCAGGTAGAGGAGAGGCATCACGGCCGACCGCTTCTGGGGATAACGGGAGATGATCTCCCGGGCACGCTCCTGGGTGGCCTCAGACCAGCGCATCATCGAGGCCGGAGATTAGGTAGCAGGCTGAGGGGTAGCGAAACCCGCCAAACACGGCGTCCCGCGTCGCCCGTATGTGCAAAGACCCACCGTGACAGTGTTCGGTTGCACACGAGATGGCCCGCCCGGCAGACGTGTGCAGAATCCCACCGTGACGGTGGCCGGTTGCACACGAGACGACGAGGCGCTACCGGTCGACGTCGCCCATCACCGGGTCCATCGAGGCGATGGTGGCCACCGTGTCGGCCATGAGCGAGTCGGCCATGGTGATGGGCAATGCCTGGAGGTTGGCGAACGAGGGCGCCCGGGTGTGCATCCGATAGGGCCGGGCGTGACCATCGGAGACGAGATAGCAACCAAGCTCGCCCCGGGGTGACTCCACCGCTACGTAGGTCTCCCCGGGTGGCACCTTGAACCCCTCGGTGAACAGCTTGAAGTGATGGATCAGGGCCTCCATCGACTCGTCGATCCTGGCCCGTGGCGGAGGGGTGACCTTCCGATCGTCGACTCGATAGTCGCCCTTCGGCATCTGATCCATCACCTGTTGGACGATCCGTAGCGACTGATGGATCTCCTCGACCCTGACCCGGTAGCGGTCGTAGACGTCGCCGTGCTCGCCCACCGGCACATCGAACTCGTACTGCTCGATCCCGCTATACGGGAACGCCTTGCGCAGGTCCCACTCGACTCCGGCGGCACGGAGAGGGGGGCCGGTGATGCCATAGGCGATCGCCTCGGCGGCAGAGATGACCCCAACCCCCTTGGTGCGTGACACCCAGATCGGGTTGTTCTCGAGGAGGTCGTCGTACTGCTGGATTCGTTTCGGCAGGTCCTCGATGATGTCGGCCACGTCGTCCTTCCAACCCGGGGGTAGGTCGGCAGCCACCCCCCCGGGTCGGATGAAGTTGTGGTTCATCCTCAGACCGGTCGTCTTCTCGAAGAAGGCGAGGATCTGCTCCCGCTCCCTGAACCCGTAGATCATCATCGAGATGGCGCCGATGTCCATGCCGTTGGTGGCCAGGGCGACCAGATGGGAAGAGCAGCGGTTGAGCTCGGTCAGCAGCACCCGGATCGCCGCTGCCCGAGGTGGGACCTCGATTCCCAGGAGCCTCTCGACGGCCAAGGCGTGGGCCAGCTCATTGTGGAAGGGGGCCAGGTAGTCCATCCGGGTGACGTTGGTCCCTCCCTGGGAGAAGGTCAGCTGCTCGGCCGTCTTCTCCATCCCGGTGTGGAGATATCCGATGATCGGCTTGGTGCGCCGGATGATCTCACCCTCGAGCTCGATCTGGAGACGGAGCACCCCGTGGGTCGACGGGTGCTGCGGGCCCATGTTGAGGATCATCCGCTCGTCCTCATCGATGACGTCATCGAAGACGTAATCGTCGTCGACCACCCTCCCCAGCTCCTCGTCGAGACGTGCCTCGGTCTCGTGGAGCGCCATCTCCTGGGCGCCCTCGTCGGTCGGGCTGGACTGTGTTGGGCTGAACTGGGGTTCCTCGGTCCCGGCCACCCAGATGTCGAGCGTGTCGGTGGTCTTGGTGTCGTCGGTCATCAGATCACCCGATGGCTCTCTTTGAACTGGACCGGGACGCTCCCCACACCGAAGTCCTTGCGAAGCGGATGACCCTCCCAGTCGTCCGGCATGAGGATCCGGGTCAGGTCCGGATGGCCTTCGAAGCTCACGCCGAACATGTCGTACACCTCCCGCTCGGCGAAATTGGCCCCGGGCCAGATGGGGACCAGGGAGGCGACGGTGGGATCCTCACGACCGGCAGTGGTGGTCATGCGGAGACGAAGCCGATGCTGCATGGAGAGCAGGTTGGCCACGATCTCGAACCGCTCGGGGCGTTGCCGCATCCAGTCCACCGCGGTCACGTCGACGCACACCTCGAAGCCTGCCTCCATCGCAGCCCGCCCGAACTCGGCCCAGCGGCCACTCGGGACCCGGGCCACGTCCTGGCCGTGCGACTGCTCCCAGGCGACGTCGTCGAACGACGAGAACAGGCTGTGCAGGACCTCGTCGTCCGGGAGAGGGCGCTCCTCGACCTCCGCCACTGCCACCTGCTCGTCGGTCAACTGATCGCGCCTTCCATGATCTTGTCGTGAAGGGTCAGGATCCCGTGCATCAGGCTCTGCGGCCCTGGCGGGCACCCCGGCACGTAGATGTCGACCGGCACAACCTGGTCGACACCCTGGACCAGGGCGTAGTTGTTGAACATCCCGCCGGTCGAGGCACAGGCGCCCATCGAGATGACCCACTTGGGGTCGGGCATCTGGTCATAGACCTGACGTAGAACCGGCGCCATCTTCTGGCTCACCCGGCCGGCGACGATCATCAGATCGGCCTGTCGTGGTGATGCCCGGAACACCTCCATCCCGAACCGGGCCAGGTCGTAGTGGGCGGCCCCGGTCGCCATCATCTCGATGGCGCAGCAGGCGAGCCCGAAGGTGGCCGGGAACATCGATCTCGTTCGCGCCCAGCGCGCAGCCTTGTCCACCGTGGTCATCAACAGGTTGCCCGGCGCAGTCGTGGCCACTAGGCCGCCTCGTCGGTGACGTCGTCCGGGATGTAGCGGGCACGTCTATGGACGTTCCAGTCCAGTGCACCCCGCTTCCACACGTAGGCGAGGGTCTCGGCGACGAAGAAGGTGAAGATGAGGATGGCGACCACCCCGAACCAGCCGAGGCTGTCCCATATCGAGGCCCAGGCGAAGAGGAAGATGATCTCGACGTCGAAGACCACGAACAACATCGCCACCAGATAGAACTTCACCGGGAACCGCTGGACCGGCTCAACCTCGGGCACGATGCCGCTCTCGTAGGGGTCGAGCTTGGCCTCAGTGGGGTTGTTGGGACGAAAGAAGCGGGAGACTCCGAGGGAGACTGCGACGAACCCGGCGGCCAGGAGGAGCATGATGCCGATCGGCAAATAGTCGGCCAGAGTCACCTTCTGAGCTTAGAACGGGGCGGAGAGTGCGGTAAATCTGTCATGGTGGCTGTGCCACACTCCGCGGATGATCTTCGACTATTCGGAAGAAGTCCTCGCCTCCTTTCCCTCCACCCGGGGCGGGATCATCCACGCCACCGGCCTGGCCAACGGGCCGACGCCGTCCGGTCTGCTCGACCTGTACATGGAAGAGCAGGATCGGGTCCGCCAATCCATCGGCGACACACCCTTGTCCGAGTTGCCCAGCCTGGCCGCCTGGCGACGCACCTTCGCCGGGTTCGGAGTCAAGCCGACCCAGTACCGCAGCGCGGCCGAGTCGCTCCTTCGTCGTCTCACCAAGCAGGGCGATCTCCCCTCGATCAACCTGCTCGTCGACCTGGCCAACCTGGTCAGCATCCGGCACCAGCTCCCGGTCGCCGCCTTCGATCAGAAGGCGGTCACCGGCGGCACCACGGTCCGCTTTGCCGGCGGGTCGGAGCGATTCACCGATCTCGGGTCCGACACCGTCTCCGAGCCCGAAGCGGGAGAAGTGGTCTTCGTCGACGACTCCGGTCTGGTGAGCGCCCGACGTTGGTGTTGGCGTCAGAGCGACCAGAGCGCGGTGCGGGACTCCAGTGTCGATGTGCTGTTCACCATCGAGGGGCAGCACGAGGA
>DATBIX010000050.1:0-37401 GCA_036556665.1 Acidimicrobiia bacterium
AAGACCAACGTGGTCGGGCTCGCCCTTTCGATCTGGGCGATCATGTTCTTCTCGAAGTTCGTCTTCCTCTGGGTCCTCGACGTCATATTCGGCACGTCCGTGGAGGTTTCCGGCTTCGTGGGTCTCGTCCTGATAATCGCCGCCATGCTCGTCATCGACTGGGCCCTCGAACTCGTGGATCGACGACTGGCCGACGACGCCGCTCCACTCAGCGAGGTTGCCGACGTCGACTGAACCGCCTTCTCACCCGTCCGAGGTTCGCTCCTCGACCAGACGCTCCAGTTCGGCCCACACATGCGGCATCGAGGCTCGCAATGCGGTCAGTTCGGGCCCATACATGACGATGGCCTCGATGGGGCTGGTGGCGACCACTGTCGCGGTCCGGATGTGGGTCCTGAGGACTCCGATCTCGCCCACCACGTCGCCAGGCCCCATCCGGGCGATCACCTCACCATCATGCACGACGTCGGCCGTACCGCTCTTGATGACGAAGAGCTCATAGGCAAGGGCACCCTCCTCGACGATGTGCGCCCCTTGCTCCAGCCCGACCTCGTCGGCGTGGGCGGCGACAACCGCCCGCTCCTTCCGGGGCAGTGCGGCGAAGAGAGGTATCGAATCAAGACTCGAAACATCCATTCGGCGAGGCTACCGCTCTAGCTGCCCAGGACGCTGATCTCTCGCCAGGCAACGTGAGACACCGAGGCCGTGGTGTCGACCCGGAGATAGCGGGCTCCCGAAATCGGCTCTTCCAACGCGACCTCGAGCCAGTCACCGTCGCTGGTGTCCTGGTCGAATCGGGCCACCTCCACCCCCTCGCCAGACTCACCTCTGACGGTCACCCGATGGCTGGTCGCACCGGCCGGGTACTGGGCGACGAGAAGCCGGATCGCCTCGACCACCCGCTCCGAGCCCAGGTCGAGCTCGATCCACTGGGGGGCGTCGGCGCCGGCGCTCCAGATGGTGACGGGCAGGCCATCGATGACATTGGCGGCGACATCGGCCACAGTCTCGGAAGAAGCCGTCACCGAGGCTCCGGTCGCCAGCTCCGAGGCGAGTTCGAGGTCACCCACCACACAGGGATCGGGCCGCGTCACCGGTGACAGGGCATCAGCGATAACCCCCTCGTTGTTGACCGCACTCCAGAACTCGGGTTGTTCGGCGGTGTCCCAGGTCCAGAGGAGCCAGCCGTCGAACCCGTAGGCGCACGACTCCACCTGCCAGTCGACGAGGGCACGAACGGCGTCGTCGATGGTGGGATACGGCCCATGTTCGGCACCGAACTCGCCGAGCAGGATCGGTTTAGACGTGACCGGAGGGAGCCCGTAGTTCTCGACGATTTGGGCCAGATTCAGCTCGCCACCCGGGTAGCCGTGCAGGTCGATGAAGTCGAGGGTCGAATCGAGGATCACCGCCTCGGTCTCGATGAGACGGTCATCACCGACCCGGGACGTGTTCGGTCCCTTGGGCTGGAAGAAGCCGATGGTGACCAAGCCGCTGGGATCCAAGGCCAGGATCTCAGATCGCATCGTGTCGGCCCAATACACCAGGTTCTCCTCGAGCAGCCGGCGGTGCACATCCGGTTCCGCCAGGTCGTAGCCGACACCGTTGGCGGTGGCCACCGTCCCGGAGGTCAGGTTGAAGGGCGGATAAAGGTCGGTGAAGTAGAGCTCGTTTCGCAACTCGTAGGCGAGCAGGGCGTCGAACGCCGCGTCCCGGGCGATGAGACCTTGCACCCACTCCCGGTAGAACCTCCGGTTGGTGTCGACCCCGCCGCGTGACAGATACATGGCATTGACGTCGTCGATGAGGGGATCGGAGGCGAAGGTCCAGGAGGCCGACTCGGGCAGCCAATCCTGGGTGAGCAGCACCTGGAGACCGTGGGCCTTGGCCCGAGCGAGCAGATCGGCGGCATTGTCGAGGTACTCGGAGGAAAGGGATTCGTTCGCCCCGGGCATGCCGCCGGGTCTGGAGTTGAGAAAGGTCCGGACGACGTTGTAGCCGGCAGCCGCGATCGCGGTGAAGGTGTTTTCGATCCGTTCCGGGTCGTAGTGGGCGGGATCGAGAGTGCTGTGGCTCCCGAGGTCGAGGCGGATCAGGTTGACACCTCTCGGCTCGAAGCTCTGCCCGGTGATTCGATCGAAGAACTCCCCTTCCCCATCGACGGTCCGGACGCCGATGCGATGCTCCGCCATCGGCGCCGGCACCAGCGTGGTGGCTTCGGCGGTGGAGGTCGTGGTCGATGTCACCGTCGTCGTGGTGCCGGATGAGCTCCGGGTGCAAGCAACGAGGACAAGCAGTGCAACGAGCCGGACCGTCGCTCTCACCAAGAGCCTCCTAAGACGCCGCCAAGTTATCAAGGCCTGGGCGGGGAGGGACGATCGACCCTATCCGCGGGTTGACCCCACCCCGAGAATGGGTAACAGTCGCAACTGGAGCCACGATCGGAGGTCTGAGATGGGCTATGACTACACGGAAAAGGTCGTCATCGTCACCGGAGGAGGCTCGGGCATCGGAGAAGCCTGTGCCACGACTTTCGCAGCAGCCGGCGGCAAGGTGATCGTCGCCGACTTCGACGAGGAGAACGGCACCCGGGTGACCGAAGCGATCGAGGGGATGGGCGGGGTGGCCACGTTCGTCTCGGTGGACGTCTCCAAGCCGGAGCAGGTGGAGAAGATGGTGGCGCAAGCTGTGGCCACCTATGGCGGGCTTCACGTGGCGGTGAACAACGCCGGCATCGGAGGCGCCCAGGCACCGACCGGTGAGTACCCGATCGACAGCTGGCATCAGGTGATCTCCACCAACCTCGACGGGGTGTTCTATGGCATGCGGTACGAGATCCCGGCGATGCTGGAGATGGGAGGCGGATCGATCGTCAACATCGCCTCGATCCTGGGAAGCGTCGGGTTCGGCAACGCACCGGCGTATGTCGCCGCCAAGCACGGTGTGGTCGGGCTGACCAAGAACGCAGCCATCGAGTATTCGGCCAAGGGCATCCGGGTCAATTCGGTGGGACCGGGGTTCATCAGCACCCCGCTGTTGGAGAAGAACCTCGACGAGGCGACCCTCCAGGCGATCGCAACGATGCATCCCATCCAGCGGCTGGGGACCTCACAGGAGGTGGCCGAGCTGGTTGCATTCCTCGGATCGGACGCCGCCGCCTTCTGCACCGGCGGCTACTACCTGGTGGACGGGGCCTACACCGCTCAGTGACTCGCGCGAATCGGTTTAACCGCCTCATGGCGGTGGTATCTCCTCGATGTGGGCGGGGGCGTTCAGCCTCTATCAGCCCACTCGCAAACGGAGGTATCCATGACCCTGCGCAAATTCAGGAAGCCCGCTTCTGTCGTGGCGTCGCTGTGTCTGGTGCTGGCCCTCGGGGCCTGCACTTCCGACGACGATGGCGGCGATGGCGATGTGACCACCACCATCGGTGGCGCCACCACGACTATGGCAGACGTAGCCACGACCACCACGGCCGCCGGCTGACGCCGCCGGCGCGGTTGGGGGGCGTCATCCCGGTGACGCCCCCCAACCAACCCGAGTCATTCCTCCACTCCCTCGACCCATCCTGTGACACTGGCCAGATGGCCGTCCGGGTCACGGAAATGGGTGGCCAGCAGGGTTCTCTCCCCGTCCGATGTCACCGGTCTCGGCTCGACCTCGAACGGGACGCCACGCCCCCTCATCTCTCCATGGGTGGCGTACAGATCGTCGACCTCGAGCACGATCTCGGTGTCCGACTCCTGGGATTGGTAGGCCAGGGGCTGATTCAGGACGAGACGGTTGTCGCCGAGATCGAAGAAGGCGAATTCGCCGCTCGACCAGAGCAGTTCGAGCCCCACCATGTCGCGCCAGAAGACGATCGATGACTCCAGGTCGGAGACCCGGAGGATCACATTGCTCAGTCGCATGCCGTCAAGCTACCGATCGCCTGTCCCTGCCTCAGGTGAGATCGTCGAAGAAGATCGAAACGATCGAGTAGCCGCCAACCAGGATCATCACCACGGCTGCACCGGATGCAATCAGGTCCATCACCATGTCCATGCCCTCATCATGCGAGCCGGGTGGGACACATTTCTCCGCGGGGCCTACGTGCCTGGGAGATGGTGGTCGTGATCAGCGATAACGCCAGACGATCCGGCCCCGGGTCGGGTCGTAGGTCGAGACCTCTACGTCGACCGTGTCGCCGGGGAGGACCCGGATGCCTCTGCCTCGACGCATCCGGCCGGATGGCTTGGCCAGCAACTCGAAGCCGCTGTCCAACTTCACCTCGAAGGTCGAGTCGGGCAGCATCTTGAGGACCGTGCCTCGCATCCGTATGTATTCGTCTTCGTCTTTCGCCATGTCTTCCTTGGGGAACGGTTGAGTCTAGGGGCCGCCCCGACCCTGTCGGGACAGCACCTGTGTCGTGTGCATCGAGCCACCGCCACGGTTGCCAGCTGCACACAGGATCGGGAGACGAATTGGTGTGTGCAGTCAACCACCAGCCCGGTGGTGGGTTGCACACGGGAATCAGGTCATCCCGCCTGGCCCAGTTTCGCCTCGACCGCGCCGGACAGGGCGTCGCGGGCCTGGTCGATCAGACGCTGGGCTTCCTCCACCCAGCGCTGGTAGTCGGCGAGGTCGCCGTCGCTCAAGGCCTGCTCGGCCTGGGCGAAGGCCTCGGCGGCTGCCTCGAGATACTCCTCCACCGTGTCGGTGCCCGGTGACGGCTCGACCGGCCCGTCGCCGGCCCCGTCACCGAAGACGAGCTCGAGGGCACCGTCGAGGGTCTCCGCCCACTCCACCTGGTCCCCATAAACCACGATCACACGGCGGAACTCGGGAATGCCACCGCCCTCCGCTTCGAGGAAGATCGGCTGGACATACATGAGAGAGTCCTCGATCGGCACAACCAGCAAGTCGCCCTTGATCACCACAGATCCCTGGTTGTCCCAGAGGGTGAACTGCTCGGAGATGTCACCGTCCTGGTCGATCCGTTGCCCAACCTGCTCGGTGCCGTCGACGAAGTCACCCTGGGGCATGCGGAAATCGACCAGTCGGCCGTAGCGGCCCGGGCTCGAGTCGGCGACGAGGAAGCTCGTCATGTTGCGTCTGTTGCTCGGGCTGAACGGCTGCAGCAGCAGATAGGAGAGATCGTCCTCTCCAGGCAGCTTGGTGAGGAGATAGTAAGGGAGGATCTCTGCCCGATAGTCGACCTGGCTGCTGGTCGGGTCGAGGACGTCACCGAAGAGGAACTCCGAGCCGGGGGTGGCGTCCCGGCTGACCGTCGAAGGATCGACGGGGAGCGACCAGGCGTCGCTTCGGCTGAACAGCTGGTTGGGGTCGGTCATGTGATAGTCGAGGTAGAGCTGACCCTGCACCCGGAACAGATCCTGGGGATAGCGGAGGTGCTCCTCGAGACCTTCTGGCATCTCCTCTGCCGAGGTGAACAGACCGGGGAAGGCCGCCGACCAGGCCCGTGCGATCGGATCCTCCGTGTCCACCAGATAGAAGGTGACGTGACCGTCATAGGCGTCGACGACGGCCTTCACCGAGTTTCGCATGTAGTTGACCCCGCTCCTGAGGTCTGAGGACCGGGCCAGCCGGCCGACGGCGGCATTGGTCAGGGGCTGGGCGTAGGGATACCAGGAGCTGGTGGTGTAGAGGTCGAGCACCCAGTGGGTCTTCCCATCGAGGATGACCGGGTAGGGGTCGGTGTCCACATGGAGGAACGGCGCCACGGCTTCGAGGATGTGCTTGACGTTCCTTTCCACCAGGACGCGGCTGTCGGCTCGAATCTCGTCCGAGATGAGCAGGTTCAGGTCCCTATAGCGGAAGGCGAAAGCGATCCGTTTCCAGATGTTGCTCAGCACCACCCCGGCCTCGCCGCCATACTCGTTGTAGGCGGTCCCCTCCTCGGGGAGGGGAAAGTCGATCTCCTGGGGCTGGTTGCCCGTCTTGACGATGATCGGCCGGCCCTCCTGATACGTCTCACCGAAATAGACACGCGGCTCGTCGAGCTCGAAATCGGGGACGGCGGCCATCGGCGGGACGTCGGAGAGGAGGAAGTTGGGCTGGCCGTCGGCGGTTACCACATTGGCCACGTTGACCACGGCGCCGAACCCGTGGGTGTAGAGGAGACGCTGGTTCAGCCAGTCTTCACGAGGGAGATTCACCTCCTCGAGCTCCCGCACCGCGAGCATCACCTGAGTGGGGATGCCCTCGTTGAGATAACGGTCGGTGTCTACCACCCCGAGCGTGTAGTAGGTGCGCAGCTCCTGGAAATTCTGATAGGTGCGGGGCAGGACGGAGGGGTCCCAGATCCGCAGGTTGTCGATGGTGAGTCGGTTGGCCTCGATGTCCCCGGCCTCCAGATCCTCGGATGCGTTGAACTGGCGCACCTCGACCTGATCGAGGCCCCACGCCGCCCTGGTGAACGCCAGGTTGTGCTCGATGTAAGGCGCCTCCTTGGCGAAGGGCTGGGGATTGACCTGGAAGCGCTGGATCACCGCCGGGTAGATGGCGGCCGCGGCGATTGCCACCACGAGCCAGGAGACCACGGCGACGATGGCGAGGCTCCAGCCGGGGCGGAAGATGTTGACGATGAACAGGACCGCCGCCATCACCGCCACCAGCATGAGCAGCCGGTAGGCCGGGAGTCGAGCGGTGATGTCGGTGTAGCCGGGACCGAAGAACTGGGCCACCCGATCCGAGAAGAGCAGCTCGTACATGTCGATCCGGTACACCACGGCGCGGACCAGGGCGAGCAGGGCGAGCATCACCGAGATATGGGTCTTGGCAGGGCGAGTGGCCGTGAAACGCCTACCGGTGAAGCGGAGCCCGCCATTGAAGTAGTGGGCCACGGCGACCACCAGGGTGGTGAGGACGAGCAGGTTGAACACCCAGTCGGTGACGGTGCCGAGAAGGGGCAGACGGAACATGTAGAACCCGATGTCCTGACCGAAGATCGGGTCGGTCACGCCGAATTCCTGTGTGTTGAGGAACAGGAAGACCTCGTCACGCCACGTGGACACGGTGAGACCGAGCAGGACCGAGAGGCCCGCGGTCAGCCAGAAGCGGATCTGCCGGAGACGGGGCTCGACCCACTCGCGGAACCGCTCGACGAGCTCCTCTTCCTCGGTTAGGTCGAAGGGCGCCCAACGGGGCGATATCCGGTCGGCAACCTGGAGACTGACCCATATGACCAGGAAGGCGACAGCTATCCCGATGGCCCCGAGCAGGATGGACAGGCCCCACCGCCGCTGCCAGACCGAGGAGAAGCCAATCGAGTCGAACCACAGATAATCGGTCCACAGCGTGCCCAGCGCGGTCAGGATCAGGTACAGGGCCGCCACCACGGCCAGGATCAGGGTCAGAGGCCGTCGCCGACCGGCCTTGTAGTCAGAGGGGACCCGGGTGAACATCGGCTATGAGGCTAACGGTTCCAGGATCCTGGGTTCCCGGGGGAGGTCAGCAGGGCGGAACCAGCGAGTCAGACCACGACCAGGGTGCACTCACAACCGGCATGCACCGGTGGCAGATGTGAGCCCGGGTCAGAGGACGCGGCCCGGCAGGCACTGCAAGGGGTCCCGTTGGCGACCCACTCCAGGGCGTCCTCCTCTCCCATCGAGTCGGTGAGACCGCGGTGGTATCCGGTGAGGGCGAGCTCACGGACCCGGCGCTCCGCCTCGTCGGTGCGCCACCCTCGGAACACCCGGGAAGTCGCCGACTGCCGCTCGCGTTGTCCGTCGCCTGCCTGGATCAGGGCGTTGGACACTGCTTCGGCCAGGTCCTCACCGAAGGACTCGGCCGCATCGGACGAAGGTGTGTCCTTCCGCTTCAGCTTGGTACCCAGCATCTCTTCGGCCGAGGCATGACCCGCCGAGTAGCTCTCGGCCCAGAGCCCGATCAAGTCGGCTCGGAGCATGTCGGCGAGGGCGGGCCCCTCCGGAAACCAGGCGTCCTCGGTGCGAAGTGCGTCTAGTGCTTGGTTCTGGGCATCGGTGACCGCCTTCTTCACCCCTCGCAGCGCCCGGTTGGCGATGGGGAGGAGTCGTCGATCCCGCTGCTCGATCGCATCGCTGCGTGTGGAGAGACGCGGTTCGACCGGGCGTGCCGGTGACGGCTCGTCCGGAACCTCGGCGGCCCGTTCCTCGGGCGGCGCCCGTTCGGCCACGGCCGGCTCCCCGCGCAATGAGGCGAAGAGCGCCCCGACCACGTCCGGGGTTTCCTCAACAGGCTCACCCTCCTCCGGTTCCGGTTCCGGTTCCGGTTCCGGTTCCGGTTCCGATTCCGGCTCGGGCGGCTCCGGCCCCGGCTCGGGTTCCGGCATGGTCTCGGTCTCGACCACGATTTGAGGCTCCAGCTCGGCCTCGGGCTCGGGCTCCTCCTCTTCCGGATAGAGGTCGTCGACGTCGATCATGGGCTCCCCGCGGCGGGCGGGCGTAGGCGGAATCACACGCACGGTCTCCCCCAGCTCCCAGATGGTCTCGTCGGGCTCCTGGCGGGGTGAGGGAACCACCCTGACACTGGTCGACTCGGGGGAAAGCTCGAGACTCTCCCTGCGCTCCTCCAAGGCGCCCTCCAGTTTGGCCAGGGCGGATCGGACCGACTCCAACTCCTCCATCAGCTCCTCGCGCCGCTCTTCCAGCGCCCGGGTCCGCTCCTGAGCAGCCTCGGCCTGACGATGGGCCTGATCGATGATGTCGTCGTGACGCTTCTTCGCCTCCGAGGCCAGCTTCTCGGCCCCCATGGTGGCGGCTCGCACCGCGTCCTCGGCGTCGCGGCGAGCCGAAGCGGTGAGCCGATGGGCCTCTCGCTCTGCCTCCCCCATCACGGTCAGGACATCGCGCTCCGCCTCGGCCCGCAAGCGCCGGGCTTCGGCCGCGGCCTGGCCGAGCAACTCGCTCCCTGTCGACCAGGCATCCCCGCGCAGGGTCTCGGCGTCCACCCTCGCCTCCTTGCGCAACACCTCGACTTCGGCCATCGCCTCGGACCGCCAGCGTGCCGCGTCGACCGTCGCCCGCTCCCGCATCGAGTCCGCCGCCTCCCTGGCAGCCTGGAGCACCGCGGCGACCTCACGACCGAGACTGTCGAACTCGGTCTCCAGGTCCCGGTCGGCGTACTCGCCAAGCCTCGAGGTCAGCCGCTCTTGCTCGGTGCGCAGTCGCTCTATCTCCCCGGCGAGCCGGCCCAGGAATTGCTCCACCTCGGAGGAGTCGAGCCCGCGCCGGACGGTTCGGAATCGGGCCGAGCGGATCTCCTCGGGGGTGATGTCACCAGCCATCGACCCTAGAAGATACTGACGGTCTGGATCTTCGACGGGGTTTGGCCCAACCGGTCAGGTCTGCTGCAGCTCGTCGAGGAACTCGATCGCGTCATCGATGGTGGCGATGGACACGATCTCGATGGAGTCGTGCTCGGCGCTGAGGGCCGCTTCGTAGTTGGCCTCGGGCACCAGGATGTACTCGGCTCCCGCCGCCTCGGCGCCCACCACCTTCTGCCTGATGCCACCGATCGCCCCGACGTCACCCTCGTATGAAATCGTGCCTGTCCCTGCGATCACGTGGCCACCGGTCATCTCTCCGGGGGTGAGGACGTCGATGATGGCCAGGGCATGCATCATTCCGGCCGACGGCCCGCCGACGTTGCCGGCTTCGATCGAGACCGGGAACGGCGGCTCGGTGATCTGCCCGACCTGGATCCCGATCATCGCCCCCTCTTTCCCGTCGTCACGGGGCGCCAGCTCCACCTCGACGGTCTGAGCCTCGCCTTCGCGGGTGATCCCAACCTCGACCCGATCGCCCGGCTCGAAGTCCGCCAGGGCGTCGGTGAGGTCGGCGCTGCTTGTGATCTCGACACCGTCGAGCGAATCGATCGAGTCGCCAATCTGGAGGACCTCTGCCGCCGGCTTCCCGTCGACCAGTTCGATGATCAGGATGTCGATCGGGGTCATCTCGTAGCCCAGATGCTCCAGGGCAACGGTTATGGCACGGGTCTGAGAGTCGTCCATCTGCGCCAGGACGCGCTTTCGGTAGTCCTCATCGGATTCGTCCGGGCGCCGGTAGGCCTCTTTGGGGACGAGATCGATGGTGGGGTCGACTCCGGCGATGATCGCCTCGAACACGTTCACGTCCTGGCTGACGACCGTGAGCATGAGCAGCTCCCCCTCGGTGGGGAAGGTCTCGACGTCGTCGACCACGATCGAGTCCGAGGCATCAGACACCGGACCCGAGGAGAAGGCGAGATAAGGCAACTCGAGATTCCACGCCCCCACGATCAGGCCGCCCAAGAGCAAGAAACCCCCGATCAGGTACAGGGGCCAGTAGGAGCGGCTCTGCTTCTCGTCTTCCACGGCAAAAGGGTAACGGTGAGACCCCGGGTCGAGGTCCTTGGACGTAATGTTGCACACCCGCGGTTTCTAGGAGTTAAAGAGATGACGTCAGCGGTGATAACCGAGAGGGTCCTGCCGAGGACGCGGGCGATCTCGGTAGTGCTGGTTGTAGCCGCCGCAGCCCTCACCGCTCTCGCCGCCCAATGGGAGATACACCTCCCCTTCACCCCTGTCCCCATCACCGGCCAGACCTTCGCCGTGCTCCTCACCGGCGCGGCCCTGGGGGCCGGGCTCGGCGCCTCCGGCCAGGCGCTCTACGTGGTCGCCGGGGCAGTTGGGCTTCCCGTCTACGCAGGAGGCGCCGCCGGCTGGGACTCGGCGCAAGCGGCCGGTACCACCGGCTATCTGATCGGGTTCATCGTCGCCGCAGGCCTGGTCGGCTACATGGCGGAGCACCGTCAGGACCGCTCCTTCCCCACCATGTTCACGGCATTCATCGCCGGATCCTTCATCATCTACCTGTTCGGTGTGATCGGTCTGATGATCACCTTCGACATGACCGCCACCGAGGCCATCGTCGCCGGGGTGGTCCCCTTCGTGCTCGGCGACGTGATCAAGGCCGCGGCCGCCGGTCTGCTCCTGCCCGCCACCTGGAGGCTGGTGGGCGAGCACCCACGGCCCTAGGGGGCCGACTGGTTGGTCGTCTCCAGCTCTTCGCCGAGATAGGCCTTGACCACGTTCGGGTTTTTCTGCACCTCGCCCGGTGCGCCGATTGCGATCGGCTTGCCGAAATCGACCACGAGTATCCGGTCGGCGATGTCCATCACCAGGCCCATGTCGTGCTCCACCAACAGGATGGCTATGCCCAACTCGTCCTGGATGTCGAGGATGAACCGAGCCATATCCTCGGTCTCCTCCAGGTTCATTCCGGCGACGGGCTCGTCCAGCATCAGCAGTTCGGGGTCCATGGCGAGGGCCCGGCCCAGTTCCACCCGCTTCTGGATCCCGTAGGGGAGCAGCCCGACCGGGTACTTCCTCCATTGCTCGACCTCGAGGAAGTCGATGATGTCCTCGACGATCTCCCGGTTCTCGACCTCCTCTCGTTTCGCCTTTCCCAGCCACACACTTCCTGCCAGCCAGGAGGTGCGCATCCGGATGTGACGCCCGGTGAGCAGGTTCTCGATCACAGTCATGTGGGGGAAGAGGGCGATGTTCTGGAACGTGCGGGCGATGCCCAACTCTGCGGTCTTGTTGGGCTTGATCCCCATCAGGCTGTCGCCCTTCCAACGGATGTCACCCTGCTCGGGCACGTACACCTGGTTGATCGAGTTGAACAGGGAGGTCTTGCCCGCCCCGTTGGGCCCGATGATGGCAAAGAGCTCGCCTTCGTCGATGTGGAACGAGACGCCGTCGATCGCCTTGACCCCCTTGAAGGAGAGATGGACGTCATCCACCTCGAGCAGGTGCTGATAGCTTTTCGGACCCGATCTCTCTGCCCGACGCTCCAGCAGCTTGCCGCTCACGACAACCACCGCTTCCTTCGCTTGTAGTGCTTCACATCCCGGAACGACTTCTGCTCGCCACTGGCTCGGACTCCGAGGTAGAACTCCTTCACGTCCTCGTCCTTGAGCAAACGGGACGGCTCGCCGTCCATCACCAGCTTCCCGGTCTCCATGATGTAGCCGTGGTGCGCAATCGACAGGGCCATCTTGGCGTTCTGCTCGATGAGCAGCACCGAGGTCCCCTGACGGTTGATCTCGACGATGATGTCGCGCACCTCCTGGACCAGCAGCGGGGCGAGGCCCAGGGACGGCTCGTCCAGGATCAGGAGCTTGGGATCCTGCATGAGGGCGCGGCCGATGGCCAGCATCTGCTGCTCGCCTCCCGACAGGTATCCGGCCGTGGCGGTGCGGCGCTCGGCCAGCCGAGGGAAGAGGGTCATGACCCGCTCTCGTGAATCCCTGGCCCGACCGGCGTCTCGGTTGGCATAGGCGCCGGCGCGCAGGTTGTCGTCGACGGTCATCTCGGCGAAGACCCGCCGTCCCTCCATCACCTGGCTGATTCCCCGGCGAACCCGGGCGGCAGGGTCCTCGTCGGTGATGTCGACGTCGTCGAAGCGAATCTCACCCTTGGTGACATCGCCCTCATGAACGTCCAGCAGACCGGTGATGGCCCGAAGCGTGGTGGTCTTCCCGGCGCCGTTGGCGCCGAGCAGGGCCACGATCTGCCCGTCCGGCACCCGCAAGGAGACACCACGAAGCACGAGGACCACGTCGTTGTAGACGACCTCGAGATTCTCTACCGACAGCATGCGTCTCTTCTCATGGGCAATCGTGACGTGGTGGGCGGCGAGAGCCGCCCACCACGTCGACCTCGCTCAGCTCAAGGCAAAGCACGCCTCGGTGAACTCGAAGGCCTCCGCGATCGGAGACGTGTAGTTCGACTCGATCAGGGTCGCCCCCGTCGAGGTGCCACCAGCCAGACCGGCCGGATCGGGCCGCGAGATGAACTGCTGCCTCTGCACCCGGTCATTCGGCTCACCGACATAGGTCTCGTCCGGCGCCAGGCCGTCGAAGGTCACAGACTCCAGGCTCTTGGCCGCGGCGAGCACGCCGGCCTGTGTCATGTCACCTGCCTCATAGGCTGCCAGCAGCGCCTGGTGAAGGATCTTCGCCTCGATGACACCCTCGGCGTAGTAGTCGAGGGGGTCGGCACCCGCCGCCGTGACCAGGTCACGAACCGCCTGGTTGCCCGGTGAGTCGGCCGCCCACGGCGCGTAGTACTGCGAGATGAAGAAGTTCTGCGCCAGAGCGTCCTTGATCGGGGAGTCAGGGCCGACCAGCGCCGGGTTCCAGGTGGGGCCGGCACCCGACCAGATGGCTCCGGTGAACCCGGCTGCCAGGGCCTGACCGTAGATCGACCCGAACGGAGTCGGGGACGTCGTGATCCAGACCAGGTCCGCAGCTGAGCCCGCGATCCCGCCCGCCACCTCGGCCAGAGTGGCCTCGTCGGCGGCGTTGATCAAGCCCGTTCCGTCATACACGATCTCGAGACCGAGAGCCTCGGCCGCCAGCCTTGCGCCGGCGTTGGAGTCCTCGCCGTAGTCACCCGGGCTGGAGGCGATGGCAATGGTCGTCGCCTCCGGGTTCTGCAGGGTGAGGTACTCGATCATGTTCATCGACTCGATGCAGTACGGAACCCCGTGCGGCACCAGGTTCGCATTGATCGCGGGGTCAGACCAGCCCGAGTACCAGGTGAGCGGGATGGCAAGGATCCCGTCGGCCTGGAGGCTCGGGTTGATGGCCACCGTCTGCGGCGAGCCAGTGGAGTGACCGAACGCCACCACCTGGCCCTTCAACTCCTCGTACAGCTGGACGTGGGTGTCGACCACGTAGGCGGTGTCCCGGGTCTGGAGTTGCACCTGAAGGCCATTGATCCCACCGTTTGCATTGACGTCGGCCCAGTACATCTCGTGACCGGCGACGATCACCTGGACCAGGGGCGCAAACGGGCCACTCAGGTCGGACAGCAGCCCGACCGTGATCGTGCCCGCATCGAGATCGACACCGACATCGGTGGCGACGTCTCCGCCGGGCGCGGCCGTCGTGGTCGTGCCCTCGCTGGGGGCTGCGGTCGTGGTCGGCTCCTCCTCGGCCGCGGCTGTGGTGGTGGTGTCCCCGGTATCACCACCACCACAGGCGGCGAGGACGAGGCCGAGCACCAGCAGGATCGCCAGCCATTTCGACTTGCTCCTCATTCCTTTCCTTTCTCTCATTCCATGGGCTCGCAAGAGCCCTCCGTGGCCGCTCAGTATGTGAACGGCCAACCCTTCCAGTAGTTGCGGATGCGCAGCCAGATCCCGTAGAGACCTAGCGGCTCGAAGATCAGGAACCCGATGATCAGCAGCCCGTAGAGCACCAGATTGAGCTGGGCCACCGACAGGCCGGGGCCGACACCGGCGAAGGTGTTGACCAGACCGAAGTCGTCCGGGGTGGTGGCGACGAAGACATCGGCGATGGCAGAAAGCACCCCCTTGCCTTCCACCGCGGTCGCTTGCAGCCACAGGGTGAAGTTCTGCACGACGCGGGGGAGGAGCACGACGAAGCCCGTGCCGAGCACGGCGCCGGTCACCGTGCCCACACCCCCGATGAGCACGATGGCGATGAACTGGACGGAAAGAGCCAGGTCCCACCGCTCGGGGATGACACGGGTCACGAACGAGGCGAGGAGGGCGCCTGCGATCCCGGCGTAGAACGACGAGATCCCGAAGGCGAGAAGCTTGTAGGCGAACTCGTTCACCCCCATGATCTCGGCGGCGATGTCGCGATCCCGGATCGACATGAACGCCCGGCCCACCCGCGTGCGCTGGAGGTTCTTGGCGAGCAGCGAGAAGAGGACGGCAAGCAGCGTCATGACGAAGAACGACTTGGCGATCGCCGAGACCTCGACCCCGAACCACGTGCTGGGCGTGGTCGCATCGAAAACGGGCGGATCCTCCTTCCACCAGCGGAACTGGAGGGGAGGGAAGTCCCGGCCCACCTGGGCGCCACCGGTCAGGGAGTTCCAGTTTCGCCAGACGTATTCGCCGATGAACACGAGACCGAGGGTGACGATGGCGAGATAGAGGCCGCGAACCCGCACCGCGGTGGGTCCAACCGCCACCCCGATCAGGGCTGCGACCAGACCCGCCGCCGGGAGCCAGATCCAGATGGGGAGCCCGAGACCGATCAGCGGGCCACCCTCAGGACCACCGAGCCAGACCGCGGTGTAGGCGCCGATGGCCATGAAGAAGGCATGGCCCAGCGAGACCTGCCCGGCGAGACCGGTGAGGATGTTCAAGCCGAATGCGCCGATCACGAAGATCGCCGTGGTGGTCAGCAACCTGAGCCAGTCCTCCTGCCCCATGAACTTGATGCCGGGGATCAGCTGGAACGGGATCGTGACCAGGACCAGGAGGAACAGCCCCAACATCACCCGCTTGGTGGTCGTGTTGAGCAGCGCCTGATCGGCCTCGTAGCTGGTGTAGAGGAGAGGCCGGCCCCTCATCGGTGGCCTCCGCGTGCCCACTCGGGAACGCTCATACCCGTCTCACCTCGGGTGTTCCGTACAGCCCGTAGGGCCGGATGAGCAGCACGATCATCATCAGCAGATATCCGACGATCCCCGGGAAGCCGCTGCCCAGGGCCTCGAACTGGAGGTAGGTGTTGGCGGCGGCCTCGGCCACGCCGACCGCGAATCCCCCGACCACCGCACCCAGGATCGAGTCGAGCCCACCGATGATCACCGCGGGGAAGGCACGGAAGGCGATGAACGCAGTGGACTGGTCGACCCCGGTGGCCCGTCTCGGGTAGATCGAGTAGAAGAGCCCGGCGACGCCGGCGAGGAAGGCGCCGATCGCCCAGGCCATGGAGAACACCCGTCCGACATTGATCCCCTGTGCCCTCGCCGTCTCCTGATCGAAGGCGGTGGCGCGCATGGCGATACCGGTCCGGGTCCGAAAGAAGACCATGATGAGCACCAGGAGCACCACAGTCACGATGATCTGGATGATCTCCGACCAGGAGATCCGCACCCACCGCAGGTCGACTCCGTCCAAGCCCCATGGGGCCCCGAGAGGGCGGGGCTGGGTCCCGATCCAGTCATTGGTGATGGTGCGAACCACGATGTCGATCCCGAGAGTGACGATGGCGACGGCAAACAGGGCCTCGCCGACCATCGGTCTCAGGAAGATCCGCTCGAGGAGCACCCCGAACAGGGCGGCGACGACCAGTGCGGTGAGAACACTTGCGGTCCATTGCGCCCACTCGGGGAGGAAGGTGAGGTAACGGCCCGGGAAGACGAGGACGGTGGTGAAGGCGGCCACCAGGAAGGCGCCCAGTCCGGTGAGAGCGCCGTGAGCGAAGTTGAGCACCGAGGTGGCCTTGAAGATGATCACAAAACCCATCGCCAGCAAGGCGTAGATGGCGCCAAAGCTGATCCCATCCACCAGCATCTGGGCGAACTCGTTGGGAACCAGTGTCTCCTGAGCGAGTACTAAGACGCCGGATGTCACGATCGATACATGTCTTCGATCAACTCCCCGAACATGCTGCTCATCGCGTTCCGCTTCAGCTTCTGGGTCGCGGTCAGCTCTCCGTCCTCGTGATCGAGCTCCTTTGGGATCAGACGGAACTTCTTGACACCCTCGATGTGCGAGTGAGTGCGATTGACTCCGGCGATGACCCCGTCGATCAGCTCGATGACCTCTGGCTTCTCGGTGAGGTCTCGATACGTGGTGTACGGGATCTGGCGCCGGGTAGCCCAGTTGCCCACCACGTCGCCTTCGATGGCGATCAGGGCGGTGAGATACTTGCGCCGGTCCCCGATGACCATCGCCTCCTTGACGTAGGGCGAGGTCTTGATGGCGTTCTCGATCTCCGACGGCGAGACGTTCTTGCCGCCCGAAGTGATGATGATGTCCTTGATCCGGTCCACCACCTTGACGTGGGTCCCGTCCACCCACTCCCCGACGTCGCCCGTCTTGAGCCAACCATCGTCGGTGAAGGCCTCGGCGGTCTTCTCCGGCTTGTTCCAGTAGCCCTTGAACGTGCCCGGGCTCCGGGTCTGGATCTCACCGGTGTCCTCGTCGATCCGGAGCTCGGTGTTCGGGTAGGGCATGCCGACCGTCCCCACCTTGTTGGCTCCAGGGAAGTTGCAGGTGGCGACTGCCGAGTTCTCCGTCATCCCGTAGAGCTCGAAGAGCGGCACCCCCAGGCCCAGGAAGTCGCGGATCACCTCCGGGGCGATCGGGGCGGCCCCGCTGGCCGCATAACGAACCCGGCGCAGCCCGATCCGCTCCTTCAGCGCCCGAAACACGATCGGGTACCCGACCACGTAGAGGAGCCGGCTGAGAAAGGTGTGGTCGCCGTCGTTGGCGACTCGCTCGTCACCGATCTTCCCAGCCACCTTCATGCCGAGGCCGAACCACAACCGCTTGAACCACGTGCCGTCACGGCCCTTGATCGCGATGGAGGCGTGGATCCGCTCCCAGATCCGGGGCACTGCGAAGAAGATGGTCGGCTGGATCTCGCGCAGGTTCTGCTGGACGGTCTCGATCGACTCGGCGAAGTTCAACGACGGTCCGCGTGAAACCGAGGACCAGGTCGAGAAGATCCGCTCGGCGACGTGACACAATGGCAAGTAGGTGAGGATCAGGTCGTCGGGACCGATTGGCCTGTCATCGGGTGTCCGGCCCGGGGTCCCGATCAGGACCTCGGCGTTGAAAGCGAAGTTGGTGTTGGTGAGCATCGCCCCTTTGGGGGGGCCCGTGGTGCCCGATGTGTAGACGAGGGTGATCACGTCGTCTCCGCTCGCCTCGGACATGATGCGCTCCACCATTCCCGGGTTCTCGGCCCGGTGCAGCCGACCCGCCTCGATGAAGTCGTCCCAGAGCAGGAACCGGCCGTCGTCGCGCCATTTCCTGAAGCCGCGCGGCTCGATGTGGATGATCGTGTGCAGATCGGGGAGTTGGTCGATGACCTCCATGACCTTCTCCGCCTGCTCCTGGTCCTCGGCGAGATGGACGATGGCACCGGAGTCGCCGAGGAGGTACTCCACCTCGGCGGCCGGGTTGGTCGGGTAGAGGCCGACGGTGATGGCGCGTATGGCCACAACGGCCATATCGAGGATCACCCATTCCGGCCGGTCCTCCGAGTGGATGGAGACCCGGTCGCCCTCCCGCACCCCGAGAGCGAGGAGCCCATGGGCCGCATCGAGAACCGACTCCCAGTATTGCGCCCAGGTGATCTCCTGCCAGATGCCGAAGTCCTTCTCCCGCATCGCCACCGCGTCGGGGGTCCGCTGTGCCCACCGACGAACATAGGCGGGCGGGGTCATGAACCCGACGTCGGCCGCAGGGGCGTCGTGTCGCTCCAGGACGGTCGTCATTCAGCTCCTCCTCGCAGGCGGGCTGGACAATATCGGCTGAGGCTCGCCCATGGCGGCCAACTTTGCCTACTCGATCAAAAACGCCGTGCGAACTTACTCAAGACCCCTGGCTCCACTCCGATCCGCCGGGCCAGTGCTCCTTCTTCCAGATCGGCGCCCTCTTCTTGAGCTCGTCGATGATGTGGGCGGCGGCGGCGAAGGCATCGGCACGGTGCGCCGAAGACACGGCGATCGCCACCGAGGCATCTCCCAGATCGACCCGTCCGGAGCGATGCTCGACCACGACCGAGAGAATGGGCCAGTTTCGGGCCGCCTCGTCGACTATCTCACGGATCTTCGGCTCGACCTGCTCGGGATAAACCTCGTAGTCGAGATGGGTCACCCCCTCATGGCCGGGTGAGCTGTCACGAACCGTTCCGAGGAAGACAACGGTCGCTCCCGAATCGGGTCGGCCCACCTCGGCGGCGAGGGCCGGCACGTCGATCGGGTCGTCGCCGACCGACACCCGAATGAGTTGACCGGAACCGTCCATAGAATCCGGAGCCTATGACAGATGCCGGCCCCGGCGGGCCGCAAGTGTGGGACCGGCCCGAAGAGAGCCAGTCCGGATTCGAGGACGCGCCACCCGAGGCCACGGCCCCAAGGCCCAGAGTCGACGCGTGGACCATCGTCATGGGGATTCTCGGCGGCGTCCTCCTCGGGACCGGCGTGACCCTCGCCGTGCTCGGGTTCGCCGGGGTCTTCGAGGAACCGCCACCCAGCACCAATCCCCCGCCACCGACCCTGACCGTCCCCCCTCCCACCAGCGCCCCGACGGTGGTGGTGGAGGCGGGCAACGCCACCGAGGTGGCGACTCGGGCGATCCCTTCGATCGTCGCCGTCCAGGTGGAGAGCCTGCTCGGCGACGGTGGCGGCAGCGGTGTCGTCTACAGCAGCGACGGCTACCTGATCACCAACCACCACGTCGTCGAGGAATCATCGGAGATCACGGTGATCTTCGCCGACGGCGGCCGATGGGATGCCGAGCTGATCGGGTCCGACCCTCTGACCGACGTCGCGGTGATCCGGATCGGGCGTGAGGACCTGACTCCGATCGATGTCGGGTCGTCCGAAGCCCTGAGAATCGGGGAACGAGCCATTGCCGTGGGGAACCCGCTCGCACTGGAAGGCGGCCCCTCGGTCACGTCAGGCATCGTGAGCGCCCTCGACCGGACGCTCACCGTGGAGTCGGGGACCCAGCTCTACGGTCTCATCCAGACCGACGCCCCCATTACCAGGGGCTCGTCCGGTGGCGCCCTCCTCGACACATCGGCCCGGATCATCGGGATAACCACCGCCATCGCCGTCTCCGACGTCGGGGCGGAAGGGCTGGGCTTCGCCATCCCCATCGACCTTGCCATCGGGGTGGCCAACGACCTGATCGAAGACGGCGAGGTCCATCACGCCCTGCTCGGGATCCAGGGCCAGACCGCCCTCGCCGAGCAGGGCGCCGCCGAGTATCCGGTCGGCGTGCTCGTGACCGACATGCCATCCGATTCGGCATATGGTGTGGCTGGAGGACAGGTGAACGACGTGATCACCGCCATCGAAGACGAGCCGATCAACACGCTCGACAGCCTGCTCACCGAGCTGCGTTCCAGCAGGGCCGGCGATGTGGTGACCGTCGCCGTCACCCGGGCCGACCAGGACCTCGATCTGACGGTGACCCTCGGGGAGGTCGACTCGTGAGTGACGACCTCTTCTCCAAGCTCTTCGAGCTCTTCGATCAGCCAGGACCGATCAACTGGAAGCTCGCCGCCGAGGTGGGTCGCCATCTCGCCGGGGACCCCGAGCCGGTCGAGCCTTGGACAGCCGAGGAGTTCCGGGAGCTGACCCGGCTGGCCGAGTATCGGACCGAAGCCGTCGCACCGTTCCGTGTGGTCCCGGCCTCGGACGTCATCCCGGTCGACTCCCGGGGGTGGATGGAGCGGAATCTCGAGTCGTTCGGCTCGCTGGTCGAACCGTTTGCGTCCTCGGTGGCGAGCGACGGCCCGGCCGCGCCCCTGATGGCTCAACTCTCGCCGGCGATCATCGGGCTGCAGGTCGGCTCGCTGGTCGGCTCGCTCTCGACTTGGGCAGTCGCCGCATTCGACGCAGGGTTGCCCCAGGAGCATCCCGGGCCGATCACGGTGATCGTGCCCAACCTGGGTCCTCTCATACGATCGGGCGACTTCGACGAACGTGAGGTCAGGCTGTGGGTGGCCACCAACGAGGTCTCGTTCCGGGCCGTGTCGCAGCTGCCCTGGATTCACGACCATCTCCACCAGCTCGCCTCGGCCTACGCCGAGGCGGTGAGGATCGACCCCACGATGCTCAGTGGTCTGATGGCGGGCGGAACCGACCCGGCGGCGATCGAGCAGGCGATCCAGGATGCCGGAGGCATCGAGGGCTTGATCGGCGGCGAGGAGGCGGAGCCGCCGCGTCTCGAGTTGGAGGCGTTCCTCGGGGCCATCACCGGATGTGCCCGGCTTCTCGCCCGCAGGGCCCTGGGCGAGCTCTCCCCTCGCTTCGACGAGATCAGCACCCGGCGCGACCAGCTTCGCACCGAGGCGCAGATGCCGTCACCCCTGGGGATCGGGCCGGTGCCGGTGGAGGCGACCCAGATGGGCGACGTCTTCAATCAAGAGGTGGAGGCTCGCTACGGGGAGGACGCCCTCGAGACCCTCTGGGCCGACCCCACCCGCATGCCCACCGCCGCCGAGCTCCGCGACCCCACCGCATGGGCGGCCCGGGTCCTCCTCGACGGTTGGACCTGAGTGGGTCCCCGAAGCTGAGCTTCCACGGCCCGTATACGGGCACAAACGTCTCAACTTCGAGCCAAACCCGACCCCCCCAGACGAACCTGAGACAGTTACGCCCGGATACGGGCACAGGAAGCTGAGGTTCCACGGCCCGTATACGGGCACAAACGTCTCAACTACGAGCCAAACCCCACCCCCCCAGACGAACCTGAGACAGTTACGCCCGGATACGGGCACAGGAAGCTGAGGTTCCCCGACCCACCCCTACCCGAACAGGGAGCGCCAGAGGCGCTGGAGGAGGCCGGGGTCGGTGGGGGTGGGGAGGCCGGCGAGGACGTCCTCGTGCATGTCGGGGGGGAGGTCGCCGACCAAGGCCATGCCGCCGCTTCCGGTCTGCCAGACATAGATCGCCTGACCGGGTGTGAACGACCGGACGTAGCTTCCCCGGCCGAAGGTCACCGAGGCGCCGTCGTCCAGGGTGACCACCGCCCGGGTCTCGAACACAGCAAAGGAGAAGAAGCCGTCCGAGTAGTAGGCGAAGACCACGCCATCATCATCCTGATATATGTCGAGACGCTTGAAGTCGCCCAGCACTTCTGGGAGGGCCGATTCCGAGTCGGTCGGCTCGATCGCCCCGGTCGGGGGAAGGGTCGACGGTGGGGACTCCGGAGGTGTCGGGTCGAACTCGATGAAACGCCGCTCGCAGTACACGGTGCCGTCGCCGTTGTAAGTCGTCACACCGAGCATGGCTCCGGTGGCGCCATCCACGACCAGCTCACCTCTGAGGACATCTCCTTCATACAGCCGATACAGGCCCGCCTTGCGATTCAGGAACGGGTGAGCCGTGCCGTCGTCCAGGCTGTACATCGGTTCGACAGTCGTCTCTGCCGCCTTGACCAGCGCCCTGGTCACCACCGAGTCCCCCTGGACCGATTCCCATCCCCCGTAACCCGACGAGACCTCCACCTCGCCGCTCACATGAATCGAACCCCCCGCCTGCTCTATCTCGACAACCGCAGTGCGGGCACCATCGGGTGTGGAGCACGAGATCACCTGTTCGGCGGTGTACGAGGCTTGACGGCTCTCGTCCAGCAGTTCTCCCAGGTCGGCGGCGAGAGCAGGGGTCACCGGCAGGATGACCAAGACGGCAACGAACGACAGGAGCCTTCTCACTCGAGATCCATCAACTGCGGCACGATCACCTTGGCCGGCCCGAAGGCGGGATCGAGAGACGCCCTGGCACCGTATCGGCTGCTGAGCTCCTCGACCGAGATGGCGGCCGTGGATGGGGTGACGATGGCCGCCACCGCGATGACCAGGGCAACGATGGCCGCCGCCGCTCCCACCAGAAAGCCGCGGTTGCGACGGAGTGGGACCACTTCGGCGTCTGCCTCGGGGACCAGCCCTGCGGGCAACTCGAGGAGGGGCAGAGAGCGCACCGCCGACCGCACCGATTGCATCCCCTGCATCTCGGCGGCGCAACGCCCACACGCGGACAGGTGGTCGAACAATTGGTCGATCTCGGGACGGGTCAGCTCGCCGTCGAGATAGGCGCTGATCAACTCGCCGGGGTGGTTCATGTCAGCGACTCCCGAAGCAACCTGCGACCACGGTGTATCCGGCTCCGCACGGTGCCGACCGGCACCGCCACGGCTCGCGCGATCTCGTCATAGGAGAGCCCGACGATGTCGCAGAGGACCACCGCCTCCCGGAACTCGTAGGGCAGCTCGAGGAGGGCCTTCTGGACGTCGTCGCCGATAGAGATCCTGGAGTACTCGACGTCGGCCGAAGCTGCGCTGGCGACGACCCATCGGTCGACTTCGTCGGGCAAAGGAGCGGTGGGGCGGCGATTGCGACGACGGATGTCGTCGAGGAATGCATTGCGGGTGATCCGCCACAACCAGCCCTCGAAACTGCCGGGTTGGTAGGCCGCCAAGCCCTTGCGCACCCTGAGAAGGACCTCCTGCACGAGGTCGGCGGCGTCGTCGCTGTTGCCGGTGAGCCGGTATGCGAAGTTGTAGATCTTCCGTCCGTAGACACGCGCGACCTCTTCCCAGGTGAGTGGGACGGACTCCGTCATCGGAGACCTACCTCAGCAACGACGCCACAGGGCGCCGAGTTCCTAGGAATCCGGGGATTTCGCGTCCGAGGCCGGTGTCTCCGGTGCCGGCTGCTCGTTTGCGCTCGCCTCGGCGGCCGGGACCTCGCTCTCGGCCTCCGAGCCTTCGGCGAGCCCCTTGCGGAACTCCTTCGCCGAGGAGCCCAGCGAGCGTGCGAGGGCGGGAAGTTTCGCCGCCCCGAAGACGAGGAGAACGATGAGCAGGATGATCAGAAGCTCTTGTGCCCTAATTCCACTGAACATTCGTTCCTCCTAACCCGGCCAGCTTACCCCGGGGCCTGCCCAAGCCGGGCAAGGCTATCCCAGAGCCATCGAGTCGATGAACGCCTGGGCCCGCTCCCTCGTGACGAAGCGGATGCGCTGATCCTTGTCCTCGATGTCGTGGGTCATGAATGGGCCGTACTTGTCACTGATCAGGATCCCACGCGCCGCTCCCGACATGCCGAACTCGACCACGAACTTCCGCACCAGGGCCTCGTCCAATTCGGGGTAGTCGCCGGGCCGGTATTCGTCAGTCCGGATGAAGGTGTCGACATTGGCCTTGGAGGCGAGGTACACGTCCGGCTCCCCCTGCGGGACCACCCTGTAGCCGAACATCTCGAGCAGGGCAAGGAGGAACGCCGGGCCGCTGATGGTGGCAGGGTCGATGCCGCGCGCCCGCAGGCCCCTGTCGATGCCGGCCGGGACCTTGAGCTCGTCGCGAAGGGGACCGAGCTCATCGGCCGGGACCCTGACCGCGGTCTCGTATTGGACGGCATGGTCGACCTCGAACTGGGAGGCAAATGGATCCCGGGCGACATGGGTGAGGTTGAACACATCGGTGTCGATCGGTGCCGGCAGCTGACCGGGGGAAGGGAGCTTCGTCCTGCCCACCTCGACCACCGCGTCGCGGCCGGCGAAAACGACGATCTCGGTCACGTCCGTGATGGGAAGGGTGTGTCTCTTCTCTCGCACCACCTCGACCGCTTCGTCGACGAGAAGATCGTTCAGGATCGGGTCTTCCTCCTCGGGAAGGGGGACATCGAAGGAGACTCTGGCCTCGTTGCCGTGCACGTGGAAGTCACGCACAGGGGCGGTCCTCGCCTCGGGCTCCGACTCGGGGCGGGTCGTGGTGCGCAGCCATGACTCGTCGGTCAGGTCGACGCCGGCCGCCCGTTTACGCTGCCGGCGCAGGGCGACGGCGATGACCGCCACCACGATCAGGGCAAAGATTGCGAGAGCTACGCCCTCCATCGGTCTTCCCTCTCTCTTCCGCTTGCCATGATTCTACGGGCTCGACTCGTCCCCGGAAGAGGCGTCGTCGCCCTCGATCTCGATGTCGCGCAGCATGATCTCGGCGGTCGGCTCGTCCGCGCCTGCGTTGAGCCGATCGATCACTCTGCCCTTGGACGCCGCCGTGCCGAAGGCCGTGACCAGATCCCCCCGGTGAAGCATGAGATCCCCGCTCGGGACCAGGACCTCTCTACCCCGTCTCACCGAGACGAGGGTCGAGCCCTCGGGCCACACCACGTCCCTGATCGCCCTGGCGTCGGCGATCGAGCCGGGCGGGATGCGGAATTCGAAGTAGCCGGCCCCGGGGTCGGTCCGCTGCGCCAGGCGCTCGCGCCGCAATTGGACATCGGTCGTGGCCGTCAGCGCGTCGTGATAGGCCCGTACCGCGTCCTCCCGACGGAACATCCCGACCAGGTGCTCGGGGTCCTCCTCGTCGACGACAGGGAGCCGCCCGATCCCGAGCACGGCCATGCGCTCGAGGGCGGTCGAGACCGGTGTGCTCGGCACCACCGTGACCGGGCGTCTCGTCATGACATCGTCCACCCGACTCTGCGCCGGCCCGGCGCGAGCGATGTCGGACATGGTCAGTATCCCGATCAACCGGTCGTCTTCGACGACCGGGAGGCCGTGCGACCGGGCCTCGTGGAGGCGCTGCTCGACCGCCTCCAACGACTCGTCGGGCCGACAGCGGAGACGCACGGGTGCCATCACAGACCCGACCACGATGGTGTCGAGCAGATCCACCTCCCCGGTCTGTCGCACCCGGATCCCGCGGTGCCTGAGCACCATCGAGTAGACCGAGTCGCGGTGGAACCGCTCGGCGAGGAAGGTGCCCAAGGTGGCAGTGAGCATGAGAGGGAGGATCAAGCCGTAGTCACGGGCCCCGGTCACCTCGAACACCATCAGGATGGCGGTTAGTGGCGCCCGCCCCACCACGGCAAACATCGCCGCCATGCCGACCAGCGCGAAGGCCCCCGCTTCCAGGGTCGATGGCCAGACCTGCTGGGCCAGGGCGGCGAACCCGGTTCCGATCGCCGCTCCCATGAACAGCGAAGGCATGAACGCCCCACCTGAGGCACCAGAGGTGGTGGTGAAGCCGGTGGCCACTGCCTTGCCCACCGCAAGCAGGAACAGGGCCCACCATGGCGACGGGACGGCCTCCCCCTGGAGCAGGTCGTTGATCACTGTCTGACCTGTCCCGAACAGCCTCGGCTCGATGAAGATGAGCCCGGCCACGATCAGCCCGGCCACGAGTGGTCTGAGGAACCCGAGTGAGCGCTCGTTGGCCCGGGCGAAGATGTCGAGCCGCTCGACGATGGTGAGGAACAGGATGCCGACAGCCACCACCACCAGAGCCAGGACCGCGTAGGGGATGAGCTCGTCGAACCCGTTCATTCGGTACACGGCACCTTGGAGCGCCAGCTCCGGCCCGATGATGGTGCGGGCTGTCACCGCGGCTGTGATCGACGCGATGACGATGGCCGACATATGCCGGGCGGCGAAGGAGCCAAGGATGACCTCGAGGGCGAAGAGCATCCCGGCGATGGGGGCATTGAATGCGGCGCCGATGCCGGCACCCGCCCCGGCAGCGACCAGAGACCGCACCTGATCCTCCCCCAGGTGGAAGCGCCGTGAGATCACCGACCCGATCGCCGCCCCGATCTGGACGATCGGGCCCTCCCGCCCGGCCGACCCACCGGTGCCCACCGTTGCTGCGGTGGCCACGATCTTGAGCGGAACGGTGCGCCCTCTCATCCGGCCACCGTGCACCTCGAGCGCGGCAACCGCCTCCGGCACGCCATCACCGGCCACCTCGGGGGCAAAGCGACGCGCGAGGAACCAGGCGACAAGGAAGCCTGTTGGGACGGTGAGGAAGATCCACGGGTGACCCTGGTCGATGGCGAAGGGCAAGAAGAACGCCTCGAGCCGCTCGATGAGCCAGATGAGCGCGGCGGCACCGACACCCACCCCGACCCCGACGATGGCGGATATGGCGAGAAACCCGCCCATCTGCCTCTCGGCAAGGGCACCGACCGCGGGCAGGCGGCGGATGCTCTCCAGCGGTTTCGTCACTGACGGCAGGGTATCCGGATCTCACTGGGGCAGACGTCTCGTCCAGAATGGCCGGCGTGAGGGTCCGATCTCACCTCTTCCGCCCGCTCGATCCGGGCAACGTCTGGAACCGGGCGATCGTCGTCGTCTCCACCGTTGCCGGTCTGTTCGGTGCGGCGCTCACCGTCGCCTTCGACCGTGAGCCGTTCCTGGCCGTGCTCGCCGGCGGCTCGACGTTCCTCTCATGGGCTCTCGCACGAGAGCTCGACCCGGATCAGCAGGCGTCGGCACTCGTGGCCGCCGTGGCTGGTGGCACCTGGGCCCTGGTGGGCATGCCCACCGCGCTTCTCCCCATGCTCGGCCTGATGCTGGCCTCCCGCATCGTCGTCGAGACCACCGGGCGCCGGCCCCTGGTGGGCGACCTCGTTGCCATGGTGGTCCTGGTCGCCGCGATCTCCTTCACCCTGCTCGGCTGGGTCATGGGCTTCGGGCTCGCCGTCGCCCTATACGTCGACGACCGTCTCGCCGAGGAGCACACCCGCCAGGCGCTGCTCGCCGCGCTGGCCGGGGCGGTCGCCTCCACCGCGGTGGTGACCCTGAGCGGGGCCGTGCCGGAGTCGCCGCCGGAGGTGCGTCCCTTCCTCGCCGCCATGGTCGGTGTGTTGGCATTGGCCGCCGTGGGCCGGGAGCCGGTCGACCCGGTCACATTCGTCGACAGCCGTCACAAGCGATTCCTGCGCCGGGATCGTGTCCACGCCGGACGCGCACTGTCCGGTCTGCTCATATTCGTCGGCGCCCTGGTGACGGGAGACGACGCCCCCGCGGTAGTGCCGATGGCTGTGGCCCTGGCTGTCGCCCTGGTCTCATCCGAGTTGGAGCGATGGCGACGCAGGCGCATCGAGGGTTGAGAGGGCGAGGCGATACGCTGGGGAGATGTGCAGATCGATAAAGGTGTTGCGAGAAGGCGCCACCCCGGCTCCCACCGAGGAGATCGAGGCGGCGGCACTTCAATTCGTCCGCAAGATCTCGGGCTTCAACAGGCCCGCCCATCACAACGAGGATGTCTTCAACCAGGCAGTGCTCGAGATCAGTGAAGCCTCGATGAGGCTGCTCGACGGTCTGGAGATAAGAGGCGCTCGGGTCTAGCCCCCGGTCTCCAGATCGAGACCGGCGGGAACCCGACTCGGCGCCATCACACTGTCGGCGAGGCCGTACTCGACCGCCTGCTCGGCGGTCAGCCAGCGGTCACGATCGGTGTCCAGCGCAACCGTCTCCGACGACTGGCCGGTGTGTCGGGAGAGGATGGCGATCATCTCCTGCTTCTGGCGGACGATCTCTCGCGCATGGATCTCGATGTCGGAGGCCTGCCCTTCCAGCCCTCCGGTCAGATGTGGCTGATGGATCATGACCCGAGCATGGGGCAGTACCGACCTCTTGCCCGCTGCCCCGGAGGCGAGTATCAGGGCGGCAGCCGACGCCGCCATCCCGATGCAGGTGGTGGCCACCTCCGGCTTCACATGCTGCATCGTGTCGTAGATCGCCATCATCGAGGACATCTCCCCGCCGGGTGAGTTGACATAGAGGGCGATGTCCTTTTCCGGATCCTCACTCTCGAGGTGGATCAGTTGGGCCACGATCAAGTTGGCCACCTCCGGGTCGATCGGCCTCCCCAGGAAGACGACCCGGTGCATGAGGAGACGGGAGTAGATGTCGTACGCCCTCTCGCCGCGACTGGTCTGCTCGATGACGGTCGGTATCAGCATCAGGACCCTCCTTGCGCAACTCTCAGGTTGCGCATCAGCCTAACAGGATGCGCAACTGCTAAGTTGCAGGTATGCATGAAGAGAGCTTCCAGGAGTCGGCCGGAGCTGCGGTCGAGCGATCGGTGACCCTCCCCGCCGACCCAGACGCCGTTTGGGAGCACCTGACAGATGGGACCCTGCTCGGGGAGTGGTTGGAGGGAACAGTGGAGATCTCGCCTCGGAGGGGCGGATCGATCGCGCTCACCCCCGAGACCGGCCCCGTCTCCTGGGGAACCGTCGAGGAAGTCGTCCCGGGCCGTCGCATCCAATGGAGCTGGCGGACCGACGACGGTTTGCCGACGATGGTCGAGGTCGATCTGGAGTCTGTCGAGACTGGAACCCTCCTGACGGTGAGGGAGACGCTGCTCCCCTGGACCATCACCGGCCTCCAGCCCCAATGGCTGGGGAATGGCCCTCTGGAGGCGTTGCTATCCGCGGCAGCCTGATGGACCCACATCCCCTGTTCGCCGCCCTGGCCGATCCCACCAGGCTCGAGGTGCTGACCCGGCTGGCCCGGGAAGGGCCTGCCACCGCCACCGAGATCTCCTCGACGATGCCCATCTCACGTCAGGCGGTGACCAAGCACCTGGCCGCCCTGGACGCTGCGGGTCTGGTCGAGCGTCATCAATCGGGGCGCGAGGTCCGCTACACCTTCGATCCCGGGCCCCTCGACGACGTCGTCAGGTGGGCCGAGGGGGTAGGCGACGCCTGGGATCGCCGTCTCCGGCGCCTCCAGCAAAGCCTCGATCAGAGTTAGGGCCTGACCACCTCGGCGCCCCCTGGCACGAGGGAGTTCTGGGTGGACCAGAGTCGGCCCCGCTTGTCGAAAGTGATGGCGGTGAGTTGCGGGATGCCCTCCTCGACCACACGGCAGGTGTGCCGCTTGACGTTGCAGGCGTTGATGGTCCCGCCCACCCCGTCCTGGAAGATCTCGACCGCGGCCCAACTCGCCTCGTCGAGCTCGACGACATAGAGCTTTCCCTTGCGGAAGACGAGGTCGATTATCGAGGTGAACCCGCCGTCGAACACCTTGACGCATTTCGGGCTCTCCCCACATACCGCCCATGAGGCCCTGGGGTGGACTCTCCAGATGTTGGACTCATTGGTGGGCCCGGGGAAACCCTTGAGCTCCCCGACGTAGTAGTAGCCGTCGGGCCCGACGGCAACGCTGGTCGGGGTGGCCTGGGCCGGCATTTCTTCGGGGAGGCCACAGAAGTCGGCCTGGGAGTCGGGGCAGCCGGCCAATTCCTTGATGTTGGCCGTGGAGACCACCTCGTCGGGGAACACGGCGAGCACTCTCGTCTTCCCGTCCTTGCTCACCTTGAGCAGGTCGTTACCACCGGCGTCGACCACCAGTGCGGTCTTACTTCCCAGTGATTGGACGTCGAACGGGTTGGAGTCGAAGGGGTCGTTGCCGTCGGGATTCTGGGCTTCCTCGAACGCAAAGAGGTTGGACACCAGCTTGGGCTGGCCTTTCCAGATGCGATACAGAGCTTGCCCCGAGTCGACGTTGGGACCGTCGAGCCCGGCGCCGACCGTCGCCCACAGGAGATGCTTTCCATCCGGGCTGACGTCGGTGACCCCGGGCAGGGAGATGGTGGATCGCACCTCGCCCCTTCGGATCGCCTCTATTCCGACACCGGCGTCGGCTACCAGCAGGTCGCCGTTGCGGGCGGTGGAGAGGCCGAACAGCGGCCCGGATAGACCGCCGATGGCCCCGGCAAGAGCCGGTATCGCCATCACGGCAATCACCACGAAGACCGAGAGAAGCCGCTTGGTAGAGACCCTCATGAGAGACCCTTTCGTGACGGGTTTGGAGATGGCACCCCCGGACGCCACGAAGCTACTCGTCGGCGGAGTCGTCGCGCCTACCCGGGGAGGAAGGTGCCAAGACCGAGTCGTTCGGCGTTGGTGAGTGCGAGGTGAGCGGCGGCCACATCCTGGGCCGCCACGCCGACGCTCTTGAAGACGGTCACTCCCTCGTTGATGTCGGGAGCGGTATCGGCCAGCAACTCCCTCAGCGTCGTGTCCGGATCGCGCTCCGCCTGGATCAGGTCACCGGCCTCCGCCGCGGCGGCTTCGACGTCGTCGACAACAACGTAGGCCCGCTTGAGCAGCTCGGGTGGGAGCTCCGCCATCTCGGGGGTGAAGGCGCCCACCGCGTTGACGTGCGCTATCTCCTTCACCGCCGAGTCGAGGAACAACGGTGCCCGTGCCGGGGTCGCACATGAGATCACGTCCGCCTCGGCCACCGCCTCGTTGGCGTCGGCGACGGTCTCACCCCCGACCATGTCGGCGATGAGCCGGGCATTGGACCTGTCTCGTGACCAAACCAGGATCCGCTCGATACGACGGACCGAGCGAACCGCCTCGACCTGATCGAAGGCCATGGCCCCGGCTCCGAGCATGGCCAGCGTCGAGACGTCGCGCGGTGCCAGCATCGCCGTAGCCAGCCCGCAGACGGCCCCGGTCCTGATCGCGGTGATGGTCGGGCCGTGGACCAGGCCCATCGGGCTGCCGTCGGGCCCGAACACCACCACCAGTCCGGCCGGGTTACCCGGAACGGTTGAGACCACCTTGACCGCCATGATGTCGTCGAGCCTCCCCGGCATCACCAGCGACTGGCCGACGCGGGAACGCAACGGCGCTTCCGCCTGGCCCGAGAAGGCATGCTGCATCGCCTTGATCGCCTCGGCCATGGGCAGCGCCTGACGGGTGTCTGTGGAGTTGAGATATCGCATCAGGCCAGCACGTGCTTCACGGCGAGATCTATCGGCTCCCGATCGACCGAGAAGAAGCCTATTGGCACATCGGTGTCGAAATCCATCGAGACCCCGGTCACCTCCTGGGCCACCATCGAGCCTATGGCAGGGGCGAGCTTGAACCCATGCCCGGAGAAACCGTTGGCTACCCAGAACCCGTCGACCCCGGACGGACCGACCACCGGGTGCACGTCCTCGCGGTTGATCGTGTAGAGACCGGCGATACCGGAGACGTTGCCGCGAGCCTCGAGACCCGGAACCCTGTGGTGGAACGCCGCCAACTTGATCTCGGTGAAGTCGGCGTCGGGAACGCGCTTGAAGTCGTCGGGGTCATCGACCACCTCTTCCTCGTCCTCGGCGAGGACCGAACCGACCAGCACGGTTTGCCCGCGCGATTCGGGACGGAAATAGATGCCGGTAGAGCCATCGGCGCCAGCCGGGATCGGGCCCAGCTCGGCGGGCCACGAGCGGTACACGGTCTGGATCCGGGTCGGAGTGAGGGTCCAGCGCAGGTCGGCGCCGGCCATTGCGTTGAGTTGGTTGCACCATGGGCCTGAAGCGTTGATCACCAATCCGGCCGAGATCTCGGATCCGTCGGCGAGACGGACTCCTTTCACCCTCCCGTTACCGGTGAGCACTGCGGTCACCCTGGAGTCGAACTCGACGGTGCCTCCCCGCAGCCTGGTCGCCTCGATCAGGTCCTGATTCGCTCCAACCGGGTCGGCATATCCGCCGCTCTTCTCGAAGAGGAACGCCTCGGCCGGAGCGCAGACATGCTCTGTCTCGCCGGTCATGTCGAAGGGGACCCCGCAATCGGAGAGGGACGGGAACAGGGCCTCGAGGTCTTCGGGCTCGATCGAGGCGGCATCGACGCCCTCACCGATGAGCTTGTCGGCATCGGCCGCCACCTTCTCCTCCGACTCCCCCATCATCCACAGCACCCCAACCCGCTGCAGTCCCGATCGGGGTGAGGCGAGCCCGGTGAACTCGCCCCAGTTGCCATACGACTCCTGACCGTGAAAAGCGAGCCTCACCACCTCGGGATAGGTGTAGCGGCAGCGGCAGATCGACGATGAGGCGCCGGTCGAGCCTTCCGCCGGGCCCAAACCCTTGTCCAGGGCCGTCACCGTGCCCGCCCCGTGTCGGGCGAGTTGATATGCGATCGAGGACCCGATGATCCCTGCCCCGATGACGAGCACGTCGGCGGTTCGAGTCACGCCGCGGTGACCCGATAATCGCCGGCTTCCTCGTCCCAGGTCAACTCGATGAGGCCCCTCGTCGCCGCCGCCTTGCAGAATTGGAGGAACCCGGCGTACCCGTACTTCTTCTCCGAGAAGTTCGGGTCCTTCTTCCGCAGCTGATTCTTCAACCCCGACAGATACACCGGCCCTCCCCGCTTCGACGCGTCCGGCACCACCTCGGCGAGAAGTGCAAAGGCCTGTGCCTCTCCCGAGCCGGCCGAGGGGAATTGGACCACCGGGTCGCCCCGGCCCGGGCCCTCGGACAGCTCGATCACGCCCTGGCTCTCCAGATGACCGAGTAGCTCGCCAAATGCGCGAAAGCCGTAGTCGGCCTCGCTGAAGGTCGAGTCCTTTCTCAAAAGGGCCCGCTTCAGTGACGAGGCCAGGACCTCCCCTCCGCCGCTGCGGAGGAGACCGGAGAGCGTCGTGGTGATCAAGGTGGCCAGCTCCTGGGGCGGAGCCTCACCGACCTCCTCGGTCTCCGGTGGTGGGGTCCTGTCCCGTTGCGGCTCCACCCCGTCCAGGTTCTCGTAGAAGAGGAACTCGTCACAGGCGGGTGGGAGGAGCGCCGAGGTCGAGGCCTTGACCCCGACCCCGATCACCTTCTTGTTGAGCTCCCTGAGCTTGTGTACCAGCGGAGTGAAATCCGAGTCGCCGGTGCAGATCACAAATGTGGTGACGTAGTCACGTTCGTAGGCGGTCTCGATGGCGTCGACGGCCATCTTGATGTCGGCAGCGTTCTTGCGGCTGGCTCCCATCCGCTGGGGGATCTCGATGAGCTCGATATGGCTGCGGGTGAGTTGCTGTCGAGCATCGGCGAACATCGACCAGTCGGCGTAGGCCTTGCGGGCCACGACCCGGCCGCGTTCGGCGAGGGCGTTCCCGATCGGCTCGAAGTCGAACTGCATTCCCCCCAACGCCTCGCGCACCCCGATGGCCAGGTTCTCGAAGTCGACGAACAAGGCGATTCGTTCTTCTTCCATGATGCGAAGCGTAGGCGTGCCTGGGTGAGAACCCCTATGGCGCGCCATCCCGATCGGTCTAGCTTGGCCCGGCGCACCGGAGGAGCTCATGGGATCGCATCGCGAACTGCGGATCCACGGCGTGTCCGGGACCCCACCCCGTGACATGCTCTACACCGACCCGGTCACCAACGACCCGGTGACCGAGCACACCAGGGTGTATCGACGACGCCCTCTCGACCGGACCACCGACGTCGACGGCACCGACCATGAGTTCGAGGCGGAGGCCTTCCATTGGGGCAGCCTCACCACCGGGCACTGGCTGACCGCCTTTTGGATCCTGCTCGGGCCCTTTGCCTTCGCCAACGTCGCCGGATGGATGACCAACCGCCCGGGCAAACCGTCCCACGCCGGGATCCGGCTGGCCGGTCTCGCCCTGACGTGTCTCCTCGTGGCCCAACTGGGCTTCGTGTTCCTGGAGACCCCGCTGGCATTGGCCCCGACCCGATGGCGACTGCCCGCACTCGTCGCCGGAGTCGTGATCTACTTGCTGGTCTATGTGATCGGAATCGTCGTATGGCTCTCCACCCAGAGCCATTTCCAGGGGTTCGGCTGGGGACGGCGTCTGGCTCTGACGATCGTCCCGGCCCGGCGCTTCCTCCTCCCCCCAAAGTTCTGGGCCAAGCCTTCCCTTGCCGAAGCGGAGGGCCAGTGGGACGACCCGGCCGGTTCACCCATAACCGCTCCGACCCTCTGGGTCGAGCACGCCATCCTCCATCGAATCCGGCGACTCCACCTCGCTGTTGGCGTGCTGGTCATCACAGCCCTGATCGCGGTCGGCATCCAGATCGACTGGCTGCTGTGGTCGACAGTCGGTGCCGGGGCACTGACGGCCCTCTTGGTCATCCTCACCACGACCAATCCTCGCTCGGTGGTGGTACAGGTGCTCACCGCCTGGGCGCCTCCAGCCTCGCTGCTCAGCTTCGGTCTGGCGCTCTGGCAGCTGATCGCATCGGGTGCCCCGGCCGGCCCATGGCCGGGATACCACGAGACGGTGTTCGTCATCGCACTCATGCTCGGGCTGGCCAGTCTCTCCGCCCTGTTCTCAGGTTGGGTCGGGCTCGGGGCGATCGTCATCGCCATCCTGTTCGGTGCCTCGTTGGGGGCCGGGGTCTCGTATATCGCCAACACCTACATCGGCGACGACCAACTCACCGAGAACGGGGCGGGCTGGGTGTCGGTGGCCATGCTGTTCCTGATCATCACCATCGCCGTGACCGCCCTCATCCTCAGCTTCCGGGGCGACGCCCTGCCGTTGGACGGGAAAGCGATGGCCCTGCTGCGACGGGTCACATCATCGGGGAGGGTGCTGTTTGTCGTCGCCGCCGTGTATGGGCTGGTGTCGGGTCTGATCGCCTTCGGTGTGGCCTGCCTCGACCTCTCGTGCACCCCGGGCTCATTGGGCCTCCCCGAGCGGGGCGGGGTCACCTACACCTTGGCCATCGGCGCCTTTGCCCTGCTCGTGGCTCTGGCCGCAATCCGTGCCTTCGCCCTGAGCCCGTTGCTGTCGGTCGCCATCGCCCTGATCGGGGGTGCGGCAGTCGTCTTCTTCGCCACCGGGGACCTTCCCGTGGGGACCGTGGCCGGGTACGAGGTGGACTTCAACGACCTGGTCGACATCTCGCGCGTCCTCATCGTCATACTGCCGGTGCTGCTGGTGGGTCGGAGCCTTATAGGCAGCATCCGTCGTGGGACATCGAATCGCCAAGTCGGCGTGATCTGGGACGTGGCCTCGATGTGGCCGAGATGGTTCCACCCACTCGCCCCGCCCGCCTACGGACCCAAGGTGCTGGAGGCACTCGCCGAGAAGCTGGAGGGCGATCGCCCCGATCTCCTCGAGGCCCACTCCCAGGGGTCGGTGCTCGCCGTCCTCGCCCTGAGCCGAGCGAAGAGCACCGAGGGGATCTCCTTGCTGACATATGGGAGCCCGATCGGTCTTCTCTACGGCCAAATGTTCCCGCGCGCCGGCGTGCCTGCAATGGTCGCCGACCTGAACACGAGGCTCAACGGGCGGTGGCGCAACCTGTGGCGGCCCACCGACCCATTGGGCGGCGCGCCGGTGGGCCTGGGCGAAGGCGACATCGAGGTCGAGGATTCGACCGGTCACTCCGGATACGAGCTGACGACCTCGTTCCGGGAGGGGCGTCACGGGATGGTCCTCGACTAGGCGACGCCGGATGCATCCGGGGCTCACAAAGCCCGGAGCTATCGTCCCGCTGCGATGCGCCCCGCCTTTCGAGACTCGAGATGACCGAAGCGGCGGTGGCCGTTATCGCCCTCCTGGTTCTCGTCTGGGCGGTCGTCTCGGGGGCACTCGCCCGCCACGACGTCACCGGTCCCCTGGTCTTCACAATCGCCGGGTTCCTTCTGGCAAATCCGGAGTGGGGACCGCTAGGAGTCGACATCGAGACCGGGGCAGTCCACGCTCTGGCCGAGATAACCCTTGCGCTGGTCCTGTTCTCCGATGCATCGCGGGTCAATCTGTCCGAGCTGCGCCACGAAGCCTCGATGCCCCTTCGCCTGCTCGGGATAGGGCTGCCGCTGACCCTCATCCTCGGGGGTCTGATTGCTTCGGTCATGTTCGGCGAGTTCACCTGGGCCCTCGCCGGCTATGTCGGGGCGGCGCTGGCACCCACCGATGCCGCCCTCAGCGTCCAGGTGATCAACGACAAGAGGGTGCCGATGCGCCTCCGCCGCGGGCTGAACGTGGAGAGCGGGCTCAACGATGGGATCGTGACCCCGGTTGTCACCTTGATGTTGGCATTGGCCGCGGGTCAGTTGGGGATCGAAGCCGAGAGCGAGGCGTTCATCGCCGGTGCGGCAGTGCGTGAGCTCGGTCTCGGGCTCCTCGTCGGGTTGGCGCTGGGATGGGCAGGCGCCATGGCGATCAACATCGGCTCACGACGGGGCTGGGCCCTCAGCGGTGGACGGCGCCTCGCCACGCTGGCCACGGCAGTCGCCGCCTTCACCGTGGCCGTCGCCTTCGACGGGAACGGGTTCATCTCCGCTTTCGTCGCCGGCATCGTCTTCGGAGCCGCTCTCGACCAGGAGCTACTGGAGATCGATCAGGCAGTGCAATTGCCCGAGCTCGTAGGTGAGCTCCTCGCTCTCGTGGTTTGGTTCCTGTTCGGGGCAACGCTCGTCCCGATGGCCTTCGAGCATCTGAGCGGACCGATGATCGGGTACGCCCTCCTCAGCCTTACCCTGATCCGGATGCTCCCTGTGGCGCTCGCAATGACGGGATCCGGGGTCGATCGGAAGAGTGTCTGGTTCATGGCCTGGTTTGGGCCGAGGGGGCTGGCCTCGGTGGTGTTCGCCCTTCTCGCGATCGAAGACTTGGGCGAGCTGGTCGAGGAGGCCGTGGCGGTGGTCGCTCTCACCGTCCTGTTGAGTGTCGTCCTCCACGGCGTCACGGCGGGCCCAGCCGGCCGGCGCTTCGTCCATGGCGACGAGGCAGAGGCACCAGGTCCCCGAGCCAGATCGAGCCGGCTGGTCCAGAGCCACCCACCGGAGTGACCTCGAGACTGGCCGTAGACTCGACCCGCGAGCTGGCGTCATCGCGCGTCGTCTTGCCACTCCCGCCCTCGTAGCTCAGGGGATAGAGCACCGGTTTCCTAAACCGGGTGTCGCAGGTTCGAATCCTGCCGAGGGCGCACGCGACGAGACTCAGCATTGGGCCCTTCGGCACTGGCGGGACACACAGTCCGGGACGGATGATCGATACAGGAGGTGAGTTGTGATGACTGCTGGCCTTCATGAGAAGAGAGTCGAGCACAACCCTTCGAACCGCCACCCCCTGCGCCGCGCCTGGATCTCCATCGCCCTGATCCCGGTCGCCTTGTTTCTCGGGTCCATCCTCAGCGAACAGGTGTATCGCCTGATGGGATATGAGCCCATGGCCACCGTCCCGTTGTGGCTCGATCTGGTGGGGTGGATCCCCACCCTGGTCGTCTTCTCCATCCCATGTGCGGCAGCGGTGATCTACGGACGGGAGGCCAGCCGCACGGGTGATCACCGCGGTCGGGTCCCGCTGCTCATCGGATGGCTGGCCTCGGCCGGGTTCCTGATCATGGCCATCCAGGCCGTCGTGAGCTCCAGCCATCTCTAGGA